>NZ_FNSR01000001.1:1236305-1854457 GCF_900104845.1 Paraburkholderia caballeronis | reverse complement strand
GCCGCCGCGACGACCGGCCCCGCAAGCGGCCCGCGCCCGGCCTCGTCGACGCCGCAGACGATCTCGTCCGGCGCATCGAACGCGAGGCCCGGCTGCGGAGCGCTCGGCCGCTTTACGCGTTGCTTCGCGGGTTGCTTTGCCGCCCGCTCGCGCTTCGGCGCGCTGTCGGTCATGTCCGCCTCCTGCGGCGTTCGACGACCTCCGCGACCACTTCCGCCGACCGCTGCGACGTGTTCTGCCGCAGCGCGTGGTGCATGTCCGTGAAGATTTCGGTCAGCGTGCGTCGGTTCGCTTCGTCGTGCAACTGCGTGAGCGTGGCGTCCGCGAGCGCCTCCGGCGTCGCGAAGTGCTGCAGGATCTCCGGCACGACGAAACGGCCCGCAAGAATGTTCGGCAGCCCAACGTACGGCAGATACCCCTGCCGCCGCATGATCTGCCCGGTCAGCCACGGCACCTTGTACGAGATCACCATCGGCTTCTTCAGCAGCGCCGCTTCGAGCGTGACGGTGCCGCTCTTCACGAGGATCGCGTCGGCGGCCGTCATCGCGAGCTGCGCGCCGCCGTCGGTAATCGTCAGCGCGAGGCCCGGATGCCGGTCCACGAGCGTCTGCAACTGCGCGCGCAACGCCGGCGTCGCGGCCGGCATCACGAAACGCAGCCCCGGCTCGCGCTGCTGCATCACCTGCATCGCGTCGAAGAACGTCGGGCCGATCAGTTCGATCTCCGAGCGGCGGCTGCCCGGCAGCACCGCGATCACCGGGCCGCTGTCCGGCAGCCCGAGCGCGCGGCGCGCGCCGGGCATGTCCGGCACGAGCGGAATCTCGTCCGCGAGCGGATGGCCGACGTACGACGCCGCGACGCCCGCCTTTTCGAGAATCGCGGTCTCGAACGGGAACACGCACAGCATGTGATCGACCGCCTTCGCGATCTTCTTGATGCGGCCGCCGCGCCACGCCCAGATCGACGGGCACACGAAGTGGATCGTCGGGATGCCGGAGTCGCGCAGCGGATGTTCGAGGCCGAAGTTGAAGTCCGGCGCATCGACGCCGACGAACGCATCGGGCGGGTCCGCGAGCAGCTGCCGCTTCAGTTCGTTGCGGATGCCGAGGATCTCCGGGATGTGCCGCAGCGCCTCGACGTAGCCGCGCACCGTCAGCTTCTCCATCGGCCAGTGCGCGTCGAAGCCGACGGCCGCCATGCGCGGACCGCCGATCCCGTAGTACTGCGTGGTGTCCGGCAGACGGCCCGCGAGGCCGGTGAGCAGCGACGCGGCGAGCAGATCGCCGGACGGCTCGCCGGCGACCATCGCGATGCGCAGGGGACGGGTTTGCAGCGCCGCCATCGCCTAGCGGATGATGCCGCGTTGCGACTGCTCGACGAACGCGATCAGCGCCTGCACCGGCGCGTCGCCGTCGCCGCCGGCCGACGCGAGTTCGGCCAGTTGGACCTTCGCTTCTTCGAGCGACAGGCCGTTCTTGTACAGCAGCCGATACGCGGAGCGCAGCGCCGAGATCGCATCCGGCGAGAAACCGCGGCGACGCAGCCCCTCGACGTTGATCCCGTGCGGCTCCGCCTTGTTGCCAGCCGCGATCACGAACGGCGGCACGTCCTGCACGAGCGCCGACGCGCCGCCGAGCATCGAGTGCGCGCCGATCCGCACGAACTGGTGCACGCCCGACATGCCGCCGACGATCGCGTAGTCCTCGACGATCACGTGGCCCGCGAGCTGCGCGTTGCTCGACATGATTACGTTGTTGCCGAGCCGGCAGTCGTGGCCGACGTGCACGTACGCCATGATCCAGTTGTCGTCGCCGATGATCGTGACGCCGGTGTCCTGCATCGTGCCGGTGTGCAGCGTCGTGAACTCGCGGATCGTGTTGCGGTTGCCGATTTCGAGCCGGGTCGGCTCGTCCTTGTACTTCATGTCCTGCGGACGGCCGCCGATCGACGCGAAGTGGCCGATGCGGTTGTCCTCGCCGACCGTCGTATGGCCCTCGATCACGCTGTGCGAGCCGATCGTCGTGCGCGCGCCGATGCGCACGTGCGCGCCGACGACCGCATACGGTCCGATCTCGACGGTCTCGTCGAGCTGCGCGCCCGGCTCGACGATCGCAGTGGGATGAATCCTGGTCATTCGCCCTCGCTTCCGAGTCTGTTGCGTGCCGCGGCGCGTCGCGCGCCACCCGGCACAGGACGGCGCGTGCTTACGCCGCCGGGTCCACGTTCTTGACGGTGCACATCAGCTCCGCCTCGCAGGCGACCGCGCCGTCCACTTCCGCATGCGCCTTGAACTTCCAGATGCCGCGCATGTAGCGCTCGAACGTCACGTTCAGGATCAGCTGGTCGCCCGGCTCCACCACGCGCTTGAAACGCGCGCCGTCGATGCCGACGAAGTAGTACAGCGTCGTTTCCGGATCGTGCGGCTCTTCCGCGAACGTCAGCAGCGCGGCGGTCTGCGCGAGCGCCTCCAGGATCATCACGCCCGGCATCACGGGGCGCGTCGGGAAGTGACCGGTGAAGAACGGCTCGTTGACGGTCACGTTCTTCAGCGCCTTGATGCTCTTGTGCGGCACGAGGTCGATCACGCGGTCCACCATCAGGAACGGATAGCGGTGCGGCAGCAACGTGAGGATCTTGTGGATGTCGAAGTTGATTTTCTCGATGTTCATGGTGTTTCTGCTCACGCACGAATTGCGCGAAGATGACTGCGGATGGTGAGGCCCGCGCTGACGCGAAGTATGCGCCACGCGCCGGGCGACGTGCATTCGGATCTGCCCGCGCACGGTGCGGCACGCGAAAGCCGGCGTCGTATTGCCGAACGCCGGCTTTCGCATGCCGACCGCCGCGGCGCGACGCCCGCGCCGTGGCGCTGCGGCGTCAGGGGTACCGCTCAGTCGTCGCCTGGCGACGGCTGAGCGGCGACCGCCGCTTCGAGCGCCTTGATGCGGTCGCGCAGCTTGTCGAGATTGCGCATCAGCGCGGCGCTGCGGTTCCAGTCGCGATGCTCGATCGCCGGGAACGCGCTCGTGTACATGCCCGGCTTGCGCAGCGACTTCGACACGCCCGACTGCGCGGTGACGATCACGTAGTCCGCAAGCGTCACGTGGCCCGCGATGCCGACCGCGCCGCCGATCATGCAGTGGCGGCCGATCGTCGTGCTGCCCGCGATGCCCGCGCACCCGGCGATCACCGTGTACGCGCCGATCCGGCAGTTGTGGCCGATCTGCACGAGGTTGTCGATCTTCACGCACTCGTCGATCACCGTGTCGGCCATCGCGCCGCGGTCGATCGTCGTGTTCGCGCCGATCTCGACGTCCGGCCCGATCGACACGCCGCCGACCTGCGGAATCTTCACCCAGCTACCGGTGCGCGCATCGCCTTCGCCCACGAAGTCCGGCGCGAAGCCGAAGCCGTCCGAACCGATCACCGCGCCCGAATGGACGATCGCGCGCTCGCCGATCCGGCAGCCGTGATACACGGTGACGCCCGGATACAGATGCGAGCCCGCCGCGATCTTCGTGCCGCGGCCGACGAACACGTTCGCGTCGAGCCGCACGTGCTCCCCGATCACCGCCCCCGCCTCGACGGTCACGTTCGGGCCGATCACCGCAGTGGCGGCGACCTGCGCGGACGGATCGACGTGCGCGCTCGCATGCACGCCCGGTTCGGCCTTCGGCGCCGCGAGGTCGATGAACGCCTGCGCGACGCGGGCGAAATAAGCATACGGGTTCGGCGTGACGATGAAGTTGCGGGCGTCGCGCGACGCGAGTTTTGCGAGATCGTCCGCGCCGATCAGCACCGCGCCGGCGGCGGTCGTCTCCACCTGCGACAGATATTTCGGGTTGGCCAGGAACGCGAGTTGCTGGGGACCGGCCTGGTCGAGCGGCGCGAGCGACACGACGCGCTGCGCCGCGTTGCCGACCACCTCGCCGCCGAACCGCCGGACGATTTCCTCAAGCGTGAATGCCATGCGCCTCTCTTGCTCCTGCTATCAGTTGCCGGCCGGCGCCGCGAGCGCCTTCAGCACCTGGTCGGTGATGTCGATGCGCGGGCTCACGTACACCGCCTCCTGCACGATCAGGTCGTAATGCTGCTGCTCGGCAATCTGCTTGATCACCTTGTTCGCCTTGTCCAGCACCGCGGCCAGCTCCTCGTTGCGGCGCTGGTTCAGGTCCTCGCGGAACTCGCGCTGCTTGCGCTGAAAGTCGCTGTCGAGCTGCGACAGGTCGCGCTGCTTCGCCGCGCGGTCGATCGCGGACAGCGACGGGCCGCTCTTGTCCAGCGCATCGGACATCGACTTCAGGCGCTGCGCCATGTCCTGCAGATCCTTGTCGCGCTTCGCGAACTCGGCTTCGAGCTTGGTCTGCGCGGCCTTCGCGGGCGCCGACTCGCGCAGGATGCGGTCGGAGTTCACCGCCGCGATCTTCGCTTCCTGCGCATGCGCGACGCCCGTTCCGGCAAACACGAACGTCGCGAGCGACAGCGCCACTGCCCCGATCAAACGTCTGGAAAACATACCCGTTAGCAAAGTCACCCTCTCGTTTCTGTTGGTACTGGCAAACCCGCCTGCCCGCCCGGTCAGAATGCCGTCCCGATCTGGAACTGGAACTTCTGGTACTGGTCGCCTTCGTGTTTCTGCAGCGGGAAGCCAAGGCTCAGCTTGAGCGGACCGATCGGCGAAATCCACGCGAGACCCAGACCGTAGCCGTAACGCAGGCCGTTCGCGCCGATGCTGCTGCCTTCCGTGCCCCAGACGTTACCACCATCGAGGAACGTGAAGACGCGCAGCGTACGGTCGTAACCGGTGCCCGGCAGCGGGAACGTCAGCTCGATGTTGCCGACGATCATCTTCGAGCCGCCGATCGGATCGTTCGTCGTCTTGTCGCGCGGACCCAGCGAACTCGGCTCGTAACCGCGGACCGAACCGATACCGCCCGCGTAGTAGTTCTTGAAGATCGGGAACGGCTTGCTGCCGATGCCGTTGCCGTAGCCGCCCTGGAAGTTCAGGCCGAGCACGAAGCCGCGTGCGAACGAGTAATAGTACTGGGCCTGGAGATCGGCCTTGTAGTACTCCGCCCCGCCGATCGGCGTGCCGTATTCGGCGTTCGCCTGCGTGAAGTAGCCCTTGCTCGGCACCAGTGCGCTGTCACGCGAATCGCGCGACCAGCCGACCGTCAGCGGCACGTTGGTCGAGATCCGGCCGAAATCGGTCACGTAGTCCTTGTAGCTCTGCGGCGTCGCGGCATCGGTGTCGATGCGGTCCTGCTCGACGCCCGCGCCGAAGTACACCGTATCGACTTCCGAGAACGGGATGCCGAACTTCAGGTCGCCGCCCGCGGTGATGATGCGGAAGCTCGAATCGGTCGAGTAATACAGCGGCTGGTACGTGCGGTAATAGAGGTCGGTGATCCGCTTGATGCCGTCGACCGTGAAATACGGGTCGACCTGCGTGACGGTCAGCGTGCGGTACGTTCTTGCGGTGTTCACGTTCACCGACAGGCTCGTGCCGGAACCGAACACGTTGTCCTGCGAAATGCCGGCCGACAGCACGACCTTGTCCGTCGACGAGAAGCCCGCGCCCAGCGTGATCGCGCCGGTCGGCTTTTCCGCGACCTTCACGTTGATGTCCACCTGGTCCGCGGTGCCTTCGACTGGCACGGTCGTCACGTCGACGTCGGTGAAGTAGCCGAGGCGGTTGATCCGGTCTTTCGACAACGCGAGGCGGTTCGAGTCGAACCATGAGCTTTCGAGCTGGCGCATTTCGCGGCGCACGACCTCGTCGCGCGTGCGCGTGTTGCCGATCACGTTGATGCGGCGCACGTACACGCGGCGGCCCGGATCGACCTGCAGCGTCAGGTCGACCTTGTGGTTGACCTGGTCGATCTGCGGCACCGCGTTCACGGTCGCGAACGCGTAGCCGTATTCGCCCAGCTTGTCGACGATCGCCTTCGTCGTCGCGGTCAGCTTCTCGGCCGAGAAGCGGTCGCCCGCGCGGATCTTGACGAGCTTGCTCAGTTCGGCTTCGCGATCGAGCAGGTTGCCTGCGAGATGGACGCTCGACACGGTGTACGGCTGGCCTTCGTGCACCGTGATCGTCAGGTACATCTCCTTCTTGTCCGGCGAGATCGACACCTGCGTCGATTCGATGCTGAATTCGAGGAAGCCGCGATTCAGGTAGAACGAGCGCACGTTCTCCAGGTCGCCGGTCAGCTTTTCCTTCGCGTACAGGTCGTTCTTCGTGTACCACGAGAACCAGTTCGGCGTGGACAGCTGCATTTCGCCGAGCAGCGTGCCGGTGCTGTACGTGTGGTTGCCGATGAAGTTGATCTGGCGGATCTTCGCGCTCGGCCCTTCGACGACCGTGAACAGGATGCCGACGCGGTTGCGGTCGATCGGCGTGATCGTCGTCGTCACCTCGGCCGCGTAGAAGCCGCGCGTCAGGTACTGGCGCTTCAGTTCCTGCTCGGACTTTTCCACGAGCGCGCGGTCGTAGTAGCGGCCCTGCGACAGCCCGACCGCGCGCAGCGCCTTCGTCAGATTGTCCTTGTCGAATTCATGCACGCCGGCGAAGTCGATCGTGCCGATCGCCGGGCGCTCCTGCACCTGGACGATCACCACGCTGCCTTCGGTGGCGATCTTCACGTCGTTGAAGAAGCCCGTCGCATAGAGCGCGCGGATAGCTTCGGATGCCTTGTCGTCGGAGAACGTGTCGCCCTGCTTGATCGGCAGGTAGGCGAACACGGTGCCGGGCTCGACGCGTTGCAGCCCTTCGATCCGGATGTCCTGCACCACGAAAGGAGTCGTCGCTGCGTGGGCGACCAGTCCATGCGCGGCGAACGCCGCGGCCGCAACCGTCTTTGGAACCAAACGATGAGGTCTAAACAACGTGCTTCCCCAGTGTGTATAGCTGCATCAGACCAGGCGGGCGCCTGATGGAAGGACGCCGCCGGATACTTTAAAAATGGATTAACCGAGCCAGATCGTTGAACAGTGCGATCGCCGACAGCGCGACGATGCAGGCCAGCCCGGCTCGCTGGAGAATCAGCTGCCAGCGATCCGATACGGCTTTGCCCGTAACGGCTTCAACCAGATAATATAACAGATGCCCCCCGTCCAATACCGGAATTGGGAGCAGGTTCAGCACGCCGAGGCTAATGCTGACAAGGGCGAGGAACGACAGGAATGCAGACGGCCCAAGGCGCGCGCTCTTGCCCGCGTAGTCCGCAATCGTTACCGGGCCTGACAGATTGCGCAGCGACGCGTCGCCGGTGAGCATCCTCCCGAACATCCGCACCGAGTACGCCGCGATGTCCCACGAGCGCTGCGCGCCGAGCCGCACGCTCTCCAGCGGCCCGTAGCGCACGTCCACCGACGGCACCTGGGTCGCGAGCGCCGCGCCGATGCGGCCGACCTGCTCGCCGGTGTCCGGGTCGCGCTGCGCGGCCGGCACGATCGTCAGCGGCACGACGTCGCCGTTGCTGCCGCGCTCCACCTCGATCCGTACCGGCTTGCCCGCATGGCCCTTCACGTACGCGATGAACGCGCTCGCGCTGTCGACCGGCCGGCCGTCGATCGAGCGCAGCCGGTCGCCCGCGGCGAGACCCGCCTGCTGCGCGGCGCTGCCCGGCTCGACGCCCGCGACGCGCAGCGTGCCGCCGCCCGCTTCGAGGCCGAGGCGCGACATGAAGTCGTCGTCGAGATCCTTGCTGGACAGTTGCGACAGATCAAGCGGGAAGTCATAGGTGCCATCGCCGTCGCGCGCGGACAGCACGACCCGGCTGTCGTCGTCGAATGCGGCCGCGAGCAGCTTCCAGCGCAGGTCCGACCACGAGCGCACCTGCTCGGTGTCGCTGCCGGTCGCACTGCCGACCGCGACGATCGTCTCGCCGCCCTGGAAACCGGCCTGCGCGGCCGCCGAGTGCGACGGCGGCGCGGCGACGATCGGCGCAGGCTCGCTGACGCCCGTTGCATACACAACGGCGAACAGCACGATCGCGAGCAGGAAGTTCGCGAGCGGCCCCGCCGCGACGATCGCAATCCGCTTGCCGACCGGCTGGCGGTTGAACGCGTGCGGCAGGTCCGCCTCATCGATCGGCTCGCCGGTCTCGCGCTCGTCGAGCATCTTCACGTAGCCGCCGAGCGGCAGCGCGGAAACCGTCCATTCGGTGCCGGTCTTTTTGCTGACCCACTGCGCGAGCGGCTTGCCGAAGCCGATCGAGAAGCGCAGAACCTTCACGCCGCACAGCCGCGCGACGCTGTAGTGCCCGTATTCGTGGACGACGACGAGCACGCCGATCGCCACCGCGAAGGCAACCAGTTCGATGAGCAGGTTCATATGCGCCTCACTGCTTGGGCAGCGCGCCCGGCGTTGTTCGGCGTCAAGCCGGCACAGGCAGGCTGTCGATGATGGTCTGCGCCGCGCGGCGCGCCAACGCGTCCGCGTCGAGCACGTCGTCGAGGCTCGCGGCGCTGCGGTTCGCGAGCCGGTCGAGCACCGTCTCGACCGTCTGCGCGATCGCCATGAAACCGATCCGGCGGTTCAGGAACGCGTCCACCGCCACCTCGTTCGCCGCGTTCAGCGACGCGCTGGCGATCCCGCCGGCCGCAAGCGCCTTCATCGCGAGCGCAAGGCACGGGAAACGCTGGTAATCCGGCTTCTCGAACGACAGCGTCGCGATCTGCGCGAGATCGAGCTGCGCGACGCCCGAATCGACGCGATCCGGGAACGCGAGCGCATGCGCGATCGGCGTGCGCATGTCCGGGTTGCCGAGCTGCGCGAGCACCGAGCCGTCCGCATACGACACGAGCGAATGGATCACGCTCTGCGGATGGATCAGCACGTCGATCCGGTCGCCCGCGAGGCCGAACAGCCAGTGCGCCTCGATCACTTCGAGGCCCTTGTTCATCATCGTCGCGGAATCGACCGAGATCTTGCGGCCCATCACCCAGTTCGGGTGCTTGCACGCTTCGTCCGGCGTCACGTCGACGAGCGTCGCCGGCTCGCGCGTGCGGAACGGGCCGCCCGACGCGGTCAGGATGATCTTCGACACGCCGCCGTGCAGCGCCGCCTCGCGCGGCAGGCACTGGAAGATCGCGTTGTGCTCGCTGTCCACCGGCAGCAGCACCGCGCCGTGGTCGCGCACCGCGTCCATGAAGATCGCGCCGGACATCACCAGCGCCTCCTTGTTCGCGAGCAGGATCCGCTTGCCGGCGCGCGCCGCCGCGAGCGACGGCGCAAGGCCCGCCGCGCCGACGATCGCCGCGACGACCGTGTCGCAGCCGTCGCTCGCCGATACCTCGACGAGCGCGTCCTTGCCGTACGTGACCTCGGTGCGGCAGCCGGCGTCGCGCAGCTTCTGCGCGACGCGCGCGGCGGTATCCGCGTCGCCGACCACGGCGACTTCCGGCTTGAAGCGCAGGCATTGCTCGACGAGCTTGTCGCCATTGCGGTGCGCGCTCAGCGCATAGACGGAGAAACGGTCCGGATGGCGCGCGACGACGTCGAGCGTGCTGTCTCCGATCGAGCCCGTGGAACCGAGCAAGGTAAGTCGTTTTTGCATATCTCTTTCTCTAGCTGACGAGCAGCAGCGCGAGCGGCAGCGTCGGCAGCAGCGCGTCGATGCGGTCGAGGACGCCGCCGTGACCCGGCAGCAGGCCGCTCGAATCCTTCACGCCGGCCTGGCGTTTCAGCATCGACTCGAACAGGTCGCCGATCACGCTGAACGCGACCAGCACAGTAAGCATGAACAACGCGCGCGGCGCGCCGAGGCCGGCGAACAGCGCGGAAAAGAGCGTCGGCGCGAACGCCTGCGTGAGCGCCGCGGCGAGCGCGACGACCATCACCGCGACCCAGCCGCCGACGGCCCCCTCCCAGGTCTTGCCGGGGCTGATCGCGGGCGCGAGCTTGTGGCGGCCGAACGCCTTACCGGCGAAGTATGCGCCGATATCGGCGAGCCAGACGACAAGCAGCAGCGACAGCACGAACGCGATGCCGACGCCGCGCGCGACGACGAGCGCATGCCAGCACGCCGCGAAGATCACGAGGCCCGCGACGAGCAGGAACGCGCGCCACGCGCCGGCGGCAAGCACCGGCTTGCGCGCGAGCACGTAAGGGCCGGCGACCACCCAGAACACGCCGGCCGCCTGGAACAGCGGCCGCGGCGCGTCGAGCCGCGTGCTCGCCGCGACCGCGAGGCCCGCGATCACCGCATAGACGATCGAGCCGGCCGCGCCGGCCTTCAGAAGCCGCGCCCATTCCCACGCGGCGAACACGACGACGACGCCGATCAGCGCGCCGAACGCGGCGACCGGCGCGAACACGGTGACCGGCACGAATACCGCGAGCAGTACGATCGCCGTGATGACACGGGTCTTTAGCATGAAAGGGAGTCGGCGTCCTGGGATTGCGGTTCGAGCTGCGCGCTCGTGCGTCCGAAGCGGCGCTCGCGTTCGGCATACGAGGAGATCGCGTGCGCCAGCGCGTCCGCGTCGAAGTCCGGCCAGTAGGTGTCGGTGAAATAGAACTCGGTGTACGCGAGCTGCCACAGCAGGAAGTTGCTGATGCGCTGCTCGCCGCCGGTGCGGATGAACAGGTCCGGCTCCGGCGCATACGCCATCGCGAGATGCTGCGCGAACGAGTCCTCGGTAATCGGCGCCGGCTCGCCGGTGCGCGCGGCTTCCTCGACCAGCTTGCGGGTCGCCTGCATGATGTCCCAGCGGCCGCCGTAATTCGCCGCGATCGTCAGCGTGAGTCGCGTGTTGCGCGCGGTCCGCGTTTCCGCGCGGCGGATCAGGTCCTGGATGCGCGAGTCGAACATCGACAGGTCGCCGACCACGCGCAGCCGGATGCCGTTCGCGTGCAGCTTGCCGACCTCGCGCTCCAGCGCGGTCACGAAGAGGCGCATCAGGAACGACACCTCGTCGGTCGGACGCCGCCAGTTCTCCGAACTGAATGCGAACAGCGTCAGATATTCGACGCCGCGCTTCGCGCATGCCTCGACGGCCGCGCGCACGGCGTCGACGCCGCGCGTGTGACCGGCGACGCGCGGCAGGCGGCGTTGCGTCGCCCAACGGCCATTGCCGTCCATGATGATCGCGATGTGGCGCGGCACGGCCGCCACGTCGGGCACTCGAACGGTTGAGCTGGTATAGGTCATGGCCGTCGGACTATAGCTGCGATAAAGAAAGGAGACTGTGCGTGACGGTACAGAAGGCGTCGCCGCCTCAAACCGTCATGATCTCGGCTTCCTTCGTCTGCACGAGCTTGTCGATCTCCGCGACGAAGCGGTCCGTCAGCTTCTGCACTTCGTCGTTCGCGCGGCGCTCGTCGTCCTCGGAAATTTCCTTGTCCTTCACGAGCTTCTTCAGTTGCTCGTTCGCGTCGCGGCGCAGGTTGCGCACCGCGACCTTCGCGGTCTCGCCTTCGCCGCGGACCACCTTGGTCAGCTCGCGGCGGCGCTCTTCGGTCAGCGCGGGCATCGGCACGCGGATCACGTCGCCGTGCGACGCCGGGTTCAGGCCGAGATCCGATTCGCGGATCGCCTTCTCGACAACCCCGACCATCTTCTTTTCCCACGGCTGCACGCCGATCGTGCGCGCGTCCACGAGCGTCAGGTTCGCGACCTGCGAAATCGGCACCGGCGAGCCGTAATAGTCGACCTGGATGTGATCGAGCAGGCCGGTATGCGCACGGCCCGTGCGGATCTTCGACAGGTCGTTCTTGAATGCCTCGATCGAGCGCTGCATTTTCTGCTCCGCGCCCTTCTTGATGTCAGCCAAAGCCATTTTCAAACCTCCGAACCTTCATAACGGTACGAGCCGACCGGTGCGCCCGACGGCGGCGCCGGCCAGCGTTCGACTCTCTCGCGTGACCGAGAGTTTACACGTGGACGAGCGTGCCTTCGTCTTCGCCGAGGATGATGCGCTTCAGCGCGCCCGGCTTGACGATCGAAAACACCCGGATCGGCAGCTTCTGGTCGCGGCACAGCGCGAACGCGGTCGCGTCCATCACCTGCAGGTTGCGGCTGATCGCCTCGTCGAAGCTGATCGTCGTATAGCGCGTCGCGCTCGGGTCTTTCTTCGGGTCCGCCGAATACACGCCGTCGACCTTGGTCGCCTTCAGCACGACTTCCGCGCCGATCTCCGAGCCGCGCAGCGCGGCCGCGGTGTCGGTCGTGAAGAACGGGTTGCCGGTGCCGGCCGCGAAGATCACGACCCGGCCTTCTTCCAGTTGACGGATCGCGCGCGGCCGGATGTACGGCTCGACGACCTGATCCATCCGCAGCGCCGACTGGACGCGCGCCTCGATGCCCGCGTGGCGCATCGCGTCCTGCAGCGCGAGCGCGTTCATCATCGTCGCGAGCATGCCCATGTAGTCGGCGGTCGCGCGGTCCATGCCGGCCGCGCCGCCCGCGACGCCGCGGAAGATGTTGCCGCCGCCGATCACGACCGCGAGCTGCGTGCCGAGCTGCACCACCTCGGCCACGTCCGCCACCATCCTTTCGATCGTGGCGCGGTTGATGCCGAACGCATCATCGCCCATCAGGGCTTCGCCGGAGAGTTTGAGCAGAACGCGTTTGTAGGCGGGTGTGGGCATGGGATATCCAGATCGCGCGGGAAAGGACAATAACTTGAAACTGTAGGGGTGAAATACGGCTTCGGGCAAGCGCCGCCAGAAATCGCGGTGACCTGCGGCATCGACCGCGGCGGGGGCTTGCCGCGGCCGGTGCTGCAACGCTGCCCACCGCGGCGCATTGCTGCGCCGCGGGTACTGCAGGAACTGCGATGCTGCCTGATGCGTACTGCGTTATTGCTGCTTCGCAGCAGCGACCTGCGCCGCCACTTCGGCTGCGAAGTCGTCCTGACGCTTCTCGATGCCTTCGCCGACCACGAACAGCGTGAACTGCTGCACGGACGTGCCGGCCGCCTTCAGCATCTGCTCGATCGTCTGCTTGTCGTTCTTCACGAACGGCTGGTTCAGCAGCGACACTTCCTTCAGGAACTTCTGCACCGAGCCGTCGACCATCTTCGCGACGATCTCCGCCGGCTTGCCCGACTCGGCCGCCTTCTGCTCGGCGATGCTGCGTTCCTTCGCGATCAGTTCGGCCGGCACGTCGTCCGCCGACAGCGAGACCGGCTTCATCGCCGCGATGTGCATCGCGACGTCCTTGCCGACCTGCTCGTCCGCGCCGGCATACTCGACCAGCACGCCGATGCGGGTGCCGTGCAGGTACGCGGCCAGCTTGTTCGACGTCTCGAAGCGCGCGAAGCGGCGGATCGACAGGTTCTCGCCGATCTTGCCGACGAGCGCGAGGCGCACGGCGTCGACCGTCGAGCCGTCGAGCGGCAACGCGGACAGCGCGGCGACGTCGGCCGGGTTCTGCGTCGCGACCAGTTCGGCAACCGTCTTCGCGAACGCGAGGAAGTCGTCGTTCTTCGCGACGAAGTCGGTTTCGCAGTTCAGCTCGACCACCGCGCCGGTGTTGCCGCCGATGTACGACGCGATCACGCCTTCAGCCGTCACGCGCGACGCCGCCTTGCTCGCCTTGTTGCCGAGCTTCACGCGCAGCAGCTCTTCCGCGCGCGCCATGTCGCCGTCGGCTTCCGTCAGGGCCTTCTTGCATTCCATCATCGGCGCGTCGGTCTTCGCGCGCAGTTCTGCCACCATGCTTGCGGTAATTGCCGCCATCATTCGCTCCTTGAGTCTGTCTGGTACGCCGACCGCTCTTCGATGCGGCCGGCAGGAATTCGTTTCCGCACGACACGCTTTTTTACAGTGTCGCCGGTGCCACGCGTGTGACGCTTCCATGACCACGGCTTAAAAAAAAGGGGCCTATGGAAAGCCCCCTTTTCTTGCCGGACACGGGGCAGCTTACGCCTCCGGGTTGACCTCGACGAACTCGTCGTCGCCTTCGTTCTGGCGAACCGCCTGAACGACGTCGTTGACCGCGTTCGCACGGCCTTCGAGGATCGCGTCGGCAACGCCTTGCGCGTACAGCGCGACGGCCTTGCTCGCGTCGTCGTTACCCGGGATCACGTAGTCGATGCCTTCCGGCGAGTGGTTCGTGTCGACCACCGCGATGACCGGAATGCCCAGCTTGTTCGCTTCGGTAACGGCGATCTTGTGATAGCCGACGTCGACGACGAAGATCGCGTCCGGAATGCCGCCCATGTCCTTCACGCCGCCGATCGACTTCTGCAGCTTCGCGATCTCGCGTTCGAACAGCAGCGCTTCCTTCTTGCTCATCTTTTCGAGCTCGCCCGCCTCGACCGCCGTCTCCATGTCCTTCAGGCGCTTGATCGACACCTTCAGCGTCTTGAAGTTGGTCAGCATGCCGCCGAGCCAGCGTGCGTTGACGAACGGCATGCCCGCGCGCTGCGCTTCCGCCTCGATCGTGTCGCGCGATTGACGCTTCGTGCCGACGAACAGGATCGTGCCGCGATTCGCCGCCAGTTGACGCACGTACTTCAGTGCGTCGTTGTACATCGGCAGCGTCTTTTCGAGGTTGATGATGTGAATCTTGTTGCGATGACCGAAAATGAACGGGGCCATCTTCGGGTTCCAGAAGCGCGTCTGGTGTCCGAAGTGGACGCCGGCTTCCAGCATTTGACGCATGGTGACTGCCATGTAAATCTCCGCTAGGGTTGAGTCTTAAGCCGGCTGCTGTATCGACCGCGCCGCCACCGCCTCCGGTGATGCTGGCGCGACCGACACCCTGGGTGCGCCGGCTCGCGAGTGAACTGTCGCTGCCGGATCGGACCGGGACTTGCTCGAAGTCCGCCGATGCTTTCCGGCTACGCCCGCGACAGCTATGGGCTCGCCGCCCTCCGATCCGATAACCTTCCTTTTTCGGCCTTTTCCCGACCTCTTCGGCCGGAATCCACCGCGGATGACCGCGCGAGAAGCCAGAATCCGGAAGATATTCAGGGAAATCGAGGAGCGACTTAGCCGACGATTATAGCACGCGAGCCTGACGCCCCTCAAGCCGGGCGTTACCCTCGTAAATGGCGACGCCCCGGACCTGTCGCCGAAGCGACCACCCGATCAAACATCAGCGACGGCCTGGATTCGGTGCGATAATCCGCCATTGAACTGCATTTCCGGGTTTACATCATGGCCATCACCATCAAGAACGACCACGACATCGCGCAGATGCGCGTCGCCTGCCGCCTCGCGAGCGAGGTGCTCGACTACATCACGCCGTTCGTCGTCGCCGGCGTCACGACGGGCGAACTCGACCGCCTGTGCCATGAATACATGCTGAACGTGCAGGGCACGGTGCCCGCGCCGCTGAACTATCAGCCGCCCGGTTATCCGCCGTACCCGAAGGCGACCTGCATTTCCGTCAACGACGTGATCTGCCACGGCATCCCCGGCCCGAAGGCGCTGAAGAACGGCGACGCGCTGAACATCGACATCACGGTGATCAAGGAAGGCTACTTCGGCGACACGAGCCGGATGTTCATCGTCGGCGAAGGCTCGATCCTCGCGAAGCGGCTCGTGCAGACCACCTACGAATGCATGTGGCTCGGCATCGACCAGGTGCGGCCGGGCGCGCACCTCGGCGACATCGGCCACGCGATCCAGCGTTACGCGGAATCGCAGGGCTACAGCGTCGTGCGCGAATACTGCGGCCACGGGATCGGCACGGTATTCCACGAGGATCCCCAGGTGCTGCACTACGGGCGCCCCGGCACCGGCATCGAGCTGCAGCCGGGCATGATCTTCACCGTCGAGCCGATGATCAACGCGGGCCGCCGCGACATCCGCACGATGCCGGACCAGTGGACCGTGAAGACCCGCGACCGCAGCCTGTCCGCGCAGTGGGAGCATACGGTGCTCGTCACGGAAACCGGCTACGACGTGCTGACGGTGTCGGCCGGCACGCCGGCGAAACCGGCGATCGTCACGCAGGCCGCGGGCGCGGCTGTCTGAACGCGGAATCGACCGCGAAAGCGTCAGCGGGCGCGGTTTCGCCCCGTCGGCCGCGAGAGTCGTTGCGCGAGCCAAGCGGGGAAAACCAGCGCAAAACGTGGTCTGGACAAGGGAGCCGGCGGCCTCCATGCAGGAAAACGGCCACGCCGGCAGTGAACTTGCAGCGCCCCGCCGGTTGTCGCCAGCAACAATCTGACTGACACGACGGGCGGCGCCCCTTTCCGCCGGCCACCCGACGCTTCGCAAAAGAACCTGGGCGCAACCCGCCCGCCCCGCGACGACGAACGATCCACCCAGCCGGGCCTGCCCGGCCGGCCAACCCCTAACCCCCGCGCCCCGCGCGAGCCGAACCCATGAGCGTCCCCGCAGTCGCCCTCTCCGATACGTCGTCGCTGAAGTCCGATTACAAGGCCGCGAAGGCCCGGCTGATCGAGCGGTTCAAGACGGCCCCGAACGTCGACACGCTGATGCACGCGCTCGCGCAGGTCACCGACGACACGCTGCGCCGCGCGTGGGACACCTGCGACCTGCCCGCGTCGCTTACGCTCGCGGCGGTCGGCGGGTTCGGGCGCGGCGAGCTGGCGCCGTACTCGGACGTCGACATCCTCGTGCTGCTGCCCGACGACGAGCCGCTCGCGCCGCTCGAATCGCGGATCGAGCGTTTCATCGGCCTCGCGTGGGACCTCGGGCTCGAAATCGGCAGCAGCGTGCGCAGCGTGTCGCAGTGTCTCGAAGAGGCGGCGAACGACGTGACCGTGCGCACGTCGCTGCTCGAAGCGCGCCGGATCACCGGCAGCGCGGCCCTGTTCGACGACTTCGCGCAGCGTTACCGCGACGCGATGGACCCGCGCGCGTTCTTCCAGGCGAAGGTGCTCGAAATGCGCCAGCGCCACGCGCGCTTCCAGGACACGCCGTACGCGCTCGAACCGAACGTGAAGGAAAGCCCCGGCGGCCTGCGCGACCTGCAACTGATCCTGTGGATCACCGAAGCCGCCCTGCTCGGCAGCAGCTGGCGCGAGCTGGACCAGCGCGGGCTGATCACCGGCCGCGAGGCGCGCGAACTGCGCCGCAACGAAGCGTTCCTGAAGACGCTGCGCGCGCGGCTGCATGTGATCGCCGGCCGCCGCCAGGACATCCTCGTGTTCGACCTGCAAACGGCGGTCGCCGAGAGCTTCGGCTACAAGGCGAGCGCCGCGCGGCGCGCGAGCGAGCAACTGATGCGCCGCTACTACTGGGCCGCGAAGGCGGTCACGCAGCTCGCGACGATCCTGATCCAGAACATCGAGGCGCAGTTGTTCCCGAGCACGAGCGGCATCACCCGCGTGCTGTCGGACCGCTTCGTCGAAAAACAGGGGATGATCGAAATCACGCGCGACGACGTGTTCGAGCGGGAGCCGCACGCGATCCTCGAAGCATTCCTGCTGTACGAGAAGGTGCCCGGCGTGAAGGGCCTGTCCGCGCGGACGATGCGCGCGCTCTACAACGCGCGCGACACGATGGACCAGCACTGGCGGCGCGACCCGGAAAACCGCCGGCTCTTCATGGAGATCCTGAAGCAGCCGGCCGGCATCACGCACGTGATGCGGCTGATGAACCAGACCAGCGTGCTCGGCCGCTACCTGCTGAACTTCCGGCGCATCGTCGGGCAGATGCAGCACGACCTGTATCACGTCTACACGGTCGACCAGCACATCCTGATGGTGCTGCGCAACATCCGCCGCTTCGCGGTCGCGGAGCACGCGCACGAATATCCGTTCTGCAGCCAGTTGCTCGCGAACTTCGAGCGGCCGTGGGTGCTGTACGTCGCCGCGCTGTTCCACGACATCGCGAAGGGCCGCGGCGGCGACCATTCGACGCTCGGCATGGCCGACGCACGGCAGTTCTGCCGCCAGCACGACATCACCGGCGACGACGCCGAACTGATCGTGTGGCTCGTCCAGCATCACCTGACGATGAGCCAGGTCGCGCAGAAGCAGGACACGAGCGACCCCGAGGTGATCAAGCGCTTCGCGGAACTGGTCGGCTCCGAACGCTGGCTGACCGCGCTGTATCTGCTGACCGTCGCCGACATCCGCGGCACGAGCCCGAAGGTGTGGAACAACTGGAAGGGCAAGCTGCTGGAGGACCTGTACCGCTCGACGCTCGCGGTGCTCGGCGGCGCACAGCCGGACACGCACTCGGAACTGAAATCCCGCCAGGAAGAGGCGCTCGCGCTGCTGCGGCTCGAAACGGTTCCGGACGACGCGCACCGCGCGCTGTGGGATCAGCTGGACGTCGGCTACTTCCTGCGCCACGACGCCGCCGACATCGCGTGGCAGACGCGCGTGCTGTACCGGCACGTGCACGCGGACAAGCCGGTCGTGCGCGCGCGGCCGTCGCCGATCGGCGAAGCATTGCAGGTGCTCGTGTACGCAAAGGACCGCCCCGACCTGTTCGCGACGATGTGCGGTTATTTCGACCGCAACGCGCTGTCGGTGCTCGACGCGCGCGTGAGCACGACGCGCCACGGCTACGCGCTCGACAACTTCCTCGTCGCGCAGACCGAGGGCGACGTGCAATACCGCGACATCGCGAACCTCGTCGAGCAGGAACTCGCGGAGCGCCTCGACGCGACCGGCGCGCCGCTGCCGGAGCCCGCGAAGGGCCGCCTGTCGCGGCTGTCGCGCACCTTCCCGGTGACGCCGCGCGTCGATCTGCGGGCCGACGAGCGCGGCCAATACTACATCCTGTCCGTGTCCGCGAACGACCGGCCGGGCCTTCTTTATTCGATCGCGCGCGTGCTGGCCGAACATCGGATCGGCGTCCACGCGGCGCGGATCAACACGCTCGGCGAACGCGTCGAGGACGTGTTCCTGCTCGACGGTTCGGGCCTGTCCGACAACCGGCTGCAAATCCAGCTCGAAACCGAGCTGCTGCGCGCGATC
Source organism: Paraburkholderia caballeronis (assembly GCF_900104845.1). Classification (NCBI taxonomy): domain Bacteria; kingdom Pseudomonadati; phylum Pseudomonadota; class Betaproteobacteria; order Burkholderiales; family Burkholderiaceae; genus Paraburkholderia; species Paraburkholderia caballeronis. The sequence continues at coordinate 1,835,599 of NZ_FNSR01000001.1, read as the reverse complement.
GCCGTCTGAATCATCCATGCGAGCCAAACTCACAGCCAAACATCCGCGCCCGGCCACGCCGGAGCGCGCGCCCGTCCGCCGCGGCAGCACGAACGCGCGCAAACCCGCGCGTCCGGCCGCGGCCGCCCAGCCGGCCGCCGGCCCGAAACGGCCGAAGCTCGCCGGTGAAGCCGGGGCCGCCCGGCCGCGCCGCGCCGGCGATGCCGAATCCGGCCCGCGCCGCGAAGGCGGCAAGCCGGCATTCGGCCGTGGAGCCGCAGGCGGCGACCGGAAACCGGGCGGGTTTGCCGGCACCGGCCGGCCGCCCCGCCGCGACGCCGACGCGGGCGACCGCCGACGCGCCGGCCCGGGAGCGCGCGATGAACGCGCGCCACGTTTCGGCGGATCACGCGACCGCGACGAGCGGCCAGCGCGACGCAGCGAAGGCGAGCGTAGCCGCCCGTTCACGGGCGACCGGCCGGCGCGCGGCGACGAACGCGCACCACGTTTTGGCGGGCCGCGTGACCGCGACGAACGGCCGGCGCGACGCAGCGAAGGCGAGCGTAGCCGTCCGTTCACGGGCGACCGGCCGGCGCGCGGCGACGAACGCGCACCGCGTTTCGGCGGATCACGCGACCGCGACGAACGGCCGGCGCGACGCAGCGAAGGCGAGCGTAGCCGCCCGTTCACGGGCGACCGGCCGGCGCGCGGCGACGAACGCGCACCACGTTTTGGCGGGCCGCGTGACCGCGACGAACGGCCGGCGCGCCGCAGCGAAGGCGAGCGTAGCCGTCCGTTCACGGGCGACCGGCCGGCGCGCGGCGACGAACGCGCGCCGCGTTTTAGCGGATCGCGCGACCGCGACGAACGACCCGCGCGCCGCAGCGACGGTGAACGGCCGCCCGCACGCCGCTCGTTCCGCGACGGCGAACCGCCGGCACGCGGCCCGCGCCGCGACGACGACCGGCCGGCTCGCGGCGCTTTCCGTGACGGAGAACGGCCCGCGCGCGGCCCGGCCCGTGATGGCGGCGACCGGCCGATGCGCGCGTCGTTGCGCGACGGCGAGCGCCCAACCCGCCCGCGCCGTGACGGCGACGCGCCCCCCGAGAAGCGCGGCTACGGCGATCGCCGGCCGGCGCGCGCGGAAGACGGCGGCCGTCCCGCGCCGCGCCGTGAACGCGACGGCGCACCGGAAAGCCGCAGCCCGCGCGGCGACGCGGAGCGCCGCCCGTTCGCGGATCGCGGCGAACGCCGCGTGGCACGCCCGGTGAAGGCCGGCGACCGCGCCGACGCCGCGCCGCGCGGCCACGCGCCCCGCGACGACAACGCAGCGCCCGCGCAGCGCCCGCGCCGCACGCCGGCCGATCGCGAGCCGCAAGGCCGGACCGACCGCAAGCCGCCGCGCGCAGACAGCCCGTCGCCGGCCGCGGACCACGCCGTCCGCGCCGTCCACTCCGACGAAAGCGGCTCGCTGCGCCTGTCGAAGCGGATGTCCGAACTCGGCCTGTGCTCGCGCCGCGAGGCGGACGAATGGATCGAAAAGGGCTGGGTCTATGTGGACGGCGAGTGCATCGACACGCTCGGCGCGAAGGTCACGCCGGACCAGAAGATCGAGATCGATCCGGCCGCGCTCGCCGCGCAGGCGCGTCAGGTGACGATCCTGCTGCACAAGCCGGTCGGTTATGTGTCGGGCCAGGCCGAGGACGGTTATCCGCCCGCCGTGACGCTCGTCACCGGCGACAACCACTGGGACGGCGACCGCTCGGGCCTGCGCTTCTCCGCGCAGCACCTGCGCACGCTCGCGCCGGCGGGCCGCCTCGACATCGACTCCACCGGCCTCCTCGTGCTCACGCAGGACGGACGCGTCGCGAAACAGTTGATCGGCGAGCAGTCGGACATCGACAAGGAATACCTCGTGCGGGTCGCGTACGGCGACATCGAGACCGAAATCGACCAGCATTTCCCGCCCGAAAGCCTCGCGAAACTGCGTCACGGCCTGTCGCTCGACGACGTGCCGCTGAAGCCCGCGATGGTCAGCTGGCAGAACGGCGAGCAGTTGCGTTTCGTGCTGCGCGAAGGGAAGAAACGGCAGATCCGCCGGATGTGCGAGCTGGTCGGGCTGAAGGTGGTCGGCCTGAAGCGCGTCCGGATGGGCCGCGTGCTGCTCGGCGCACTGCCGCAGGGCCAGTGGCGTTATCTGGGCGCCGACGAAGCGTTCTGAGTCGAAACCACGCGGGCCGCCGCCGGGAATACACCGGCGGCGGCCCGGCGGCAGCGCCCGCAGCGGGGCGACCGCCGTTCAATCGTCGCTATTCGGATCGAGGTCCGGAAACAGCACTTCGGTGAAACCGAACTTCGAGAAGTCGGTGATCCGCATCGGATACAGCTTGCCGATCAGATGGTCGCACTCGTGCTGGACCACCCGCGCGTGGAAACCCTCCGCGACGCGCTGGATCGGATTGCCGTACTGGTCGAAACCCTCGTAGCGGATCATCGAGAAGCGGCTCACGACGCCGCGCATCCCCGGCACCGACAGGCAGCCCTCCCAACCCTCCTCCATGTCCTGCGAAACCGGATGGATCGTCGGGTTCAGCAGCACCGTCTGCGGCACCGCCGGCGCGTCCGGATAACGCTCGTTCTGCTCGAAACCGAAGATCACCACCTGCAGATCGACGCCGATCTGCGGCGCGGCGAGGCCCGCGCCGTTCGCCGCATGCATCGTGTCGAACATGTCGGTCACGAGCGCGTGCAGTTCGGGCGTGTCGAAGTGATCGACCGGCTTTGCGATCCGGAGCAACCGCGGATCGCCCATCTTCAGAATTTCACGGATCATGTCGTGGGCCCCTCTTCAATGAGCTTGCGCATGCCTTCTTCGTCGAGCACGGGCACGCCGAGTTCCTCGGCTTTCGCAAGCTTGCTGCCCGCGTCGGCGCCCGCCACCACGTAATCGGTCTTCTTCGACACCGAGCCGGCCACTTTCGCGCCGGCCGCCTCCAGCATCGCCTTCGCGTCGTCGCGCGCGAGCGTCGGCAGCGTGCCGGTCAGCACGACCGTCTTGCCGGCCAGCACGCCCACCGGCGCCTTCGGCGCGGGCGGCCCCTCGGGCCACGTGACGCGGCCCGGCGCGCGCAACTGCTCGATCACGGTCCGATTGTGCTCTTCCGCGAAGAACTGGCGAATCGACTCCGCGACCACCGGCCCGACGTCGTTCACTTCCAGCAATTCCTCGACGGGCGCGTCCATGATCGGATCGAGCGAGCCGAAATGCTTCGCGAGATCCTTCGCGGTCGATTCGCCGACGTGGCGGATGCCGAGCGCGTAGATGAAACGCGCGAGCGTCGTCGACTTCGCGTGTTCGAGCGAGTCGAGCAGGTTCTGCGCGGACTTGTCCGCGAAACGGTCGAGCGCCGCGAGCGTCGAAAAGCCGAGGTTGAACAGGTCGGCCGGCGTGCGCACGAGGTTCTGCTCGACCAGTTGATCGATGATCTTTTCGCCGAGGCCGTCGATGTCGAGCGCGCGGCGTTGCGCGAAATGCCACAGCGCCTGCTTGCGCTGCGCGGGGCAAAACAGTCCGCCGGTGCAGCGCGCGATCGCCTCGTCCGGCAGCCGCTCGATCCGCGAGCCGCAGACCGGGCAATGCGTCGGCATCACGAACTCGCTCGCATCCGGCGGCCGGCGTTCGAGTATCGCGCCGACGATTTCCGGAATCACGTCGCCCGCGCGCCGCACGATCACCGTGTCGCCGATCCGGATGTCCTTGCGCCGCACCTCGTCCTCGTTGTGCAGCGTCGCGTTCGTGACGGTGGCGCCGCCGACGAACACCGGCGTGAGCCGCGCGACCGGCGTGATCGCGCCGGTGCGGCCGACCTGCACGTCGATCGCGAGCAGCGTGGTCAGCGCCTCCTGCGCGGGGAACTTGTGCGCGAGCGCGAAGCGCGGCGCACGCGACACGAAGCCGAGCGCGTCCTGTTCGTCGCGGCGGTTCACCTTGTACACGACGCCGTCGATGTCGTACGGCAGGCTGTCGCGCTTCGCGCCGACGCCGCGGAAAAAATCCAGCAGACCCTGCGCGCCGTGGACGACCGCGCGCTCGCCGTTCACCGGCAGGCCGAGTTCGACGTACCAGTCGAGCAGCCCGCTATGCGTGTCCGGCATCGGCGCGCCTTCGAGCACGCCGATCCCGTACGCGAAAAACGACAGCGGACGCTGCGCGGTGATCTTCGGGTCGAGCTGACGCAGGCTGCCCGCCGCCGCGTTGCGCGGATTCGCGAACTCCTTCTGCCCGGCGTCGCGCTGCCGCTGGTTCATGCGCTCGAAGTCGCGGCGGAACATCAGCACCTCGCCGCGTACGTCGAGCACCTTCGGAATCCGCGTGCCCTTCAGCCGCAGCGGCAGCGAGCGGATGGTCCGCACGTTCGCGGTGACGTCCTCGCCGGTCGTGCCGTCGCCGCGCGTCGACGCCTGCACGAACGCGCCGTCGACATAGCGCAGCGAGATCGCGAGGCCGTCGAACTTCAGTTCGCACGCGTATTCGACGTCGGCCTCGACCTTGCCGAGCGCGTCCGCGACGCGCTTGTCGAACGCGACAATGTCCTCGTCCGCGAAACCGTTGTTCAGCGACAGCATCGGCACGTCGTGCACGACCTGCTCGAAGCCGGCCGCGGCCTCGCCGCCGACGCGCTGCGTCGGCGAGTCCGGCGTCAGCAGTTCCGGATGCTCCGTTTCGAGATGCTGAAGCTCCTGGAACAGCCGGTCGTATTCCGCATCGGGCAGATCCGGCTGGTCGAGCACGTAGTACGCATGGTTCGCGCGTTCGAGTTCGGCGCGCAGCCACGCTGCGCGTTGCGACGCAGACGTTTCATCGGGATGTTTTGCGGACGTTCGGGCCATGCTGAGGCGGCGTTGGGGAGTGGTTTGCGAGTGGGATTCCGGACGTCAGATTATCGCAGGAAGCGTACCGCGTCGCATCGGCCGGATGGGGTTCAACCGCAGCACGCGTGCGGCATCGCACGCGCGTTACCCGGACGCCGGGCAGCGGCCCGGAAGAGCGGGCCATCCTGCACAGCGGGCCGCACGGACGCTTCCGGCAACGCCTGTCAAAGCGCGAAGCAAGCGCCGGATGCGCGGGCCTGCAACGCAACCCGCGCGATCCGTGCCGGCTCGCTTACTGGCTGAACAACCGCCGGGTCGCCGGCGAACCCGCCGGAATGCCGGCCTGTTCGAGTTTTGCGTAAAGCGTCATCAGCTGCTTGTCGATCGACTGGAGCACCGTTTCCGGCAGCGGCCGGCGCTGGTCGTCCACGACGCGTCCGCCGATCCGCTCGGCCAGCGACTTCGCGTAGTCGCACATCAGCCGGAACGGCAGGATGTCCTCGTCCGCGACCGGCACGTCGAGCACCAGCGTGATCATCTGGCCGCCCTTGTACGTGAGGTCGTCGCGCAGGAAATTCGTGTCGCCGAACTGCAGCATGAACACCGGGCTCTGCTTCGCGTCGAGCTTCACGAACCGCGTGCCGTCGCGCGACAGCAGCAGCCCGTCCTGCGACGCGACCGCCTGCACGTAGTTCGCAGACCACGGCGCGCCGTCCGACATCACGTTGATCGACAGTTGCGCGTCGCACTGCGCGGCGAAGCCGTCGAGTTCGCGCGCCATCGACACGGTCTCCATCATGTCCGGAAATTCCGGCGACGCGTCGAGCGCATCCGCGAACTGCTGCACGCCGGTCACGAACTCGGAAAACTCCAGTTCGTTCAGCGGGCCGCTGCGGTTCGCGAGCTGCGCGGCCGCGCGCAGTTCCTCGTAACGCACGCCGTTTTGCAGCAACTCCCAGTTGCCGCCGTCGGGTTTGCCTTCGATATGGACCGGCTTGCTGCCCGCGCGGCGCAGCCGCTGCGCGAGCGGAATCACGCGCTCGCCGGCGACCGGCGCGGCGAGCCGCACCGGCACGATGCAGTCGATCCGGCGATCGACGACCGCGGGCGGCGCGGCGGAGATCGTCGTCGCGGCCGGCAACACCGGTTCGATCGGCTCCGCGTCGCCAGGCTCGGTCGCATGGGTTGCGTTGGCCGCGTTGGCCGCATGGGCCGGTCCCGCATCGGTGCCGGCCGGCGCGCCTTCGGCGGCCGCTTCATCCGCGAAGCCGTTCGGCGACGTGTTCTCCGCCTGGATATCCACCGGCGTATCCGGCGGCGCGGCCGCGCCAAAACCCGGCTCGACCCGCTCTTCGCCGGTCGCGGCCGCGCCCGCGAGCGTCGGCTCGCGGCGCGACGGCGCGCGCGCCGGCTCGATGAACGGGCTCTGCTCCTCGTGTTCCTCGCGGGCGAGCGTTTCCGCCGCGTCGTCGGGCATGGGTCTCGGCATCCGGCGACGCACCTTCGCGCCCTGCCACGCGTTGTACACGACCACGCCACCCACCACCACGGCGCCCGCGCCGATCAATCCGAGTGTCAACTCGTCCATGCATGCTCCATCAGCAATTCTTCTTCCGGCGGCGCGCAGCCGGCGGACACGCGCGCACCGCAACCGCGGCGCGCAAACGGGTCGCCGTCCCGGCCGCGTACCGGCCATTCATTCTTTCAGGCCGTCATCAAGCCGTATTCTGGGCGAAACCCGCTGCGGTTTCCATGTCGACCGCGACGATCCGTGAGACGCCCTGCTCCTGCATCGTCACGCCGATCAGTTGCTGCGCCATCTCCATCGCGATCTTGTTGTGCGAGATGAACAGGAACTGGGTTTTGTCCGACATCGCGCGCACGAGGTTCGCAAAGCGTTCGGTGTTCGCATCGTCGAGCGGCGCGTCGACCTCGTCGAGCAGACAGAACGGCGCGGGGTTCAACTGGAACATCGCGAACACGAGCGCGGTCGCGGTCAGCGCCTTCTCGCCGCCGGACAGCAGGTGGATCGTCGAGTTCTTCTTGCCGGGCGGCTGCGCCATCACCTGCACGCCGGCGTCGAGGATCTCGTCGCCGGTCATGATGAGTTTCGCCTGGCCGCCGCCGAACAGGCGCGGGAACAGTTCGCCGAAATGGCGGTTCACCTCGTCGAACGTGCCTTGCAGCAGCGTGCGCGTTTCCTGGTCGATCTTGCGGATCGCGTCTTCGAGCGTGTCGATCGCGCTCGTCAGGTCGGCCGACTGCGCGTCGAGGAAGGTCTTGCGCTCGGTCGCCGCCGCGAGTTCGTCGAGCGCGGCCATGTTGACCGGCCCGAGCGCGGCGATCGCGTTGTTGATCCGCGTGACCTCGCCTTGCAGGTACGACGGCTTCAGGTCCGGCGTCAGCTTCTGCTGCAACGCCGCCTCGTCGACGCCGGCCGCCTCCAGTTGCTCGACGAACTGCTCGCCGGTCATCCGCGCGGCCTGCTCCTTCAACTGCAACTCGGTGATGCGGTCGCGCAGCGGCTGCAACGCGCGCTCCGCGGTGAGGCGCGCCTCGTCCGACTGGCGCAGCTTCGCGCTCAGGTCGTCGAGTTCGGCGCGCGCCGCGCGCAGCACCTCTTCCTTCTCCGCGCGCACTTCGAGCGCCTCCTGGAGGCCGGTGTGCGCGGTCTGCTCGTTGATCGTCTCCAGTTCCGCGCGTGCGTCCTCCAGCGACGCGGCGACGCGCTCGCTCTGGTCGTGCGCGACCTGGATGTTCCGGCGCAACTCGTCGATCCGGTTCGCCATGTTGCGCGCCGCGAAGCGCGCATCCGCCGCCGCGCGTTCGAGGTCGCGCGCGTTCGTGCGCGCGCTCGCCAGTTCCTCGTCGAGCGCCTCGAACGCAAGCTGGTTGTCCTCGAAACGCGCCTGCAACTCGGCCAGTTCACCGTCGTGGCGCTCGAAGTTCGCTTCGGACTCCGCACGCAACGCGCGCTGCTCGTCGATCTGCGCGGCGATCTCTTCGAGTTCCTCGCGGATCTGCGTGCTGCGCGCGGTGTAGCGCTCGTGCGCCTGCGTGAGCTTCAGCACGTCCATCTGCAACGCATGCACGCGCTGCGTCGCGCGCTCGGCCTGCTGACGCAGTTCGGTCAGCGCCTGCGCGGCCTGCGAATGCGCGGCTTCCGCGCGCACCGACGCGGCCCGCGCCTCGTCGGCCAGCAGCGCCTGCGCGCGCACCTGGCGCGCGAGGTTCTCGATTTCCTGCTGACGCGCGAGCATCCCGGCCTGCTCGGAATCGGCTGCATACAGTTGCACGCCGACGCGCGTGACCATGTGCCCGGCCTTCACGACGAACGCGGCGCCCGCCGGCAGTTGCGCGCGCTGCGCCAAAGCCTGGGCGAGATCGTCCGCGACGAACGTCGAGCCGAGCCATTCGGTCAGCACCGCGCGCATCCCGGCATCGTCGATCCGCACGAGCGACAGCAGCGGCGTCATGCCGGCCGGCGCGACAGGCGGCTGCGCGGCCGACGGCGGCGCGTAGAACGCGAGTTTCGCGGGCGGCGCGTCGTTCGCGAACGCCTTCACCCAGTCGAGGTTCGACACTTCGAGCGCCGCGAGCCGTTCGCGCAGCACCGCTTCGAGCGCGGTTTCCCAGCCGGCCTCGACGTGCAGCTTCTTCCACAGACGCGGCAGCGAACCCAGTTCGTGGCGTTCGAGCCAAGGCTGGATCTTGCCTTCGGTCTGCACGTTCTCCTGCAACTGCTTCAATGCGGCAAGGCGCGCTTCGAGCTGATGGATCTGCGCGCTTTCGGACTGCACGCGTTCGTGCGCGGCGCGGCGCTCGGCGTCGAGACGCGGCAACGCCTCCTGCGCATCGGCAAGACGCTGCTGCGCGTCGTTGAGGATCTCTTCCTGCTCGGCCAGCTGCATCCGCAGTTCTTCGAGCTGCGTTTCATCCGGCGCGTCGAGCCCGCCTTCCTCGGCCTTCAGCCGCTCGTGCCGCTGCTGAAGCTGTTGCAGCATCTGGTCCGCGTTGCGCTGCTGCGCGGCTTCGAGCTTCAGCGCCTGCTCGGTGCGCGCGATGCCGCCGCGCTCGTCGTTCAATTGCGTCTGCGCATCGCGCCAGCGCGCTTCGAGCGCGGGCAACGCTTCCTGCTTCGCGACCGCGTCGTCTTCCGCGAGCGCGGCCTTCTCTTCCGCGATCGCGAGTTGTTCTTCCGCGTCCGCGAGGTCGTCCTGCGCCTTCTGCGCCTGCGACTGCCACTGCTCGCGCTGCGCGTTCAACGCGGCGATCTGCGCCTGCACGCGGTTGCGCGATTCGACGATGAAGCGGATCTCCGCTTCGAGCCGGCTCACCTCGGCGTTCGCTTCGTACAGCCCGCCCTGCGCGGCCTGCATCGCGTCGCTCGCCGAATAGTTCGCGACCCGCAGCGTTTCCAGTTCCGCCTCCACTTCGCGCAGCCGTGCGGTCTGCGCTTCGAGGTCGATCTGCGCCTGCTCGATCGCGCGCTGCTGGCGCTGCTGCTCGTTCGCGGCCTCGTTCTTGCGCAGCAGCCACAGCAGGCGCTGCTTCTCCTCGCCGTCGGCCTGCAACTCGCGGAACTTCGTCGCGACGATCGCCTGGCCTTCGAGCTTTTCGAGGTTCGTCGCCAGTTCGCGGACGATGTCCTCCACGCGAGTCAGGTTCTCGCGCGTGTCGTGCAGACGGTTCTCGGTCTCGCGACGGCGTTCCTTGTACTTCGACACGCCGGCCGCTTCTTCGAGGAACACGCGCAGTTCCTCGGGCTTCGCCTCGATGATCCGCGCGATCATGCCCTGCCCGATGATCGCGTACGCGCGCGGGCCGAGGCCGGTGCCGAGGAAGATGTCCTGGATGTCGCGCCGGCGCGCCGGCAGGTTGTTGATGTAGTAGCTCGACGTGCCGTCGCGCGTGAGCACGCGCTTCACCGCGATTTCCGCGTATTGCCCCCACTGGCCGGCCGCGCGGCCGTCCGCGTTGTCGAACACGAGTTCGACGCTCGCGCGGCTGCCCGGCTTGCGCGCGGTCGAGCCGTTGAAGATCACGTCCTGCATCGACTCGCCGCGCAACTCGGACGCGCGCGATTCGCCGAGCACCCAGCGCACCGCATCGATGATGTTGGACTTGCCGCACCCGTTCGGCCCGACCACGCCGACGAGCTGGCCCGGAACCTGGAAATGCGTGGGATCGACGAATGACTTGAAGCCAGCGAGTTTAATCGAGGTCAGACGCACGGCGATATCGCTGTTGGAATGGGAAGGTGAACGGGACCGCCGCGCGCCGCGCCGCCGCGACCGTGCGACGGCGCCACGCGTTCCGGGCGGACGCCACGAATACGCACGCGCCGCGACGTACGCGAAGGGCGTGCGGCGCGGCGCAGACAGCGGCAATCATACCATCGCGCGTGCGCCGTCCCGCGCATCGGCGGTCCCGCGCGACGCTGGACCGCCACAGTCGCCGCCGTCCCCGCCGCGCGGCGGCCGGACCCGATGGACCCAGTTCGACAGCAGCGACGCGAGCACGATGCAGCCGCCGCCCGCCCACTCGTGCAGGCCGGGCACCTCACCCGCGAACAGCCACGCGGTCAGCGCGGTGACGACGAGTTCGAACAGCATGATGATCGACGCGCGGTTCGCCGGCACCCGGGCGAGGCCGAACTGCACGAGCATGTTGTTCGCGCCGAGCGCGATGCCGAGCACGACGACGAGCCAGACGACATGCACGAGCGCCGGACCGACGGGCGGCGCGGGCATCGGCTCGAAACACGCGGCGAATGCGCCGGACAACGCCGCGCCGCCGAACACGATCGCGGTGCGCATCTCGGGTTTCATGTCCGGCAGCACGCGGGCCGTCTTCAGCACGAGCACGTTGCTCATCGCGAAACCCATGCCGCCGGCGAGGCCGGCCCATTCGGCCGCGTCGGCGGGCAACGGCAGACCCGCGTGCGGCGACCACAGCATCAGCACCGCGCCCGCGAGCGACAGCGCGGCGAGCGCCGCGCCGGACCACGTGAGCCGCTCGCGCAGGATGAAATGCGCGAACAGCGCGGTCCATGCGGGCGCGAGGTAGAACAGCAGCAGCACGCGCATCACCTCGCCATGGATCGAGCCCCACACGAAACCGAGGTTGTTCACGCCGGCCGCGAGGCCGAGCAGCGGCAGCACGCGGTGCCAGCGCATCGTGCGGATCGAGCGCCAGCGCAGCGCGAGCACGAACAGGCAGCCGGCCGCGCTGGTCAGCGCGCTCGCGGCGGTGCCGGACACGCCGAGCGCCGCCACGATCCGCAGCGGATACCAGACGATCCCCCAGACCGACGCGCCGACGAGAATCGCGAGCGCCGGCCAGCCGGTGCGGGTGACTGCGGTCATCGGTGGGGATTTCCTGTTGCCCGCGACGCGCTGTTCGCGCGCGTTGCCTGCTTCTTCAAATGCATTGGTTAAACCCTTGCTCTTCTGTTCCGTTGCCCGTTGCGTTGCCGATGCTCATTCATGGCGGACGAGCGGCCGATTGCCCATACGCCGCTTCTTCCGCCCGGATCTGCCCGGCATGGTCGAGGGTCACGGCACGCTGCCAGTCGCATGCGCCGCGTCCACGCGCAACGGGCTGCATCCCACGACGCGCCTACGCCGCCAGCCGCAGCCCGCGCCGCCGCACCCGACGCGCCAGTCACCCCGGCCACCCGGCGCAACCCTGCGCCGCCAAGCTATAATCGGACCCTTGCAAGCCGCCGCGGCACGCCGGCCCGCCGTCCGTCGCGCCACGCGGCAGCCTCGCTTCGGAGCGCGCCTTGCCGCGCTCCGCATCCGTCGCCGTCCCGTTCAGCCCGTCCAACGCCCAAGTGAATCCGCTCCTCGATACCCTTCAGTCCTATCCGTTCGAAAAGCTGCGCGCACTGTTCAAGGATGTCGCGCCGAACGCCGCGCTGCGCCACATCAGCTTCGGGATCGGCGAGCCGAAACACCCGACGCCGGCGCTGGTCCGCGACGCGGTCGTCGCGTCGCTCGACGGACTGTCGGTCTATCCGGCGACCGCCGGGTCGCCGGCGCTGCGCGAGGCGATCGCCGCGTGGGTCAAGCAACGCTACGGGCTGCCGCAGATCGACGCGAACACCGAGGTACTGCCGGTGTCCGGCTCGCGCGAGGCGCTGTTCGCGCTCGCCCAGACGGTGCTGGACCCGACCGCCGGCTGGAAGAACCCGGCGGACCCGGCGCAGCGCGCGATCGTACTCTGCCCGAACCCGTTCTACCAGATCTATGAAGGCGCGGCGCTGCTCGGCGGCGGCGAGCCGTACTTCGTGAACAGCGACGCCGCGCGCAACTTCGCGTGCGACTACTCGTCGGTGCCGGACGCGGTGTGGGCACGCACCCAGCTGCTGTACGTGTGCTCGCCGGGCAACCCGACCGGCGCGGTGCTGACGCTCGACGACTGGCGCGAACTGTTCGCGCTGTCCGACCGCTACGGCTTCGTGATCGCATCCGACGAGTGTTATTCGGAAATCTACTTCGACGAAACGAAACCGCCGCTCGGCGGCCTCGAAGCCGCGCACAGGCTCGGCCGCGGCTTCGAACGGCTCGTGATGCTGTCGAGCCTGTCGAAGCGTTCGAACGCGCCGGGCATGCGCTCGGGGTTCGTCGCCGGCGACGCGGCGATCCTGAAGAAATTCACGCTGTACCGCACGTATCACGGCTCCGCGATGTCGCCGGTCTGGCAGGCCGCGAGCATCGCCGCGTGGGGCGACGAGACCCACGTGCGCGAGAACCGCGCGAAATACGCGCAGAAATTCTCGACCGTCACGCCGATGCTCGCGGACGTGCTCGACGTAAAGCTGCCGGACGCCGCGTTCTATCTGTGGGCGAACGTCGCCCGCACCGGCCTCACCGATACCGCGTTCGCCCAGCGCCTGTACGCCGACTATAATGTGACGGTTCTGCCCGGCTCGTACCTCGCGCGCGAAGCGCACGGCGCGAACCCCGGCCGCGATTTCGTCCGCATGGCGCTCGTCGCCGACGTCGGCGAATGCATCGAAGGCGCGCAGCGCATCGTGGACTTCTGCCGCTCGCTCGCGTAGCCGCCAGGCCGCGCACCGGATGCGGCGCGTGCATCGCGCCGGCTGCACCAACCGAATTCCCCCTATCGCTCAACACCGGATTCATCGTCATGTCGCAACAACTTCAGCAGATCATCGACAACGCCTGGGAAAACCGCGCCGAGCTGTCGCCGAAGGCCGCCCCCACCGAAGTACGCGAAGCCGTCGCGCACGCGATCGAGCAGCTCGACCGCGGCCTGCTCCGCGTCGCCGGGAAGAAGGACGGCGACTGGGTCGTCAACCAGTGGCTGAAGAAGGCCGTGCTGCTGTCGTTCCGCCTTGAGGACAACGCGCCGATGCCGGCCGGCGGTTACACCCAGTTCTACGACAAGGTGCCGTCGAAGTTCGCCAGCTACACGGCGGAAGACTTCGCCGCGGGCGGCTTCCGCGTGGTGCCGCCGGCAATCGCGCGCCGCGGCTCGTTCATCGCGAAGAACGTCGTGCTGATGCCGTCGTACACGAACATCGGCGCCTACGTCGACGAAGGCACGATGGTCGACACGTGGGCGACCGTCGGCTCGTGCGCGCAGATCGGCAAGAACGTGCACCTGTCGGGCGGCGTCGGCATCGGCGGCGTGCTGGAGCCGCTGCAGGCGAACCCGGTCATCATCGAGGACAACTGCTTCATCGGCGCGCGCTCGGAAGTGGTCGAAGGCGTGATCGTCGAGGAGAACTCGGTGATCTCGATGGGCGTCTACCTCGGCCAGAGCACGAAGATCTACGACCGCGAAACTGGCGAAGTGTCGTACGGCCGCATTCCGGCCGGCTCGGTCGTGGTCGCGGGCAACCTGCCGTCGAAGGACGGCACGCACAGCCTCTATTGCGCGGTGATCGTGAAGAAGGTCGATGCGAAGACGCGCGCGAAGGTCGGCCTGAACGAGCTGCTGCGGGGCGACTGATGGCGAAGAAAACGGTCGTCTACGGCATCCCGAACTGCGACACCGTGAAGAAGGCGCGCACGTGGCTCGAAGAGCACGGCGTCGCGTTCGAGTTCCACGACTTCAAGAAAGCCGGCGTGGACGCTCCGCTGATCGAAGGCTGGCTGAAGGACGTGCCGCTCGACGCGCTGGTGAACCGGCGCGGCACCACCTGGCGCGGCCTCGCGGACGACGTGAAGGCGGCCGCCGACACGCCGGCCGGCGCGATCGCGCTGATGATCGACAAGCCGTCGGTCATCAAGCGGCCGGTCGTCGTCGTGAACGGCCGCGTGAAGATGCTCGGCTTCTCGGCCGACCAGTACGCGACGCTGTTCGCCTGAACGCAGCATCCGCGCGGGACGCGTCCCGCGCTTCGCATCCCGTAGCCGGCGCGTGTGAACCACGGCGCCGGCATTTTTATTGAAAGTGGTTAGCCCATGTCCGCCACCCTCGCCCTTACCGAACAGCTGATCGCGCGCGCGTCCGTGACGCCCGACGACCAGCACTGCCAGCGCCTCATGACCGAACGCCTCGCGGCGCTCGGTTTCGCGTGCGAGACGATCGAGTCGCACGGCGTGACGAACCTGTGGGCGGTGAAGCGCGGCAGCGCCGGCCCGCAAGGTCCGCTGCTCGTGTTCGCGGGCCACACCGACGTCGTGCCGACCGGCCCGCTCGAACAATGGAGTTCGCCGCCGTTCGAGCCGACGCATCGCGACGGCAAGCTCTACGGGCGCGGCGCGGCCGACATGAAAACGTCGCTCGCCGCATTCGTCGTCGCGAGCGAGGAGTTCGCCGCCGCGCATCCGCAGCATCGCGGCTCGATCGGCTTTCTGATCACGAGCGACGAGGAAGGCCCGGCGACCGACGGCACCGTGAAGGTCGTCGATCTGCTGGAGCAGCGCGGCGAGAAGCTCGACTACTGCATCGTCGGCGAGCCGACGTCCACGCACACGCTCGGCGACTGCGTGAAGAACGGCCGGCGCGGCTCGATGTCGGGCAAGCTGGTGGTCAAGGGCGTGCAAGGCCACATCGCGTATCCGCATCTCGCGAAGAATCCGGTGCATCTGTTCGCGCCCGCGCTCGCGGAACTGGTCGCCGAACGCTGGGACGACGGCAACGAATACTTCCCGCCGACCACCTGGCAGGTATCGAACCTGCACAGCGGCACCGGCGCGAGCAACGTGATTCCGGGCCACGCGGAAGTGCTGTTCAACTTCCGCTTCTCGACCGCGAGCACCGTCGAAGGATTGCAGCAGCGCGTGCACGCGATCCTCGACCGCCACGGGCTCGACTACGAACTGCACTGGACGATCAGCGGCCTGCCGTTCCTGACGCCGCGCGGCGACCTTTCGTCCGCGCTCGAACGCGCGATCCGCGACGAGACCGGCGTCGCCACCGAGCTTTCGACGACCGGCGGCACGTCGGACGGCCGCTTCATCGCGCGGATCTGCCCGCAGGTGGTCGAGTTCGGGCCGCCGAACGGCAGCATCCACAAGATCGACGAGCACGTCGAAGTCGCGTTCGTCGAGCCGCTGAAGAACGTGTATCGTCGCGTGCTCGAACAACTGATCGCGTAAGCGCGAACCGGAGCCCCCTTATGACCCATCCGCTTTCGACGACCTTCTCCACCGTGCGCGACCTGCTGCGTTATGCGGTGTCGCGCTTCAACGGCGCGGAACTCGCGTTCGGTCACGGCTCGACCAACGCGTACGACGAGGCCGCGTATCTGATCCTGCACACGCTGCATCTGCCGCTCGACCTGCTCGACCCGTTCCTCGACGCGCGCCTCGCGCCCGACGAAATCGACGGCGTGCTCGACGTGATCGAGCGGCGCGCGACGGGCCGCGTGCCGGCCGCGTACATCACGCGCGAAGCGTGGATGCACGGGCTGCGCTTTTATGTGGACGAACGCGTGATCGTGCCGCGCTCGTTCATCGGCGAACTGTTGCAGGACGGTCTGCAACCGTATGTCGAGGACCCCGAGCAGGTGAGCGCGGTGCTCGAACTGTGCACCGGCTCCGCGAGCCTCGCGATCCTCGCCGCGCACGCGTTCCCGAACGCGGACATCGATGCGGTCGACCTCTCCGCGCCCGCGCTCGAAGTCGCGACGCGCAACGTGCACGAGCATGAACTCGACGACCGCATCGCGCTGTTCGAAGGCGACCTGTTCTCGCCGCTGCCCGAGCGCCGTTACGACGTGATCCTGACGAACCCGCCGTACGTGAACGCAACGTCGATGCAGACGCTGCCGGCCGAGTACCGGCACGAGCCCGAGATCGCGCTCGCGGGCGGCGCGGACGGCATGGACATCGTGCGCCGGATCATCGCCGACGCGCGCCAGTGGCTGACCGACGACGGCGTGCTG
Organism: Paraburkholderia caballeronis; assembly: GCF_900104845.1. Taxonomy (NCBI): domain Bacteria; kingdom Pseudomonadati; phylum Pseudomonadota; class Betaproteobacteria; order Burkholderiales; family Burkholderiaceae; genus Paraburkholderia; species Paraburkholderia caballeronis. The sequence continues at coordinate 1,819,380 of NZ_FNSR01000001.1, read as the reverse complement.
GTGGTCGAGATCGGCAACGAACGCGCGAACGTCGAGGCGGCGTTCGGCGGCCTCGACCTCGTGTGGCTGTCGACCAGCGCCGGCGACGACAACGTGTTCCTGATCCAGGCGGCCGACCTGCCGGTGTGATGCGGGGCCGTGGCCGGGCCGATGCCGGACCGGGTTTCGGCGCCGTTCACGACCCGCGCCGCGCGCGGCGGCGCTGACGCGCGGCAGGCTGCCGGCGGGACCGATCGCCGCGCGGCGGGCGGTCCGGGTAAGATGGCCGTTCCGCAACGGCCCCGTTAAGGGCCGCGCCCCAGGAGCGTCCTTCGCATCCATGCAGCATTTCGACTGGTCAGACCTCGCGCCGCTGCTCGCGCTCATCCACGTGCTGGGCCTTATCGCCGCGTGCCACGCGATTCTCAACACCCGCACGTCGCAAGGCGCGATTGCCTGGGCGGTATCGCTCGCGACGATGCCGTACCTGACGCTGGTCCCGTATCTGTTCCTCGGCCGCAGCAAGTTCGCCGGCTACGTCGATGCGCGCCGGCTGCGCAACGAAACACTGCGCGAACGCGCGCATGCGCCGGAGCGGGCCGCGCCGCCGCCGTCCAGTTCGTGGCCCGCGTACGAATTCGATCCGCGCGCGATCCGCACGTTCGTGCAACTGGGCGCGATGCCGCTCGTGCCCGGCAACTCGGTGCGCACGCTGGTGAACGGCGAAGCGACGTTCGCGGCGATCCTCGACGCGATCGAACACGCGCGCAGCTACGTGATCGTGCAGTTCTTCATCGTGCGCGCGGACGCGCTCGGCAACCTGCTGAAAGACGCGCTCGTCGCCTGCGCGGCGCGCGGCGTGCGCGCATTCTTCCTGTACGACAGCATCGGCTGCTTCGACCTGCCGTCGAGCTACACGGCCGCGCTGTCCGCCGGCGGCGTGACCGTGCATCCGTTCGCGACGCGGCGGCTCTTCGTCAACCGGTTCCAGTTGAACTTCCGCAATCACCGGAAGATCGTCGTCGTGGACGGCGAGCGCGCGTTCGTCGGCGGCCACAACGTCGGCGTCGAATATCTCGGCGCGAAACCGCCGCTGTCGCCGTGGCGCGACACGCATATCGAGGTGCGCGGGCCGGCGGTCGCGAACATCCAGTTCGTGTTCACCGAGGACTGGTACTGGGCGACGCAGCGGCTGCCCGACTGCGAGCCGCCGCCGCAGAAGCCGCACGACGACGGGATGTTCTGCCTCGTGATGCCGACCGGCCCGGCCGACCGCCAGGAAACCTGCTCGCTGTTTTTCGTCGAGGCGATCAACGCGGCGCGCAAGCGGCTGTGGATCACGACGCCGTACCTCGTGCCGGACGAAGCGGTGTTCGCCGCGCTGCGGCTCGCGGTGCTGCGCGGCGTCGACGTGCGGATCATGATTCCCGCGCGGCGCGACCACTACGTGGTGTTCGAGGCGTCGACGCTCTATGCGTTCGACGCGATCCGCGCGGGCATCCGCATCTTCCGCTACAAGCCGGGTTTCCTGCACCAGAAGGTCGTGCTGATCGACGACGTGGCCGCCGCGATCGGCAGCGCGAATCTCGACAACCGCTCGTTCCGGCTGAACTTCGAGATCATGGTGCTGACCGTGCATCGCGGTTTCGCGGCCGAGGTCGAGGCGATGCTGCTGCGCGACTTCGACGACACCGTCGAGATCGACCGTGGCGAATACCGCCGCGCGCCCGCGCTGCGCAAGATCACGATGCACCTCGCGCGGCTCTTCTCGCCGATCCTTTAGCCGGCCGCCACGGCCCGCGCGGCGGCTACAGCAGCTTTTCGATGTCGCCCGCGATCGCGTCCGGCTTCGTGACCGGCGCATACCGCTTGACGACGTTGCCTTCGCGATCGACGAGAAACTTCGTGAAGTTCCACTTGATCGCCTCCAGCCCGAGCACCCCCGGCGCCTCTTCGGTCAGCCAGCGGTACAGCGGATGCGCGTTCGCGCCGTTCACGTCGATCTTCTCGAACATCGGGAACGTGACGCCGTAGTTCTTCTCGCAGAAGCTGCCGATCTGCTCCGCGTCGCCCGGCTCCTGCTTGCCGAACTGGTTGCACGGAAAGCCGAGCACGACGAGGCCGCGCCCCTCGTAGTCCTCGTACAGTTTCTGCAGGCCCGCGTATTGCGGCGTGAACCCGCACTCGCTCGCCGTGTTCACGACCAGCAGCACCTTGCCCTGGTACCGGTCCAGCGACACCGGCTCGCCGGCCAGCGAACGAGCCGAAAACGAATAGATCGAAGCCATCTGCGCCCTCCATCGAAAGCGCCAGTCTAAGCGAGAAACGTGTCGCTGCGCTGCCTGGCCGAACGGACGATGCCGATGCCGGCGCGGCACGGTCTAGAATAGCGTTTTCTCGACGCTGGCCCTGCTGTGATCCGCTTCAACCAATTCAGTCTTGCCCGCGGTACCAAGCCGCTCTTCGACCAGACGTCGTTCACGCTGAACCCCGGCGAGAAGGCCGGGCTCGTCGGCGCGAACGGCGCGGGCAAATCGACGTTGTTCGCCGTGCTGCGCGGCGAACTGCACGCGGACGGCGGCGACTTCTCGCTGCCGCCGTCGTGGCAGATCGCGCACGTCGCGCAGGAAACACCGGCGGTCGAGCGCAGCGCGCTCGACTACACGCTCGACGGCGACGCCGCGCTGCGCGACATCGAAGCCCGCATCGCGGCCGCGTCCGCCGCGCACGACGGCGCGGCCGAAGCCGAAGCGCACGCGGCGTTCGCGGACGCTGACGGCTACACCGCCCCCGCGCGCGCCGAGGCGCTGCTGCTCGGCCTCGGCTTCACGCTCGAACAGACGCGCCAGCCGGTCGGCAGCTTCTCCGGCGGCTGGCGGATGCGCCTGAATCTCGCGCAGGCGCTGATGTGCCGCTCGGACCTGCTGCTGCTCGACGAACCGACGAACCACCTCGACCTCGACGCGATCGTGTGGCTCGAAGACTGGCTGCACCGCTACCCCGGCACGCTGGTCGTGATCTCGCACGACCGCGAGTTCCTCGACGCGATCTGCAACGTGACGCTGCATCTCGAACAGCAGCAGATCAAACGCTATGGCGGCAACTACTCGCAGTTCGAGATCCTGCGCGCGCAGCAGCTCGCGCTCCAGCAGAGCGCATATGAAAAGCAGCAGCGGACCGTCGCGCATCTGCAAAGCTTCATCGACCGCTTCAAGGCCAAGGCGACGAAGGCGCGCCAGGCGCAGAGCCGCGTGAAGGCGCTCGAAAAGATGGAGCTGATCGCGCCCGCGCACGCGGCGTCGCCGTTCACGTTCGAGTTCCGCACGCCGGACTCCGCGCCGAACCCGATGCTCGTGATGGACGACGTGCGCTGCGGTTATCGCAACGACGATGGCCATGAGATTCCGATCGTCGAGCACGTCGCGCTGTCGATCCAGAACGGCCAGCGGATCGGCCTGCTCGGCGCAAACGGCCAGGGCAAGTCCACGCTGATCAAGACGCTCGCCGGCACGCTCGCGCCGCTCGCGGGCGACCTGCGCACCGGCAAGGGGTTGCAGATCGGCTACTTCGCGCAGCATCAGCTGGAAACGCTGCGCCCCGACGACTCGCCGCTGCAACACCTCGCGCGGCTCGCGCCGGACACGCGCGAACAGGAACTGCGCGACTTCCTCGGCGGCTTCAACTTCGCGGGCGAGATGGCGACCGCGCCGATCGCGCCGTTTTCCGGCGGCGAGAAGGCGCGCCTCGCGCTCGCGCTGATCATCTGGCAGAAGCCGAACCTGCTGCTGCTCGACGAGCCGACGAACCACCTCGACCTCGAAACGCGCCACGCGCTGACAATGGCGCTCGCGCAGTTCGACGGCACGCTGATCCTCGTGTCGCACGACCGGCATCTGCTGCGCGCGACGACCGATCAGTTCATGCTGGTCGCGAAGCACCGGCTGCAACCGTTCGACGGCGATCTCGACGACTATCGCGACTGGCTGCTGCAACATGCGGCCGAACAGCGGGCGGCGTCGAAGCAGGACGCGGAGTCGGGCGCGAACGGCGACGGCGGCGCGAACCGCAAGGAGCTGCGCCGCCAGGAAGCGGAAACGCGGCAAAAGCTGTCGCAATTGAAGAAGCCGCTGCAAAATCGCATCGGCAAGATCGAAAAGGAAATGGACGCGCTGAATGCCGAGAAAGGCACGCTCGACGCGTTCATCGCCGACCCGGCCAGCTACGAGCCCGCGCAGAAGGCGAAGCTGACCGACGCAATTCGCAGGCAGGCGCAGGTGCAGTCACGTCTCGATGAGCTGGAAGCCCAGTGGCTCGAAGCGCACGAGGAGCTTGAACAGATCGGCTAGCGGCGCGCCGCGTGCGTGCCGCCGGTCAAGGAGTCAACCGTGTCGTCTCCCGCTCCATTGCATGGCCTTCGCGTGCTCGACCTGACCGGGCTGCTGCCGGGACCGGTCGCGACGCTGCGGCTCGCCGAACTGGGCGCCGACGTGCTGAAAATCGAGCCGCCGGGCGACGGCGACGCGACCCGCGTGATGATGCAAAGCGCCGCCGACGAAGTCGCCGGGCGGCCCGGCGCGTTCTACCGGATCGTGAATCGCGGCAAGCGCGAAACCCGGCTCGACCTGAAATCCGACACCGGCCGCACGGTGCTGCTTGCGCTCGCGCGCGACGCGGACGTGCTGGTCGAGAGCTTCCGTCCCGGCGTGATGGAGCGCCTCGGCGCGAGCTACGACACGCTGCGCGAGATCAATCCGAAACTCGTGTACTGCTCGATCAGCGGCTACGGCGCGACCGGCCCGTTTTCGAGCCGGCCGGGTCACGACCTGAACTACGTCGCGTACACGGGGGTGCTCGATCAACTGTCCGCGCGCGACGGCGCGCCGGTGCTGCCGAACTTCCAGATCGCCGACCTGCTCGGCGGCGCGCTGACCGCGGTCACGCAGATTCTCGCCGCGTTGTGGCAGGTCGCGCGCGGCGGCGAAGGACGGTTCGTCGACGTGTCGATGGCGCATTCGACCTACGTGAACAACGTCGTCGCGCAGGTCGCGCTCGCGAACGACGACGTGGCTGCGACGCGTCCCGGCCACGGGCTGCTGAACGGCGGCGTGCCGTGCTACAACCTGTATCGCACGCAGGACAACCGCTGGCTCGCGGTCGCGGCGCTCGAATTGAAGTTCTGGCAGGCGCTGTGCATGGCGATCGGCCGCAATGACTGGGCCGACCGGCACTGGAGTCTCGGCCAGGCGATCGGCGGCGCGGACGCGGTCGCGCTGACGAACGAACTCGCGAACCTGATCGGGAAAGAGCCGCTACAGACGTGGATCGACCGGCTCGAACTGCTCGACTGCTGCGTATCGCCGGTGTTGACGCCGGCCGAGGCGGCGCGTCATCCGATGTTCAATCCGCAGGCGCTGCTCGAAGCGGAACGCCAGGAGAGCGGACCGGCAGAAGAGCCGCAGCAGTACGGTTATGGCGGCGCCGGGATGTCGGTCGCGAACGAGGAAAGACCGGACAACGACGCCAACCGCCACGCGAATACCGCGAACGCGCCCGCGCAGAAGCCGGGCAAGCCGTTCAGTTATGGTCCGTGGGGGTAGTCGGTTGACCGGGCAACGGAACCGCAGCCGGTGCGGGCGCGCTCGCTGAAACGCGTCTCCTACCGGCGCGGCAGGGTTTGACGCGGTCCGCGTTCGTCGTCGTGCAGCACGTGTTTGCGGCCTTCGACGTGATGCGCGATCGTGTTGCGCACCTGTGCGGGGGTCACGTTCTCCGCGACCACGCGACGCGAGATCCGGCCATCGCTGTCGATCCATTCGACGATGCGGCATGCGCCGCCCCAAGGCTGACGGATCGGCTCGGAGACCCGGCAGCCGCGCACGACGATCGGGCGATCGCCGGCGGACATATCAGTCTGTTTCAAGACGCCATCCTTCCCGCTCGACGCGGATTGCATAGTGCGTCAGAGCATAGGGGAAAACGGCGGCGAGCCAGGTTACAGTCGGTACCAGGGTTGTTACTAATCATTACGGGACAGTTGACGTCCCGCCGGCGGTTTTAATCGAGCGTGCGCACGCGGTCGATAGCCTCTTCGATGCGCTCGACCGCGATCACCTCCAGCCCGTCGATCGGCTGTTTCGGCGCATTCGCGCGCGGAATCAGCGCGCACGAGAAACCGAGCTTCGCGGCTTCCTTCAGGCGCTCCTGCCCGCGCGGCGACGGCCGGATCTCGCCGGCGAGCCCGACTTCGCCGAATACGATCAGTCCCTTCGGCAACGCCTTGTTACGCATCGACGAATGTATTGCAAGCAGCACCGCGAGGTCGGCGGCCGGTTCGGTGATCTTCACGCCGCCGACCGCGTTCAGGAATACGTCCTGATCGAAGCACGCGATGCCCGCGTGGCGGTGCAGCACCGCCAGCAGCAGCGCGAGCCGGTTCTGTTCTAGCCCGACCGCGAGGCGGCGCGGATTCGGCACGTGCGCGGTATCGACGAGCGCCTGCACTTCGACGAGCAGCGGCCGCGAGCCTTCCTGCGTGACGAGCACGCACGAACCCGGCACGCTCTGTTCGTGCTGCGAAAGAAACAGCGCCGATGGATTCGCGACGCCGCGCAGCCCGCGCTCGGTCATCGCGAACACGCCGAGTTCGTTCACCGCGCCGAAGCGGTTCTTGAATGCGCGCACGAGCCGGAACGACGAATGCGTGTCGCCTTCGAAATACAGCACCGTGTCGACGATGTGTTCGAGCACGCGCGGCCCCGCGAGGTTGCCCTCCTTCGTCACGTGGCCGACCATGATGATCGCGGTGCCGGACTGCTTCGCGATCCGTGTGAGCTGCGCCGCGCATTCGCGCACCTGCGCGACCGAGCCGGGCGCGGACGTCAACGCTTCCGAATAGACGGTCTGGATCGAGTCGATCACGGCCACGTCGGGGCGCTCCGCGTCGATCGTCGCCTGAATCCTTTCGAGCTGGATTTCTGCGAGCAGTTGCAGCTCGCTCGCCTTCGAGCCGGGATCGAGCAGCGCGAGACGCTGCGCGCGCAACGCGATCTGCGCGGCCGACTCCTCGCCGCTCACATAAAGCGCGCGACGCTCGGCCGCGATCTGCGCGAGCGACTGCAACAGCAGCGTCGATTTGCCGATGCCCGGATCGCCGCCGATCAGCACGACGCCGCCCGGCACGAGACCGCCGCCCAGCACGCGGTCGAACTCCCCGACGCCGGTCGTGAAGCGCGGCACGTCGGCCGCCTCGATGTCGGCGAGACGGCGCACCGGCGCGCTTTTCGCGAGCGCCTGGAAGCGGTGCGCGGACGGCGACTCCGGGACGCTCTCGATCAGCGTGTTCCATGCGTTGCAGGCCGGGCATTGGCCCAGCCACTTCGGTGTCTGCCCGCCGCATTCGGTGCAGGTGTACAGCGTGCGGACCTTCGCCGCGCTTTTCGCCACCGCTTATTCCGCCCGCACCGGCACGCGCTGCGCGACCGCGCACATCAGCTCGTAGCCGATCGTGCCGCACGCGCGCGCGACGTCGTCGATCGGCACGTTCGCGCCCCACAGCTCGACGCGGCTGCCGACACCCGCATTCTGACAAGGCGTCAGATCGACGGTCAGCATGTCCATCGACACGCGGCCGACGATCCGCGTCAGCACGCCGTCGACCATCACCGGCGTGCCTTCCGGCGCGACGCGCGGATAACCGTCCGCGTAGCCGCACGCGACGACGCCGATCCGCGTCGTTTTGCGCGCGACGAACGTCGAGCCGTAGCCGATGGTCTGGCCCTCGGCAAGCGTCTGCACCGCGATCAGTTCGGACGCGAGCGTCATCGCCGGCTGCAGGCCGGTGCCCTCGATCGCCGCGGTGAGGCCGGACGGCGACGCGCCGTACAGGATGATCCCGGGCCGCACCCAGTCGAAGTGCGTGGACGGATGCCACAGCGTCGCGGCCGAGTTCGCGAGGCTGCGCGCGCCGGCGATCCCTTGCGCGCCGCGCTCGAACGTCGCCACCTGCTCCGCGACGCCGCGTTCGCTGTCGGCGTCCGAGAAGTGCGTCATCAGCGTGATCTGACCGATGCCGGCGCACGCGCGCGCGCGCTCCCACGCGGGCCGGAACTTCTCCGGCGTGTAGCCGAGCCGGTTCATTCCGCTGTTCATTTTCAACTGAATATTGACCGGCTTCGACAGACGCGCCATTTCGAGCATCCGCATCTGCTCGTCCGAATGGACGACCGTCGTCAGGCTGTAGCGGTCGATCACGTCGATGTCGGTCGGCCGGAAGAAGCCTTCCAGCAGCAGGATCGGCCCGGCCCAGCCGAGTTCCCGCAACTTCGCGGCTTCTTCGAGGTCGAGCAATCCAAAGCCGTCTGTCGCACGCAGGCCGGGGAACGCTCGCGCGAGTCCGTGGCCATACGCATTGGCTTTCACGACAGCCCAGATTTTCGAGTTCGGCGCGCGGCGGCGGGCGACGGCGAGGTTATTGGCGAGAGCGGCGGTGTGAATCGTGGCGGAAAGGGGGCGAGGCATGGGAATTTTTCGTAAAGACGCTGTCGAATCAGGATCTTACAGGGCGCGGTCTGCGCCCGCGAGGCCGACGGGACGGGCGCTCAAGGAATCTGCTAGTCCGAATGCAGCTATTTTCATGATATAAAGCCGTGCGCACAACCCATTTCGATCGTAATAAGCCCGGATGCACCCCACCCGTCCGGGGCGGACGGACTGCAGCGAGGACAGCATCGCATCAGATGAAAAAAGGCTTTTACACCATCATGGCCGCGCAGTTTTTTTCGTCGCTGGCCGACAATGCGCTGCTGATCGCCGCTATTGCACTGCTGAAAGACCTTCACGCCCCGAACTGGATGACGCCGCTGCTCAAGCTGTTTTTTGTGCTGTCGTACGTCGTGCTTGCCGCTTTCGTCGGCGCATTCGCCGATTCGAGGCCGAAGGGCCGCGTGATGTTCATCACGAACACGATCAAGGTGGTCGGCTGCGCGATGATGCTCGCAGGCACCCATCCCCTTCTTGCATACGGCGTCGTCGGCTTCGGCGCGGCGGCGTACTCGCCGGCGAAGTACGGCATTCTGACAGAACTTCTGCCGCCTGACCGCCTCGTTGCCGCCAACGGCTGGATCGAAGGCACGACGGTCGGCTCGATCATCCTCGGCACCGTGCTCGGCGGTGCGCTCATCAGCCCGCATCTCGCCGCTCACGTGATGGCGCATACGCCGCCGTCGATCAACACGCCCGCCGAAGCGGCGATGCTCGTCATCATGGCGATCTACGTGATCGCCGCCCTCTTCAACCTGCGCATCCCGGACACCGGCGCCCGTTATCCGCGACAGGAGCACGGCCCGATCCGCCTCATCACCGACTTCGCGGACTGCTTCGTCACGCTGTGGCACGACAAGCTCGGCCAGATCTCGCTCGCGGTCACGACGCTGTTCTGGGGCGCGGGCGCGACGCTGCAATTTATCGTGCTGAAGTGGGCGGAAGTGTCGCTCGGCATGTCGCTGTCCGAAGGCGCGATCCTGCAGGCGGTGGTCGCGGCGGGCGTCGCGGCGGGCGCGATCATCGCGGCCGCGCGCGTGCCGCTGAAGAAGTCGCTGTCGGTGCTGCCGGTCGGCATCGTGATGGGCATCGCGGTGATGCTGATGGCGTTCTACACGCGCGACCTGTTCCCCGCGCATTGGGGCCTGCAGCTCGGCCGCATGCACATGCCGGGTTACCTGCTATTCGCGTATCTGTTTCTGATGATCGTCGGCGGCCTGTCCGGCTTTTTTGTCGTGCCGATGAACGCGCTGCTCCAGCATCGCGGCCACGTGCTGCTGTCGGCCGGCCATTCGATCGCGGTGCAGAATTTCAACGAGAACCTGTCGGTGCTCGTGATGCTGTGCCTGTATGCGGTGCTCGTGTGGCTCGACGTGCCGGTGACGATCGTGATCGTGCTGTTCGGCACGTTCGTCTGCCTGATGATGTGGCTCGTGATGCGCCGCCACCAGGCGAACCAGCGCACGTTCGACTCGGTCGCGCTGATCGGCGAGAATCACCAGCATTGATGCGCGTCGCCGCGCAACCCCTTCCGTCATTCGCGCAGTCATGAGTTCATCGATTTTCAACGTGCTGACCGTCGCCGGCTCCGATTCGGGCGGCGGCGCCGGCATCCAGGCCGACCTCAAGGCCTTCTCCGCGCTCGGCGCGTACGGCGCGAGCGTGATCACCGCGCTCACCGCGCAGAACACGCGCGGCGTCACCGCGATCCATGCGCCGGACGCGGCGTTCGTCAGCGCGCAGCTCGACGCGGTGTTCGACGACATCCGCATCGACGCGGTGAAGATCGGGATGCTCGCGAACGCGCCGATCGTGCGCGCGGTCGTGGATGCGCTGCGGCGTCACCGCCCGCCGCGCGTCGTGCTCGACACCGTGATGATCTCGAAGAGCAATCACGCGCTGCTCGCGCCGGATGCGGTCGCCGCCTTGCGCGACGAACTGCTGCCGCTCGCGGACATCGTCACGCCGAACCTGCCCGAAGCGGCCGCGCTGCTCGGCGTCGCGCCGGCGGCGGACGAAGCGCAGATGGTCGAACAAGGCGACGCGCTGCGCGCGCTCGGCGCGCAAGCGGTGCTGGTGAAGGGCGGCCACCTGAACGCAGCGGACAGCCCCGACTGGCTGATAGACGCGGGCGGCTCGCTGCGGCTCGGCGGCACGCGCGTGCCGGTCGGCAACACGCATGGCACGGGATGCACGCTGTCGTCGGCGATCGCGGCGCTGTGGCCGCAACGCGGCGATCTCGGCAGCGCGGTCGCGGACGCGAAGCAGTATCTGACCGCCGCGCTAGAAGCGAGCGGTCGGCTCGACGTCGGCCATGGCGTCGGGCCGGTGCATCATTTTCATCGGTGGTGGTGAGCGCGGGCGGTGGTGTTCGCCGCCCGGCGGTTTCTCCTGTCGGGCAGTCCGCGCAACGGCATTGAAGCGGGCCGTTATGGGTTCACGGCATCATTCGCGCGCGAATGCCTGTGCACGTGCCGGCCAGTCGTCCGGCACGATGAAGCCGCGCGAAATCTCCGTGCAGCCGCCGCTACCATCGGCCGAGAATGCTGCGACCATCACAGGCTCGGTAGCGCCCGCAAGCGTTTCGAATAACGCGCGCGGGTCGGTTGGCGCGGCGACACCCGACGAACGCCATGACGTTTCGACGGTCGCCGCCGGAACGCGACTCGAATCCCCTGCTGCTATCGCGCCGTCCAGCCATCGCGGCGCAAGCCAGTCGAGTCTCGGCAGCACGCTCCAGCCGTCAACGGCCTGCGCCTCCGCGAACGCCGGCCAGTCCGCATGCGTGACCCACCAGCCGCGTGGATGATCGGGCGCAAGCTCATCCGGTTCATGCGCGGTCGAGGCCCCCTGTTGCCCGGCCCGATAAAACAGCCATCCTTTGACGAACATCTGCGCGAGCCACGGCCCGGTATAACCGAGCATCGCAAATTCGTCGCGCGCGCTGAGGCGCAGTTGATGATCGATCAGATGCGCGAGTTTCCGGTCGAACCGGTCGCGCAGATTCGGGCCGACGAAGTCCGACAGCAGCCCGCAGCCATCGCCCGCGTGCAGATAACACTTGACCGCCAGTTCCCAGTGCAGCCGCCGGCCACGGCTCGTTTCGACGAGGAAGTCGCATTCGCCGAGCGTGCGGCCCGCGCGCCGCAACACGACGTTCGCGGCGACGAGCCGCACAAACGGCCCATGCGCGAGAAACCAGCCGAGCAGTGCTTCCGCATAGAACCCGAGACGCGTGAGCCGCGCCGCGGCAAGCTTGCGATGCAGCGCGTGCGGGTCGCGATCGAGTTCGAGCAGCCATCGGGCGGCCGCATCGGCTTCGTCACGCGACTCCCAGGGGTCGGCGAGCGGCGCGCCCGGATGTCGAGGCTTCAGCAGATCCGGGCTGAACAGCAGCCAGGCGAGATCGCGCACGGCCGGATCGCGCAGCGCGGCGAGCCGCGTCGCGGCATCCCGCGCCGGCGCGGCCGTCATCCGCCGTGGCCCGATGCCGCCGCGCGCCACGTATCGCGCGCGAGGCACAGGTCGGTCCACGCCTTCGACTTGTCGTGCAGGCTGCGCAGCAGATACGCCGGATGGTAGGTGACGATGACCGGCACGCCTTCGTACTGATGCACGCGCCCGCGCAGCGACGCGATGCTGCCGTCGGTCTTCAGCAGGCTCTGCGCGGCGAAGCGGCCGAGCGCGACGATGATCTTCGGCTTCACGAGCGCGACCTGGCGTTGCAGATACGGCTCGCAGCGCGCGACCTCGTCCGGCTCCGGATTGCGGTTGCCAGGCGGACGGCACTTGATCACGTTCGCGATATACACGTTGTCGCCGCGCGCGAGCGACAGTGCGCGCAGCATGTTGTCGAGCAGCTTGCCCGCCTGGCCGACGAACGGCTCGCCCTGGCGGTCCTCGTTCTCGCCCGGCGCTTCGCCGATCAGCATCCATTCGGCCTCGCGGTCGCCGACGCCGAACACGGTGTTCGTGCGGCGCTCGCACAGCCGGCAGGCGGTGCACGACGCGACGCGTTCGGCGAGCGCGTCCCAGTCGAGCGTCGCGATGCCGTTGCGCGCGATCGTGGGAGCCGACGCGGGAACGTCGTCGGGAAAAGGCGGGACGTCGGCTGCGGGCGCGGAATCGAACCATGCGAAGTCGTCGTCGGGCGGCGGTTCGTCGGCGGCGGGCGGGCGGGACGGCGCCGTTGGCGCAGCAGGCCGCGCGCGCGGCGGCGTCGGGATAACGCCTTCGGCTGCGACCGGCTCGCGGTTCGCCGCCTCGGCTGCCCGCTCCGACGCAGCAATATCCGCATCGCGGCGGTCGGCGTCTTGCTGCACGCGGCGCGGCGTCGTAGCGCGCGCGTCGGCGCCTGCGGCCGGCGTGGACGCATCGCCGCTCGCCGCCGCAACGGACGCCGTCCGCTCATTGCCGATATCGACGGCGCTTTCAGCGGCTACCGGCTGTGCGTCGTCCGCACGAACGCCCCTGCGCACCCAGCGCGGCGCGAGTCCCAGTTCTTCCAGAGCGATCTCATTGAGCGGCATCCATGCCCTCCCCTGCAAACGAAAAGCGCATCACGATCGCGTCCTCGCGGGTGTGATGGCGGGCCGGATAATAATTTCTGCGCCGTCCGATCGACGCAAAGCCGAACTGCTCGTACAGACGGATCGCGCGATGATTGGACGGCCGCACTTCGAGCAGCATCCCGTCGAGCCGCTCCGCGCGCGCGATCCGCACCGCCTCGCGCAGCAGCGAGAGGCCGGCGCCCGCGCCCTGCGCCTGCGGCGCGACGCACAGGTTCAGCAGATGCATCTCGTCGACGACCGGCATCAGCACGCAATAGCCGATCAACGTGCCGGTCACGTGCCGCAGACAGATGCCGAAATACCCATTGCGCAGCGAATCCTCGAAATTGCCGCGCGACCACGGAAACTCGTAAGCGGACCGCTCGATGATTACGACTTCGTCGAGATCGCTCTCGGTCATCTGCGACAGATAGCGATCCGTCATCAGCACGCCACTCATCGCCGGCCCTCGCCGGTCGTCGAACCCACCGCGCCCGCCGCCGCCGGTGCTGCGGTCTGCGCGGCTTTCGCGGCGAGCCGCTCGGCCGTCGTCTGCGCGACCTTGTTGCGCACGTATTCGGGCGCGGCCTGGTCGGCCGGCACGACGCGGCCCGCGCGGAACGCGCGCAGCGCCGCGAACGCGAGCGGCAGCGCATGCGGCAGCGCCTCGCGGTCGATCACGCGCGCCTGCGACGCGACGGCGAGCCGCTCACCGAACACGTCCGCCGCGTTGCCGGCGAGCGTGAACGGCTCGTCCGGCGCGACGACGGCGGCCGGCGCGTCGAGCGACGCGGCGCGCACGACGCGCCAGTCGCCGGCGGCCGCGTCCCACGCGTAGTCGGCCCAGTAGACCTCGTCCATCCGCGCGTCGAGCGTGGCGAGCACGCGGGTCGCCGCCGGATCGCGCCGCCGCGCGTTCTCCGCGCAGACGAGCAGCGTGCCGACCGGCACCACCGGAATGTCGAGGCCGAACGCGAGGCCCTGCGCGACGCCCGTCGCCGTGCGCAGGCCGGTGAACGACCCAGGGCCGGAGCCGAACGCGATCGCGTCGCAGTCGGCGAGCGCGAGGCCCGCTTCGTCGAACAGCTCGCCGATCGCCGGCAGCAGGCGCGTGCTCGACACCGCGCCGGTCGCTTCGTGGCGCGTCCATGCGCGGGGTTCGGGAACGGCAGCGCCGGCGTCGGGGCCGGCGGCGCAGAGCAGCGCGACCGAACAGAATTCGGTCGAGGTATCGAGGGCGAGCAGCACGGTTTCGGTCATGGCCGCTATTGTAATGCGGCGCCCCTGCAAGCCGCGCGCCTGGGTCGCGCGTGGTTCGGGTACAGGCAGCAACGGTATACCTATGCCCGCCGTTGCCGGCCTCGCCCTCGCGAACGCACGTCGCCGCCCTTCGCAAGCCGTTCTGGAAGAATCGCTCCAGCCGCCGGTGCGCATGCGCTGCTACCATCGTCGGCCCGACCCGATCCCTGCATGGAGAAAACGATGAGCGATGTCGATGCGCGTTTCGCGCAAGCCCAGGAAGACGTGAAGCAGTTGCCGGAGCGTCCCGGCAACCTGACGCTGCTGCGCCTGTACGCGCTGTTCAAGCAGGCGACCGAAGGCGACGCGCACGGCGACCGCCCCGGCATGACCGACATCGTCGGCAAGTACAAATACGACGCATGGGCGGCACTGCAAGGCACGGCGCAGCAAACCGCGCGCGAGCAGTACGTCGAGCTGGTCGAATCGCTGAAAAACGGCACCGCCGCCTGACTCCCCGCGGGCATGCGCGGCGGCCGTACCGCCGCCGCGCCCGCCCGCGCATTTACGCAACGTGTGTGACCGACACCCATTCGAACCGCACATTGTTCTGGCGCAACGCAACAAAACTGGATATAATCGTTGGCTGTGCTTCGAACGGCCCCGCCAGCGCGACTGGAATCCTTTCGCAGCGCCCCGTAGCGTTTAGCTCCAATCCTGTTTAGAACCTGTCCCCTCCTGCCTTGGCCCACCGGGCCGTCTGTACCAAGCGTACCAGGCTGGCGGCAAGCCAATCCCGGCAAACCGCATCCGATACAGCTTCTAACTTGAAACTCGCCTCCTGAGTGCGAGTTGCCCCCGTTTTTCGATTTGCTCGCTGAAGTATTGCTCGCTGAATCCAACGACCAGGGTATGCGCGATTGGCGCCGACGTATTGTTGTTTCCTGTGCACCAAGGATATTCATGACTTCGAGCAATACCCAAAGCCCCCTCGACGCAATCGCCAACCAGGCACTCGGTCTCGACGAGACCGTCGCCGTCGCCGTTGACGTCGCCGTCGCGCCGCAAGCCGACGTGCCCGAGGGTCCGACGTTCGCCTCGCTCGGCCTGTCGCCGGAGATCGTCTCCGCGCTGGTCGCCGCCGGCTACAAGGCGCCGACGCCGGTTCAGGAACGCGCGATCCCGGCGGGCATCGCCGGCCGCGACCTGCTGGTGTCGAGCCCGACCGGCTCGGGCAAGACCGCCGCGTTCATGCTGCCGGCAATCGAGCGTTTCGCGCAGCTTCAGAAGACCCTCGCCGCGCAGCCGCGCGAGCCGCGTCCGCAAGGCGCCGCGCCGGCCGACCGCCGCCAGCGCCGGCCGCAGCCGGTCGCGCGTCCGGGCCTCCTCGTGCTGACGCCGACCCGCGAACTCGCGATGCAGGTGACCACGGCCGCGTCGACGTACGGCAAGCACCTGCGCCGTCTGCGCACGGTCAGCATCCTCGGCGGCGTCGCATACGGCCAGCAACTGATGCTGCTCGCGAAGAACCCGGAAATCCTCGTCGCGACGCCGGGCCGTCTGCTCGACCATCTGGAGCGCGGCCGCATCGACCTGTCGGAACTGCAGATGCTCGTGCTCGACGAAGCCGACCGCATGCTCGACATGGGCTTCATCGACGACATCGAAACGATCGTCGCAGCGACGCCGGCAACGCGTCAGACGATGCTGTTCTCGGCGACGCTCGACGGCAAGATCGGCTCGCTGACCGGCCGTCTGCTGAAGGATCCGGAGCGCATCGAGATCACCCGCAAGATCGAGTCGAGCTCGAACATCGCGCAGACCGTGCATTACGTCGACGACCGCGACCACAAGGACCGTCTGCTCGACCATCTGCTGCGTGCCGAAGGCCTCGACCAGGCGATCGTGTTCACCGCGACGAAGATGGACGCGGACAACCTCGCCGGCCGCCTCGCGGACGCGGGCTTCGAAACCGCCGCGCTGCACGGCGACCTGCCGCAAGGCGCGCGCAACCGCACGATCCGCGCGCTGCGCGAGCGCCGTGTGCGCGTGCTGGTCGCGACCGACGTCGCCGCGCGCGGGATCGACATCCCGGGCATCACGCACGTGTTCAACTACGACCTGCCGAAGTTCGCGGAAGACTACGTGCACCGGATCGGCCGCACCGGCCGCGCGGGCCGCTCGGGCATCGCGGTGAGCCTCGTGCATCACGCCGAACAGGGCGCGCTCAAGCGCATCGAGCGCTTCGTGCACACGACGCTGCCGGTCAACGTCGTCGCAGGCTTCGAGCCGCGCAAGGCGCCGCCGGCGAACAGCCGCGGCGGCTTCGGCCGCGGCGGCCGTCCGGGTGGCGGCAACAGCGGCCGTCGCTTCGGCAACGGCAACAGCAAGCCGGGTGGCTACGGCAACGGCCGCAGCAGCAACGGCTTTAGCGGCAAGCCGGCCGGCGACGGCGCGCGCAGCGGCGGCAACAGCAATGGCTACGGCGCACCGCGCGAAGGCAGCAGCTATGGCGCTCGCGACAACAACGGCGGCTACGGCGCGCGTGAAGGGGGCAACTCGCGCGGCGGCTACGGCCAGCAGCAACGCGAAGGCTACGGCCGCTCGCGCGACGGCGGCTTCGGCGCGCGCCGCAGCGACGCGCCGCGTGGCGCCCGCCGCGACAGCTAAGCTCCGTTGACCTGCGCGGCAGCGGCCAGCCGGCTGCCGCCGCGCATACGAAACGACCGGGACCGGTGCTCACGCACCGGTCTTTTTTTATCCCCGCCCGCATTTCACAATGCGGCAAATTTTTTTGCGTCGTAAAAACGCGTGCTGCGTGGCACAACGACGCGCGTCGCACGATGGAAAATCCCGTTTCCCAATGCGGAACGAGCGATATAACTCCATGAAAATAAAAGAATAAAAATCCATGGAAAAGACTCTTTCACGCCTGTTCCCGCCCGACCGGTTTGCCTAGACTCTTATATAAGACTTCACGCTCCAGACGCCCTTCGGCCCCACCGAAACGCGCCGCCCGCGAAAGTCACCGTCTTACCGTTCATCTATCAGGCACTTCAAGGAGTCCACCATGACGACGCGTCAACAGCAGGCCCAGCAACTTCAACAGCAATGGGAAACCGATCCGCGCTGGAAAGACATCAAGCGCGGCTATACCGCCGACGACGTCGTGCGTCTGCGCGGCTCGGTGCAGATCGAACACACGCTCGCGAAGCGCGGCGCCGAAAAGCTGTGGGCGTCGGTGAACAGCGAGCCGTTCGTGAACGCGCTCGGCGCGCTGACCGGCAACCAGGCGATGCAGCAGGTGAAGGCCGGCCTGAAGGCGATCTATCTGTCCGGCTGGCAGGTGGCGGGCGACGCGAACGTGGCCGGCGAAATGTATCCGGACCAGTCGCTGTATCCGGCGAACTCGGTGCCGCTCGTCGTGAAGCGCATCAACAACACGCTCGCGCGCGCGGACCAGATCCAGTGGTCCGAAGGCAAGAATCCGGGCGATGAAGGCTACGTGGACTTCTTCCAGCCGATCGTCGCGGACGCCGAAGCCGGCTTCGGCGGCGTGCTGAACGCGTTCGAGCTGATGAAGGCGATGATCGAGGCCGGCGCGGCCGGCGTCCACTTCGAGGACCAGTTGGCCTCCGTGAAGAAGTGCGGCCACATGGGCGGCAAGGTGCTCGTGCCGACCCGCGAGAACATCGGCAAGCTGGTCGCCGCGCGTCTCGCGGCCGACGTCAGCGGCACGCCGACCGTGCTGATCGCGCGCACCGACGCGGAAGCCGCCGACCTGGTCACGTCCGACGTGGACGACAACGACAAGCCGTTCCTGACCGGCGAGCGGACCGTCGAAGGTTTCTTCCGCACGAAGCCGGGCCTCGAACAGGCGGTGTCGCGCGGCCTCGCGTACGCGCCGTACGCGGACCTGATCTGGTGCGAGACCGGCAAGCCGGATCTGGAATACGCGAAGAAGTTCGCGGAAGCGATCCACAAGCAGTTCCCGGGCAAGCTGCTGTCGTACAACTGCTCGCCGTCGTTCAACTGGAAGAAGAACCTCGACGACGCGACGATCGCGAAGTTCCAGAAGGAACTCGGCGCGATGGGCTACAAGTTCCAGTTCATCACGCTCGCGGGCTTCCACGCGCTGAACTACTCGATGTTCAACCTCGCGCACGGCTACGCGCGCCAGCAGATGAGCGCGTTCGTCGAACTGCAGCAGGCCGAGTTCGAGGCCGCGGACCGCGGCTTCACCGCGGTCAAGCACCAGCGCGAAGTCGGCACCGGCTACTTCGACGCGGTCACGCAAACGGTCGAGCGCGACGCGTCGACGACCGCGCTGCACGGCTCGACTGAAGACGAACAGTTCTTCGACAAGAAGGTCGCGTAACGCGGTCCGGGGCGGCGGCCGGTTTGGGCCGGTCGCCGCGCCCGATCGGACGTACGATCCGGACGTACGAACCGACGGAACAACGAAGCAACACGGCAGGCAATCAGGGAGCGAGACCCCGCACCGGCAACAGACCGGCACATGCAACACCGACAAGACCCAACCGGGGAGACCCGCCGCGGCCGGCGCAACGACAGCAGGATCGTCCGCGCGTCGGCCGCGGCCTTTCCTGGCGATAGACGATCACCGGAAGCTTCGTATGCGTGAGCACGCGCTGCGTCTCGCTGCCGATCAACAGGCTGCCGGGCCGGCGCGGGCCGCGCGACGCCATGAAGATCACGTCGCAGCCACCGTCCTCGGCCGCCTCGACAACGCCGAGATACGGCGACGGATGCACGCTGGTGCGGCTGCTGCACACGACACCCGCGTCGCGCGCGGCGTCCTCGATCCGCCGCAGATGCGCACGCGCGTCGCGTTCGCTGCGCGCGTCGAAATCGCCGGGCGGTTCGATCGCGGCGTCGGAGTACGGCGAATACGGAGACGGCGACACGCATGCATAGGCGGTCACGCGCGCGCCGACCGCTCGCGCGAAATCGCCTTCTTCGACAGGTCCGAGCCATCGGTCGGAACCAGAATGTGCGTGAACATCGCGCCCTCCGTGATCGGCGGCAACCGTGCGGCAACGCGGGCCGGCTGCCCGGGTTCATCGATTCCAGTGCGCGAAACCGGCGCGCAACGCAAGCGCGTTTCAGGTGTTTCCGGCGGCCTGCGCCACTGCCGTCAGTCGTGTCCCCAGTAACCGGGAAGGCCGTACGTATGTTTCAGGAAGTCGAGAAAGAGCCGCACGCGCAGCGGCAGATGGCGGCGCTGCGGAAACACCGCGTTGATGCCGATCGGCGGCGCGGCGAACCCGTCGAGCACGCTGACGAGGCGGCCGGCCGCGATGTCGTCGCCGACCTCCCACCACGAACGCCATGCAAGCCCATGTCCGTCGAGACACCAGTCGTGCAGCACCGCCCCGTCCGAGCACTCCATCGTGCCGGACACGCGGATCGACACGATCTTGTCGCCCTGCTGGAACGTCCAGCCGCGCTGCTGGTTCGCGCTCGCGCCGAGCGCAAGGCAGTTGTGCTGCGCGAGATCGCCGAGCGTCTGCGGCGCGCCGCGGCGCTCCAGGTACGCGGGCGACGCGACGCAGACGCGGCGGTTGTCGCCGAGCCGCAGCGACACCAGCGACGAATCCGGCAACTCGCCGAGCCGCACCGCGCAGTCGAACCCCTCGTTCACGAGATCGACGAGCCGGTCCGACAGGTCGAGCGTGACCGACACGTCCGGATGCGCGATCGTGAAACGCGCCACGAGCGGCGCGACGTGGCGGCGGCCGAAGCCGGCCGGCGCGGACACGCGCAGATGCCCGCTCGCCTTCACGCCGCCCGCGGACACGCTCGCCTCCGCGTTCTGCATGTCGTGGATGATCCGCTGGCAGTCTTCGAGGAACGCGGAACCCTCGAAAGTCAGCGTGATGCGGCGCGTGGTGCGCACCAGCAGCTTCACGCCGAGGCGCTCTTCGAGCGCGTCGATGCGCCGGCCGATCACCGCGGGCGCGACGCCTTCCGCCTGCGCGGCGGCGGACAGGCTGCCCTTCGCGGCGACGGCGACGAAGGTCTCGATCTGCTTGAAACGGTCCACGGAGCGCGAAATCGGTGACGAAAAATAACTGAGTTCGACAGATTAGGTTTGTAAAAGTAAAAGATCAAGTGATCAATCGGTCCTTTTTCAGTGATATTAATCATGAATAGAATGGATCCCGACCTGTGAAGACGGAGTGCACGGTTATGCCGGCCACCACGACACGCTTTCCGAAGGCTGTGATATTCGACGCATACGGCACGTTGTTCGACGTGCATTCGGTCGTCGCGGCGGCGGAACAGATGTTCCCCGGCCACGGCGATGCGCTGTCGCAGTTGTGGCGGCTCAAGCAGATCGAATACACGCAGTTGCGCACGCTGTCCGATCCGTCCGGCGGCCGTTATCGCCCGTTCTGGGACGTCACCGTCGACGCGCTGCGTTATGCGGCGCGCCGCCTGAACCTCGCGCTGACCGCGAGCGGCGAAAAGCGTCTGATGGACGAATACGCGTGCCTGTCCGCTTTCGCGGACGTGCTGCCGGTGCTGCGCGCACTGCGCCAGCGCGCGGACCTCGGCCTCGCGATCCTGTCGAACGGCAATCCGCAGATGCTCGACATCGCGGTGAAGAGCGCCGGCATGACCGGCCTGTTCGATCACGTGCTGTCCGTCGATGCGGTGCGCGCGTACAAGCCGGCCGCCGCCGCGTATGCGCTCGGCACGACCGCGTTCGACGCGGCCGCGCGCGACCTCGTGTTCGTGTCGTCGAACGGCTGGGACGCCGCAGGCGCCGGCTGGTTCGGCTACACGACGTTCTGGATCAACCGCCAGCGCCTGCCCGCCGAACAGCTCGACATCGCGCCGCACGGCACCGGCGGCGGCATGGCGGACCTGGCCGCCTTTCTCGACACCGCTGCGCCGCCCGACCGGGCGTCCGGCCGCCCGCGCCCCGCCCCGGGCGCATGACGGCGGCCTAACGAACGTGCGACGAGCGGCGACACATTCACCCTTAGCATCAAACTGACCGACCAAGGAGTTATTCATCATGACCAGCACGTTGCAGTTGCCGCAAGGCATGCAGATCACCGGCGCAATCCAGCCGGGCTTCGACACGATCCTCACGCCCGACGCCCTCGCGCTCGTCGCGAAACTGCACCGCGCATTCCAGCCGCGCCGGCAGGAACTGCTGAACGCGCGCGTCGAACGCACGAAACGCCTCGACGCCGGCGAGCGTCCCGACTTCCTCGCGGAAACGAAGAGCGTGCGCGAAGCCGACTGGACGATCGCGCCGCTGCCGAAGGATCTCGAATGCCGCCGCGTCGAGATCACCGGGCCGGTCGAGCGCAAGATGATCATCAACGCGCTGAACTCGGGCGCGGACTCGTACATGACCGACTTCGAGGATTCGAACGCGCCGAACTGGGACAACCAGATCACCGGCCAGATCAACCTGAAGGACGCGATCCGCCGCACGATCTCGCTCGAACAGAACGGCAAGCGCTATCAGCTGAACGACAAGACCGCGACGCTGATCGTGCGTCCGCGCGGCTGGCACCTCGACGAGAAGCACGTGACGGTCGACGGCCAGCGCGTGTCCGGCGGCATTTTCGACTTCGCGCTGTACCTCGTTCACAACGCGCAGGAACTGATCGCGCGCGGCAGCGGCCCGTACTTCTATCTGCCGAAGATGGAAAGCCATCTCGAAGCGCGCCTGTGGAACGACGTCTTCATCGCCGCGCAGGAAGCGGTCGGCGTGCCGCGCGGCACGATCCGCGCGACGGTGCTGGTCGAGACGATCCTCGCGGCGTTCGAGATGGACGAGATCCTGTACGAACTGCGCGAGCATAGCTCGGGCCTCAATGCGGGCCGCTGGGATTACATCTTCTCGGCGATCAAGAAGTTCAAGAACGACAAGGACTTCTGCCTCGCGGACCGTGCGCAGATCACGATGACCGTGCCGTTCATGCGCGCGTACGCACTCGAACTGCTGAAGACCTGCCATCGCCGCAATGCGCCGGCGATCGGCGGGATGAGCGCGCTGATCCCGATCAAGAACGACGCGGCCGCGAACGACAAGGCGATGGGCGGCGTCCGCTCGGACAAGGCGCGCGACGCCACCGACGGTTACGACGGCGGCTGGGTCGCGCACCCGGGCCTCGTGCCGATCGCGATGGAAGAGTTCGTGAAGGTGCTCGGCGACAAGCCGAACCAGATCGGCAAGCAGCGCGACGACGTGAACGTCACCGCAAAGGATCTGCTCGACTTCCGTCCGGAAGCGCCGATCACCGAAAACGGGCTGCGCAACAACATCAACGTCGGGATTCACTACCTCGGCTCGTGGCTCGCGGGCAACGGCTGCGTGCCGATCCACAACCTGATGGAAGACGCGGCGACCGCCGAAATCTCGCGCTCGCAGGTGTGGCAATGGATCCGCTCGCCGAAGGGCAAGCTCGAAGACGGCCGCAAGGTCACGGCCGAACTGGTGCGCGAACTGATCCCGCAGGAACTCGACAAGGTGAAGGCGGTGGTCGGCGGCGACACGAAGCCGTACGAGCGCGCCGCGCAGATCTTCGAGCAGATGTCCACGTCCGGCAATTTCGTCGAATTCCTGACGCTGCCGCTGTACGAAGAAATCTGATCGCCATGCGCCGCCGCGTGAGCGGCGGCATACGTGGCCGCCTCGGCGGCCCAAACACGAAGGCCCGGCGGATGTCCATCCGCCGGGCCTTCGTTCATTCGTCGTCGCGACGCGCGCGTTCAGCGGCACTGCCGATGCGCGATCCAGTCGCCGCCCCGTATCTCCGGCAGCCCCTTCACCGACTCGCGCGCGACCGGATAAAACCGGCACTGCATCGGCGCGCCGTCGACCTCCACGCGCGTTTCGCGCACGAGAAAAAGCCCGTCGACGCCCGGATACACCTCCTCGATCTCGTCGAGCACCGCGACCAGCGCATCGTCGATCTCGTACACGTCGCCGACGACCGGCGCGGCCGACGCATCGACGACCATCCCCGGATAGTCGCCGAAGTCGAACAGGCGGCCGCGCACCGAAGTCCTGCCGATCAGCGTCGGCGGCGCGATGCCGTAGCGCGCGGCCGCGACGCTGATGTCGTTGATCTCGCCGGCGCGCAACGTCCCATAGACGAACACATGCTGCATTACCGCTTACCTCTTGTTCCCGAAAACCCCGTCAGAGCGGCGTTGCCGATACCAGCACGCCATCGACGTCCGCGTAGATCCACTCGCCGGGGCGCACCGTCGTGCCCGGCATCTGCACCGGCACGTCGCGCTCGCCGCCGCCGCGCTTCTGGCTGCGCTGCGGATGCGTCGCGAGCGCCGCGATGCCGACGTTGCAGGCGTTCAGTTCGAGCGTATCGCGCACGCTGCCGTTGACCACCACGCCGGCCCAGCCGTTGTCCTGCGCGAGTTCACCGAGCTTGCCGCCGACCAGCGCGCAACGCCGGCTGCCGCCGCCATCGACGACCAGCACGCGCCCTGCGCCCGGCTGTTCGAGCGTCGCGCGCACCAGCGTGTTGTCCTCGAATACCTTCAGCGTGAACGCCGGGCCGCTGAAGCACTGCGCGCGGCCGAACAGGCGGAATACCGGATCGAGCACGCGCAGCGTGCCGTCCGCGAGCCGGTCCTCGTGCGCGTCGCACAGGTCGGCGGTTGCGAATGTCATGAGTTCCTCCGTGTCGATGTGACGAACCGGGAGCATTATGCCCCGCCGGAAGCGAGCATAGACCGATGCGGCGCGTGTTCGTGGAGGTCGTCGCATCGCGGGGTCGGCCGCAACGGAAGCGCGCGTGCGAATCGCCTACAATGTGTCGCCTGCACGCCGCCCACCGACTCTCTCACCGCCTCGCGCCTTTCGTCATGCCGTCGAGCCCGCCGCCGTCCCAGCCGACCGATCTGGATTTCTTCACGGACATCCCGCCGGAGTTCGAGCCGACGCCCGCGCACCCGATCCGCGTGCGTTCGCGGCCGATGCCGGCCGGCGTGCGGATCGCGCAGCATACGCACGGCTGGGCGCAGCTCGCGTATGCGTCGCGCGGCGTGCTGCGGATGACGACGCCCGGCACCACGTGGATGGTGCCGCCGTCGCGCGCGATCTGGGTGCCGCCGCGCGTCACGCACGAAGTGTCGATCGTCGAGGACGCGTTCCTGCGCACGCTGTACGTGGACGAGTCGGTCGTGCCGCCGGGGCTCGGCGAATGCCGGGTCGTCGAGGTGTCGGGACTGCTGCGCGAAGTGATCGCGTCGCTCGACGAACCAGCGCTGCCGGCGACGCGCGAGCGGTTGCTCTGTGTGCTCGCGCTCGACGAGATGACGCGCTCCGCGCCGCTGCCGCTCGCGGTGCCGATGCCCGAAGAGAAGCGCCTGCGCGCGTTGTGCGAGGCGCTGATCGCCGATCCGGGCAATCATGGATCGCTCGAATACTGGGCCGCGCATGTCGGCGCGAGCACGCGCACGATCGCGCGGCTGTTCCGGCAGGAACTGGGCGTGAGTTTTTCGCAGTGGCGTCAGCAGGCGATCCTCGCGCGCGCGATTCCGCTGCTGAACCAGGGACGGCCGATGGCGATCGTCGCGCAGGAACTCGGCTACCAGAGCCAGAGCGCGTTCTCCGCGATGTTCCGGCGCGCGTTCGGGCAGAGTCCGCGTGCGTTCATCGCGCGCGGCGCCGGCGATATCGACGATCCGTCCGCACAGGACGATTCCGATGATGGCTTCGCGCGGAGCCTCGTGTCCGCTGACGAAGCCGCCACTCCGCGAGACGGCCGGTAACGCACCGGCCGAACGCGCCGGCCGAGCGCTCAGACCGGCCGCGTCATGTGCCGGATCGAACCGAGCCGCGCGAGCCGCGACCCCGCAAGCCGATACCCCATCCGGTGATAGAGCCGCGCGGCCGGATTATCGACGAACACGCGCAACTGCAGTTCGCGCAACCCGCGCTCGCGCGCCCAGCGATGCGAGATGTCGAGCAGGAACGTACCCGCGCCCTGGCCGCGATAACCCTCGACGATCTGCACGTCGCGGATATGCAGCGAGTCGCCCTCTTCGGTCACGCGCAGCACGCCGATGGCATGGCCGTCGAGTTCGAGGATGAAGTTCTCCGATTCGCGATAGCTCGCAAGAAACAGGTCGCCGCGCCAGATCAGGTGATGACGCCGGTAGTAGCCGCCCATGTTCGCGCGCGTGAGCGACTCCGCGAACTCGAAGTCGTGCATCGTGGCACAACGCAACTGGAAGCGGGACGGAACGTCGTTGGGGGCGAACATGGCGGACCGGACTCGGAGAATGTCGCACAACGGTAAGACAGCGCGCGCCGGCTGGCAAGCACGCGTTTTGTCCGCTGGCGCAAGCGACGGTCCCGGCGCGTCCGATCGAGGCAGACGGAGAAAAAGAAAAAGCCCGCTGGAATGACCCAGCGGGCTTCGATCTGGCGAAGCGGACGGGGACTCGAACCCGCGCCCGGCCCCGGCGTGACAGGCCGTTAGACCCGGATGTCACCGGAACTCGCCTGACTAAAAATTCATTTATAAAACAATGGCTTATTGATTATTCTCACCGATGTGATTCCACGAGGATCGTGGAAATCCTTCGATTTCCAGGGCAAATCCAGGACACGCCGTGCCGTACCTCACAGTCCGTGGCATCGAAGCCCTGAAGGCCTGAAAAAAGGGCTACAAGATAACAGTCGATCGCGACCTGTACCTTCGCGCCTCGACGGATGGAACCCAAACATGGCTCGTCCGCTACGTCGTCGACAATCGGAGCGGGTAATTGCCCGACCTACCAAATAGCTCAATTCCGGAGGTTTTCCTCGCAATCGTCCCAGTACCGCAACGGGTCGCGATGCGCCGGATAGCGCGAATCGAGCCACGCCGACAGCCTGATCCAGTCCGGATGATGCGTGCCAGTCTGTGCAGACCAGGTCGACGACCGCTCAAGAATCTGACCGTTCCCGCGATCGCGGACCAGCAGACTACCTAATCCGCTTGAACTGTTCGCCTGCGACTCGACCAGATACCGCGGCAGGATTTTAAGCTCGGCATCCGCGGCCCATCCGTATAACGCGCGGACCACGCCCGACGGATCCCGCAGCGCTATCGGGCCGTTTTCCGGGCGAACAGCAGTCCATCCTTCGGGGAACTCGGTGACGACCTCGTTTTTACCTTCCCTCACCCACCTCACGCGCCAAGCCCGCACCATCGCGTCGCGCATGCGGGACACCGACTCATAGCCGGCGGGCAACTCGATCGCCGCGGGAAGCGTAATCAGGTTGTCTTTCCAGAGTCCGGCTTCGTCGTCGACGCGTTTGACCGCCTCGAACGCACCCGCTTCGAACGGGTTTTCGGGCCGGCTCGATACTCTCGCGCTCCCACCGGACAGCCCAGCGAAAAGACGCTCGGCATCCTCGCGGGTAAGTTTTGTCTTTCCTTTCTTCATCAATCTTTCTCTCGCTCGAAACGCAGGTACTTCAGTACCGCGGCGATTTGCGTCTGACCATCATGCACGCGAACCCGAGGAATCCTCTCAACGTTGAATTCAATCCGGCAAAGAAAGCGGGAGATTCTTTCGTATTTCGCGTGCAACGAATTGCGGACGACGCAAAGGTAAATACGGTCATCACCTCTGACAGGCGTGACGTCTTTGTCTTTCCGATCACTTCGGCTACGACTTGGCGTTCTCTTGTCCTGTCGAGCCCCTTGCTGCAGCAAGACGGCTTTGTGCCGCGACGAGCGGGTCGTCCGTCGTCGCCACCAGCCACAGACGTGCGTGCTCCGCGATCCAGCGGTTGTGGTCTTTTAATGGGCCCATCGTGCTGGCGGCCTTCCAGACCACGGGGCCGATCCGGCTTTTTCTGCCCGAAGGCGCGCCTACCAGCAGGCAATAAGGTCCGAGCGGAAGCGATACAAACGGAAGCGCCGGACTGGTATGCGTGCGCCAATCGATGAACGGCGTCTCGTTGATAAGCAGCGCTACCGGCAGGCCGTAAAGCACGCTGAAATCGTATAGCGCCAGTTGCTCTCGCGTGCCGGCATAACTACGCCGGATGTCGTCCACAACCGCCGCCCGAATTTCGTCCTCGAACATGGGCTCCTGCGCATAACGGGCCAATGCGTTTTGTGCGTCCAGTTGGTATGCGCTGAGCAGGCCGAGTTCCACGCAGTCCTGCACGGCGCGCTGAACCTCCGCTACAGAACCCGCCTCGTCCGGCGTGCCCAACTGGGCCGCGCGCAGGAACCGGGCAAGCCCCGCCTCCTGAATCGCCGGACTCTCGACAGAGGCATCGTCGGCTTTACCGTCCTTATCGAGCGGCACGTAGATGTATTTCTCCGCTGCGAACCGCGATTTCTTGCCTTCGTCGAATTTGATTTCGCCGTCTACGCAGTCCAGGTAGCGGGTTCCGATCCGGCCATGCTCCCAAATCCAGTTTTTCAGAAACGGACGTAACGGATGCAGTCTGTCTTGATCGGCCATCGAAACCTCCAGATGCCCCAGTATAGTTCCGCGGTACACCTATGCGTCGGCGATCTTGATCACGACTTTGCCGAAGGGACCGCGCGCCAGATGTTCGAACGCCTGCACTGCGTCGTCGAAGCGATAAACGCGCTCGATGACGGGCTTGATCCGGTGCGTATCGAGGAACACGTTGAGCCGCTCGAACGAACTGCGAGGCGCCACCGCGATGCCGCGGATCGTCGTCTGCCGGAAAATCACAGGCATGAGGTTGAGCGCGGTCGTCTGCCCCGAGAGAAAGCCAACCTGCGCGACCACGCCCTGCACCTTCGTCGCCGCAACGGACCGGTTGATACCGTCGCCGCCCGCGACGTCGATCGTGACGTCCGCGCCCAGGCCGTTCGTCAGTTCGAGCACGTTGCGCTCCCAGTCCGGATGCGTGCGGTAGTTGACGCCTTCGACCTTGGCGTTTCCGACCAGCGTTTTTATTTTCGCAAGGTTTTCGTCCTTGCTCGACGTGACGATCACGCGTGCGCCATGGGCGGCAGCGATCTGCGCCGCAAAAACCGACACGCCGCCGGTTCCCTGCACGAGCACCGTCTGTCCCGGTTCGAGATGGCCGACGTCCATCAGCGAATACCACGCGGTCAACGCGGCAATCGGCAGGGTCGAGGCTTCCTCGTCGCTCATCGACGCCGGTGCCGGCACCGCGCTGTCCTCATGCAGGATCATGTATTCGGCGAGGCCGCCCGGAAGCGGCATGCCGATGCAATACGCGGGCTCGTCGGGACCGGGCGCGCCGTCGATCCATCGTGAGTAGAGCGTCGAATTCACGCGGTCGCCGACCTGAAAACGCGTGACGCCTGCGCCGACGGCCACCACGGTGCCGGCCGCGTCCGACACGGGAATCAGCGGCTTGGGCACAAGATGCGGCTCATAGATGCCGTCAACGATCGCCTTGTCGCGGAAATTCAACGACACCGCGCCCACCTTCACCAGCAATTCACCCGGCTGCGGAGCGGGCGTCGTCACGTCGCCTGGCTGCAGATTGTGCAGACCGAAATCCTTAAGAAGCCATGCTTTCATTTCACACCTCACGTTGGCTGGACAGGGGATGCCGATCCACATCGGCTCGCAGAATACGCGGCAAATCGAACACCGCTACAGGCCTGCGCCCAGTTCCCGCTGCCGCCGCACTCGCGCGTCTTCGTCAAAACGCGTATCTTCCAGTTCCTGCAGTACGCCGTCGAGATCCACGGGACGCGTATCGACTTCGATCCGGCCGGTCAATTCGGCATCGACATGCAGCCGGCCTGCTTCGAAGAGCGCCCAGATCTCCGCGCCATAACTCGTGGCAAGTAGTTGCGGCGCAAACCGTCCGAAATACGCGGCCAGGTTCTCAACGTCGCGCTTGAGCATCGACGCGGCTTCGTTGTTGCCGGCCGCGTCGACGGCCTGAGGCAGATCGATGATCACCGGTCCGTCCGCCGCCAGCAGGATGTTGTATTCCGACAGGTCGCCGTGAACCACGCCCGCGCAGAGCATGCGGATCACCTGCTTGAGCAGCAGCGCGTGCAGTTCGAGCGCATGGGCTTCGGTCATATCGACGTCGTTGAGCCGCGGTGCGACGTCGCCGTTCCCGTCGACCACCAGTTCCATCAGCAACACGCCATCGGTGCAGATATAGGGTTGCGGCACGCGCACGCCTGCGGCAGCGAGCCGGAACAGCGCATCGACCTCGGCGTTTTGCCATGACGCTTCCTGCATCTGCCGGCCGTAGCGCGTACCTTTTTCCATCGCACGGGCCTGCCGGCTGTTCTTGATTTTCCGGCCGTCCCGATACGACGCGGCTTGCCGGAAACTGCGCTGCTTCGCGTCCTTGTAGACCTTCGCGCAACGCGTCGACTCGCCGCTACGCACGACGTAGACGGTTGCCTCCTTGCCGCTCATCAACTGGCCGATGACCTCGTCAATGAGCCCTTCGTCGAGAAGCGGTGCAAGTCGTTTGGGTATTTTCATACGGCCGCCGACCGTAAGCCTGATGCGCGGGAGAGGAATGAAGTCATGCCCGATTATAAGGGCGACCGACGGCGTGCCGAACTACGGGCGAACTACCGGCGAACTACGGGCGAACTACGGGCGAACTACGGGCGAACTACGGGCGAACAACCGGCGAACATCGCCGTGATTGCGCCGGGCGTGCCATACCCATGCCCAACATCCGCTTTCAATAATGGTCGCCCTATGCCGTCGATCGCAAATCGGCCGCGCGCCTGGGGGAAATTAGCGAGCCGCTAACCGGCGTGCGCTTTCTCGATTGACTGGAAGCCGCTGATGCCTTGCTGGCCTGATGCGGGTAGACAAGGCCGAAGTGATATTCTCGCGAAACCTGCGGATAAGCCTCCAGGTAACAGGGCTGGGTCCTGTGAATACACAACTCAGCCCTGACGAGGCTAGATCCTGCGGCTGGTTATCGACCAGGTACGCTGCCGGGTCAACCGATGCGCACCAGTTTGCGGTTCACGAACTCGCCGAAACCGTACTCGCTCAATTCGCGGCCGAAGCCGGAATTCTTCACGCCACCGAACGGGACTTCCGGGCCGGTATAGGCGCAGGAGTTAATGAACACCATGCCGCTTTCGATGCGGCGCGCCACCCGCTTCGCACGTTCCAGATCGGCGCTGTAGACCGAAGCGCCCAGGCCGAACTTCGTGGCATTGGCCAGCCCGATGGCCTCCTCCTCGTTCTCGACCACGTAGAAAGACGCGATCGGACCGAAGGTTTCCTGCTGATACAGAGGGTTGTCCACGGCGATATCGGTGATGATCGTCGGTTCCAGGTAAAAGCCCGGACGGTCGATGCGCTTGCCGCCCAGCACCACGCTCGCGCCATGCGCCCTGGCGTCCTCGATCTGCTGCAGCAAGCCTTCCAGGGCGCGCCCGGAAACCAGCGGCCCGACTTCCGTCTCGCCGTCGGCCGGATTGCCGACGACCAGATCGCTCATCCGTGCAATCAGGCCATCGAGGAACTGCTTGCCGCGCTCCTTGCCGACGACGATGAAACGCTTGGTGGCGACACAGGCCTGGCCCATGCAGATCATCCGACCGAAGGCGGACTGGTTGAGCGCGTCTTCGAGCGATGCGTCTTCCAGCACGATGGCCGGATCGCTGCCGCCCAGTTCCAGCACGACTTTCTTGAGGTTACGGCCGGCGCGCTCGGCGACCGCTGCACCGGCACGTTCGCTGCCGGTCAGCGTGACGCCGCGCACACGGAAGTCGTCGATCAACGTCGCGATCTGCTCGACGCTGCACAGCAGATTGGTGTACACGCCCTCCGGCGCACCGGCCTCCTCGAACAGGCGCGCGAAGGCCAGCGCGCATTGCGGGCAGTTGGGTGCGTGCTTCATCATCACCACGTTCCCTGCAACGATCTGCGGACCGGCAACGCGTGCCAACTGATAGTACGGAAAATTCCACGGCTCGACGGCAAGAATCACGCCGACCGGCTCCGTCACCACCACCGAACCGGGAGCCTCGGGCAACGCCTGGTCCTTGAGGAACGTTTCAGCGTGCGTGGCATAGTATTCGAGGATGGAAGCGGAGAGTTCCACTTCGTAGCGGCTCTGTGCGATGAGCTTGCCCATTTCCAGCGTGATATAGCCGGCATATTCCTCGGCCTTTTCACGCAGGATGGCCGCTGCGCGCGCCATGATCTTCGCGCGCTCCGGGACCGGACGAGTCTTCCAGTCGTTCTGGTAGCGCCGATCCGCGGTATCCAGCGCGGCAAGCACCTCCGTGTCCGTCATGCCGGGAAACGTCTTTACCTGCTCGCCCGTTGCCGGGTTCAGCGTTTCGAAAGTCGCGATATTGCTGGTGGTGTTCATGTTGATTCTCCTTTGATAACTGTTGGTGGATAAGGCCGAATCAGGACACGAGCCCGGACCAGGAGGTGGGTTCGTCATCCAGTTCGACACCGAGGGTTTCCAGAAAGCGTGCGGTCATCATGTAATGCCCGACCAGCAACGTGACTTCGGCGATTTCCTCTTCTGTGAGGAAGTCCTTCAGGTCGGCGAGCGTGGCATCGCTTACGCGGACCCGGTACACGCATTCGTCTACGAAGCGCAGTAGTGTGGCCGTGCGTGCATCGAACGCTTGCTGCCTGCCCGCCTCGATGGCCGCGATGTCTGCATCGGTCCAGCCGGCGCGGCGGGCGATGGGCAGATGCTGCATCCGCTCGTAGGCACTCTGGCTCAACGCGCCAACGCGCAGGATGACAAGCTCCCGATTTCTGGCGGAAAGCGCGCCGTGCGCGAAGGAGGCGCCAAGCGAGAGGTAGGCTGCGGTAGAGGCGCGCGTGCGCAGCAACGCGCGAGTCAGATTGGCCGGGAAACGGCGGTACTGCGCCTGTTGAGCCTCGGTCATGGATTCGGGATGGACTAGCGATATACGGGACACTGGCTGACTCCGGACGACGGCTGGGAATGTTTAAAATCGGCAAGTCCGATTCATTGATGCGTACTTTAGAGACCCTGCCCATCGGCGACGCTGCACTGGCGGTCAAGTGATGTGCAGAATCTGCCAATCCACGAATAGCATGCACAAGAGCCGTAACCGAGATGATTTCCAGGACGTACCGGGTTATGTCGGTGCGATGGCGAAGCATTTCCCGCGCGGGTATGTCAATCCGCTGCACGCGCACAAGCGTGCGCAGTTGATCTATGCGATTTCGGGCGTCATGGAAGTCAGCACGAGCGATCACCACTGGCTGCTTCCACCGCAGAGAGCGCTGTGGATGCCTGCCCAAGTCGGCCACGAAATGCGTGCGCGCACGGACGTTGAACTGCGGACTTTGTTCGTCCGGATATCGGACGTCGATCGGCCATTGCCCGAGGCCCCGGCACTCGTTTATGTCACGCCGCTGTTGCGTGAACTGATCCTGCGAGCGGTTGATCTACCTATCGAAGAAGGGGCCTCGGGCGCGGCCGCTCAGGTTCTTTCGCTGATTTTCAGCGAGATGCGGTTCGTGCTCCCGACGGAGTTCTACATGCCGCGCGTTTCCGATCCTCGGCTGATCCGGGTCGAGGAGGCATTGCGCCACGAGCCGGGGAGTCGTGAAAGCATCGAGCACTGGGCTTCGCTCGCAAACATGTCCGTGCGCACGTTCACGCGCCGAATCAAGGACGAAACCACCTTGTCTTTCACCGACTGGCGCCAACAGATCCGGCTGACCGAGGCGGTCGTCGGGTTGGTCGCAGGCGAGCCCGTCACCACCATTGCGCTCTCGTTAGGTTACGAAAATACGGGGTCTTTCAGCCGGATGTTCAAGCGTGTGATGGGAATCAGCCCCAGTGAACTCAGTACGGTCTGAGCTTCGTATCGACATGCCGTGTTGTCGTCCAACCTCCGAGGACACGCCGCCAACTCGCACCATCGCGGCAATCTGCCTCCCCAACCGTTGTTCGATTGCCGGCTTCCACGGCACCAGCGAGAAGCCCACACGGTCGTCGAGCATCGCGTAGCGTCCGCTGGCGCGCGAGAACGACGCGTTGTCCCCGCTGCTCGGCCAATCCCTGTTCGGCCAGGAAGTCGGTGCGCTGGCGTAGCGCGTCCTTGACCTCGGCCCCAAAGCCCAGGTCGCCCAGCCCCTTGCCGTCGCCGATCAACTGCGGGTCGAGCCGGGCGGCACCGATCACGCGGGCCTGCCGCTCGATCGGCAGATACGATTTCAGCTCCCCCGCGACGCCACCGCCAAGAGGCGGCGCGTCGTACTGGCGACTCCGCTCGGCCAGATCGCCAGGGATATGCCAAACACCTTCGGCCTCGCGCTCCATGATGCCGGCCCGACGTAGGGCTTCGAGCCGACGCACATGGGCGGCCACCACCTTACGGGGGTCGCGGTCGGGCGTGGCCTTACCTTGGGCGACGGCCAGATGATGACCGGTGCGGTAGATGCCATCGACGGCCAGCGCGGCGATGTTGCGGTCGGCGACGCGCACGTCGGCCCGCACCTTTCACTTCAATCACCGCGCCGGTTGAATACCGCTTCAGCTCCGACCGCGGCGGCAGCGCGACGTAGCGCGCCTTGCCGTCCGTACCATCGACGATAAGGTAGCCCTTGTCGTACAGCTCGTCGGCCAGCCCCTTGCTGACCACGCGACCGATGAGGATGTGACCGTCGCTGCCCGGCACGAACACGGCCAGCTCGCGCTGTTGGCCGCTCATGGCGCGCTGCATCGTGCGGATGATGTCGCCGCGCTCGCCCATTGCTCGCATGCCCGGCTCGGCCTCGGCATGGGCAGTCCACTCGCCAGTGGCTGCCCGGTCGCCGGTCCGAGGCGCCGCAAGTGTTGCAGGCGGCCGATCAGCACTTGCCGCTGGCGTTGCCGCCAGGGTTCGGCGAAGGGTCCGGTACGCACCATGCCATCGTTGCCGACCTCACGCCGCAAGCTGCGATCCAGGCCCGTCCACCGCTCCAGGCGACGAGGGTTTGCAGCAGGCCAACGCGGGCATGACGCGGTCAGTGCAGGGACGGATTGGCGCGGGGATGGGTGCACGCTGGGCCTGGAGCGCCGCAGCGGCGAGTTTGCGTCGCTTCAACCTGGTTACACAGTTCTTTTAATAATCGGCCTCGGCGCATGCTCTTCATCAGATCGAACTTCGCCGTCACGGACACGATAGCTGCGGCCACCTCGCGTCGCCCACGCACAACAGGCGCGAAGCCAAGATTTTTAGGACAAGTCCAGGACACGGTGCGCGGAAAAAACAAAAGGGTTACGTCGCATTCGACGTAACCCTTTGATTTTACTGGCGGAGCGGACGGGACTCGAACCCGCGACCCCCGGCGTGACAGGCCGGTATTCTAACCGACTGAACTACCGCTCCAGTCCTGCTGATACACCGGCGGGCGTCGGTCGATTCCCGCTGGCGGCGCGCCCGGCATAGCCGGCGCTGCTGTTGTCTTGGCGTCCCCTAGGGGATTCGAACCCCTGTACTCACCGTGAAAGGGTGATGTCCTAGGCCTCTAGACGAAGGGGACAACAGGCTTACACCTTTAATTAAAAAGCCCGCTCAAGTTTAGCCTGAACGGGCTTTGTCTGGCGGAGCGGACGGGACTCGAACCCGCGACCCCCGGCGTGACAGGCCGGTATTCTAACCGACTGAACTACCGCTCCAGTTTCGACACATTGCAGATGGCGTCGGTCACTTCCACCTGCCGCATCGCCGCTACTGCCTGGCGCTGCCAATGTCTGGCGTCCCCTAGGGGATTCGAACCCCTGTACTCACCGTGAAAGGGTGATGTCCTAGGCCTCTAGACGAAGGGGACATAATCTTTTCAGATAATGCCTTTTACCGCCGATGCTGCTCTTGCTTCGCTTCTACCGCATCTTGCCGCTAACTTCCGTCAACAGCGAAGAACGATATTCTAACTTCTTTACACTGCTTTGTGAAGCTTTTTTCTTCACATCCGCTTTCGCGGAAAACTTCAACTGCTCTGATGGTGGAGGTAAGCGGGATCGAACCGCTGACCTCTTGCATGCCATGCAAGCGCTCTCCCAGCTGAGCTATACCCCCTTGCAGAACAGAAGCGAGATTGTAGAGAGCGAATCCGGGTTTGTAAATACCCTTTGAAGCGTCGCGCACATTTTTTTGAAACCCGATTATGCGTATGCACGCGACGCGTGTTGCGAAGGACAGCGAACGCGTTAGTTACCCGCGTTGGCAAGACCTCGTTCGATGCGGCTCACAACGACCTCACGGCCGAACAGCGCGAGCACCGCATCGATCGACGGCGTATGCGTGGTGCCCGCCACGAACAGGCGCACCGGCATCGCGAGCTGAGGCATCTTCAGCTTGTGCGCGGCGAGCGTCGTCTTCAGCGCGGCCGAGATGCCCTCCTTCGTCCACTCGGCCGACTTCAGCGCGGTCGCCAGTTCCGCGAGCGCGGGACGCACCGCCTCCGTCACATGCTGTGCGAGCGCATCGGCTTCCGGCGCCGGCTCGCGATAGAACAGCACCGCGCTTTCCGCGATCTCCTTCAGCGTGTTCGCACGATCCTTCAGCAACGCGATCACGCCTTCCAGCGACGGCCCGTTCGCGAGCGCGGCCTCGTCGATGTCGAGCGCCGCGAAGAACGGCTTCGACAGTTCGGCGAGACGCGCGTTGTCCGCCTGCTTCAGGTAATGGTTGTTCAGCCAGTTCAGCTTGCTGTGATCGTATTGCGCGGGCGACTTGCCGAGATGGTCGAGGTCGAACCATTCGACGAACTGCTCGCGCGTGAAAATCTCCGCATCGCCATGCGACCAGCCAAGCCGCGCGAGATAGTTCAGCACCGCCTCCGGCAGATAACCGGCATCGCGATAACCCATCACGCTCATCGCGCCGTGGCGCTTGCTCATCTTCTCTCCCTGCTCGTTCAGCACGGTCGGCAGATGCGCATAAACGGGCGGCTCCGCGCCGAGCGCGCGGAAGATGTTGATCTGGCGCGGCGTGTTGTTCACGTGGTCGTCGCCGCGGATCACGTGTGTGATCTTCATGTCGAGGTCATCGACGACCACGCAGAAGTTGTACGTCGGCGTGCCGTCCGGACGCGCGATCACGAGGTCGTCGAGTTCGTCGTTCGCGATCTCGACGCGCCCCTTCACCGCGTCGTCCCACGCGACAACGCCGGTCAGCGGATTGCGAAAGCGCAACACCGGCTGCACGCCGGCCGGCGGCGTCGGCAGCACCTTGCCCGGCTCCGGACGCCACGTGCCGTCGTAGCGCGGCTTCTCGCCCGCCTCGCGCTGACGTTCGCGCAACGCATCGAGTTCTTCCGTCGACATGTAGCACGGGTACACGAGCCCCTGCTCCGCCATCTGCGTCAGCACTTCGCGATAGCGGTCCATCCGCTGCATCTGGTAGAACGGGCCTTCGTCGTAATCGAGTTCGAGCCACGCCATCCCTTCGAGGATCGCGTCGACCGCCTCGGACGTCGAACGCTCGACGTCGGTGTCCTCGATCCGCAGCACCAACGCGCCGTGATTGTGGCGCGCGAACGCCCACGGATACAGCGCGGAGCGGATGTTGCCGAGGTGGATGAAGCCGGTGGGACTCGGCGCGAAGCGGGTACGGACGGAGGTGGTCATGGACGGTTACTCGAAGACAATGCCGCGCCGTCGAAGGGCTGACGGCTGACGGCAACGGACGGCGACCCGCGTTGCGCGCGACGCGCACGCACACACGCTCGTGCATGCTTTGCGCGGCCGGTCGCCGCGCGCGGGCGCAAGCGGACATACGGGAAAATCGAGACCGGATTATACCCGCCGGGCGCGGCTTCGGCCGGCTGCGGGCGGGACGTGGCGCACGGCGCTGCTCGCGGCCGCGCGCCCGACGCATCGCCGCGAATCTCCCTCGCGATACACGCGACCTCGCGCAGAACGCCGCCTTTGACACCGCTCGCATCGCGACACATCGCGTTACAACCGCATCGCGTGTGCGCGCATCGCTTTGCTTTATGATGTGCGCGCCGCGCTCCTCGCGCGGCGCCTCGCGTCCGGCCTTCCGCGCACGCAGGCAGGGTTCGCGGCGCGCGGCCGTTCGCAGCAAGGTCCGACGCGCCGTCGCTGGAGAATCTCAGTTGAAGCCGTCATCGCCGTCCTTGAGCCGCCGCAGCTTTTCGCTGGCCGCGGCGTCCACCGCCCTCGCCGCGTGCACGACCGCCGGCACGAAAACCGCGAACGTGGCACCGCCCATCGCGACGAACCCGGCTCCGCCGGTCGCGAAGCCGCCCCGCCCGATCCGCGTGGGCCTCGCACTGGGCGGCGGCGCCGCGCGCGGTTTCGCGCACATCGGCGTGATCAAGGCGCTCGAAGCGCGCAACGTGCAGATCGACCTCGTGTCCGGCACCAGCGCGGGGTCGGTGGTCGCCGCGCTGTACGCGGCCGGCATGACCGGCATCGCGATCAACAAACTCGCGCTGACGATGGACGAAGCGTCGATCAGCGACTGGGCGATGCCGTTCCGCACGCGCGGCCTGCTGCAAGGCGTCGCGCTGCAAAACTATCTGAACACGACGCTGCGCGACCGGCCGATCGAGAAGATGAACAAGCCGCTCGGCATCGTCGCGACCGATCTTCGCACCGGCCAGCCGATCCTGTTCCAGCGCGGCAACACCGGCATCGCGGTGCGCGCGTCGTGCAGCGTGCCGTCGATTTTCGAGCCGGTGAAAATCGGCGGTCACGAATACGTGGACGGCGGCCTCGTGAGCCCGGTGCCGCGTCGTTCGCGCGCAAGATGGGCGCGGACTTCGTGATCGCGGTGGACATCTCGACGCGCCCCGAGACCGCGGCGACGCAAAGCTCGTTCGACGTGCTGATGCAGACCTTCACGATCATGGGCCAGACGATCAAGACGTACGAACTGGACAAATACGCGGACGTCGTGATCCGCCCGAACCTGAGCGCGATGAGCGGCAGCGACTTCGGCCAGCGCAACGCGGCGATCCTCGCCGGCGAGGAAGCGGTCGCGCGGATCATGCCGGAACTGGAGCGCAAGCTCGCCGCGAGCCGGGTCGCGACTGCGTAGGCGAAACGCCGCTGCCCGGAAGCACGAAAAGCCTGCCCGTTGCCGGGCAGGCTTTTTTACACGACCGAATCCGTGGAAGGAAAAATCCGAACGGGGATCAGTTCTTGCCGTCGAGCGTCACGCTGACGCGCTGCTTCAGTTCCTCTTGCTGCTGGAACGACGCCTCGACGCGGCGTGCGCCGGTGAAACGCTTTTCCCAGTAGCCGTCGTCCAGATCGTCGACGCGGATCGTGCTGCCGGTGGACGGCGAGTGCACGAACTTGTTGTCGCCGATGTAGATGCCGACGTGCGAGAACGTGCGACGCATCGTGTTGAAGAACACGAGGTCGCCCGGTTTCAGTTCGCTCATCCGCACCTTCTCGCCGACGCGGCTCATTTCCTCGGCGCGGCGCGGCAGCGCGAGGCCGAGCGTGTCCTGGAACACGTAGCGGACGAAGCCGCTGCAATCGAGGCCCGAGTCCGGCGAATTGCCGCCCCAGCGGTAGCGGACGCCGATCATGTTCAGCGCGCCGACGACGACGTCGCCGGCCTTGCCGGCCATGCCGGACAGGAACGAGCGCGCGCCGCCTTCGCTTTGCGAAGACGTCTGCGAGGTTTGCGAGGCGGGGGTGGTTTGCGAATTCGCCGCGTTGTTCGGCGAAAAGGAGACATTCTGGGTCAAGCTGCTTACTTCATCGGCGAACGCGCCGGGAGCTGCGGCCATCAGGACGCCGATGAACATCCCGGCGACGACGCGCGTGCAAGCCTGGGTTAGATATCGGTGCTGCATTGGTCGGTAGAAATTGCCCGCAAATCAGCGGGTTAGTGGAAAAGTCTGGACGATACTAGCCAGTAAGTATTTGCCTGTCAAAACAAATAGAAAAAAACAATCGCCCCACGCACCTCATTGGTGAATCCGGCCGTCGAGGGCCGCCTGGAGCAGCTTTCGCGTATACGCGTGAGTCGGCGTCGAAAAGATCGTTTCGACGTCGCCCGTCTCGACGATTGCACCGTTTTGCATCACCGCGACCCGATGCGCCATCGCGCCGATCACCTCCAGGTCGTGGCTGATGAACACGTAACCGAGGTTGTATTTGCGCTGCAGGTCGGTCAACAGGCGCAGCACCTGCTGCTGGATCGACACGTCGAGCGCGCTCGTCGGCTCGTCGAGCACGATCACGCGCGGCTCGACCACCAGCGTGCGCGCGATCGCGATCCGCTGCCGCTGGCCGCCGGAGAACTCGTGCGGGTAACGTTGCAGCACGGTCCGGTCGAGGCCGACCTCGCGCAGCACCGCGACGATCCGCTTGCGGCGCTCGTCCGCGTCGAGTTCGGGACGGTGCAGCGCGAGCCCCTCCCCGACGATCCGCTCGACCGTCTGCCGCGGCGACAGCGAACCGAACGGGTCCTGGAACACCACCTGCAGATGCGAGCGCAACGACAGCTTTTCGTGTCCGAGATAGGTGCCGAGCGAGCGCCCCTGGAACTGCACGTCGCCGTGCGCGGTCCGTTGCAGCCCGAGCATCGCGAGCGCGAGCGTCGATTTGCCCGACCCGGACTCGCCGACGATCCCGAGCGTCTCGCCCTGCCGCACCGACAGATTCGCGTCACTGACCGCGCGGAACCGGCCGCTCTTCCACCAGCCCGCGAAACCCGGCAGCCGCGTGCGGAAATCGACCGACACGTTCTTCGCTTCGAGCAGCACCGGCGCGATCGGCAGCACCGGCACCACGTGGCGCTCCGGACGGCTCGCGATCAGCCGCTGCGTGTACGGATGCTGGGGCGCATTGAAAATCTGCTCGATGGCGCCGGTTTCGACGAGCCGGCCCCGCTCCATCACCGCGACGCGCTGCGCGAAGCGCCGCACGAGGTTCAGGTCGTGCGTGATCAGCAGCACCGACATCCCGCGCCGCGCCGCCTCCTCGCGTTGCAGTTCGAGCAGCAGATCGACGATCTGCGCGCGGATCGTCACATCGAGCGCCGTCGTCGGCTCGTCGGCGAGCAGCAGGCGCGGCCGGCACGCGAGCGCCATCGCGATCATCACGCGCTGCCGCTGCCCGCCCGACAGCTGATGCGGATAACTGCCGATGCGCCGGCGCGGCTCCGCGATGCCGGTGCGGTCGAGCAGTTCGACCGCGCGCTCGTACGCCTGCGCCTTCGTCACGCCGTCGTGCAGCACGATCGTCTCCGCGATCTGCTCGCCGACCGTGTATAGCGGATTCAGCGCGCTCATCGGCTCCTGGAAGATCATCGCGATGTCGCTGCCGCGCAGCCCGCGCATCGCGCGTTCGCTCTTCGTCGCCAGTTCGTCGCCGTCGAAGCGGATCGAGCCGGTCACCGCCGCGTCGCTCAACAGGCGCAGCACCGCGAGCGCGGTCACCGTCTTGCCGGAGCCCGATTCGCCGACCAGCGCGACGCGCTCGCCGCGCGCGATCGCGAGCGTGACGTCGTCGACCGCGAGCGTGTCGCCGAACCGCACGCTCAGATGCTCGATCGACAGCAGCGTCGACGGCGTGTCCTGCGGCAATGCGCTCACTGGTTGCCTCCGGCGCGCATCGCATCGGCAATCCGCGTGTCGAGCGCGTTGCGCAGCGCGTCGCCCATGAACGTCAGCAGCAGCAGCGTGACGACCAGCACACCGAACGTCGACATCGAAATCCACCATGCGTCCAGATTCGCCTTGCCCTGCGCGAGCAGTTCGCCGAGGCTCGGCGTCGGCGGCGGCACGCCGAGGCCGAGGAAGTCGAGGCTCGTCAGCGCGAGAATCGCGCCGCTCATCCGGAACGGCAGGAACGTAATGACCGGCGTCAGGCTGTTCGGCAGCACGTGCCGCCAGATGATCTGCCAGTTCGACAGCCCCATCGCGCGCGCGGCGAGCACGTAGTCCTGGTTGCGGTTGCGCAGGAATTCGGCGCGCACGTACGCGGTCAGCCCCATCCAGCCGAACAGCGACAGCAGCACGATCAGCAGGATGAAACCCGGCTCGAAGATCGACGCGAAGATGATGAGCAGATACAGCTCCGGCATCGCCCCCCAGATCTCGATCAGCCGCTGGCCGACGATGTCGATCTTGCCGCCGAAGAACCCCTGCACCGCGCCCGCGAGCACGCCGAGCACCGTGCCGATCAGCGTCAGCACCAGCGCGAACTCGACCGACACGCGAAAGCCGTACACGAGCCGCGCGAACAGGTCGCGGCCGCTCGCGTCGGTGCCGAGCCAGTTCTGCCGCGACGGCGGCGCGGGGTTCGGCGCTTTCGAGAAGTAGTTCAGCGTGTCGTAGTAGTACGGATTCGGCGGATAGATCGCGAAGTTGCCCGGCGTGTCGAAGCGATGGCGGATATACGGGTCGAGATAATCGGCCGGCGTCGGGAAGTCGCCGCCGAACGTCGTCTCCGGGTACGCCTTCAACAGCGGGAAATACGTGTGGCCGTCGTAGCGCACGACGAGCGGCTTGTCGTTCGACCACAGCGGCGCCGCGA
Source organism: Paraburkholderia caballeronis (assembly GCF_900104845.1). Classification (NCBI taxonomy): domain Bacteria; kingdom Pseudomonadati; phylum Pseudomonadota; class Betaproteobacteria; order Burkholderiales; family Burkholderiaceae; genus Paraburkholderia; species Paraburkholderia caballeronis. The sequence goes on along the minus strand of NZ_FNSR01000001.1, from coordinate 1,777,587 downwards.
GGCTCGCCGCGAACGCGACGACGAACACGATGAGGCTCCAGTAGCCGAGCCGCTGCTGCCGGAATCGCAGCCACACGCGCCGCGCGGGCGAAGGCGACTGGAAGGCGCGCACGGTCTGCGTGCGCAGTTCGGCATCGACGCCGGCGCGGGCTCGGTTCAACTCAGCGCTCCAGTTGTTCGAATTGAATGCGGGGATCGACCCACACGTAACAGAGGTCGGAGATCAGGTTCGTCACGAGGCCGATCAGCGTGAACAGATACAGCGTGCCGAGCACGACCGGATAGTCGCGCCGCACGACCGACTCGTACGACAGCAGCCCGAGGCCGTCGAGCGAGAACAGCGTTTCGATCAGCAGGCTGCCGGTGAAGAACGCGCCGATGAACGCGGCCGGAAAACCGACGACGAGGGGCAGCAGCGCGTTGCGGAACACGTGTTTCCACAGCACCGCGCGCTCGGACAGCCCTTTCGCGCGCGCCGTCAGCACGTACTGGCGGCGGATCTCTTCGAGGAACGCGTTTTTCGTCAGCATCGTCGTCACCGCGAAGCTGCCGACCACCGACGCGACGACCGGCAGCGTGATGTGCCACAGGTAGTCGAGGATCTTGCCGCCCCACGACAGCGTGTCCCAGTCGTCGGACGTCAGGTTGCGCAGCGGGAAGAGTTGCAGGAAGGTGCCGCCGCCGAACAGCACGAGCAGCAGCACGCCGAGCACGAAGCCCGGTATCGCGTAACCGATCAGCACGACGAGGCTCGTCACGAGATCGAAGCGCGAGCCGTTGCGCACCGCCTTCGCGATGCCGAGCGGCACCGATATCAGATACGTGAGGAAGAACGTCCACAGGCCGATGCTGATCGACACCGGCAGCTTCGACACGATCAGCGACCACACGCTCTGGTGATGGAAATAACTCTGCCCGAGATCGAAGCGCGCGAAACGGCCGAGCATCAGGACATAGCGTTGCAGCGGCGGTTTGTCGAAGCCATAGAGCGCCTTCAGTTGCGCGACCTGCTGCGCATCCACGCCCGAATGCGCGCGCATGCCGAACGGCATCCCCTGCTCCGCGCCGCGCCGCAGTTCGCGCACCGCCTGCTCGACCGGGCCGCCGGGCACGAACTGGATCACCGCGAACGTCAGCGTCAATACGCCGAGCAGCGTCGGAATCATCAGCAGCACGCGTTTCGCGATGTAGCTCCACATGGTCGGAAGGTCCGTCTGTCGTCTATCGTCGGTGCGCGATCCGCCGCATGCGGTATCGGCTGTGTCAATGCTGCGGCTTGAACCACCAGGTCGAAATCACCCAGTCGTTCGCCGAATAGTAGCGCGGCAGCTGCGCGGGCCACGCGAGCGTATTCCTGAAGGCGATCCGGTGCGTCGCGCTGTACCACTGCGGTACGACATAGTAGCCGTGCATCAGCAGCCGGTCGAGCGCGTGCGTCGCATCGAGCAGTTGCTCGCGCGTCTGCGCGCCGACCAGCGCCTTCAGCACCGCATCGACGGCCGGCGACTTCAGGCCGACCAGGTTGCCCGAGCCCGGCGTGCCGGCGGCCTGGCTGCCGAAGCGGTCGAGCTGTTCCGCGCCCGGCACCTGCACGTCGGGAAAGCGGATCGTCGTCATGTCGAAGTCGAATGCGTCGAGCCGCTTCTGGTACAGCGCGAAATCGACGGACCGGTAGTTTGCCTGGATGCCGAGCCGTTCCAGCGCGTGCAGATACTGCGCCATGATCGGCGCCCACTGCGCGGCGGCGCTCGTGTCGTCGAGCACCTCGAACACGAACGGCTCGCCCTGCGCGTTGCGCAGCGCGCCGTCGCGATAGGTCCAGCCGGCTGCGGCGAGCAGCGCGCGCGCCTTCAGCAGATTCGCGCGCAACGAACCCGGCGGATCGGTGTCCGGCTGCAGCGGCGGCGGGCCGAATACGGCCGGGTCCAGCTGGCCGCGCCACGGATTCAGCAGCGCGAGTTCGCCCGGCGACGGCAGCCCCCTCGCCTGCAGGTCGGTGTTCGCGAAGAAGCTGTCCAGCCGGCGATACTGGCTGTAGAACAGTTGCCGGTTCAGCCACTGGAAGTCGAGCGCGAGGCCGAGCGCCTGCCGCACCCGCACGTCCTGAAAGACCGGCTTGCGCAGGTTCATGATGAAACCCTGCATCCCCGTGCCGTTGTGATGCGGGAACTCGCGCTTGATCAACTCGCCGCTGTCGAACTTCTTGCCGACCACGCGCCGCACCCAGTTGCGCGCGACGTATTCGACGTGCACGTCGTATTCGCCGGCCTTGAACGCTTCGAGCCGCGCCACGTCGTCCGAGTACAGCTTGTACATGATGCGCTCGAAATTGTTCGTACCGACCCGCACCGGCAGGTCCGCGCCCCAGTAGCGCGGGTCCTTCCGGTACGTGATCGTGCGGCCGTTCGAATACTGCCCGATCACGTACGGGCCGCTGCCGATCGGCTGCTCGAACGCCAACTGGTCGAACGCAATGCGCGTACCGTCCGCGCGCAATCCCCACTTGTGCGAGAACACCGGCATCCCGCCCGCGATGAAAGGCAGTTCGCGATTGTGGTTGCGGAACTCGAAGCGCACGGTCGCCGGATCGACGACCACCGCGCGCGCGACGTCGCTGAAGTACGCGGACATCGACGGCGCGGCCTGCGGGCTCTTCAGCGTGTCGAGCGAGAACTTCACGTCGTCGGCGGTCACGGGGTCGCCGTTCGAGAACCGCGCGCGCGGATTCAGATGGAACGTGACCGACATCCCGTCCGGCGCGACGCGAATGTCGTCCGCGAGCAGCCCGTACGCGGACGCGACTTCGTCGAGGCTGCCGGTCGTCAGGCTCTCGAACAGCATCCCGAGGCCGGGAGCCGCGTTGCCGCGCATCGTGAACGGATTGAACTTGTCGAAGCTCGTGAGCCGGTCGGGGTTCGCAAGCACCAGCGTGCCGCCCTTCGGCGCGTCCGGATTCACATAGTCGAAGTGGCTGAAGCCCGGCGGATATTTCGGCTCGCCGTACTGCGCGATCGCATGCGCGGCATACGCGGACGGCGCGAACGCGACCGGCAGCAGCAGCGCGAACAGCATCCCCGCCGTTGCGGCGAAGGCCCTCGTCCATCGCACGCGAAGCAATGCAGGAATGATCGTTCCGCGCGTCGTGCGCGGCGCCCTGCTGCTTCGCGAGCCTGTCGTCATGGCGTTGGGTTTATCCGGTTTGCGTTGGCAATTGTGAGAGAATTCTACCCAAAACCCACAAGGCGCCGCATTCCGGGGCGCCATGCGCACTGACCTGATTAGGAGAATTCATGGGCTTCCTCGCTGGTAAACGTATCCTGCTGACCGGCCTGCTGTCGAACCGCTCGATTGCATACGGCATCGCGCAGGCCTGCAGGCGCGAAGGCGCGGAACTGGCATTCACTTACGTCGGCGACCGCTTCAAGGATCGCATCACCGAGTTCGCCGACGAGTTCGGCAGCAAGCTCGTATTCCCGTGCGACGTCGCGGACGACGCGCAGATCGACGCGCTGTTCGCCGACCTGAAGCAGCACTGGGACTCGCTCGACGGCCTCGTGCATTCGATCGGCTTTGCGCCGCGCGAAGCGATCGCCGGCGACTTCCTCGACGGGATGACGCGCGAGAACTTCCGCATCGCGCACGACATCTCCGCGTACAGCTTCCCCGCGCTCGCGAAGGCCGCGCTGCCGATGCTGTCGAGCGACGCCGCGCTGCTGACGCTGTCGTACCTCGGCGCGGAGCGCGCGATTCCGAACTACAACACGATGGGTCTCGCGAAGGCGTCGCTCGAAGCGAGCGTGCGTTATCTGGCGGTGTCGCTCGGCGCGAAGGGCGTGCGCGTGAACGGCATCTCGGCCGGCCCGATCAAGACGCTCGCGGCGAGCGGCATCAAGAGCTTCGGCAAGATCCTCGACTTCGTCGAGCACAACGCGCCGCTGCATCGTAACGTGACGATCGAGCAGGTCGGCAACACCGCCGCGTTCCTGCTGTCCGATCTCGCGGGCGGCGTGACCGCCGAGATCGTTCACGTCGACAGCGGCTTCAACGCGGTCGTCGGCGGGATGGCCGGCATCGGCGAATGATGGGTGTACATGCCGCAGTCGTTGCGGCTGACGCATGAAAAAAGCCGCCTGTTGGGCGGCTTTTTCGTTGGCGCGCGCAGCGCAGCGTTCGACGCTTAACGCCAGTGGCCGTGGCCGCGATCGCGATGATCCCAGTGACCGCCGCCGTTGTGGCGATTCCAGTCCGCGCGATTCCAGTAGCGACGGCCGTCCCAGTAGCGGTCGCCATGCCAGCCGATCACGATCGCGGGCGCGGCATACACCGGCGCCGGCTGATAGACGACGGGCGGAGGCGGCGCATAAACCGGCTGCGGCGCGACGTAGACCGGCGCCGGGACGCCGATGTTGACGCCGACGTTCAACCCCGCCATCGCGGCGCTCGACGCACCGATAGCCAGGCCCCCGAGCATTACTGCAAGAACACGTGCGAACTTCATGAACTCACCTTCCTGAATGTGTGTTGAGGCGAATATAGCGCAAGCCCCGCGTACCGCGTATTTCAAGTTTGTAATAACTGATGCACAACATCGCGTGATCGGGACTACCGTAACGTCTCGTTACACCGCATCGGCGTATCGTGGCCACGGGGCATGCGCCCCGGCATCGGAAGCGTTTACGGCAGCGGCGCTGTCGGGCTGAAATACCGTATCGCCCTGTGAATGCAGACAGGCACGCATTGCAGTGAGTCCGACACGCGCGCGGCGAATACGTTGCATCGCGCGCGGTGTGTCGTGCGTCCATCGGCATCGGCACAACAACGCATTCGACCTGCGTTCATCGTCGCGCTTACGCTCGTGCGTCAACAAGATGCACTGCAATGCGAACCACCCGTCACCCGTTCGCTCATTCGCGAACCGAAACCGGCGCCACAAAAAAACAAAGCCTCGTAGAACCGCAGTTCTACGAGGCTTGACCGCCACATACCGAAGTACTGGCGGAGACGGAGGGATTCGAACCCTCGATCCAGGTTTTGGCCCAGATGCTCCCTTAGCAGGGGAGTGCCTTCGACCTCTCGGCCACGTCTCCCGAAAACTTCGCTCGCGCCAGGGAGGCAGCGCGACGAAGCCAAGATAATAGCGGGTTCGCGCGTTCCGGTCAATTTTCGGGAAGCATTTTTTACACCGGGATGTTGCCTGCAACGCGCACCGCACCGCTTCCGTCAACCGGACGCCGCGCACCCGCGCGCGTCACGAAACAGCGTTACGCCTGATCGAGTTCGAACGCCTTGTGCAGCGCGCGCACCGCCAGTTCCATGTACTTCTCGTCGATCAGCACCGAAATCTTGATTTCGGACGTCGAGATCATCTGGATGTTGATGCCCTCTTCCGACAGCGTGCGGAACATCTTGCTCGCGATGCCGACGTGCGAACGCATGCCGACGCCGACCACCGACACCTTCGACACCTTCGGATCGCCCTGCACCTTGTCGGCCTTCACGTGTTCCTTCACCTGGCCCGAGAGGATATCCATCGCGCGCTGATAGTCGCCGCGGCCGACCGTAAACGTGAAGTCGGTCTTGCCCTCGACGCTCTGGTTCTGGATGATCATGTCGACATCGATGTTCGCGTCCGCCACCGGGCCGAGGATCTGATACGCGATGCCCGGCTTGTCCGGCACGCCCATCACGATGATCCGAGCTTCGTCGCGCTGGAACGCGATACCCGAAATGACTGCTTTTTCCATGGTGTCGTCTTCTTCAAAAGTAATCAGGGTGCCGGAGGACATTTCCTCTTCGAGCGGCATCAGCGGATCGGTCAGGCTCGACAGCACGCGCGTCTTCACCTGGTACTTGCCCGCGAATTCGACCGAGCGGATCTGCAGCACCTTCGAGCCGAGGCTGGCCATTTCCAGCATCTCCTCGAACGTGATGCGATCGAGCCGGCGCGCCTCTTCGACCACGCGCGGATCGGTCGTGTAGACGCCGTCCACGTCCGTGTAGATCAGGCATTCGTCCGCCTTCAGCGCGGCCGCGACCGCGACCGCCGACGTGTCCGAGCCGCCGCGGCCCAGCGTCGTGATGTGGCCTTCCGGGTCGATGCCCTGGAAGCCGGTTATTACGACCACCTTGCCGGCGTCCAGATCGCGCAGCACGCGCTCGCCGTCGATGTCGCTGATGCGCGCCTTCGTGAACGCGCTGTCGGTCTTCACCGGAACCTGCCAGCCGGTGTAGCTGATCGCATCGACGCCGGCTTCCTGCAACGCGATCGACAGCAGGCCGACGCTCACCTGTTCGCCGGTGGACGCGATCATGTCGAGTTCGCGCGGGCTCGGCTGCGCGGAAATCTCTTTCGCGAGCCCGAGCAGACGATTGGTTTCGCCGGACATCGCCGACGGCACCACGACCAGCCGGTGGCCGGCCTTGTGCCATTTCGCGACGCGCCTGGCGACGTTCTTGATGCGCTCGACCGAGCCCATCGAAGTGCCGCCGTATTTGTGTACGATGAGTGCCATTGTCGTTCTGAACTGGAGATGTTACCGCGCTGGCGCACTGAGGACGGCGGCGCGACATACGTGACGTAACGCGACGGCGTGAGTGCAGCGCGTGCAGCACGCGCGGATTTGCCCGGGCGCCGCAATCGCGATCGATCGCGCACCGCCGCCCGCGAATGGCTGGATGACGCCCCCGAAACCGCCGGATACCGCCGGAAAGAAGAAATACGCCAAGCACAACGCGCGCCGCTCGTGACAGCAAGAAGCGGGCTGGACAAACCGGTTAACCTACCCGATCAAGACCGAATTGACAAGCTGAAATCGGCGTGCCACGCGCAAAAAACGCTTCTGCGCCAAGGATTTGCGCGGTTTACGCACGCGCGGCGCAGACCTGCCGCGACGTCGGCGAGCGGCGCGCGCTCACGCGATCAGCAGATCCTCGCGCCACTCGATGCGCCGCCAGCGCGTCGTTGCAGCCGTCGCAGCGTCGTCTTTCCCGAGTTCCAGCGCCGCCCGGTTCACGCCGATGCGCGGCACGAACAGCAGCGTGTCGCCGACGAACAGCAGCGGCACGTCACGCTCCCACGCGGGCACGCCGCGTTCCTGGAACAGGTTCTTCAGCGTGCGGCCGAGGCCGGCGGCCGGATCGCGCATGCGCTCGCCGCCGGTGCGCGCGCGCGCGACGAGCGGCGCGGACGTCAGCACCGCTTCGGGCGCCGCGTCGGGATCGTCCGCGTCGGACGGCGCGAACACGAACGTGCCGCGCCACTGCGGCACGCGCCAAACCTCCTGCCCTTGCCATGCCAGTTCGGCCGGCTCGCGCGACGCGTCGGGTACGGACGCATCGTCGTCCTGGTCGCCCCAGAACACGAGGCCGCGATAACTGCGCAAACGCCGCCCCGCATGATCGACGCGCAACCCGTGATCGCCGCCGACCTCGCGCACGTCGCGAAGCTGCCGCAACGCGTCGGCCAGGCGCGCGGCCGACGCCGCCGGCAGGCCGAGCCCGCGCATCCAGTAGCGAAGCAGGTTCAGTGCGCGCGCATCGTCGAGCGCCACCAGCGCGTCGTGCGACAGCGCACGACCGTCGTCGCGCGACGCGTCGAGCAGATCGATCTGCGCAAGTTCGTCGAGCAGTTGCTGCGCGCTGGCCGCATGAGCGGCCGTGCGCGCGAGCGCATCGCGAAAACCGGGGAAATGCGCGGCGAGCGCCGGCATCACGTCGTGCCGCAGCGCGTTGCGCGCGTAACGGACATCGGCGTTCGATTCGTCGTCGACCCAGTTCAATCCGCGTGCGGCCGCGTATTGCTCCAGTTGCACGCGCAACAGCCCGAGCAGCGGACGCACGCGCGGCACACCGCCCGCCATCGAACGCATCGGCGCCATCGCGGCGAGGCCCGCGAGGCCCGCGCCGCGCAGCAGTTGGAGCAAGACGGTTTCGGCCTGGTCGTCCGCGTGCTGCGCGAGCCACAGCGACTGCGCGCCGTGCGCCGCGCACATCGCGTCGAGCGCGCGATAACGCGCGTCGCGCGCGGCGGCTTCGACGCCCGCCGCGCCGTCGCGCGCGACGTCGACGCGACGAAAATCGAACGCGACGCCCAACGCGCGCGCGGTCGCGCCGCAATGCGCGAGCCATGCGTCGGCATTCGGGCTCAAGCCGTGATGCACGTGCAGCGCGACGCAGCGCGACGCGCCCGCGACCCGCACCGCCGCGTCGAGCAGCACCGACGAGTCGAGCCCGCCGCTATACGCGATCGCGATGCGGGCATCCGCGGGCAACGCGGACAGCGCAACGCCAAGCGCATCGACCACGATGCGCCCGGCGTCGGGTTCGGCGGGGGAAGTCACGGCATGAAGGCGCGAGCGCGCCGGCGGTGACGGAAAGCGCCGCGCGCTTATGCGCCCGGCGTCGTTTCCTTGAACTTGCCGTAGCTCATCAGGCGCTCCAGACGGCGTTCGCGCAGATCCTGCACGCTCATCCCCTGGAACTGACGCAGCGAGTCCGACAGCGCGCGGCGCAGCAACGCGGCCATGCCCTTCGGATCGCGATGCGCGCCGCCGAGCGGCTCGTTGATGATCTTGTCGATCAGCCCGAGCGCCTTCAGCCGGTGCGCCGTCAGGCCAAGCGCCTCGGCTGCTTCCGGCGCCTTCGCGGCGCTCTTCCACAGAATCGACGCGCAGCCTTCCGGCGAGATCACCGAGTAGGTCGAGAACTGCAGCATCAGCAGCGTATCCGCGACCGCGATCGCGAGCGCGCCGCCCGAGCCGCCCTCGCCGATCACCGTCGCGATGATCGGCGTCTTCAGCTCGGCCATCACGTACAGGTTGCGGCCGATCGCCTCCGACTGGCCGCGCTCTTCCGCGCCGATGCCCGGATACGCGCCCGGCGTGTCGATGAACGTGAAGATCGGCAAGCCGAATTTCTCGGCGAGGCGCATCAGGCGCTCGGCCTTCCGGTAGCCTTCCGGACGCGGCATCCCGAAGTTGCGCGCGGCGCGCTCCTTCGTGTCGCGGCCCTTCTGCTGGCCGATCACCATGCACGCCTGGCCGTTGAAGCGCGCGAGGCCGCCGACGATCGACAGGTCGTCCGCGAACGAGCGGTCGCCGTGCAGTTCGTGGAAGTCGGTGAACAGCTCGTGCACGTAGTCGAGCGTGTACGGACGTTGCGGATGACGCGCGATCTGCGACACCTGCCACGGCGTCAGGTTCGCATACAGGTCTTTCGTGAGCTGCTGGCTCTTCTTCGACAGCCGCTCGATCTCTTCCGAAATGTCGACGGCCGAATCGTCCTGGACGAAACGCAACTCTTCGATCTTGCCTTCGAGTTCCGCGATCGGCTGTTCGAAATCCAGAAAGGTCGTTTTCATGGGTGGGAATCCTTGCACTTACCGGGCAGCGCGTATTCTAACCGCGCCGGCCGATGTCAAAATCGGGGCGGAACTATCAATTTGAGATAACGATAGATACAACGATGAGCGCCGCATGTGCCGGCGGGGCGGCACACCGCTCCCGCCGGGGCGTCAGCCGCCGCCGACGCCGCGCCGGCGGGTCGTCCGGCTAGTCCTGCAGCGGTTCGAGGCTGCGCCACATGTACCAGGTCGCGACGGTGCGCCACGGCTCCCAGTTCGCGGCAACCTCGCGCGCCTCGCTGCGCGTGACCGGCTCGCCGCTGAAATAGTTGACGCTGATCGCGCGGATCAGCCCCAGATCGTCGAGCGGCAACACGTTCGGACGCGCGAGATTGAAGATCAGGAACATCTCGGCGGTCCAGCGGCCGATGCCGCGAATCTGCGTCAGCTCCGCGATCACGTCCTCGTCGTCCATCGACGTCCACTTGCCGACGTGCACCGCGCCGGACACGAAGTGCTGCGCGAGGTCGAGCAGGTATTCGGCCTTGCGCTTCGACAATCCGCACGCGACGAGCTTCTCGTGACCGAGCTTGATGAACTGCTGCGGCACGAGCTTCGGGCACGCGCTCTCGACGCGTTGCCACAGCGCCTGCGCGGCCGGCGCGGAAATCTGCTGGCCGACCACCGAGCGCGCGAGCGTGACGAACGGATCGTCGCGGCTCAACAGATGCACGGGACCGAACTTCGGAATCAGCTTCTTCAGGATGCGGTCGCGCTTCACGAGATCCGCGCATGCCTTGTCCCAATACGCGGGGCGCTGCACCTCGGGTTCGAGATCGACGAGCGGCGCGGACGCGATTGCATCCGCCGCGTCGATCGACGCGGGCAACGCCTCGGGCAGCGAGCGCAACGTTTGCGCATCGAGCACGCCGTCGACCGGCAATGTGCCGTTGCTTTTCGCCCGCGTGGTCTTCGGCGCGGCCGCGCGTTTGCGCGCGATCTTGTGCGCGCCGTCCGACGCGCCGTTCAGCACACGCTTCACGGGCGTCTTTTTTGCCGCGGTCGCGGTCTTTGCATTGCCGGCGTTCCTCGCCGTTTTTGCGGCGCCGCCGCTGCGCGCGTTCTTCGCCGCAGCCGCCGCGCCCGTTGGCGACGCAGGCCGCTTCGCCTGCGTCTTCGTGGCCGTTGCCATCCTGCCTCCTGCCTCGCGAATCGATCAGTAGAAACGGGATAGCCCGCTTAAACGCGGCGCCACTCGGTCAATCCGCCCGGTTTGTCTTCGAGCGCGACGCCGGCTTCGAGCAGTTCGGCCCGAATCCGGTCCGCCTCGGCATATTGCTTCGCCTGCTTCGCGGCCGTGCGCGCGGCGATCTGCGCTTCGATCGCGGCCGCGTCGAGCGCGCCTTCGGTCGCGGCGCCCGCCGCCTGCTGCAGGAACACGCGCGGCTCGCGCACGAGCAGCCCGATCACGCGCGCAAGACGCTGCAACTGACGCGCATGCGCGGCATCGCGCGTGCGGTTCACTTCGGTCGCCAGTTCGAACAGCACCGCGATCGCGACCGGCGTGTTGAAGTCGTCGTTCATCGCCGCGCGAAAACGCTGCGCGTACGGCTCGCTCCAGTCGAGTTCACCCGCGTCCGGCGTCACGTCCTTCAGCGCCGTGTAGAGACGCGTGAGCGCGTTGCGCGCATCGTCGATGTGCACGTCGCTGTAGTTCAGCGGCGAACGATAGTGTGCGCGCGCGATGAAGAAGCGCACGACTTCCGCATCGTACTGCGCGAGCACTTCGCGGATCGTGAAGAAGTTGCCGAGCGACTTCGACATCTTCTCATTGTCGATCTGCACGTAGCCGTTGTGCATCCAGTAGTTGACGAACGTTTGACCGGTCGCCCCTTCGCTCTGCGCGATCTCGTTCTCGTGGTGCGGGAATTGCAGGTCCTGGCCGCCGCCGTGAATGTCGAAATGATCGCCGAGCAGCGAGCAGCTCATCGCCGAGCATTCGATATGCCAGCCCGGCCGGCCGCGTCCGTACTTCGAGTCCCAGCCGGTGTCCGCCGGCTCGCCGGCCTTCGCCTGCTTCCACAGCACGAAGTCAAGCGGATCCTGCTTCGCATCGTTCGCCGCCACACGCTCGCCCGCGCGCAGGTCCTCGATCGACTTGCCCGACAGCGCGCCGTAGTGCGCGAACCTGCGCACCGCATAGTTCACGTCGCCGTCCGCGCCCTGGTACGCGTAACCGTTCGCTTCGAGCATTTCGATCATGCCGAGCATCTGCGGAATGAATTCCGTCGCGCGCGGCTCGTGATCGGGACGCTCGATGCCGAGCGCGTCCGCGTCCTCGTGAAGCGCGGCGATGAAGCGGTCGGTCAGCGACTTGATCGTCTCGCCGTTCTCGACAGCACGACGAATGATCTTGTCGTCGATGTCGGTGATGTTGCGCACATAAGTCACGCCGTAGCCGAGCGTGCGCAGCCAGCGCTGCACGATATCGAACACCACCATCACACGCGCATGGCCGACATGACAATAGTCGTACACCGTCATCCCGCACACGTACATCCGTACGACGCCGGGTTGCAAAGGCACGAAAGTTTGCTTGTCACGCGCGAGCGTGTTGTAGATGCGCAGTGATTCCATAGAACCGGGTGGATACGTGGACCGAGGATTTCCGTGTGCGTTGCCGGTGTGCCGCACCGGCCGCGACGACTGCGGCAGCGGCGCCGGCCGCAGCGGCCGGTGCATCGGCGCTCAGGCTGCGATCAGGACGGAGACGACCACGAGTGGCGAACAGAGAGCCCGCTGCCTTCGCGCGAGATGCGCAACGAAAACGCACGGACCTTTTGTTAGAATGGCTCGGAGTATAACACCCGACCTCGCCCTATGAAACCTTCCAGCGGCCGCGCGCACCGCGCTGCGACCCTTGCCGCGACGGCTCTCGCCAGCGTCGCGTTCGCACTCTGCGCCATGCCCGTCGCGCACGCCGCGCCGCCCGCGACCGCCGACGAAACGCCCGGCGCGGACGCCGCGATCGCGCGTCACGACTGGGCGCCGGCGCTCGAAGAACTCGACGCGCGCATCCAGTCGAACCCGCGCGACGTGCAGGCGAAGTTCAAGCGCGCGACGATCCTCGCGCGCCTCGGCCGCGACGACGATGCAATCGCGGCGTTCACCGAACTCACGCAGCTGTATCCGGAACTGCCCGAGCCGTACAACAATCTCGCCACGCTGCTCGCGAAGCACGGCCGTCTCGAAGACGCGCGCGTCGCGCTCGAAACGGCGACCCGCGCGAACCCGTCGTACGCGCTCGCGTTCGAGAACCTCGGCGACCTGTACCTGCGTCTCGCGGATGCATCGTACCGGCGCGCGATCGCGCTCGGCCGCGCCAGCGGGCCGACACAGCAGCGCCTCGCCGACCTGCAGAAGATCGTCGCGCCGTCGTCCGCCTCCGCGCGGCAGCCGGCTGCCGACGTCGCCGCACCTTCCGCCGTCCCCTCCGCGCCCGCGGCGGGCGGTTACACGAACCCCGGATCGCCGGACCTGGTGAACGGCACGCTGTTCCCGTTCGGCGGTCCGACCGGTTCGCTCGCGATGCCGCCGTACATGGCGCCGTCGCGCTAGCACCGCGGCCCGCCAGTCCGATCGCGGGCCACCCGTTTTTTTCGCTTCCGCTTTCCGAGGATATTCATGAAATGGTTGATGTTGGCGCTCGGCAGCGCCGCCCTGATCTCGAACGCACCCGCCTTTGCGCAGCCCGCCCAGCCGGTCGTCCATCCGGCCGTGCTGTTCAAGACGAGCGCCGGCGACATCCGCGTCGAGCTGTATCCGGAGAAGGCGCCGAAGACCGTTGACAACTTCCTCGCGTACGTGAAGTCTGGTCAGTACAACGGCACGATCTTCCATCGCGTGATTCGCGGCTTCATGATCCAGGGCGGCGGCTACACGACGAGCTTCGTCGAGAAGCCGACGCGCGCGCCGATCCCGCTCGAAAGCCGCAACGGGCTGAAGAACGCCACCGGCACGATCGCGATGGCGCGCACCAGCGATCCGAATTCCGCGACCGCGCAGTTCTTCATCAACACCGTCGACAACGCGGGCCTCGATTATCCGAACCCGGACGGCAACGGTTACGCGGTGTTCGGCAAGGTCACGCAGGGGATGGACGTCGTGAAGAAGATCGAGGCGACGCCGACCACCACGCGCGGCCCGATGGCCGACGTGCCGCAGCAGGAAGTCGTGATCCAGTCCGCGACCGTCGTCAGCAAGTAAGCAGGTAACGCGCTCCCGCGCCGGCGCGGCATCGACACGGAGGCCACGAGCCTCGCGCCGTCGCCGCCGCGCCTTTCACTCACTCCTCCCGCACAACGCAAGGATCCCATCATGGTCGAACTGCATACGAACCACGGCGTCATCAAGCTCGAACTCGACGCCGAAAAAGCCCCGAAGACGGTCGAGAACTTTTTGAACTACGTGAAGAAAGGCCACTACGACAACACCGTGTTCCATCGCGTGATCGACGGCTTCATGATCCAGGGCGGCGGCTTTGAGCCGGGCATGAAGCAGAAGCCGACCGACGAGCCGATCGACAACGAGGCGAACAACGGCCTGAAGAACGAAAAAGGCTCGATCGCGATGGCGCGCACGAACGACCCGCATTCGGCGACCGCCCAGTTCTTCATCAACGTGAACGACAACGACTTCCTGAACCACTCGTCGCCGACGCCGCAAGGCTGGGGTTATACGGTGTTCGGCAAGGTCGTCGACGGGCTCGACGTCGTCGAACGCATCAAGAAGGTGAAGACCGGCTCGAAGGGCTTCCATCAGGACGTGCCGGTGGACGACGTCGTGATCGAGAAGGCCGTCGTCGTCGAATAACGACGCACCGTCGATGCTGCAGGAAAAGGCACTGCGACACGCCGCTGCGGGCGTGCCCGGCGAGGGCAAGCGCCCGCACGCGGCACGCCCGTTCCTGTTCATCGCGGACCTGCATCTGAACGAACAGATTCCGCGCACGGTCGCCGCGTTCGAGCGTTTCGTCGCGGTCACCGCGGACCAGGCCGACTCGGTGTTCATCCTCGGCGACCTGTTCGAATACTGGATCGGCGACGACATGCTCGCCGATCCGTTCGTCGCGCGGATGGCGGCCGCGCTGCATACGCTCGGCGAACGCGGCATCGCGCTGTACATCATGCACGGCAACCGCGACTTCCTGCTGGGCAAGCGCTTCATGAAGGCGGCCGGCGCGATCTGGCTGCCGGACCCGATCGCGATCACCGCGTTCGGCACGCGCATCGCGCTCGCGCACGGTGACGCGCTGTGCACCGACGATCGCGGTTATCAGGTGTTCCGGCGGTTCGCGCGCAATCGCGCCGCGCAACTGCTGTTTCTCGCGTGGCCGTTCCGCTGGCGGCGCGCGCTCGCGGAGCGCATGCGCCGCGCGAGCGAAGCGGGCCGCGAGCGGCCGACGCTGCCGCGCTACGACGTGACGCCGAAGGGCGTCGCCGCGCTGTTCAGGCGCAGCCGCGCGGCCACGATGATCCACGGCCATACCCACCGGCCCGCGCAGCACCAGGAGCCCGGCGGCACGCGCTGGGTGCTGCCCGACTGGGACCTCGACCACGGCACGCCGCGCGGCGGTTATCTGCGGATCGATTCGGAAGGGTTCAGGATGCTGCCGCTCGATTGAGCGGACCGGCTTGGGTTGACGGTCGGGTTGACGCACCGCTCGTCCCATTACGGGAAAAACGGCGCCCAGCCTTTAAAAGCGGGCGCCGCGCTCCTCAAGCGAACACGACATCCTCACGCCAGGTCACGACGGACTCCGCCCGCCGTCGCGCGCTGCGACACTGCCTTCGAGCACCGCCGACAGCCGGCGCAAGTCGATCGGCGTCGCGCCTTCGCCATGCAGCGCATCGATGCGCGCACCCAGTTGCTCCAGCGCGGCCGCAATCGCGTCGACGCGCTGCGCCTGCGTCGCCGCGTGATCGATCAGGCCGTGGATCGCGAGCGACACCGGATCGTCCGCGTTCGGCGTGATCCCGTACGCGCAGAAGCCGTCGCGCCGCGCGTCGGCGGCGGTCTTGCCGCCTGCTTCGCCCGTGTCCCCCATGCCGCCCGCCGCCGGACGCGCGGCGACGATCACGCGCGCCGGATTGCCGACCGCGGTGCCGCCCGCCGGCACCGGCTTCACGACGACCGCGTTCGAGCCGATCTTCGCGTTCGCGCCGACCGTGAAGCTGCCGAGCACCTTCGCGCCCGCGCCGACGATCACGCCCGGACCGAGCGTCGGATGACGCTTCGCGCCGCGCGTGAGCGACGTGCCGCCGAGCGTCACGCCCTGGTAGATCGTGCAGTCGTCGCCGACCACGGCCGTCTCGCCGATCACGACGCCCATCCCGTGGTCGATGAACACGCGCCGGCCGACCGTCGCACCCGGATGGATCTCGATGCCGGTCAGAAAACGCGCGAGCTGCGACACGAAGCGCGCGAGCCAGCGGCGCTTCGCACGCCAGCACGCATGCGCGAGACGGTGCAGCACCAGCGCGTGCAGCCCCGGATAACAGGTCAGCACTTCCCAGGCGCTGCGGGCGGCGGGATCGCGCTCGCGGATCGTCGCGATGTCTTCACGAAGTCTGTCGAACATGGCTGTCCTGCGTGGGTCGGGGATGGCGGGAAGGAACGCGGGCGCACCGGTCGCGCGCACCGCTCCCGGCCGCTTTGCAGCGGCGCTGATTTGCTTGTGACGTTCGATGGATTGTAGGCGACGCGCGGGCCGCCGCCCCGATGCCCCCGACGGCGACGAGGTCGTCGGCGGACCGTCAGGTCAGCGGACGTCGCCGTCGCCCCTGCCCTTCAGCAGCAGGATGTGTTTCGCGATGCCGCGCACGATGTTGACCTCCTCGCGCTCCAGGCCCGAGCGCGAGAACATGCGGCGCAGCCGCGACATCAGCTTTTTCGGATTCGCGGGATCGAGGAATTCGAGTGCGATCAGCGCGTTTTCGAGGTGCACGAACATCCGTTCGATGTCCTCGCTCGCCGCAAGCGGCGTCGCGCCCATATCGGGCGCCACCGCGTCCGGCGCGCTGGCCGGCTGATCCAGATACGCGAGCCGCAGTTCGTACGCAAGCACCTGCACCGCCTGCGCGAGATTCAGCGAGCTGTACGCGGGATTGGCCGGAATGTGCGCGAGCGCGCTGCATCGTTCGACGTGCTCGTTCGACAGGCCGGTGCGCTCGTTGCCGAACACCAGCGCGATGTCGCCGTGCCGCACCTGGCGGCCCGCGTCGGACGCCGCTTCGCGCGGCGCGCGCGGCAGCGGCCCGTACTCGCGCGTGCGCGCGGTCAGCGCAAGCGACCATTGCACGCCCGCGAGCGCGTCCGCGAGCGTCGGCACCACATGCGCGCCGGCCAGCACGTCGTCCGCGCCGCTCGCCATCGCGATCGCCTCCGGATCGTTCTGCACCTGCGCGACGCGCGGCGCGACCAGCACGAGCCGCGAGAAGCCCATCGTCTTCAACGCGCGCGCCGCCGCGCCGACATTGCCGGGATGGCTCGGCTCGACGAGCACGAAGCGGGTCGACGTGAAACCGCCGCGCAACGGCTCGGGCGTATCGGCATGGGGGGCGACGGACGGGGAAACAGGCTGGACCAAGATGGATCTCGACGGACCGCGAACGGCGAAACGCATATGGTAGCGCGGGCCGGCCGTGCGGCGCACGCGCGGATGCGCAGCGCGTGCGGCCGCGCCGGATCGTGCGACGCGGCACGGTCGCAACGACACGCCGGCGCGCCAGGCAAGCGGCCGCCCGGACCGCGCGCGCAGACTCGGGTAAAATGGCGCTTTCGCGCGCGGCCCCGCCGCGATCCGTCCGGCCCGGCTCCGTTCGCTGCCGTCGCGACGCCGCCTTGCTGCACACAGCCGCGCCCCGCTCTTATTCAATTCGTCTCCGTTGACGGGACAGGAACGCGTCCACGCCGCCCTGACCGATCGTTGGACGCTTTTACGTTCTGCAACCCCGGCAGCCGCTCCGGCCGCCGGCAACAAGGATAGAGTCTCATGCATCCCATGCTCAACATCGCTGTCAAGGCCGCGCGCCGCGCCGGACAGATCATCAACCGCGCGTCGCTCGACCTCGACCTCGTGCAGGTGTCGAAGAAGCAGCACAACGATTTCGTCACGGAAGTGGACAAGGCGGCCGAAGCCGCGATCATCGACACGCTGAAGACCGCCTATCCCGACCACGCGATCCTCGCCGAAGAATCCGGCCGCTCGGACAACGAGTCCGAATACCAGTGGATCATCGACCCGCTCGACGGCACGACGAATTTCATCCACGGCTTCCAGTATTACTGCGTGTCGATCGCGCTCGCGCACAAGGGCATCGTCACCCAGGCGGTCGTCTACGACCCGACGCGCAACGACCTGTTCACCGCGTCGCGCGGCCGCGGCGCGTTCCTGAACGACCGCCGCATCCGCGTCGGCCGCCGCGACCGGCTCGCGGACGGCCTGATCGGCACTGGCTTCCCGTTCCGTGAGAAGGACGGCATCGAGGCGTACACGGCGCTCTTCACCGACATGACCAACGCGTGCGCGGGCCTGCGCCGTCCGGGCGCGGCCGCGCTCGACCTCGCGAACGTCGCGGCCGGCCGCATGGACGGCTTCTTCGAACAGGGCCTCAACCCGTGGGACGTCGCGGCGGGCGGCCTGCTCGTCACCGAGGCGGGCGGCCTGATCGGCAACTACACCGGCGACTCCGACTTCCTGCACGTCGGCGAAGTGGTCGCGGGCAATCCGAAGATCTACGCGCAGATGGTGCCGATCCTGTCGAAGTATTCGCACGTGAAGGCGGCCTGACGCCGCCCGACGCGGCTGCCGTCCGCGACAGCGTGCGGACGGTTCGCAGCGGCGATGCAAGGCGGCTTCGGCCGCCTTTTCGTTTCACTGCCCGTTTCACTGCGGACTTCACCGCGCCGCCGCGCCTGTTCCCGCTGGCCGCGCGCGGTTCGCCGCCGCGCCCCAACCGCCGCCGCCTTCGAGCACGATGAAGAAAGGCTTCCATACGATCATCGCCGCGCAGTTCGTGTCGTCGCTCGCCGACAACGCGCTGCTGATCGCCGCGATCGCGCTCCTGACGGTGATCCGCTCGGCCGCGTGGGTCACGCCGCTGCTGCAGATTTTCTTCACGGTGTCGTACGTCGTGCTGGCGCCGTTCGCCGGCGCGTTCGCGGACGCGCTGCAGAAGCGCCACGTGATGTTCGTGTCGAACGCGCTGAAGGCCGGCGGCTGCCTGCTGATGATCGCGGGCGTGCATCCGATGCTCGCGTATGGCGTCGTCGGCCTCGGCGCGGCCGCGTATTCGCCCGCGAAATACGGGATCCTGACCGAACTGCTGCCGGCCGAAAAACTCGTCGCCGCGAACGCGTGGCTCGAATCGGCGACCGTGCTGTCGACGATCGCCGGCACGATGCTCGGCGGCGCGCTGATCAGCCACTACGCGCAACGCTTCGTCGTGCGCATGCACGTGCCGCTGATCCACTCGGCCGCCGACCTCGCGATGCTCGCGGTGATGCTCACGTATGCGGCCGCCGCGCTCATCAACATCGGCATACCGGACACCGGCGCGCGTTATCCGAACCGTTTGACGCAACCGTCCGCGCTCGTCGGCGACTTCGTCCACTGCTTCAACGCGCTGTGGGCCGACCGGCTCGCGCAGATCGCGCTATGGGTCACGACGCTGATGTGGGGCGCGGCGGTCACGCTGCAACTGCTCGTGCTGAAGTGGGCCGACGCGAACCTCGGGCTGTCGCTGTCGAAGGCGGCCGTGATGCAGGGCGTGGCCGGGCTCGGCATCGCGCTCGGCGCGGGCGCGGCCGCCGCCTGGGTGTCGCTGCGCGGCTCGCTGCGGGTGCTGCCGGTCGGCGTCGCGACCGGCGTCATCGCGATCGCGATGGCGTTCTACGGCAAAGGGCTGTTCCCGGCCGGCGCCGCACTGCGCATCGGCCCGTATGCGCTGCCGCTCTACCTGCTGTTCGCGTATCCGCTGATGGTGCTGCTCGGCGCGCTGGCAGGTTTCTTCATCGTGCCGATGAACGCGCTGCTCCAGCATCGCGGCGCGACGCTGCTGTCGGCGGGCCACTCGATCGCCGTGCAGAACTTCAACCAGAACATCGCGGTGCTGCTGATGCTCGGCGCGTATGCGCTGCTGCTCACCGCGAAGGTGCCGGTGCAGTGGATCATCGTCTGGTTCGGGCTGTTCGTCAGTGCGATGATCGCGCTTGCGATGCGCCGCAGTGCGACCCATGCCCGCGCAGCGGACCTGCGTGCGATGATCGACGAATGACGGACTCGCCGCTGGCCGTGCGGCCAGCTTCACCGAAGCGCAACGCGGGTTAAACTCACGCCCTGAACCCTGGCAAGACACCGAGGATGGCTACACACACCGCCGGCGCGGGCGACATCGCGCAGCACACTCCCATGATGCAGCAGTACCTGCGCATCAAGGCCGATCATCCGGGCACGCTCGTGTTCTACCGGATGGGCGACTTCTATGAACTGTTCTTCGACGACGCGGAGAAAGCCGCGCGCCTGCTCGACCTGACGCTCACGCAGCGCGGCGCGTCGGCCGGCAATCCGATCAGGATGGCGGGCGTCCCGCATCACGCGGTCGAGCAGTATCTGGCGAAGCTCGTGAAGCTCGGCGAATCGGTGGCGATCTGCGAGCAGATCGGCGACCCGGCGACGTCGAAGGGACCGGTCGAACGCAAGGTCGTGCGCGTCGTCACGCCCGGCACGCTGACCGACGCGGCGCTGCTGTCGGACAAGAACGACGTTTATCTGATGGCGGTCTGCCCCGGCCATAATCGCCGCGGCGTCGCGGTGAACGTCGGGCTCGCGTGGCTGAACCTCGCGAGCGGCGGGCTGCGTCTCGCGGAAGTCGCGCCCGGGCAGGTCGCGGCCGCGTTCGAGCGGATTCGCCCGGCCGAAATTCTCGTCGCGGAGATGCCGGCCGAGTCGGCCGGCTGGACGCCGCCGACCGGCTTCGGCGCGCTGACGCGCGTGCCCGCGTGGCACTTCGACGTGACGTCCGGTACACAGCGGCTGCGCGACCAGCTGGACGTCGCGAGCCTCGACGGCTTCGGCGCGCAGACGCTGACGAGCGCATGCGGCGCGGCCGGCGCGCTGCTGCTTTATGCGGCCGCGACGCAGGGCCAGCAGTTGCGTCACGTGCGCAGCCTGAAGGTCGAATACGAGTCCGAGTACATCGGCCTCGATCCGGCGACGCGCCGCAATCTCGAACTGACGGAAACGCTGCGCGGCACCGACTCGCCGACGCTGTGCTCGCTGCTCGACACGTGCAGCACGACGATGGGCAGCCGCCTGCTGCGTCACTGGCTGCATCATCCGCCGCGCGACGCGTCGATCGCGCAGACGCGCCAGCAGGCGATCGGCGCGCTGCTCGAAGCGCCGCCGCCCGCGAACCTCGACGCGCTGCGCTCCGCACTGCGGCAGATCGCGGACGTGGAACGGATCACCGGCCGGCTCGCGCTGCTGTCCGCGCGGCCGCGCGATCTGTCGAGCCTGCGCGACACGTTCGTCGCGCTGCCCACGCTGCGCGACCAGGTCGCGGTAGCGAGCGGTGCAGCCGCGTCGCTCGCGCGGATCGGCGACGCGCTCGAACCGCCGGCCGCGTGCGTCGAACTGCTGCAACGCGCGGTCGCGCCGGAGCCGGCCGCGATGGTGCGCGACGGCGGCGTGATCGCGCGCGGCTACGACGCGGAACTCGACGAGTTGCGCGACATGTCGGAGAACTGCGGCCAGTTCCTGCTCGATCTCGAAACGCGCGAACGCACGCGCACCGGCATCGGCAACCTGCGCGTCGAGTTCAACAAGGTCCACGGTTTCTACATCGAAGTTACGCGCGGGCAGACGGACAAGGTGCCGGACGACTATCGGCGCCGTCAGACGCTGAAGAACGCGGAACGCTACATCACGCCGGAACTGAAGGCGTTCGAGGACAAGGCGCTGTCCGCGCAGGAACGCGCGCTGTCGCGCGAGCGCGCGCTGTACGACGCGCTGCTGCAGTCGCTGCTGCCGTTCATTCCGGACTGTCAGCGCGTCGCGACCGCGCTCGCCGAACTCGATCTGCTGGCCGCGTTCGCGGAACGCGCGCGCGCGCTCGACTGGAACGCGCCGACGTTTTCGGACACGGCCGGCATCGAGATCGAACAGGGACGTCACCCGGTCGTCGAGGCGCAGGTCGAGCAGTTCATCGCGAACGACTGCGTGCTGAACGGCGACCGCAAGCTGCTGCTGATCACCGGCCCGAACATGGGCGGTAAATCGACGTTCATGCGGCAGACCGCGTTGATCGCGCTGCTCGCCTACGTCGGCAGCTACGTGCCGGCGAAGCATGCGCGCTTCGGCCCGATCGACCGCATCTTCACGCGGATCGGCGCGGCCGACGACCTCGCGGGCGGCCGCTCGACGTTCATGGTCGAGATGACCGAGGCGGCAGCGATCCTGAACGACGCGACGCCGCAAAGCCTCGTGCTGATGGACGAGATCGGCCGCGGCACGTCGACGTTCGACGGCCTCGCGCTCGCATGGGCGATCGCGCGCCATCTGCTCGCGAGCAACGGCTGCCACACGCTGTTCGCAACGCACTACTTCGAGCTGACGCAACTGCCCGCCGAATTCCCACAGGCGGCGAACGTCCATCTGTCCGCGGTCGAGCACGGCCATGGGATCGTGTTCCTGCATGCGGTGGACGAAGGGCCGGCGAACCAGAGCTACGGCCTGCAGGTCGCGCAACTGGCCGGCGTGCCGGGCGCGGTGATCCGCGCGGCGCGCAAGCACCTCGTTTATCTCGAACAGCAGTCGGCCGGACAGCCGGCGCCGCAGCTCGACCTGTTCGCCGCGCCGGCCGACGCGCCGACGATCGTCGAGGACGCGCCGGAGCCGCAGGCCGATCCGGTGGCCGCGGCGGTCGCCGAACGGCTGCGCGCGCTGGACCCGAACGAGCTGCGTCCGCGCGAGGCGCTCGATCTGCTCTATGAACTGCACGAGCTGGCCACCGCGCGGAACGCGAAACACTGAGCGTCGCATCGCGACGCCGCCTCGGCTTCGTTGCCGCGGCGGTGTCGTGCTGCGCGCGTTAGCGGGCATATTCGGTATCGCGTTCGCATTCGCCGCCGCGCCGACGCGTTCGGCCCATGCGGCGGAATCCGCGCGGTTCGCGTTCGCGGTGATCGGCAATGCAATCGGCTCGCAGAACGACGAAGCAGCCGCGCAGAAACTGATCGACGCGATCGGCCGCGATCCGCGCATCTCGTTCGTCGTCTATGACGGCAATCTGAAGGCAGCCGGCGAGCCGTGCGGCGACGCGCTGTACGAGCGCCGCCATGCGCTGCTCGAAGCGTCGCGGCCCGCCCTGGTGTTCGTGCCGGGACAGCACGACTGGTCCACCTGCTCGTCGGCCGCATCGGGGGCCTACGATCCGGTCGAGCGGCTAGACCTGCTGCGGCAGACGATCTTCTCCGATCCGTCGTCGCTCGGACAGAACCCGTTGTCGCTGACGCGCGAAAGCGAAGTGCCGCGCTTCCGGCCGTATCGGGAGAACGTGCGCTGGCAGGCCGGCGACACGGTGTTCGTCGCGATGAACCTGCCGGACGGCAACAATCACTATCTGACGGCCGGCGGACGCAACGGCGAGTTCGAGGACCGCGTGATCGCGAACGGCTTCTGGCTCGAACACGCGGCCGAATACGCGAAGCGGCGCAATGCGCGCGCGATCGTGATCTTCGTGCAGGGGAATCCGTGGGCGACCGAGCGGCGCGAGCGGTCCGAACGTTTCGGATGGCTGCGTTTCGGCCATCGTCCGCGCGACGGCTACGTCGAGTTCAGGCGCAGCCTCGCGAAGCTCGCGCAGACGTTCGATGGACCGGTGCTGGTCGTCCACATGGACGACGCGAAACTGCCGCGCGGCTTCGAGATCGACCAGCCGCTGAAGAACGACAAGGGAGCGACGATCGCGAACGTGACGCGGATCGCGGTCGCGCTGCGCGACCCGGCCACGCAGTGGCTGCACGTGGATGCGGACATGGAGCGCCGGCCGCCGCTGCGGATCGGCGTGCGCGACGTACCGAAACGTTTGCCTCCGCTACCGCCGCAGGCGCAGCCGCCGCTATTGCCGCGCGACGGGGAAACGCCCGCGCTGCCGGACATGCCGGAAATCTCTTCGATGCCCAACGTGACGGAGGTGCCGCAGGGGGTGCCGGAAATGCTTCAGCAGCAGGCGGCGTCGGGTGGATTCGCGCCGCCGCAGCCCGCGTCACCGGCGACGCCGCCGGCTGGCGGTGCGGGCTACCTGCCGCAGCCCGCTGCGCCGGCGGGCGCCGGCGCGATGCACGGGAATTGATGGAACGCCAGCCAGAAAGGCCGGCGAAAAGATCAGTGCAGCGTGGGCTTCGACGGCTCGTCTTCGCCGTCGTCGTCCTCGTCTTCGTCGATCACTTCGAGGCCGTCGGCGCCGTGAGCATGTTCGTGCTCGATCTCGTCGTCGGTGGCCTGACGCACTTCCTTCACGGTCAGGGCGAACCGCAGCGCCATGCCGGCGAGCGGATGGTTGCCGTCGAGCACGACCTTGTCCTCGGCGACGTCGGTGACCGTATAGATCAGCGTGTCGACGTCTTCGTCGCCCTCTTCCGGCGTGCCCTCGAACTGCATGCCGACTTCGAGCGGTTCGGGAAAGCGGCTGCGCGGCTCGACTTTCACCAGTTCGGGATCGTACTCGCCGAACGCATCCTGCGGCTCAAGCTGGATCTGGGCCTCGAAGCCCGGTTCCTTGCCGTCAAGCACTTCCTCGATCTTGGGGAACGTGCCATCATAGCCGCCGTGCAGATAGACCATCGGCTCGTCGCTCTCCTCGATCAGATTGCCCTGCGCATCCGATAGCTTGTAAGCGACCGACACGACGGTGTCCTTTGCGATTTTCATTCGATCCTCCAGAATACAAACCACATTATACGATGCCGAAGCGGTCCCCAGACCATCCGGCGGGCGCCCGCCGAAAGCGCGTGCCAGCGCCCTCGCAGACCGCCGCCGCACGCTCGCGCACCGATCCTTTCGCGTCAGCATGTCCCGCGCCCGACGCACCGACTCCGCTGCTCGGCGGCCTCACGCCCGCGCAGTTCATGCGCCGCTACTGGCAGAAAAAACCGCTGCTGATCCGCAACGCGATTCCCGACATCGCGCCGCCGCTTTCGCGCGATGAACTGTTCGCGCTGGCCGATCACGACGACGTCGAGTCGCGTCTCATCACGCATTTCCGCCGCCGCTGGGCGCTCGAACACGGGCCGTTTTCCGCGGACGAACTGCCGTCGCCGGACGAGCGCCGCTGGACGCTGCTCGTGCAGGGCGTCGATCTGCACGACGACCGGGCGCGCGCGCTGCTCGAACGCTTTCGCTTCGCGCCGGATGCGCGGCTCGACGACCTGATGATCTCGTATGCGTCGGACGGCGGCGGGGTCGGCCCGCACTTCGACTCGTACGACGTGTTCCTGCTGCAGGTGCATGGCAAGCGGCGCTGGCGAATCGGCGCGCAGCGCGATCTGACGTTGCAGGAAGGCTTGCCGCTGAAAGTGCTCGCGAACTTCGAGCCCGAAGAGGAATGGGTACTGGAGCCGGGCGACATGCTGTATCTGCCGCCGCACATCGCGCACGACGGGATTGCGGAAGGCGAATGCATGACGTGCTCGGTCGGCTTCCGGTCGCCGTCGACGGCCGAACTGACGAGCCAGTTCCTCTACTACCTCGCGGAACGCGGCACGAACGCATCGAACGACAAGGCCGCGCAGGCGCTGTATCGCGATCCGCAGCAGCCGGCCGTCGCGCATCCGGCGCAACTGCCGCCGGCGCTCGTCGAACGCGTCGGCACGCTGCTTGCGAAAGTGCGCTGGACCGATGCGGACGTATCGTCGTTCGTCGGCTCGTGGTTGAGCGAACCGAAGTCGAATGTCGTGTTCGATGCGCCGGACCGGCCGCTCGATGAAGCGCGTTTCGTCGCGCGCGCGTCAAAAAACGGACTGACACTCGACCGCAGGACGATCCTGCTTTACGATGCGCGCTCGTATTTCCTGAACGGGGAACAGTACGTGCTGGCAGACACTAAAAAATGGCTGCCCGCATTGGCCGACGAACGTCGCATCGAAGGGAAACGCTTTGTAACACTCTCACACGATTCGTCGGTGACAGCGTTACTGCACGAGTGGTATTGTGCGGGCTGGATACGGGTCGGATTGCCCAATCAGGCGCTACGTGCGGTTGATCCGTACTAATATAGCGCCTGTATGAGAAAGACAACGTATTGTCCCCGGATTTGTCGACGGTCGATACGAAAGTGCATATAATTTCCGCCCAAGCCGTAGGGAAGATTCACGCTGTTGCAGTGCATCTCCACCAGCGGCCGAGGTCGGTGTTGGAGCACATTACCGGTTTTATTTTGCGCTGTTGCTTACCTTTAACCATAAAAGGACGTGATCATGAAGAAATCCCTCCTCGTAGCATCCCTGTTGGCCGCTGTGGCACTCGCTGCATGCAACAAGAGCAGCGACCAGGCCGCTGCTCCGGCTGATGCTGCGTCCCCGGCCGCTGCTGCGTCGCCGGCTGATGCCGCATCGCCGGCAGTCGCCGCATCGCCGGCTGACGCTGCCTCCCCGGCAGAAGCCGCTTCGCCGGCCGACGCTGCATCGCCGGCTGACGCTGCTTCGCCGGCAGCGGGCGCGAGCCAGTAAGCGATACTCGCAGTACGTCGCTGCGGGTCACACCGCAGTGAACGTTCATGCGAGAGGCCGGGAGGCCTGTCGAATCGACAGCCTCCGGCAGGTAATGCGAAAAAGCCACGAATATTCATTCGTGGCTTTTTTGTTTGCATTGGCTTTGCACATTGCTTGCGATATCAATGCGGCATGCATGTCGCACCTATCGTTTATCGCTGTGCAGCCTTGATACCGCGCAACGAATGGAGACATTCAATCGCGGTTTTCGGCGGGCTCCTCGAAGAACGCTTTTACGACCTCGATCTCGCGCGTGCGCTTGAACGGCGGCAGGCTTTGCCAGATGCGACGGCCATACGGCTTGTCGACGAGACGCGTGTCGCAGATCATCAGCACGCCGCGATCGGTCTCAGCGCGAATCAGCCGCCCTGCGCCCTGCTTCAGCGTGATGACCGCCTGCGGCAACTGATGAACCGCGAACGGGCTCAAGCCTTTTTTCGTCAGCGCATCGAGACGCGCTGACAGCACCGGATCATCCGGCGGCGCGAACGGCAGCTTGTCGATCACGACGAGCGACAGCGCATCGCCACGCACGTCCACCCCTTCCCAGAAGCTCTGACTGCCCACGAGGATCGCATTGCCGTAGGCGCGAAAGCGTTCGAGCAGTTCGGTGCGGCTCGCGTCGCCCTGCACGAGCAGCGGCGTACTCCAGCCGCGTGCGGCGATCGTGTCGCGCAGCTTCGTCGCGATGCGGTCCACTGCGCGCAACGTCGTGCACAGCATGAACACGCCGCCGCCCGCTGCCTCGATCGCCGGCAGCGCCGCATCGAACACCGCATCGGTGAACTGCGGCGACGACGGCTGCGGCAGATTGCGCGGCACGTACAGCAACCCTTGGGTCGGATAGTCGAACGGGCTCGGCAGCGTCATCGAGCGGCGCGTGCTAAGGCCCATCTGCGCCGCGTAGTGCGTGAAGTCGCCGCGCACCGACAGCGTCGCCGACGTGAAGATCCACGTGCGCGGCACGCCCGCGCGCTGCTTCGCGAAAATCGGCGCGACCGACAGCGGCGTCTCGTGCAATTGCACGGTATGCGAGAACACTTCGACCCAGCGCACCTTCTCGTCGTCGCCGAATGCGTCCGGCTTGTCGTCGGCGTCGGCATCGTCGCGCGCAGTACGCGTGTCGCGCGATTCACGCGCGGGCGCTTCGTCGGGATGCACGGTCCAGCCCGACAACACACCCTGCAACTCGCGCGCGCGCCGCAGGCATGCGCCGAGCGACTCCGCGCGTTCGGCCTGGGCGGCGAGCGCATTCGTCAGCGTCGCGAGTTCCGTCTGCAACGCGTCGAGCGCGTCGAACAGCGGATGATCGACCGGCAGTTGCGCGACCGACACTCTCAGCGAATCTTCCCTGAACGCGAGCCGCACGTCGCGCGCGGCGCGCTCCAGCGCCGCGCCGAGCTTCACCCATTCGACAGCGTCGCGTGCATGGCTCAACCCTTCGGCCACGCAATCGCGCGCCAGCTCCAGGAACTGCGCGGTGGACAGCGTCTCGCCGAAGAACAGCGTCGCGGTCTCCGGCAACTGATGCGCCTCGTCGAAGATGATCGTGTTCGCGCTCGGCAGCAGTTCGGCCATGCCCGTGTCGCGCAGCATGATGTCCGCGAAAAACAGGTGGTGATTGACGACGACGATGTCCGCCTGCTGCGCTTCGCGGCGCGCCTGCATCACGAAGCAATCCTTGTAGTGCGGACACTCCTGGCCGAGGCAGTTGTCGCGCGTCGACGTGACCATCGACCAGACGGCCGCCGTTTCCGGCACGCTCGCCAGTTCGGCCTTGTCGCCGGAGCGCGTGATCTTCGCGAAGCGCACGATCTCCTGCAGATACGAGGTCTCCTGCCGGGACGGCAGACGGCCGTTGTCCGCGGTGCGTTGCAGGTAGTAATGGCACAGGTAGTTCGAGCGGCCCTTCAGCATCGCGACCGTGACCGGCACCGCGAGCGCGTCGCGCACGGTCGGAAGGTCGCGCTGGAACAGCTGATCCTGAAGATGCTTCGTGCCGGTCGATACGATCACCTTGCCGCCCCACAGCATCGCGGGCACGAGGTACGCATAGGTCTTGCCGGTGCCGGTGCCGGCTTCGACGATCAGCGTGTTGTCGCCGTTCTGGATCGCCGGCGATGCGGCCTGCGCGTCGGCGGCCGCTTTCGCTTCGACGTTGTTGCCGAGGCGGCGCGCGGGACGCGCCTGGCTGTCGAACATCGCGGGCTCGGGCAGCGCCTGCGCGGCGGCTTCCATCGCGGCCGCGACCGCGCGCGACATCTCGATCTGCGCGGCGCGCGGCCGATAACCGTCGATCTCGCGCGCGAGCAGTCCGTCCGGGGCGAAGATCTGGTCGAGTTCGGCGGCCCGGCGCGCGGTCAGCGCCGGCGGCGGCGCGTCGGGACTGCGGGCAGCGCGCGCGTCGCCATCCGGCGCGCTGCTTTCGGGCGCGCGCCGGGAACGGGATACGGACGTTGAATTCAAGGCAAGCGGTTCCTGCTGGGTCCAACGGGCGCGGCAAGCCTGCTGCCGCGGCCCGGCGCCTGCCGGGGCACGGTGTCAGGCCCGCCCGTCCGATGTCTTCGTTGAATCGGGATCAAGCTGCAACTGCAGAAGGAGGATGTTGTCCTTCACCTTCAGCTTGCGCTTCTTCAGCCGTTGCAGTTCGAGATCGTCGGTGCCGGGCGACTCGGCCATCCGGTCTATCAGGCGGTCCAGATCGCCATGTTCCGATTCCAGTTGCAGGATCCGGTCGCGGAGGACCTCGGACTTGACTTCACGATGCTCGCGCATGCTCGCCTCCTCTATCCATGCGGCGCGCCGCCGAAGGCGCCGCGCCTGAGGTTGCTATACGGCTATGGAGCGTTACTGGTTCTGCTGCTGTTGCTGCTGAATCTGTTGTTGCTGTAACTGCTGCTGTTCCTGTTGCTGCTTCTGCTGGGCCTTCGCGGCCGCCTGGCGCTGGCGCTCCTCGACGTCGGCCTTGTGCTTCGCCGCGTCCTCCTGCTTCTGCTCGTAACGCTCCGCGCGCTGCTCGCGTTCCTGCGCCTTCTGCGCGCCCTGCTGGTGCGCCTCGTCCAGTTGCTTCTGGAAATCCGACTGCTTCCTGTCGTACGCGGCCTGGTTCGCCGCGCGCTGCGTCGCATCCGGTCCGCGTTGCGCCTGATCGAGCGCATGCTGACGCTGCTTCTGTTCGTACGCCTGCTCGTTCGCGGCGCGCTGCGGCGCTTCCGCCGTGCGCTGCGCTTCGTCGAGCGCGTGCTGGCGCTGCTTGTCCTCGTACGCCTGCTGGCTGCGCGCTTCGTTCGCGGCCCGCTGCGGCGCCTCCGCCTCGTCCTGCGCGCGTTGCAGCGCCGCCTGCTGGTCGCGCCGGCGCGCACGGTCCGCACGCTGCTCGTCGTCGAGCGTCAGTTGCTCGCGGCGGATGTCCGCGCGTTCGGACCGCATCGCATCCCGCGCGTTGCCGAGACAGTGATTCACGAAAAACCGGCTATAACAGTCATGCTGCGCAACCGCAAAGCGATAGTCGTTTTCCGCGGTCCGCCGGTCGAGCACCGCCTGGCGCGTCGCGAAGTCCGCAACCGGCGCGGAGGCCGCCACGGCCGGCGCCGCCGCCGCCGGGGCGTTCACCGCGGCATCGGCCACCGCCGGCCCGCCCGCCGACTCCGTCTGCGCGAAGGCCGGAACGCTCGCCGCCACGCCCAGCGCGCCGGCACAGACCGCCGCGCGGGCGGTGATCCGCAACCGCGCGAACATGCGCGCGCGAGGCCGGATCGGGAACAAACGGGAGATCGTCAACGTTGTCGGAAGGCTGCGGAACATGGGCGAAATTCTAACACCCCGCGAGTTGAGCACCCGGCCATTTATGGCAAAATGCCCCGCTCCGGAGGCCTGCCGGCGCCCGCCGCCACGCGGCTTCCGGACCGAAACCGATCATTGCAGGAATATCCCGACCCCATGACGGACACCGTAGCACTCAAGATCGTCCAGCGCATCGCCACTGAACTGGCTGTCCAGCCGCGCCAGGTGGCCGCCGCCGTGCAACTTCTCGACGAAGGTTCGACCGTTCCGTTCATCGCCCGCTACCGCAAGGAAGTGACCGGCAATCTCGACGACACGCAGTTGCGCAATCTCGAAGAGCGGCTGCTGTATCTGCGCGAACTGGAAGAGCGGCGCGCCGCGATCATCGCGAGCATCGACGAACAGGGCAAGCTCACCGGCGAGCTGCGCGCCGCGATCGAGGCCGCCGACAGCAAGCAGGTGCTCGAAGACCTGTATCTGCCGTACAAGCCGAAGCGCCGCACGCGCGCGCAGATCGCGCGCGAGGCCGGGCTCGAACCGCTCGCGCAGGCGCTGCTCGCGAACCCGCTGCTCGATCCGCAGACCGAGGCGGCGCAGTACGTGGACGCCGACAAGGGCGTCGCCGACGTGAAAGCCGCGCTCGACGGCGCGCGGGACATCCTGTCCGAGCAGTTCGGCGAAACGGCCGAGCTGCTGGGCAAGCTGCGCGACTGGCTGCAGAACCAGGGCATCGTCACGTCGAGCGTCGTCGAAGGCAAGGAACGCGAGGAAGGCGAGAAATTCCGCGACTACTACGACTACTCGGAAACGCTGAAGACCGTGCCGTCGCATCGCGCGCTCGCGCTGTTCCGCGGCCGCAACGCCGGCGTGCTGACCGTGAAGCTCGGGCTCGGCGCGGAACTCGACGCGCAGGTCCCGCATCCGGGCGAGGCGCTGATCGCGCGTCACTTCGGCATCGCGAACCTGGGGCGTCCCGCGGATAAATGGCTGTCCGACGTGTGCCGCTGGTGCTGGCGCGTGAAGGTGCAGCCGCACCTCGAAAACGAACTGCTGACGAACCTGCGCGAGCAGGCCGAGGCCGAGGCGATCCGCGTGTTCGCGCGCAACCTGAAGGATCTGCTGCTCGCCGCGCCGGCCGGCCCGAAGGCCGTGATCGGCCTCGATCCGGGGCTGCGGACCGGCGTGAAGGTCGCGGTCGTCGATCGCACCGGCAAGCTGCTCGCGACCGACACGATCTATCCGCACGAGCCGCGCCGCGACTGGGACGGCTCGCTCGCGAAACTCGCGCGGATCGCCGCGCAGACGCAGGCGGAACTGATCAGCATCGGCAACGGCACCGCGTCGCGCGAGACCGACAAGCTCGCGAGCGAGCTGATCTCGCGCCATCCCGAACTGAAGCTGCAGAAGATCGTCGTGTCCGAGGCGGGCGCGTCCGTGTATTCGGCGTCCGAACTCGCGGCGAAGGAATTCCCGGAACTCGACGTGTCGCTGCGCGGCGCGGTGTCGATCGCGCGGCGTCTGCAAGATCCGCTCGCGGAACTCGTGAAGATCGAGCCGAAGGCGATCGGCGTCGGGCAGTATCAGCACGACGTGAACCAGCGCGAACTCGCGCGTTCGCTCGACGCGGTCGTCGAGGACTGCGTGAACGCAGTCGGCGTCGATGCGAACACCGCGTCGGTCGCGCTGCTCGCGCGCGTGTCCGGCCTCAACTCGACCCTCGCGCGCAACATCGTCGACTACCGCGACGCGAACGGCGCGTTCCCGTCGCGCGAGCATCTGCGCCGTGTGCCGCGCCTCGGCGACAAGACGTTCGAGCAGGCGGCCGGCTTCCTGCGCATCAACGGCGGCGAGAACCCGCTCGACCGCTCGTCGGTGCACCCGGAAGCGTATCCGGTCGTCGAGCGGATTCTCGCGAAGATCAGCCGGCCGATCGGCGACGTACTCGGCAACCGCGACGCGCTCGCGGGCCTGTCGCCGGCCGCGTTCGTCGACGACCGGTTCGGCTTGCCGACGGTGCGCGACATCCTGACCGAACTCGAAAAACCGGGCCGCGACCCGCGCCCGGAGTTCAAGACGGCGACGTTCCGCGACGGCGTCGAGAAGGTGTCCGACCTCGTGCCGGGGATGCTGCTCGAAGGCGTCGTGACGAACGTCGCCGCGTTCGGCGCGTTCGTCGACATCGGCGTGCATCAGGACGGCCTCGTGCACGTATCCGCGATGTCGACGAAGTTCATCAAGGATCCTCACGAAGTCGTGAAGGCCGGCCAGGTCGTGAAGGTGAAGGTGCTCGACGTCGACGTGAAGCGCCAGCGCATCGCGCTGACGATGCGCCTCGACGACGATCCGGCGAGCGCCGCGCAACGTGCCGGCAGCGGTGGCAACGGTCAGCAGAACGGCCCGGCGGGTCGCAGCGGCAGCGGCGCGCGTCAGCCGCAGCGTTCGCGCGATGCGGAGCCGGCCGGCGCAATGGCGGCCGCGTTCGCGAAGCTCAAGCAACGCTGATCGTCGGCGCATTCCTCCTTCTTTGCGGCCACGTGCAAAGAAGGAGCCATGAAAAACGGCGCCTCGGCGCCGTTTTTCATTCGCGAGCCGCAAGCAGCGGGCTCAAATCTCGATCTTCGTCCCCAGTTCGACCACCCGGTTCGCCGGAATGCTGAAGAAGTCGGTCGGCTTCGCGGCGTTCTGATGCATCCATGCGAACACACGCTCGCGCCAGATCGACATGCCGGGCAACTGCGTCGGCACCACCGTCTCGCGCGCGAGGAAAAACGACGTGTCCATCATCTCGAACGTCATGTCGTGCGCGCGGCCCACGTACTGCAACACCGCCTTCACGTCCGGCGTCTCGTTGAAGCCATACGCGGCGCGCACCACGTACAGCCCGCCGCCGATGTCCTTCATCGTCACGCGCTCCGCGTCTTCGACATACGGAATGTCGCTCGTGACGAAGGTCAGGAAGATCGTGCGTTCGTGCAGCACCTTGTTGTGCTTCAGGTTGTGCAGCAGGCTCACCGGCACCAGCGTGTCGCTGCCGGTCAGATAGATCGCGGTGCCCGACACGCGATGCGGCGGATGCGCGAGCAGCCCCTGCAGGAACGGCATCAGCGGGATGCCGTCGGCGGCGGTGCGCTCCTTCACGATCATGCGCCCCTTGTACCAGGTCATCAGCAGGAAGAACAGCAGCCCGCCGATGCCGAGCGGCAGCCAGCCGCCCTCCTCGACCTTCAGCAGGTTCGCGCCGAAGAAGCCGAGATCGACGGTCATGAACCCCGCGATGATGAGCCCGACCAGCACCTTGTTCCAGTTCCACACCTCGACCATCACGACGCACGCGAGCACCGTCGTAATCACCATCGTCGCCGTCACCGCGATGCCGTACGCGGCCGCGAGGTTGTCCGAACTCTTGAAGCCGATCACGATGCACAGGATGATGAACAGCAGCATCCAGTTCACGACCGGCACGTAGATCTGCCCGATCGCGAGATCGGACGTGTGCAGCACCTTCATCCGCGGCACGTAGCCGAGCAGGATCGCCTGGCTCGTCAGCGAATACGCGCCGGAGATCACCGCCTGCGACGCGATCACCGTCGCGACCGTCGACAGCACGACGAGCGGCAGCAGCGCCCACTCCGGCGCCATCAGGAAGAACGGATTTTCGATCGCGCGATGGTCGCGCATCAGCAGCGCGCCCTGGCCGAAGTAGTTCAGCACCAGCGACGGCATCACGAGCGCATACCACGCGCAGCGGATCGGCTTCGCGCCGAAGTGGCCCATGTCCGCGTACAGCGCCTCCGCGCCGGTCAGCACCAGCACGACCGAACCGAGCACCACGTACGCCTGCAGCAGATGCGCGGCCATGAACGAGAACGCATAGTACGGATTGAGCGCCGCGATGACCCCCGGCGAGCGCACGATATGCAGGACACCGAGCGCGGCGATCGTCACGAACCACAGCACCATGATCGGACCGAACAGCCGGCCGACGAGCGCCGTGCCGTGGCGCTGGATCCAGAACAGCGCGATCAGGATCCCCATCGTCAGCGGCAGCACCAGATGCGACAGCTTCGGCGCGGCGATTTCGAGCCCTTCGACCGCCGACATCACCGAGATCGCGGGCGTGATCACCGCGTCGCCGTAGAACATGCATGCGCCGAAGATGCCGAGCGCGGTCAGCACGGCCGCAGCCCTGCTCTTGCGATTGAACGAGCGCAGCGACAGCGCCATCAACGCGAGCACGCCGCCCTCGCCGTTGTTGTCGGCGCGCATCACGAACAGCACGTACTTGACGCTGACGACGATCACGATCGCCCAGAACAGCAGCGAGATCACGCCGAGGATCGACGTATCGGTAAGCGGAATTCCGTGTGACGGACTGAATGCCTCTTTCAGCGAATACAGCGGGCTCGTGCCGATGTCGCCGAAAACCACGCCGATCGCGGCGACGGCCAGGGACGGCAGAGGCTGCTTTGCCACGTGCTTGCTATTTGTCATATACGCGGAAATCCGTTTTTCGAGCGGAAAAAACGAGCGCTATTCTAAACCGGGCTTCGCCCCCTGCCCCCGCGGTCGTTGTGGCCGTGCCACGCGGGGCTCCCATCCCCGCGCAGTGTAGCATCGGCCCATGACGACGTCTGCGTGCCTGCGCGCGCGTGCGCTCGTGTACTGGCGGCGGCATTTAGTGCGGTCGTGCGATATTCACGCAGTTGATGCGCATAAAAAAACGGAGCCTTTCGGCTCCGTTCGTTCCGGCAGCGCCGGTCTGCGCATGAGGCTCAGGCTTGGG
The DNA here is from genome assembly GCF_900104845.1 of Paraburkholderia caballeronis. Lineage (NCBI taxonomy): Bacteria > Pseudomonadati > Pseudomonadota > Betaproteobacteria > Burkholderiales > Burkholderiaceae > Paraburkholderia > Paraburkholderia caballeronis. The sequence goes on along the minus strand of NZ_FNSR01000001.1, from coordinate 1,742,851 downwards.
TGTCCGCATCCGCGTTCTGACGGCCGCGCTTGATCCACGCGCCGAGGTTGTGCGGGCGCACCGTGTCCCACTCCTCGAACGGCTGGTGGATCCACGGATTGGTCGGCAGATACTGCACCGAGTAGTCGGGCTTCACCTTCGAGCAGCCCTTGTACCACAGCACGGCGGAGCGCACGCCGGTCACCGCCGGATAACGCTCCTTCAGATGCTGCTGCACGCGGGCCAGCGTGACGCCGGAATCGACGAGGTCGTCGACCAGCAGCACGTTGCCGGTGAGTTCGCCGCGCGTCATCGTGATGTACTGCGCGATGTCGAGGTCGCCCTGCTGGGTGCCGGCCGCCTCGCGATACGAACTGGTCGCGAGAATCGCGAGCGGCAGGTCGTAGATGCGCGACAGCTGATCGCCGACGCGCAGACCGCCGCGCGCGAGGCACAGGATCTTGTCGAACTTCCAGCCCGAGTCGTGCACCTTCAGCGCGAGCAGTTCGATCAGCCGGTGGTACTCGTCCCATCCGACCCACAGGTTCTTGTCGTCGTTGCGCGGGTCCGTCATCTGGATCATCGTGAAACTCCGCCCTCTCAGACCTTGAACGGGTGACGCAGCAGGATCGTCTCGTCGCGATCCGGGCCGGTCGACACCATGTCGATCGGCACGCCGGCGACTTCCTGCACGCGCGACAGATACGCCTGCGCGCTCTTCGGCAGCGCGTCCCACTGCGTGATGCCGATCGTGCTTTCCTGCCAGCCGGCGAACGTTTCGTACACCGGCTCGCACGCGGCGACGAGCGACGCGCCGCGCGGCAGGATGTCGACGTCCTTGCCGTCGACCTTGTAGCCGACGCACAGTTGCACTTCGTCGAGGCCGTCGAGCACGTCGAGCTTCGTGATGCACAGGCCGGTCACGCCGTTGATCTGGATCGAGCGGCGCAGCGCGGCCGCGTCGAGCCAGCCGGTGCGGCGCGGACGGCCGGTGACCGAGCCGAATTCCTTGCCGACGTTCGCGAGCGTGAGACCGACCGGAACCTGACGCGCGGGGTTATCCGCGTCGTACAGTTCGCTCGGGAACGGGCCGGAACCGACGCGCGTGCAATACGCCTTCGTGATGCCGAGGATGTAGTTCAGTTGCTGCGGACCGACGCCCGCGCCCGCCGACGCCGCGCCGGCAACGCAGTTGCTCGACGTGACGAACGGATAGGTGCCGTGATCGATGTCGAGCAGCGTGCCTTGCGCGCCTTCGAACAGCAGGTTGCCGCCCGCGCGGTTCACGTCGTACAGACGCCGCGACACGTCGGTGACCATCGGCTTCAGACGGTCTGCATAGCTCAGCATCGTGTCGAGCGTCTGCTGGAAATCGACCGCCGCCGCGCCGAGATACTGCGTCAGCACGAAGTTGTGGAAATCGAGGTTGTCGCGCAGACGGTCCGCGAACGCGGCTGGCTCGAACAGGTCCTGCACGCGCAGCCCGCGGCGGCCGACCTTGTCCTCGTAAGCCGGGCCGATGCCGCGACCGGTCGTGCCGATCTTGCCGGCGCCGCGCCGCGTTTCGCGCGCCTGGTCGATCGCGATGTGATACGGGAGGATCAGGGTGGTGGCGTCCGAGATGAACAGACGCTTCTGCACGTCGATGCCGACGCTTTCGAGTTCGCCGATTTCCTTGAACAGGGCCTCGGGAGACAGCACCACGCCGTTGCCGATGTAGCAGGCGACGCCCGCGCGCATGATGCCCGAAGGGATCAGCCGCAGAATGGTTTTCTTGCCGCCGATGATGAGCGTATGGCCGGCGTTGTGGCCGCCCTGGAAACGCACGACGCCCTGGGCGTGGTCCGTCAGCCAGTCGACGATCTTGCCCTTGCCCTCATCTCCCCACTGGGTGCCCACGACGACGACGTTGCGCCCCGGGGTTACATTCACTGCGCTGGCAGACATGGTGTTTCGTAAGCTGGTTAAAAACGTATTCTACCTGGGTTCGCGCGGCGGTCCGCTTTTTTTGCAGAAATTTGCGGTATTTCCCTTTGCACTCAACGGCATGGCGCGACGGCAAGCATCCCTGATGCGTCGCGTGCAAAGGCCTGCCGCGCGGGCTTTCAGGGCCGCGCCTCGACGACCCACGCGCCGTCGCGCTCGACCAGCACGCGGTCGCATGCGAACTCGTCCACGTCGTGTTCGTGGCCCGGCAGCGCCTGGATCACGACCTCGCCCGCGTCGCGCAACGCGGCGACGCTCGCGTTCAGCGCGTCGTCATGACGCCACGGTGCGAGGATCGCGCTGCTGCGCGCCTCGACGGGCGAAATGCGCGCCACTTCGCGCAGATCCAGCGAGAAGCCTGTGGCCGCGCGCGCGCGGCCATACGCCTCGCCGACCTGGTCGTAACGCCCGCCGCGCGCGACCGCGTTCGGCACGCCGTCCACATACGCGAGGAACATCACGCCCCGGTGATACGCGTAGCCACCGAGGTCCGCGAGGTCGATCATCAATTCCGCACCGTTGATCTCGCGCACGAGGAACGCGAGTTCGTCGAGCGCGCGCGCGATGCCGGGCAACGCAGGCAGACGCTCGCGCGCCTCGTCGATCACCGTCGCGTCGCCATACAGCGACGGCAGCGCGCGCAACGCGTCGCGCGTCTGCGGTTGCAGGCCGGCGGTCAGGTCCGCGAGGTCCGGCACGTCCTTGCCTGCAAGCGCTTCATACAATGTCTCGCCGAGCGCGGCTGCCGCCGGGTCCGCGTCGATCAGCGCCTCAAGAATGCCCGCGTGGCACAGGCCGAGCCGCACCTTCCCGAGCCCCGCGAGACGCAGCGCGTCGAGCATCAACTGCTGGATCTCCAGATCCGCTTCGAGACCCGCGTGGCCGTAGATTTCCGCGCCGATCTGGATCTGCTCGCGCGTCGCATGCAGCCCGCGCGGACGCGTATGCAGCACGTTGCCCGCGTAGCACAGGCGGGTCACGCCCTGGCGGTTCAGCAGGTGCGCGTCGATCCGCGCGACCTGCGGCGTGATGTCCGCGCGCAGGCCGAGCGTGCGGCCCGACAGTTGATCGACGAGCTTGAACGTGCGCAGGTTCAGGTCGCGCCCGCTGCCGATCAGCAGCGACTCCAGGTATTCGAGCAGCGGCGGCATCACCATTTCGTAGCCGTACGCGCGGAAGCGGTCCAGCAGGCGGCGGCGCAGTTCTTCGATCTTGCGCGCCTCGGAAGGCAGCACATCGGCGATATTTTCGGGAAGTAACCAGGTCGACATCGGTTGAGTCCTACCACATTGAATACGGCGCGCGCGGATCTCGGCCGCGCGCGGCAGCGCCGCGAACGGCGGGGCCGGCGGCATGACGCGGCGTGGGCGCGTGAACGTGCATGCGCCGCGGTGCGTTCAGGTCGCGAGCATCAGCAGCACAAGGCCGAGCCCCATCACGACGAGGCCGCCCAGGCGGATGTGATGCGGCGGCCGCTCGGCGATCCTGCGAAACGTGTCCTGCCAGGCCGTCGGAAAAACAAACGGAAACATGCCCTCGATAATCAGCATCAACGCAATCGCGAGCAACAGCGAGCCGGCTATGTCCATGCGAATGACCGCGCCCCGAACGGGCGCGGTGTCTCAAATATTGGTCTAGTGTCGGCGCGGCGTCGCAGCGGGAGCGGACGCCGCATCCCCGTACGCGCTGCGCATGAAGCGGAAGAAGTCGCTGGACGAATCGACGACGATCACGTCGCCCGGCCGGAAGCTGTTCCGGTACGCCTGCAGGCTCTGATAGAACTGGTAGAACTGCGGGTCGCGGCCGAACGCTTCGGCGGCGATCGCGGCGGCCTTGCCGTCGCCTTCGCCCTTGATCGCCTGCGCCTGGCTGTATGCGTCCGCGAGCAGCGCGTCGCGCTTGCGCGCCGCGTCGTCCTTGACCTGCTGCGCTTCGGCGGCGCCCTGCGCGCGCTCGTCGGCGGCGACCTGCTCGCGCGCGGCGCTCATACGCTTGAACACCGTCTCCGCCAGTTCGGACGGATAGTCGACCCGCGTCAGCGACACGCCGAGCACCTCGATGCCGAGCGGCGCGGCCGCTTCCTTCAGCGTATCGCGCGCGGCGTCGGTCAGCTTCTGCTGCTGCGACAGCGCGTCGGCCAGCGTGAACTTCGCGAACGCGTCGCCGAGCGCGTCGCGAGACAGCGACGACAGCCGGTCCGACAGCGTCTGCGGATCGCCATTCGTTGCGGCGAACAGCTTCAGCGCATCGGACACGCGATAACGGATCACCGGGTTCACGAGCAGTTCGGTTTTATCCGACGTCGTGAAGCGATCGGCGTCGGCCGCGTCGAACGACTGGATCCGCGTGTCGATCAACGTCGTGGTCTGCAACGGCGGCGGCAGCTTTACGTGCAGGCCGGGGTTGGCGAGCGTCGGCGCGCCGTCGCCCGACGACACGATCGCGACATGGCGGGGATCGACGACGAACACCGTCGACGACGCAACGAGCAGCAGCACGACGATGACAGCGACGAGCGCAACGATTCGGTTCATGAGTGCGCTCCGTTATTGCACGTCGTCCTGACGGCTGCGATTACGCAGCGCGTCCCGCGACCGCAGCGAGTTGCCGGCGGCGCCGGCAGCCGCATCGCTGGCCGGCGCGGCGGGGCCGTCGGCCGGACCCTGTGCCTGCGTTTGGCCTTGCCCCTGCCCCTGCCCCTGCGCGTCGCCCGCTTGAGCGGCCGCTGCGCCCGCCGCCGGAGCGGCGCTTGCGCCGTTCTCCGCGGCCGCGCGCTGACGGCCCGCGTCGGCAATCCTGTCGAGCGGCAGATACAGCACGTTGTTGCCCGACTTGCTGTCGACGAACACCTTCGTCGCGTTCGAATAGATGTGCTGCATCGTGTCCAGATACATCCGGTGGCGAATCACGGCCGGCGCTTTCGCATATTGCTCGTACACGCGCGTGAAGCGCTCCGCGTCGCCCTGCGACTGCGCGACGACCTGGTCGCTGTAGGCCTTCGCGTCCTCGATCATCCGCGCCGCGTCGGCCTGCGCCTTCGGCAGCAACTGGTCCGCGTAGGCCTGCGCATCGCGCTTCGCGCGCTCGCGATCCTGATGCGCCTTCGCCGCATCGTCGAACGCGGCCTGCACCTGGTCCGGCGCCTGCACGCCCTGGATCGTCACGCCGGTCACTTCGAGGCCGGTGCGCGACGCGTCGAGCGAACTCTGGATCGCGTCCGCGAGCTGCGCGCGGATCGGCTCGCGATCCTCTTCGTAAAGCAGATCGCTGGTGCCGTGCGCGCCGACCACCGTGCGCACCGCGGCTTGCGCGGCGCGCGTGACGCTCAAGTCGGGATCGACGCTGTGGAACAGATAGTCGGTCGGCTGCTTGACCTGGTACTGCACGGTGAAGCGCACTTCGAGAATGTCGCCGTCGCGCGTGAGCACCGATGCATCCTTCACGTTGGCGGGACGCACGAGGTTGCTGCGGCCGATCTCGACCGAGCGGACCTGACCGATGTTGACGGTCTCGTGCGTCTGGAACGGATACGGCAGGCGCCAGTGCACGCCCTGGCCGACCGTGTGGCGATACTGGCCGAACTGCAGCACGACGCCGGCCTGGCCTTCCTGCACGACGAACACGCCGCTGCCAAGATAGATCGCGATCAATACGCCGATCACGATGCCGACGCCGATGCGCGCACCGTGACCGCCGTCGGGCCGCGGCCCGACGCCGCCCGGCCCGCGCCCCTTCCCCTTGCGGCCGAACAGGCTGGACAGGCGGCGATTGAAGTCGCGCCACATTTCGTCGAGATCGGGCGGACCGTCGCCTTTATCGCTGCCCTGCGGGCGACGCGACTCGTCCTGGCGCTGGCCATTGCCGTCGCCGCGGCCCCAGCGGGGGTCGTTCAGCGAAAAAATGGCGCGCGCGCGCTGCCAGCCAGTCCGCTTGTTGTAATCGTTCACCTGTGTTCGTTCACCAGAGTTGACAGCGGGTCGTTGCATGCGGGGAGCGCGCGGTTAGTTAGTTACTGCGCGGTCTTCCGTTGGCATGGCGCCGGGCAGCGGGTCAGTGGCCGTGCTCGGGCACCTTGCGAGGTTCGTGCAGTGCTGCGTACCAGTCGTCGGCGGTCAGGGTCTGAGACGCGTCTGCAAGCGGTTCGGCCGAGGCGATTTCGGCGATCGCGGCGCGCAGCGCATCGAGTCCGGCGCCGGTGCGCGCGCTCAAAAAGACGCGCGAAATATTACCATACTCATCCCGTTCGACCGTCCCGCCGCGGGCCGCCAGTTCAGGCACCGCGTCAATCTTGTTGAACACCAGCACCTGCCGGATCGCGTCCGCGCCGATGTCGCGCAACACGCCGTTCACCTGCTCGATCTGTTCGAGCCGCACCGCGCTCGACGCATCGACGACGTGCAGCAGCAGGTCGGCCTGCACTGTTTCTTCGAGCGTCGCACGAAACGCGGCGACCAGTTGGTGCGGCAGCTCGCGAATGAAGCCGACGGTGTCGGACATCACCACCTGGCCGACCTCGTCGCCGAGATACACGCGGCGCGACGTCGTGTCGAGCGTCGCGAACAGCTGGTCGGCCGCATACGCCTGCGCCTTCGTCAACGCGTTGAACAGCGTCGATTTGCCCGCGTTCGTATAACCGACGAGCGACACCGACATCGTGCGGGCGCGCTGCCGCTGACGGCGCTGCGTGCCATGCTGGCGGCGCAGCTTCGCGAGCCGGCCCTGCAGCATCTTGATGCGCTCGCCGATCAGCCGGCGGTCGGTTTCGAGCTGCGTTTCGCCAGGACCGCGCAGACCGATACCGCCTTTCTGCCGTTCAAGGTGAGTCCATGCGCGCACGAGGCGAGTGGAAAGATACTGCAACTGTGCAAGCTCGACCTGCAGCTTGCCTTCGTGGCTGCGCGCGCGCTGCGCGAAGATGTCGAGGATCAGGCTGGTGCGGTCGATCACGCGGCGATTAAGCGCGCGCTCCAGATTGCGTTGCTGGGCCGGCGCGAGCGCGTGATTGAAGATCACGATCTCGACGTCGTTCGCTTCGCATGCGACGCGCAGTTCTTCGGCCTTGCCGCTGCCGACGAACATCGCGGCATCGGGACTCGTGCGTCGCCCGGTCAAGGTAACGGCGGGATGGGCGCCCGCGCTTTGCGCGAGCAGGCTGAGTTCTTCGAGACTGGCTTCGAAATCGGTCTTGCCGAAGTCGATGCCGACGAGCGCTGCGTTGATCAAATTGGCGGAATTCAAGGTGGAAACGGCCGGACGGGACAGGATGAAGAAGCGGCCCGCGCCGGCCGTGAGACGATCAGGCCGTTTCGGCGTCCGGGTGGAAATTCACCGGACGGGCAGGAACGACCGTGGAGATAGCGTGCTTGTACACCATCTGGGTAACCGTATTACGGAGCAACACGACGTACTGGTCGAACGATTCGATGTTCCCTTGAAGCTTGATGCCGTTGACCAGATAGATCGAAACAGGCACGTGCTCCTTGCGCAGCGCGTTCAGAAACGGGTCTTGTAACAATTGCCCTTTGTTGCTCATAGCAAACTCCGTATTTTTTTGCAGGTTTAACTCGGATCGGCGACGAAGAAAAAGAAATCCGCCGCCAATCGCTACACTATAGCCGATTCTCGTTCAGGCGCGAGGGACGTACCCATCCGGCCAGGAGCGGCCCGCAGAAGGGTTTCAGTCCTTCTCCGCGTAGGGATTCGTCGAGGAACGAAACTCTATGCGCAATGGAGTGCCAGTCAGGGAGAAAGTTTCCCGGAAGCGATTCTCCAGATAACGCTTATAGGTGTCGGTTACCGCATCGAGCGCATTGCCGTGGATCACGATGATCGGCGGGTTCTGTCCCCCCTGGTGCGCATAACGCAGCTTCGGCCGCACCGGGCCGCGACGACGCGGCTGCTGGAACTGCACCGCGTCGATCAGCGCGCGCGTCAGGCGCGGCGTCGGCAGCTTCGCCATCGCGGCCGCATACGCGTTGTCCACCGAGCGCATCAACGCGCCGATGCCGAACTTCTCGGTCGCCGAAATGAAGTGGAATTTCGCGAACTCCAGAAACTTCAGCTTGCGCTGGAGATCGTGTTTCGCGCGCTCGCGCGCATGGTCGTCGAGACCGTCCCACTTGTTCACGCCGACCACGAGCGCACGCCCCTGCTCGACGACGAAACCCGCGATGTGCGCGTCCTGGTCCGAGATGTCCTGATGCGCATCGAGCAGCAGGATCACGACGTTCGCATCCGAGATCGACTGCAGCGTCTTCACGACCGAGAACTTCTCGATCGCCTCGAACACCTTGCCGCGCCGGCGCAAACCGGCCGTGTCGATCAGCGTGTACTTCTTGCCGCTGCGTTCGAAGTCCACGTAGATCGAGTCGCGCGTCGTGCCCGGCATGTCGAACGCGATCACGCGGTCCTCGCCGATCAGCGTGTTCACGAGCGTGGACTTGCCGACGTTCGGCCGGCCGACGATTGCAATCTTGATGCCGCGCGCATCGGCGTCTTCTTCGCTTTCTTCCGGCTGACCCGCGTACGCGACGTCGAGCGCCTCGCTGATCATCTCCGTCACGCCGTCGCCGTGCGCGGCCGAGATCGCGCGCGGATCGCCGAGGCCGAGTTCGTAGAAGTCCGCCGCGACCGCGGTGTATTTCATCCCTTCGGACTTGTTCACGACGAGGAAGATCGGCCGGCCGGTCTTGCGCAGATAGTCGGCGATCGTCTTGTCCTGCGGCGCGAGCCCGTTGCGGCCGTCGACGATGAACACGACGATGTCCGCTTCCTCCACCGCCTGACGCGTCTGACGCGCCATCTCGTGCAGGATGCCGTCCTTCGCGACCGGCTCGAAGCCGCCGGTATCGACGACCAGATACGGCCGGTCGCCGACGCGCCCTTCACCGTAGTGGCGGTCGCGCGTGAGACCGGGCAGGTCGGCGACCAGCGCGTCGCGCGAGCGCGTGAGCCGGTTGAACAGCGTGGACTTCCCCACATTGGGGCGCCCGACGAGGGCGATTACGGGTTTCATCTGATCGTTTCTGTCGTAAGGCGCGACGCCGGGCCGCCCGGCGCGATGCGCAGCAACGCCGCGCGAGACGCGCGGCGGCATGAATGGCAAGTTATCACGAAATTTGCCGCGGCCGCCGCGCGCAACGGGCGCGGCATGGCCGGGCAGACGCCGCGCGCAGGCCGCGCGACGCGGATTCCTTCATGAATCGCTCATGAATGCGCATAGCCGGCATGAGCCGGCTTTCTGCGCGGTTCGCCGCGCCGGCGCGAGCCGGCACGGCATAAAGCCGGGCGCGCGACCGGCGCCGGACGACACGCGTCCGGCGCACCGCAGCCCGGCCTTCGACGGATCAGCGCGGACGCAGACCGTACAGGTCGCCGTCGCTCGTCTGCACGACGAGCGTGCTGCCGGACAGCACCGGCGCGGCGGTGATCGGACTGCCGTCCGTCTTCACGCGCGACACGAAGCTGCCGTCGTCGAGCGACAGGAAGTGCACGAAGCCCTTGTAGTCGCCGAACACCGCCGCGTGGCCGAGGATCGCCGGCACGCTGACGCTGCGGTTCTTCAGCTTGTCGGTGGTCCACAGTTGCGCGCCGCTCGACACGTCGAACGCCTTGATCACCGACCAGTCGTCGCCGCCGACGACGAGCCGCTCGTCCTGCGCGATGCCGCTCGTGCTGGAGAACGCCTTCTGCCAGATCACGCGGCCCGCGTTCGCGTCGAAGCACGCGACCTGCCCCTGGAACGTAACCGCGCACGTGATCGCGCCGATCAGCGTCGGCGGACCGCTGACGTCGTTGATCCGCTCGACCTCGGTCACGCCCTTCGGATACGACACCGGCGCTTCCCAGAACGCGTCGCCCGTCTGCAGATTGATCGCCGCGAACGAACCGCCCGGGAAACCCGCGAGCACCGCCGCGTCGCCGGCGAACGTCATGCCGGCCGACACGCGCAGGTTCAACGGCACCGCGCGGTTGCGGTACACCCACTTCTGCTCGCCGGTCTGCGCGTTGAACGCGACGATCTGTCCGTCGATCGTGCGCACCACGACGAAGCCGTTGCCGACGAGCGGCGGCGAGATGATCTCGCCCGGCGCGCTCGCATGCCACGACAGCTTGCCGTCCGGCCCGAGCACGTACACGTCGCCCTTCAGGCCGCCGACCGCGGTCAGGTTGCCGTCGCTGCCGACGCCCGCGGACAGGTCGTCCTTCAGTTTCGTGCGCCAGATGTCCTTGCCGGTCTGCGCGTCGATCTTCGCGACCGAGCCGTTCTGGCCCGCCGCGAACACCGCGTCGCCGACGGCGACCGGCGAGAACAGGTAGCGCCCGGCCTTGCCGACGCTCGACTTCCACACCTGCTGCACATCGAGCACCGGCTTGAAGTCAACCAGTGGCACCGGCACGCGGCGCTCGTCTTTCGTCGATGAGCAAGCCGTCATCGCCAGGACGGCCATCGCACAGGCAACGGGCACAACGTATCGTTTCAGCAGATTCATCGGTGAACGAAGCAAGATTGGTAAGGGATTGATAAACCGCGCGGGCGCGCACTCAGCCGCCCAGCGCATCCAGCTTGAACTGGATCAACTGCCGGTCGGACGGATTGTCCTTGGGCAGATTGTCGAGCGCGAGCTTGTAGGCCGCACGCGCGTCGTCGCGCTTGCCGGCCGCCGCGAGCAGGTCGCCGCGCGCATCCGCGACGAGCCCCTTGAACGGACCCGAATCGGGCTGCGGAATCAACGCGAGGCCCTGATCGTAGGCCTTTTCGTCGAGCAGCAGAGACGCGAGACGCAGCTTCGCGATCTGACGGAATTCGTCGTCCTTCGCATGGTCGGCCGCCCATTGCAGCTGCGCCTTCGCGCCTGCCGCGTCGCCCGCCATGTACATCGCCTTCGCGACGCCGAGCGCGGTCATCTGCGCATACGCAGTGCCGCCGAAGCGGTCTTCCATGTCCGACGCGATCCGCGTGAACAGCGCCTTGTCGCCGGTCGCGACAGCCTGCTGCACCTGGTCGTACAGCACCGCGGCCTCGGCCGCCTGGCGACGCTGCCAGTAATTCCAGCCGTTCCAGGCCGCGAGTCCGAGCAGCGCGATCAGCACGACCCACGTAGCCGCATTGCCCCACTGCGCCCACCAGGCCTTGAAGCTCTCGATCGATTCCTGTTCGTCGTGGTAACTCATCGCGAAGCGATTCCTCGTTTTTCCTGATTGGTGTCAGCGGGCTGCGAGGCCCGCTGTCGCTTGACAAGCGTCGCGATCAGTCGTCGCCGTCTTCGGCGGATGCAACCATCGCATTGATTAGATATTCGGTCAAGTCTCCGAGCGCGACCGCTTGCTGCTCGTTGCGCGCGTCCGCCGCGACGCCGCGCAGCGGCTTCACGCCCGCGACGCCCTGCGCGACTTCGTCGTCGCCGAGGATCACCGCGAACGCCGCGCCGCTCGCGTCGGCGCGCTTCATCTGCGACTTGAAGCTCGCGGACTGGCCGTCGGCGCTGCAATGCAGGATCACGTCGAGGCCCGTGTCGCGCAGCCGTTCCGCGACGATGAACGCGTGGTCGCGCGCCGCGTCGCCCTGATGCACGACGTACACGTCGCAGCCGTCCGCTTCCGGCACGAGGTTCTCGTCCTTCAGCAGTTCGAGGATCCGCTCGACGCCCATCGCCCAGCCGCATGCGGCGGTCGGCTTGCCGCCGAGCTGCTCGATCAGCGGATCGTAGCGGCCGCCCGCGGCCACCGTGCCCTGCGCGCCGAGCTTATCGGTGATCCATTCGAACACGGTCAGGTTGTAGTAATCGAGACCGCGCACGAGACGCGGGTTGATCGTGAACGGAATGTTGTTCGCCTTCAGGATCCGTTGCAGCCCGTCGAAATGCGCACGCGATTCGTCGCGGAGGAAGTCGATCAGCTTCGGCGCGTTCGCGGCGATCTCCTGCAGCGCGGGATTCTTCGTGTCGAGCACGCGCAGCGGGTTCGTGTACAGGCGGCGCTTCGCGTCCTCGTCGAGCGCGTCGACGTGCTTTTCCAGATAGGCGATCAGTTCGACGCGATGCGCGGCGCGCTCTTCCGCGAGACCGAGCGAGTTGATTTCGAGCTTGATGCCGGTCAGCCCGAGGTCGTCCCACAGGCGCTGGCACATCAGGATGATTTCCGCGTCCGCATCAGGGCCGGCGAAACCGAGCGCCTCGACGCCGACCTGATGGAACTGCCGGTAGCGGCCGCGCTGCGGACGCTCGTGACGGAACATCGGGCCGACATACCACAGCCGCTTCGGGCCGTCGTACAGCAGGTTGTGCTCGATCGACGCGCGCACGACAGCCGCGGTGTTCTCCGGGCGCAGCGTCAGGTTCTCGCCGTTCAGCGCGTCGGTGAAGCTGTACATCTCCTTCTCGACGATGTCGGTCACCTCGCCGATCCCGCGCGTGAACAGTTGCGTATGCTCGACGATCGGCGTGCGGATGTTCTGGTATCCGTACGAACGGAGCATCGACTTCACCGTCGATTCGAAGAACTCCCACAGGTGCGCGTCCTGCGGGAGGATATCGTTCATGCCCTTCACGCCGGACAGCTTTTCGGCCTTTCTCTTCTGTTCAGTCATCTGATAAGCGATTGCGGGAGTTCAGTTGAGCACGGCCGCGCGGCCGTACGTGCGTTCGACGTAGTCGCTCACGATCTGCTGGAATTCTTCGGCGATGCGCTCGCCGCGCAGCGTCTTCACCTTCTCGCCGTCGATGAAGACCGGCGCGGCCGGGTTCTCGCCCGAGCCCGGCAGGCTGATGCCGATGTTCGCCTGCTTCGATTCGCCCGGACCGTTGACGATGCAACCCATCACCGCGACGTGCATCTTCTCGACGCCGGGGAACTGGTCGCGCCATACCGGCATCTGCGTGCGCAGGTAGGTCTGGATCTGCGACGCGAGTTCCTGGAACAGCGTGCTCGTCGTGCGGCCGCAGCCGGGGCATGCGATCACCATCGGCGTGAACGAGCGCAGCCCCATCGTCTGCAGGATTTCCTGGCCGACGATCACTTCGCCGGTGCGCGACGCGCCCGGCTCCGGCGTCAGCGAGATGCGGATCGTGTCGCCGATGCCCTGCTGCAACAGCACCGACAGCGCGGCCGTCGACGCGACGATGCCCTTCGAGCCCATGCCCGCCTCGGTCAGCCCGAGGTGCAGCGCGAACTCGCAGCGGCGCGCGAGTTCCCGGTACACGGCGATCAGATCCTGCACGCCGCTGACCTTGCACGAGAGGACGATCTTGTCGCGACCGAGCCCGAGTTCGACCGCGCGTTCCGCCGAGCCGATCGCCGACTGGATCAGCGCCTCGTACATCACGCTCTGCGCCTCCCACGGCGTGCTGCGCGCGGCGTTCTCGTCCATCATCCGCGCGAGCAGGTCCTGGTCGAGGCTGCCCCAGTTCACGCCGATCCGCACCGGCTTGTCGTACTTGATCGCCGCTTCGATCATCTGTGCGAACTGCGTGTCGCGCTTCGCGCCCTGGCCGACGTTGCCCGGATTGATACGGTACTTCGACAGCGCCTCCGCGCAGCCCGGATAGTCGCGCAGCAGCAGGTGGCCGTTGTAATGGAAGTCGCCGACGAGCGGCACCATCACGCCCATCCGGTCGAGCTGCTCGCGGATCGCCGGCACCTCGGCCGCCGCTTCCGGCGTGTTGACCGTGATGCGGACCAGTTCCGAACCGGCCTGCGCGAGTTCCTTGATCTGGATTGCGGTGCCGATCGCGTCCGCGGTGTCCGTGTTCGTCATCGACTGCACGCGCACCGGCGCGTCGCCGCCGATCGTCACCAGCTGACCGCCCCAGCGCACGTCGACCGCGTGCGACTTCCGACGCGGCGCGTGACCGCCGAGGACCGGCTCGGTCGAACAGATCTGACTGCTGCTGGATTGGGATTGCGGTTCGGATTGCATCGAAAAACCCATTTACGCCGCACGCACGCCGCGCATCGCGGCCCGCGCGAATTGAAAAAGCGTCGCGGCCCGGATTGTCCGGGCCGCGACGCGTACCTTGTTCCGGTCAGGGCAACATGAAACGCGCCACGTTACCCCTTGCCGACGCGTACTTGGTCGCGTCGACCGGCTGGCCGTCGAGCGTCATCGACTCGATACCGGCCTTGTTGCCCACCGTGATCTTCAACGGCGCGACGCCGCTGATCTCGCGCGCGTCGCTGCCGTGGACGAGACCCGAGAACACTTCCTTGCCGTCCTTCTGGCGCACGCTGACCCACGTGTCCTGGGTCACGCGGATCGCGAACGTCGACGTGTCCGCGTCGGCCGGCTGCGTCGCCGCGACCGCGGGCGCGCTGGCCGGCTGCGGGCGAGCGGCCGTCGTGGCCGGCGCCGCGGCGCTCGCGGCCTGTTGCACGGCCGGAGCCGCCTGCTGCATCGCCTGCGCGGGCTGCGCCGGCGCCTGCTGCTGGGCAACCGCAGCGGGCGCGGCCGATGCCGGCTGCTGCGCGGCCGTATCCGCCGCTGCCTCCTGCGCATTACCCTGATCGCCGCCCGCCTGGGCCGCCTGCTCGTCGCCCTGCGGCGCCGAAGCGGCGTCCTGTGCGCCGCCTGTCGTCTGCCCTTCGGCGACGTTCGCCGCCGACGCATTCTGCGCCGTTCCCGCCGCGCCGTTCGCGGTCGCCTTCAGGCGCGCGAGCCACGCGGACGACTCGCCGCCGTTCGTATGCCACATCGCGAGCGCGATCACCGCGACGATCACCGCTGCGACGCCCCACAGCCACGACCGGCGACGCGGCATCCCGCTGTTGCCGAGCGACAGCGACACCTTTCCGCGCGGCAGGTCCGTGCCGGACGCCGCCGGCATCGACAGGTCCGGCTGCGGCAGCCCGCGTTCGCGGCGCAGCGCCTGGGTGAACGGCGCCGGATCGGCGCCGAGCATCTTCGCATAGCTGCGCACCACGCCGAGCACGAACGTCGTGTCCGGCAGGCGGCTCAGGTCGCCCGCTTCGATCGCGCGCAGCTTCGGCACCGCCACCTTCAGCCGGGCCGACACGTCCTCGATCGTCCAGCCCTTCGACTCGCGCAACTGCGCGAGCCGCGCGCCGACCGCCGCAACCGAATCGGGCGCAGCCTGGGCCGCCGGCGGCGTCTCGCCGGGCGCCGGACGGCCTGCATTCGTGTCTGTCCCGTAAGGGTGCTGCGGCTCGCTCATCCCAAATCCTTGCGTCGATTCTTTTTTCAATCCTGGAACCGGCCGGCCCGTCGACGAGGCCCTGCTCCGATTCGCAGACCGTTTATAACAAAATGTGCGGCGTCTGTGCCGCTTCCGATCGCTTCTGCAACGTTTCAACTACCGCAAACTACCGCCGGCGCCGCCGCCATTCCCCGGGCTGTTCGGCCGCCGGCTTCAAATCCGGGCCGGCACTTTCCGCACCGGCTCCCTGCCACTGCGCAGCCTATACCGGCCGCACCTCGATCACCTTGCCTGTCGTGCGCGCGTTGCGCTCGGCGAGCCGCGTCCGGTCCTTCACCGCGCCCGCAAGCTGACCGCAAGCCGCGTCGATGTCGTCGCCGCGCGTCTTGCGCACGGTCGTCACGATGCCCGCGTCCATCAGGATCTGCGCGAAACGCTTGATCTGCTCCGGCTTCGAACGCAGCAATCCCGACTCCGGGAACGGATTGAACGGGATCAGGTTGAATTTGCACGGCACGTCGCGCGTCACCGCGAGCAGTTCGCGTGCGTGCTGCTCGGTGTCGTTCACGCCGTCGAGCATGCAGTATTCGAACGTGATGAAGTCGCGCGGCGCCACCTTCAGATACCGCTCGCATGCGGCCATCAGCTCGCGCAGCGGATATTTGCGGTTCAGCGGCACCAGTTCGTCGCGCAGCGCGTCGTTCGGCGCATGCAGCGACACCGCGAGCGCGACCGGCAGTTCCGCGCCGAGCCGGTCCATCATCGGCACGACGCCGGACGTCGACAGCGTGACGCGCCGGCGCGACAGGCCGTACGCGTTGTCGTCGAGCATCAGGCGCATCGCCGGGACGACCGCGTCGTAATTCAGCAGCGGCTCGCCCATGCCCATCATCACGACGTTCGTGATCACGCGCTCGCCCTTGCCCTCGCCGCCCGTAGCACGGCCACCCGCCTCGCCGTGCAGCGACGCGCGCAGCGCGAATTCGGCCATGCGCAACTGGCCGATGATTTCGGCCGTGGACAGATTGCGGGAAAAACCCTGCTTGCCGGTCGAACAGAACCGGCAGTTGACCGCGCACCCGGCCTGCGACGACACGCACAGCGTGCCGCGCCCGTCTTCCGGGATGAACACGGTTTCGACCGCATTGCCGTTGCCCACGTCGACGAGCCACTTGCGGGTGCCGTCCGCGGACACGTGGTCGCTCGCGATCGCCGGCATGCCGATCGTGGCACGCCCCTTGAGCTTTTCGCGCAGCGATTTGGCCAGATCCGTCATGCCGTCGAAGTCGGCGGCGTTGTATTGATGGATCCAGCGTTGAAGCTGTTTGGCGCGAAACGGCTTCTCGCCCAGGCTTTCGCAATAGGCGACGAGCCCCTGGGCATCGAAATCGAGAAGGTTGACGGTTGAACTGCTCGTCATGTCGAATCCTGCCATTTCAGTGCGAGCGGCGCTCACCGCGTTGACGGGGCCTTGCGGCCCACCGGTGAACGCCATCGCCGTTCGCGACCCGGATGTGTCCGACGCCCGTTCGCTTAACGCGAGTAGACGTTGACTTCCGGGAAGAAGAACGCGATCTCGACGCTCGCCGTTTCGGCGGCGTCCGAGCCATGCACCGCGTTCGCGTCGATGCTGTCGGCGAAGTCCGCGCGGATCGTGCCCTTCTCGGCCTTCTTCGGATCGGTCGCGCCCATCAGATCACGGTTCTTCAGGATCGCGCCTTCGCCTTCCAGCACCTGAACCTGCACCGGGCCGGAGATCATGAACTCGACGAGGTCCTTGAAGAACGGACGCGCCGCGTGCACAGCATAGAACTTCTCCGCGTCGGCGCGCGACAGTTGAACCATGCGCGACGCCACGATCTTCAGGCCAGCGTTCTCGAAGCGGCTGTAGATCTGTCCGATCACGTTCTTGGCCACTGCGTCCGGCTTGATAATCGACAGGGTGCGTTCGATCGCCATAAAAACTCCAAAAAATTAAGAGGTTACTGATCCAAATGAATCCGCAATTGTAGCATGTTCCAATGTATCATTGCGATTGAACCCTGTTAGCGCCCGCCACTGGCGCGAGCAGCCCGTCGCCCGCTGTGCGGCGGCGTACGGCGCAGACCGCGGATCATTGAAACTCCCCGGCGCCGCGCATATCTTACGTAGGTACGGGTCGCGCGGCCGCTGCCGGAAACGCCAGCTCGCGATCCGCGCCACGGCGCTACACTCGCCTCTCACGCAAGGAGAAAGCATGAACGAGTACCCCTATAACTTCGGCCGCGGCGGCAGCGTCACCACTGCCGAAACCCGCAACCGCGTACTGCGCAACACCTACTGGCTGCTCGCGCTGTCGATGGTGCCGACGGTGCTCGGCGCGTGGGTGGGCATCGCCACCGGTTTCTCGCTGTTCGCGGCCACGAGCCCCGCGATGAGCCTGCTCGCGTTCTTCGCGATCGCGTTCGGCTTCATGTTCGCGATCGAACGTACGAAAAACAGCTCGGTCGGCGTGTTCGTGCTGCTCGGCTTCACGTTCTTCATGGGCCTGATGCTGTCGCGGCTCCTCAGCTTCATCCTCGGCTTTTCGAACGGCCCGTCGCTCATCATGCTCGCTTTTGGCGGCACCGGTGTGATCTTCGCCGCGATGGCGACCGTCGCGACGGTCAGCAAGCGCGACTTCTCGGGCCTCGGCAAGTGGCTGTTCATGGGCGTGATCGTGATCCTGCTCGCCGCGGTCGCGAACATGTTCCTGCAACTGCCGGCGCTGATGCTCACCGTGTCGGTGCTCGCGATCGTGATCTTCTCGGCGTACATGCTGTTCGACGTGCAGCGTGTCGTGAACGGCGGCGAGACGAACTACATCTCGGCAACGCTCGCCATCTACCTCGATCTGTACAACGTGTTCACGAACCTGCTCGCGCTGCTCGGTATTTTCGGCGGCAACCGCAACTGATCGATCCCCCGGAACGCGGCGCGCGCAGCGCCGCGGTCTCCAGCAAAAAAGCCCATGACACAAATCATGGGCTTTTTTTCGTCCCGCTACATCGGCGGAGTCAGCAGTGGGCCTGGTTTCAGAGCATCAGCCAGTCGAAACCGTCGTCCTGCGACGCGACCCTGATTTCCGTGATTGCGTTGCCGAGCACCGCCGCCATCGCCGCCTGCGCGAGTTCGGGCGTGTTGTTCTCGCGACTCAGGTGCGCGGCCACCAGATAGCGCAGCCTCGACCGGTCGAGCCCCGCGAGAATGCCGGCCGCCGCGTCGTTGTTCAGATGTCCGTGCGAGCCGCCGATCCGCGCCTTCAGCGACGCCGGATAACGGCTCGTCGAGAGCATTGGCAGATCGTGATTGCATTCGAGGACCAGCGCGTCGCAGCCGCCGAGCACCGCGCCGATGTGCGGCGTCGATTCGCCGACGTCGGTCAGCACGCCGAGCCGGCTCGCGCCGTCCGAGAACACGAACTGCAACGGCTCGCGCGCGTCGTGCGGCACCGTGTACGGCAGCACGCCCAGTTCGCCGATCTCCACCGTCTCGTCGCCCCACAGCAGGTGCAGATCGACGTCGGCGTCGTCCGCACCGACCGCGCGCGCCGTGCCCCAGCTCATGTACAGCGGAATCGACCAGCGGCGCGCGAGCGTCAGCGCGCTGCCGATGTGGTCGCTATGTTCGTGGGTGATGACGAGCGCGTCGAGCGCGTCGGCGGCGATGCCCGCCCGGAGCAGTCGCCGCTCGGCCTCCTTCGCGGAGAAACCGCAATCGAGCAGCACGCGCGTCGTCGTCGCGCCGCTGCCCGCTTCTACGACCAGTGCGTTGCCTTCGCTGCCGCTGCCGAGGCTCGCAAACCGCACGGCCGCGTCAGTTCAGCTGCGCGTTCAGCGCGGACACGATCCGCTGCGCGTCCGACGACGTCGTCACCTGCCCGTTCTGGTCCAGCACCGCGACCTGCGTCAGCGTGTCGGTCTTCGGACGGACGGTCACGAGGAATTCCGGCCCGGTCTGCTTCTTCGCCTTCGCCGGGTTGTAGAACAGCTTGCCGAGCAGGCCGTCGCCCTTCAGTTCCTGCATCGAATCCGCGTAACGGACGTAGTAGATGCCCTTTTCGCGGTCGCGGTTGTCGACCGTGAAATTCGTCCGGTCGAGCGCGAGGCCTACGCGCAGCCACGCACGGTCGAACGACTCGGGCAGATCGAGCGTCGCGCTGCCGCCGTCGATCTGCGCGATCGCCGTCGACTGGTGCGCGTCGGTCAGCAGTTGCTTCGACTGGCCGTCGGTCAGCCCGAACTTCTGCATCAGCTTCGACAGGAACGCCGCTTCCAGCGCCGGATCGCGCGGACGCTCGACCCAGCGCGACATCGTCTTGTCCTGGCCCGTCAGCACTTCTTCCATCGCGCTGTGCGTGATCGAGATGTCGGTCTGCCCATCCGGCCCGCGCGTCACCAGCGTGCGGAAACGGTCGCGCGTGCCCGACGAATACGCGAAGTCGATCACGCGGCCAATCGTGCGGCGGAACCAGTCGTCCGGAATGTTCGCGCGGTTTTCCGCCCAGTCGGTCGTCATGATGCCGGTGGCCGCCGAGTCGGTCGTCAGCGAGAAGCCGTTCTGCTGCCAGAATTCCTGCAGGATCGGCCATACGTCGTCCGGCGTGCGGCCGTCGACGACCAGCCAGCGGCGGTCGCCGTCACGCTCGATGTGCATCCCGAGCGGGTCCTGCGCGCTCGGCTGGCCGAGCGTCGCGTTGCCGGCGCTCGTCACCGTGCGCTTCGGCTCGTTGCCGAGCGCGACCGTCGGCAGCGGCGCGACGAAGCGCTGGTCGGACGGCGCGGCGGTCAGGTCCTGCGGCACGACGAGCGGCGGCGCGCTCGCCGTGTCCTTGTAGTTCACGCGATCCGACGCGAACCAGTCGTTCAGCGACTCGCAACCGGCGAGCGAACCGACAGCAAGCGACAGCACCGCCATGCGGGTCGCGTGGAGGGAAAAAGCGGAACGTTTCATGGAAGCCTTCGTGATGCTGGAACGCGGTGCCTTGTCCGGTCAGGAATCGGGCGGAATCGACGTCGGTTGAGAAAATGCGGCGGCTGCGGTCAGGCCAGCAAGCCTGCTTCGCGCAAAGCCGCGCGCACCACGCCGTGATAACGCTCGTCGAGCGGCGTCAGCGGCAGGCGGATTCCGCCTTCGATGCGGCCGAGCTGCTGCAGCGCCCACTTCGCCGGAATCGGGTTCGATTCGACGAACAGGTTCTTGTGCAGCGACAGCAGCTTCAGGTGAATTTCGCGCGCGGTCTTCGCGTCGGCGGCAAGCGCGGCCTTGCACAACAGGCTCATCTGGCGCGGCGCGACGTTCGCGGTCACCGAGATGTTGCCGTGGCCGCCGAGCAGCATCAGCGCGATCGCGGTCGGATCGTCGCCGCTGAAGATCGAGAACCCGGCCGGCGCTTCCTTGATCAGGTGCGCGGCGCGATCGATGTTGCCGGTCGCTTCCTTCACGCCGACGATGCCCGGCACCCGCGCGAGGCGCAGGATCGTTTCGTTCGCCATGTCCGCGACGGTGCGGCCCGGCACGTTGTACAGGATCATCGGCAGATCGACCGTCTCCGCGATCTTCGCGAAGTGGCGATACATCCCTTCCTGCGTCGGCTTGTTGTAATACGGCACGACCTGCAGCGACGCGTTCGCGCCGACGGACTTCGCCTGCCCGGTCAGCTCGATCGCCTCGGCGGTCGAGTTGCCGCCGGAGCCGGCGATGATCGGCAGACGGCCGGCCGCGTGCTCGACCGCGGTCTTCACCATCAGGATGTGCTCTTCGACGTTCAGCGTCGCGGACTCGCCGCTCGTGCCGACGACGACGAGTGCATCCGTCCCCTCTTCCACGTGCCAGTCGATCAGTTTGCGGAACGCCGGCAGGTCGAGGCTGCCGTCTTCGTGCATCGGGGTGACGATCGCAGGGATGCTGCCCCGCAGCGTAATGCCGTCTTGAGTGCCGTTAGCCATGAAACGTCAATAGATTGAATCGGTTAATCCGGGATTGTAGCGGATTAGCCGGTCAGATCGTAACGCGGTACGGGTACGCCCTGAGTCGCGGCGTCGTCGGCATGCTCCGCGGCCCGCCACTCGCGCACCGCGCAAATCCGCTGCACGAACGCCGGCCGCGGTTCCGGCAGGAATCCGTCCTGATACGCGACCACCCGCAGCGCCGGCGCAAACGCCGCGAGCAGTTCGCCCGGCGCGAGCAGGAAAGCGGGATTCGACGGTTTGCCGACCGTCTCGTTGCCTTGCGCGAACGTTTCGTAGATCAGCACGCCGCCGGGCGCGAGCGCGTCGGCGAGACGCTGCATCAACGGACGATGCAGGTAGTTCGTGACGACGACCGCCGCGAAGCGCGCGTCGTCCGGCAGCGGCCACGGCGCGCCTTCGAGGTCGGCTTCGACGGTCGTGATCCGCGGCTCGTCGCGCAGCGTCGCGAGCGCGGCGGCGTCACGATCGATTGCGGCGACCGGATGGCCGCGCTGCGCGAACCAGCGCGCGTGGCGGCCCGCGCCCGACGCGACGTCGAGCACCGCGCCGCCCGGCTCGACCAGATGCGCCCAGCGGCGCACCCAGCGCGACGGCCCGGCCGCGCCGCCGCATCCGGAACCCGCAATGGGCGTCGAGGTCATCGCAAAAACGAGCCGTGGGTCAGGTATACGACAGGCCCATCGCCTCGCGCACGTCGCGCATCGTCTCCGATGCGAACTTGCGCGCCTTGTCGCAGCCGTCCGCGACGATCGCACGCAGCAGCGACGGATCGTCCATGTACTTCTGCGCGCGCTCCAGCATCGGCTGCTGCTCGCGCAGGATCCCTTCGATGACCGGCTGCTTGCATTCGAGGCAGCCGATTCCCGCCGAGCGGCAGCCCTTCTGCACCCAGTCGTGCGTCGCTTCGTCGGTGTAGACCTCGTGCAGCTTCCACACCGGGCACTTGTCCGGATCGCCCGGATCGGTGCGGCGCACGCGCGCCGGATCGGTCGGCATCGTGCGGACCTTCTTCGCGATCGTGTCCGCGTCCTCGCGCAACCCGATCGTGTTGCCGTACGACTTCGACATCTTCTGGCCGTCGAGGCCCGGCATCCGCGACGCCTCGGTCAGCAGCACCTGCGGCTCCGGCAGGATGATCTTGCGCGAGCCTTCGAGGTAGCCGAACAGCCGCTCGCGATCGTTCATCGACAGGCTCTGCGATTCGGACAGCAGCGCGCGCGCCTGTTCGAGTGCCTCGTCGTCGCCTTCCTGCTGATACGCGTTGCGCAGTTCGTGATACAGCTTCGAGCGCTTGCCGCCGAGCTTCTTCGCCGCTTCGAGCGCCTTCTCCTCGAAGCCCGGCTCGCGGCCGTACATGTAGTTGAAGCGGCGCGCGATCTCGCGGGTCATCTCGACGTGCGGCACCTGGTCCTCGCCGACCGGCACGAGCGACGCGCGATACAGCAGGATGTCCGCCGCCATCAGCACCGGATATCCGAGGAAGCCATAGGTGCCGAGATCCTTGTCGCGCAGCTTCTCGATCTGCTCCTTGTAGGTCGGCACGCGTTCGAGCCAGCCGAGCGGCGTGCTCATGCCGAGCAGCAGCGACAGTTCCGCGTGCTCGGGCACACGGCTCTGGATGAACAGCGTCGCCTGGTTCGGATCGATGCCCGACGCGAGCCAGTCGATCAGCACGTCCCACACGTTCCGCTCGATCACCTCGGGCGTCTCGTAGTGCGTGGTCAGCGCGTGCCAGTCCACGACGCAGAAGAAACACGGGTATTCGGACTGGAGCCGCACCCAGTTTTTCAGCACGCCGTGATAGTGGCCGAGGTGCAGCGACCCGGTGGGCCGCATGCCGGAGAAGATACGGTCTGGGAACATGATGTTATGTAAGGAGCGACACAAGGGGAGTAAGAATCGCGGTCACCGCGTCATAACCGAGGCTGACCAGCGGGCGCAGCCAGAACCGCGTCAGCACGCCGGTCAGCACGAGCGCCATCACGATGAAGAAGCCGTACGGCTCCAGGCGCGACAACGCGATGCTCGCGCGCGGCGGCAAGAGCGCGGTCAGCACGCGGCCGCCGTCGAGCGGCGGCAGCGGAAAGAGATTCAGCACGCCGAGCACGAGGTTCACGCCTACGCCGGCCGCGGCCATCCGCGTGAAGAACGGCTCCTGCACGTCGAGCACCGCGAGCACGACGCCGAACACGCCCCACACGAGCGCCTGGATGAAGTTGCACAGCGGCCCGGCCGCCGCGACCCACAGGCTGCCCCAGCGCGGATCGCGCAGGTTGCGGAACGCGATCGGCACCGGCTTCGCGTAACCGAACACGAACGCGCCGCCGGTCAGGAAATAGAGGATCAGCGGCATCGCGATCGTGCCGACCGGATCGATGTGGCGCATCGGGTTGAACGACACGCGGCCGAGCACGTACGCGGTGTCGTCGCCGAGCTTGCGCGCGACGAACCCGTGCGCGGCCTCGTGCAGCGTAATCGCGAAGATGACCGGCAGCGCGTAGACGGCGATCGTTTGTATCAGGGAAGCATCCATAGCGGCGTATTGTATCAATGGTCCTCGGCGCGTCCGGCGACGAGCGGAACGATCATGCGGGCGCTTCGAGCCCGAACGGTTCGAGACTGCCCCGGCCCGCGCGCACCAGCACCGGTTCGCCGCCCGTCAGGTCGATCACCGTCGACGGTTCACGCGGACACGCGCCACCGTCGATCACCAGATCCAGCTGTTTTTCGAGCCGCTCGCGGATCTCTTCGGAATCGTTCAGCGGCTCCGTGTCGGGCGGCAGGATCAGCGTCGACGCGAGCAGCGGCTCGCCGAGTTCTTCGAGAATCGCAAGCGGAATCGGATGACCCGGCACGCGCAGCCCGATCGTCTTGCGCGACGGATGCGACAACCGCCGCGGCACTTCCTTCGTCGCCTGCAGCACGAACACGTACGGCCCCGGCGTCACCGACCGGATCAGCCGGTACTGGCGGTTGTCGACCATCGCGAAACTCGCCAGTTCGGACAGGTCGCGCACCATCAGCGACAGCAGTTGCCGCTCGTCGAGGCCGCGGATGCGGCGCAGCCGTTCGGCCGCGCCCTTGTCGTCGAGCCGGCACGCGAGCGCGTAGCTCGAATCGGTCGGCAGCGCGATCACGCCGCCGTCGCGGATGATCTGCACCGCCTGTTTCACGAGACGCGGCTGCGGATTTTCGGGGTGAAGCCGAAAGAACTGGGACATGGCCGTTATCAACTGACGGAAGACGAAACGCGGTCGCAGCGGGCGCGACGGCGCGGGTCGGGAACGGATCGGCGGGCCGCGGCGCGATGCGCGCGGCCTACAGCCATCGCTCCCAGACGGGCTTCAGATCGGAGGGAAGCGGCGGCAGACTGCCGGGCTCGACCGAGTCCGGGCCTGGCGCATGGAAGTCCGAGCCGCGCGACGCCTCGAAGCCGTAACGGCGCGCGACGTTCGCGTACTCGGCGTACTGGTCCGGCGTGTGGCTGCCGGTGACGACTTCGATCGCCTTGCCGCCCAGATCGATGAACTCGCCGAACAGCGCGCCGAATTGCACCGGCGTATACGCGTAGCGGCCCGGATGCGCGACGACCGCCTCGCCGCCCGCCGCCTTGATCCACGCGATCGAGTCTTCGAGTTTCGCCCAGCGGTACGGCACGTAACCGGGTTTGTCGTCGCCGAGGTAGCGCGTGAACGCGTCCTGCACCGACGCGACATGGCCGGCCTCCACGAGGAAACGCGCGAAGTGGGTCCGCGAGATCAGGTCCGGGTTCGACACGTAGCGCAGCGCGCCTTCGTACGCGCCGTCGATGCCGAGTTCCGCCAGGCGCGCGCCGATCGCTTCCGCGCGCGAATCACGGCCGCTGCGCATCCGCGCGAGGCCGTCGACGAGCGTCGGGTTGTCCGGATCGATGCCGAGCCCGACGATATGCACGGTGCGCGACGCCCACGTGACCGAAATCTCGACGCCGCACAGGTAGCGCATCCCGAGCGCCTCGGCCGTTGTCCGCGCCTCCTGCTGGCCGCCGACTTCGTCGTGATCGGTCAGCGACCACAGCGTCACGCCACCGGCCTGTGCCCGCCGCGCGACGGCGGCCGGGGCCAGTTGGCCGTCGGAAACGGTGGAGTGACAGTGGAGGTCGGCGTTCATCGCTATCCAGAAAAGATCCTGCGTCGATTCTACTGCAACGCGACAAAGCGTGAACGGCGCGACCGGACGCGCCATGCGCGCGCGGGCGTCGCTATCGGGCCGCCTGCGCGGCCGAACAGCGCCGTCGTTGTGCGCCCGCTTCGGGTCCGCGCGTTCATCCGCAGAACGCGTCGATCAGCGCCGCGACCTGCTCCGGCTGATCGTGATGAACCATGTGGCCGGCCTCGTCGATGATCCGCTCACGCCAGTCCGGAAACGCGCGGAACCGCGCCTTGAACTGGTCGAGCGGCACCGGGCCGGCGATCATCGCGAGTGTCGGCGACCCGGCCGCCTCGACGTGCAGCACCTTCGCGCGGACCTGCGACCAGATCGCCGTGATCTCTTCGAGCCGGTACAGCAGCGGGCCGTGCATCTTGTGCGCCGGATCGGCAAGCAGCGCGTAACCGCCTTCGCCGTCCGGCTTCGACCAGTGCTCCGCGAGGAACCGCGCGCGCGATGCGGCAAGCCGCGGATTCGTCTTCACGAGGCGCGCCGCGACCGCATCGAGCGTCGGATAACGACGCAGCGTCGGCGGCTCGCGCAGTTCGTCGAGCCATCCGCGCAGGCGGCCCGGCGCTTCGTCCGCGCTCGCCGCGCGCAGGCCGAAACCTTCGAGATCGACGACGCGCCGCACGCGCCCGGGCCGCACGCCCGCATACGCGCAGACGACGTTCGCGCCGAGGCTGTGGCCGACGAGATTCACTTCGCCGGCCGGCGCGTAATGGTCGAGCAGCGCGTCGAGGTCCGCGAGATAGTCCGGGAACCAGTAGCCGCCGCCGCCGCGCGAGGCCACCGGCCAGTCGGACAGGCCGAAGCCGCGCAGGTCCGGCGCGATCACCTGCCAGCGGTCGCCGAGCGCGTCGACGACGAACTGGAATGACGCGGCGACGTCCATCCAGCCGTGCAGCATGAAGAGGACCGGCGCGTCGGGCCGGCCCCAGCGCCGCACGTGCACGCGGATGCCGTTGACGTCGACGAATTCGGAGCGGGAAAGATTCATGGAACGCGAAAAGGCGGGCGAATGGTCGTTCGATTATACGGGCTGCGGTCGGCGCGCCCGGGCCGCTTCGTTCGGGCGGCCGCTCAAGATCGCTTACGGCCGCTTATGGCCGCGCTGGGTCGTCCGCGTCCTGCGCGACGAGCGCGTCGAGTTCGGCGTCGTCGAAACCGGCCGAGCGGCGCGCGTCGAAATTGAACGGACCGCGCAGACGCGGCGCATGATAGCGGGCCGCGAGATCCCGCCACGCATCATGCGGATCGAGCCCCCGCTCGCCGCACAGATGACGGAACCAGTGGTTGCCGATCCGCACGTGCCCGACCTCGTCGCGCAGGATCACGTCGAGGATGCCGGCGGATACGTCGTCGCCGGCCTGCTTCAGCCGCGCGCGGATCGGCGGAGACGCGTCGAGGCCGCGCGCCTCCAGCGTGCGCGGCACGAGCGCCATCCGCGCGAGCACGTCGTCGCGCGTGCGCTCGCACATCTCCCACAGACCGTTGTGCGCGGGAAAGTCGCCGTACGCATGGCCGTAGTCCGCGAGACGCGCGCGCAGCAGCGAAAAGTGATACGCCTCCTCCGCCGCGACCTTCAGCCAGTCGGCGTAGAACGCAGCGGGCATCCGCGGAAAGCGCCACACCGCGTCGAGCGCGAGATTGATCGCGTTGAACTCGATGTGCGCGAGCGCATGCAGCAGCACGACCCGGCCGTGCGGCGTGCTCATGCTGCGCCGTCCGAGACCGCGCGGCTCGACCAGTTCCGGACACGTGGGCCGGCCCGGCAGATCGGCGGGCGCATCGAACACGCGCTCCGGAAACCATGCGCCGTCGCGCGGTTCGTCCGCTGTCGCGCGCGCGCGCAGCGCGCGGACCGCGTCGGCCTTCGCTGACGGATCGCATTCGCGCAGCGCGTCGAGCGCGAGGGCGCGCCAGCACGCGGCGGCGGAATCGGAAGAAACGGTCAAGGAAGGAGCGGTCAAGCGGTCGGCACTCATCTCATCGCGGCAATACGGGAACGAACGGCAAACGGACGGCGGACGGGACGAAACGCGCAGCGAGGATGCGGCAGCGGGCCGCGCGCAACCGTTTACAATACGCGATTCAACCGCACCGCGCCCCACCGGCGGCGCCCCGCAAACCAAGGAGACGCACCACCGTGGCAATCTACAAGCTTGGCGACGCTGCGCCGACCATTCACGAGAGCGTGTTCGTCGCCGACAACGCGGCGATCATCGGCAACGTGTCGATCGCGCAGGAGGCGAGCGTCTGGTTCGGCGCGACGCTGCGCGGCGACAACGAGCCGATCACGGTCGGCGCGCGCACGAACATCCAGGAAGCGGCGGTGCTGCATGCGGACCCGGGCTTCCCGCTGACGCTCGAAGACAACGTGACGGTCGGCCATCAGGCGATGCTGCACGGCTGCACGGTGAAGGAAGGCTCGCTGGTCGGCATTCAGGCGGTGGTCTTGAATGGTGCGGTGATCGGCCGCAACTGTCTGGTCGCGGCCGGCGCGGTCGTGACCGAAGGCAAGATATTCCCCGACAACTCGCTGATTCTCGGCGCGCCCGCGAAGGTGGTCCGCGAGCTGTCCGACGCGGAAATCGCCGGCCTGCGTCGCAACGCGGACGGCTACGCGACCCGCCGCGACTATTTCAAGGCGCAGCTCGTGCGGATCGGCTGAACGGCCGGACGCCGGGCCGCCGCCCGACGATTCGATGAAGGAAAAGATGGTGAACGACCAGTTGCAGAAATTCATGTTCAGTACGGCCCCGGTGCGCGGCGAGATCGTGTCGCTGCGCAACACCTGGCAGGAGGTGCTGACGCGCCGCCAGTACCCGGCGCCGGTGCGCACGGTGCTCGGCGAGATGATGGCCGCGTGCGCGCTGCTGTCCGCGAACCTGAAGTTCGACGGCACGCTGATCATGCAGATCTTCGGCGACGGCCCGGTCAAGATGCTGGTCGTGCAGTGCAGTTCCGACCTGTCGATGCGCGCGACCGCGCGGCTCTCCGAAGAAGCGGCCGCGACGCTCGACGGCGACGTGTCGCTCACGGACCTCGTGAACGCGAGCGGCCACGGCCGCTGCGTGATCACGCTCGACCCGGCGAACAAGCAGCCGGGCCAGCAGCCGTATCAGGGCATCGTGCCGCTGAACGGCGACGACGGCCCGCTGCCGTCGATCGCGTCGGTCCTCGAACACTACATGCGTCATTCGGAGCAGCTCGACACGCGGATGTGGCTCGCCGCGAACGACGATCGCGCGGTCGGCATGCTGCTGCAGAAACTGCCGGGCGACGGCGGCATCGTCCCGCATCCGGGCGAACTCGACGCCGACACGTGGGAGCGCGTATGCACGCTGAGCGCGACGCTCTCGCGCGACGAACTGCTCGAACAGGAACCGGAGACCGTGTTCCGCCGGCTCTTCTGGCAGGAAAACGTTCATCACTTCGAGCCGGCCGGCGCGCGCTTCCAGTGCTCGTGCTCGCGCGAGAAGGTCGGCGCGATGCTGCGGATGCTCGGCCGCGCCGAGGTCGATAGCGTGATCGAGGAACGCGGGCACGTCGAGGTCCACTGCGAATACTGCAACCAGCGCTACGAGTTCGACCCGGTCGACGTCGCGCAACTTTTCGTCGTCACCGGGCTCTCAGAGGGAGTCGCCCCCGCCGACGGGCAACGCCACTGACCGTGGCCGGCTCCTGGTGCGCGCCGCGGATCACGGCGCGTACCGACGGAAGTCGAAGCGCAGCCGCCTGTTCGTCGAGTGCCGCAAGCGGGCGTTGCTTCGGTATCCGACAGAAGGGAAACAAACATGACGACGGAAAAAAGCCACACGCGTAGTCCGCTGGGCACGCTGGCCCGCACGACGACACTCGCGCTGCTCGGCGGCGCGCTCGCGCTCGGCGGATGCATGCTGGAGCCGCCCGGACCCGCGCCGATCTATAGCCGCCTGCCCGCCGACCAGTCCGGCGTCGCGGCCGCCGCGCAACCGCTGACGCCCGAAGAACGGCAACGCTACGACGCGATCGACCGCCAGGTGCTCGCGGACCAGGATCGCGCGATGGCCGACGAAGCAGCCGCGCAGGCATGGTCGCGCGCGTATGCGCCGCCGGTCACGCTGTACGGCAGCTACTACGGCGGCAGATGGGGACCGGGCTGGGGCACCGGCATCGGCTACGGTTATCCGGGCTGGGGTTGGGGCTGGTAGGCTCCGAACGCGCGCGGTTGCGCGGCGGCATGCCCAAACGAAAAAAGGCGCGGTTCTGACACCGCGCCTTTTGCTTTGCTCCGCCACCGACATACACGTCGTTCGCACGATTCGCTGCGCGAACGACGAACGACGCAACGGCTGGTGCAAACGTCATCCCGCCTTTTTCTTCGCCTCTTTCGTGTCCTTTGCGTCTTTCGTGTGCCCGCGCTTGCGCTCGGGCACGCGCGACACCGGGTTCGGCACCACCCGCACCGGCGCGGCCGACATCTCGCCCCGCGTGGACGTATTCGACGACGGAGCGTTCTGCGCCGCCGCAGCCGCCGCGTTCGGCGACACGAACTGCACGAACACTTCGCTGTCCTTCACCATCCCCATCTCGTAGCGCGCGCGCTCCTCGACGGCCGCGGTGCCGTTCTGCAGATCCTGTACTTCGCCGGCGATGCGCTCGTTGCGCAGCTTCTCGTCCGAATTCTGCTGCAACTGCTTCGCGAGCTGCTGCTGCAACTCGTGGACGCGCAGCCAGCCGCCGTGGCCCCACCAGAGCGGGTACTGGATCAGGACCAGCAGGACGATCAGGACGACAGTGACAAGCCGCATGAAAGGTGTCGGATAAATGCGCGCCGCCCTGCGCTATACGCAGGGCGGCGAGTGAGGTCGAAGTAGGACGGCAACGGGCCGCCTGCGCCAGGTCAGCGCAGATTGTAGAACGCCGACTTGCCCGGGTAGCTCGCGATGTCGCCGAGATCTTCCTCGATGCGCAGCAGCTGGTTGTACTTCGAGATGCGGTCGCTGCGCGACAGCGAACCGGTCTTGATTTGACCGGCGTTCAGGCCGACCGCGATGTCCGCGATCGTCGAGTCTTCGGTTTCGCCCGAACGGTGCGAGATCACCGCCGTGTAGCCGGCGCGCTTCGCCATCTCGATCGCCGCGAACGTTTCGGTCAGCGTGCCGATCTGGTTGATCTTGATGAGGATCGAGTTCGCGATGCCCTTCTCGATGCCTTCCTTCAGGATGCGCGTGTTGGTCACGAACAGGTCGTCGCCGACGAGCTGGATCTTCTTGCCGAGCCGCTCGGTCAGGAGCTTCCAGCCGGCCCAGTCGCCTTCGTGCATGCCGTCCTCGATCGACACGATCGGGAACTTGTCGGCCAGCGTCGCCAGGTAGTCGGTGAATTCCGCCGACGACAGTTGCAGCCCTTCGCCCGCGAGCTGGTACTTGCCGTCGTGATAGAACTCGCTCGCCGCGCAGTCGAGCGCGAGCAGCACGTCTTCACCCGCGCGGTAGCCGGCCTTCTCGATCGCCTGCAGGATCGTCGACAGGCACTCGTCGTTGCTGCCGAAGTTCGGCGCAAAGCCGCCTTCGTCGCCGACCGCCGTGCTCATGCCGCGGTCCGACAGGATCTTCTTCAGCGCGTGGAACACTTCGGCGCCGCAGCGCAGCGCCTCGCGGAACGTCGGCTGGCTGACCGGCACGATCATGAATTCCTGGATGTCCAGGCTGTTGTTCGCGTGCGCGCCGCCGTTCACGATGTTCATCATCGGCACCGGCAGCTGCATCGCGCCCGAGCCGCCGAAGTAGCGGTACAGCGGCAGGCCGGCTTCCTCGGCCGCCGCCTTCGCGACCGCCATCGACACCGCCAGCAGCGCGTTCGCGCCGAGGCGCGACTTGTTGTCGGTGCCGTCGAGTTCGAGCAGCGTCTTGTCGAGGAACGCCTGCTCGGACGCGTCGAGGCCCATGATCGCCTCGGAGATTTCGGTGTTGATGTGCTCGACCGCCTTCAGCACACCCTTGCCGCCGTAACGGCCCGTTTCGCCGTCGCGCAGTTCGATCGCCTCGCGCGAGCCCGTCGACGCGCCCGACGGCACCGCCGCGCGGCCCATCGTGCCCGACTCCAGCAGCACGTCGCATTCGACGGTCGGATTGCCGCGCGAATCCAGAATCTCGCGACCGATGATATCTACGATTGCACTCATGGTTTCCTCAAGGAAATGACGTTAATTCTTGCGTGACCGCCACACCGCCGACAGTCGCCGGATCGAGACCGGAGAACGCTTCGCTCCGGCATGGCCCGGCGCGCGATGCGGCCGCCCGGTCAAACGGGACAGCGCCGTGCGCGGGGGCAGTCCGGCGACGCATCGCCGTGCGGCCGGCGCCGTGCGCACTGTGCCGCGCACCGCCGCGCCTGTTGCCTCGCGTCTGCCTGGCTGGCGTTTGCCACATTCCCGCGCGCCCGGTGCCGGCTGCCGTTCCGCCGGCGAAAGGCGCGCGGTGCTCCTCCATCGCGCCGCACAGCGTTCATGCTGCCCGACGCGCATGTCGATCAGTTGAAGTCGCTCTCCAGGAACGGCGTGCGCTTGACCGCCTGGTCGAGCGTCACGAGCGTTTCCAGCAGATCCGCCATGCGGTGCAGCGGCACCGCGTTCGGGCCGTCCGACTTTGCCTCGGCCGGACGCGGATGCGTCTCCATGAAGAGACCCGCGACGCCCGTCGCGACCGCCGCGCGCGCGAGCACCGGCACGAACTCGCGCTGCCCGCCCGAACTCGTGCCCTGGCCGCCGGGCAACTGCACCGAATGCGTCGCGTCGAACACGACCGGCGCACCCGTCTCCCGCATGATCGCAAGCGATCGCATGTCCGACACGAGATTGTTGTAACCAAACGAAACGCCGCGCTCGCACGCAAGGAAGCGGTCGTCCGACAGCCCGGCCTCGCGCGCCGCGTCGCGCGCCTTGTCGATCACGTTCTTCATGTCGTGCGGCGCGAGGAACTGGCCTTTCTTGATGTTGACCGGCTTGCCCGAGCGCGCGCACGCGTGGATGAAGTCGGTCTGGCGGCACAGGAACGCGGGCGTCTGCAGCACGTCGACGACCGCCGCGACCGGCTCGATCTCGTCCTCGGCATGCACGTCGGTCAGCACCGGCAGGCCGAGCTGGCGCTTCACCTCGGACAGGATGCGCAGCCCCTCGTCCATGCCGAGTCCGCGAAACGACTTGCCGCTGGAGCGGTTCGCCTTGTCGTACGACGACTTGTAGATGAACGGAATGCCGAGCTTCGCGCAGATTTCCTTCAGCCGGCCAGCCGTGTCGATCGTCATCTGCTCCGATTCGACGACGCAGGTGCCGGCGATGAGGAAAAACGGCTTGTCGAGACCGGCTTCGAACCCGCACAGCTTCATGCTTTCTCCTCGACGCGCGACTGCTGATGCGCGAGCGCCGCCTCGACATACGCCTTGAAGAGCGGATGGCCGTCGCGCGGCGTAGACGTGAATTCCGGATGGAACTGCACGCCGACGAACCACGGATGCATGTCGCGCGACAGTTCCATCATTTCGGGCAGATCCTCGCTCGGCGTGCGCGCGCTGATCACGAGCCCGCCGGCTTCGAGTTGCGGCACGTAGCGGTTGTTCACTTCGTAGCGGTGACGGTGACGCTCGTTCACGTCCTTGCCGTAGATCTGCGCGGCGAGCGTGCCCGGCTTGATCGGGCAGCGCTGCGAACCGAGGCGCATCGTGCCGCCGAGATCGGACTCCTCGTCGCGCTTCTCGACGTTGCCGTCGCGGTCGTACCATTCGGTGATCAGCGCGACCACGCGATCCGGCGTGTCCGGATCGAATTCGGTGCTGTTCGCATCCGTCAGGCCGACGACATGACGCGCGAATTCGATCACCGCGAGCTGCATCCCGAGGCAGATGCCGAGGTACGGCACCTTCGCCTCGCGCGCATAGCGGATCGCCTTGATCTTGCCTTCGGTGCCACGGCGGCCGAAGCCGCCCGGCACGAGGATCGCGTCGAGATGCTTCAGCCCTTCGACGCCTTCTTCATCGATCTGCTCGGAGTCGATGTATTCGATGTTGACCTTCGTGGACGTCTTGATCGACGCATGACGCAGCGCCTCGATCAGCGACTTGTACGACTCGGTCAGCTCGACGTACTTGCCGACCATGCCGATCGTCACTTCGTGCTGCGGATGTTCGAGCTTGTCGACCAGCTCCGACCACACGCGCAGGTCGGCCGGCTGCGGCGACAGCTTCAGTTCCTCGCAGACGATCGCGTCGAGCCCCTGGTCGTGCAGCATCTGCGGAATCTTGTAGATGCTGTCGACGTCCCACACGGAGATCACCGCGTCCGTCGGCACGTTCGAGAACAGCGAGATTTTCTGGCACTCGTCGTCCGGAATGCGGCGATCGGCGCGGCACAGCAGCACGTTCGGATAGATGCCGATTTCGCGCAGCTTCTGCACGCTGTGCTGCGTCGGTTTCGTCTTCAGTTCGCCGGCGGTCGCGATGTACGGCACCAGCGTCAGGTGCACGAAGCATGCGCTGTTGCGGCCGAGGCGCAGGCTCATCTGGCGCGCCGCTTCGAGGAACGGCAGCGATTCGATGTCGCCGACCGTGCCGCCGACTTCGACGATCGCGACGTCCGGCTCACCGCACGTCGCGGATGCCGCGCCGCGTTCGATGAACGCCTGGATCTCGTTCGTGATGTGCGGGATCACCTGCACAGTCTTGCCGAGATAGTCGCCGCGGCGTTCCTTGCGGATCACCGATTCGTAGATCTGGCCGGTCGTGAAGTTGTTGGCCTTGCGCATCTTCGTGCTGATGAAGCGCTCATAGTGGCCGAGGTCGAGGTCGGTTTCCGCTCCGTCTTCCGTCACGAACACTTCGCCGTGCTGAAACGGGCTCATCGTGCCGGGGTCGACGTTGATGTAGGGATCGAGCTTGAGGAGGGTGACTTTGAGGCCGCGCGATTCGAGGATCGCGGCGAGAGAGGCGGCGGCAATGCCCTTGCCGAGGGAGGAAACTACGCCGCCGGTGACGAAAACATATTTGGTCATCGCTGGATGCTCGCGGGAAAAACGGATTATACCGTAAAGCAGGTGTCGAGCCGGCAATTTGCGCGACGCCGCATCGGTGTGCGCGGCGCGTGTGCATTCACGCGAGACGCCGCCGGATGAGCCGTGCGACGGCACGCTCGCGGCCGCCGCAAGGTCCCTGCCGGCAGCCATTCCGCCTGCCCTTTCCCCGTTTTCAGACATCCCTCGCGACCGCAAAAAAAACCCGCCGCGAGCCGCCCGCGTCATCCGCCGCCGTCCATCGAATACAGCAGACGCTGCACTGCGCGCGCGGTCTCGATCGGCCGCTCCATCGGATACAGATGACTGCCTTCGATCCACTCGAAGCGTTCGCCGCACGCGCGCCGCGTCGCCGTCAATCCGACCTGGCGCACTTCGCGCGACTGCGTGCCCGCGACGAAGCCGACCGGCATCGGCGCGCCATGCGCAAGCCGGGCGCCGAGCGTATGCGGCAGCGTCCGGTAGATCAGATACTCGATCCGCCGGTCGAACGCGAGCGAGCGCGTGCCGTCCGGCGCGGTCTGCGGCATCCCGAAGTCGACGTAGTCGGACAGCACGCGCTCGTCCCAGCGCGCGAACGCCGGCTTCCGGTGGAAGTGCCGCCATGCGTCGTCGCGGCTCGGCCACGTCGTGCGGCGGTTGCGCGTCGCGGCCGCGGGCGACAGCCGTTCGTCGAGGCCGGTCCACTGCGACACGCGCAGCATGCTGCTGCGCCAGCCGGCGATCACCGGCGAATCGAGCATCACGACGCCCCTCACCCACTGCGGCTGCCGCAGCGCCGCCATCAACGACAGGTAGCCGCCGAGCGAATGGCCGACGAGCCACACCGGCGTTTCATAACGACGGCCGATGTCGTCGAGCAGTTGCTCGACGAGGTGCGGCCAGTCCTGGGTGACCGGAAAACGCGAATCGTGGCCGATGCATTCGATCGCGCGCACTTCGTAGCGGTCTTCGAGTTCGGCGAACAGCGTCCGGTACGTGGACGCCGGAAAGCCGTTCGCATGCGAGAAATGGATGATGTTCTTCAAGTCGTCGCGGTCTCCATGATTGGTATGCGTGCCGTCGCGCGCCGTGTCCACCCCGCGTCATTCGGGCGGCGTCATCCAGTAGCGGCGCTGCGTGTCGCGATAGCGTTCGACGTTCAACACAGTCCCGCTGGCTTCGACGCGCACCGCGCCGTCCGCGTCGCTGCGCGCGAGCGTGATGTGCCGCGCTTCGTATCGCGCATAGACGCCTTGTTGCGGGTGATGAAAACGGTTCAGGTAGCCTACCTGAAATATCGCGACGAGCGGTCCGACGGCGTCGAGGAAAGGCTCGGTCGACGACGTGCGGCTGCCGTGATGCGGGACGACCAGCACCTGCGCGTGCAGGGCGGCCGAGTCGCGCGCAAGCAGAGCGCGCTCGGCCGGCGCCTCGATGTCGGCGGCGAGCAGCGCGGCGACGCGCGTGTCCGCAGGATCCGCAGGCGCGCGCGCATGCGTCGATACGCGCAGCACGCAGCAATGCTCGTTCGGCTTGCCCGACAACGGGCCGGCGTCCGGCCACAGCACGTCGAAATCGACGCCGTCCCATTGCCAGTGCTGGCCCGCCGCGCACTGCAACGCCGCCGCGCCCGCGCCGCGCGCGTCGTCCCACAGCGGATGCGACCGCAGCAACCCGCCGACGAACGTATCGACGCGGATCTCGTCGAGCACCGCCGCCGCGCCGCCCGCATGATCGGAATCGTCGTGGCTGATCATCAGCGCATCGAGTCGCCGCACGCCATGCGCATGCAGATACGGCACGACGATCCGCTCGCCGGCATGCGTCGATTCGGGACCGGGGCCGGCGTCGAACAGCAGCGCGTGCCGCGCGGTTTCGACGAGCACCGACGTGCCCTGCCCGACGTCGAGCGCGGTCACGCGAAACGCGCCGGTCGACTGCATCGAAAACGGCGCGGGCAGCAGCAGCGGCAGCCATGTGACCGGCGCGGCCCAGCGCAGCGGCCAGCCACGCGGCGCAAGGCACCACGCGATGCCGAGCGCCGCGCAGCCGAGCGCCCACGGCCCCGGCTGCGCCAGATGCAGCACGGCCCACGACGGTTTCGCCACCGCGTCGAGTCCCATCGCCAGCAGTTCGAACAGCCGATGCGCGGCATGCAGCGCGAACGCGTCAAGCGGTTTCGGCAGCACGATGCCCGCGAGCACGGCGGGCGTCACGAGCGCGCTAACCCATGGAATCGCGAACGCGTTCGCGAGCGGGCCGATCAGCGGCATCTGCGCGAACCAGTACAGCGTGATCGGCGCGAGCGCGAGCGTCACCGCGTATTGCACGCGGGCGCTGCGACGCATCCGCTCGCCGGCGGAAATGCACAAGGCGCGCAGTTTCGTTCCGAGGTGCGAAGCCCCTCTCTGCGCGTCGTCGTCATGAAAGGAGCGATCGTGATGACGCATCGGCATGTCGCCGGCCACCACGAACAGGATCGCCCCGACCGCGCAGAACGACAGCCAGAACCCCGCCGACGCAACCGCCCACGGATCGTTCAGCAGCACGAGGCCGAGCGCCCAGCCGAGCGTCTGCGAGCGCGCGACGTTGCGGCCCGTCGCAAGCGCGAGCGCCGCCGCCAAAAGCATCCACAGCGCGCGCTGCACCGGCACGTTGAACCCCGCGAGCGCCGCATACGCAATCGCCGCGATCACCGCGCTCCATAACGCGACCGTTTGCGCCGGCGCGATCAACGGCGCAGGCCGTCCCCGCCAGCGCAACCGCCGCCACACCGCGCCCGCGAACCCGCCGGCAAGCGCCGCGACGAACGCCAGATGCAGCCCGGAGATCGCGATCAAATGGGTGGTGCCGGTGCGGCGCATCAGCCGCCAGTCCGCGTCGGTCACGGCATCCTGCGCGCCGGTCGCGAGCGCGACGACGATCCCGCGATGCGGTGCATCCGCAAGCACCGCGTCGATCCGCCGATGCACGCGCCAGCGCACCCGCTCGATCGCGACGCCAAGGCCGCGCGCATCGCGAGGATCACGCGCCGCGCGCCGCGGCGCGCTCACGTAACCCGTCGCGCGCACGTCGCGTTCGAGCATCGCGACTTCGGCATCGCGCAGTCCGAAATTGCCGTTGCCGTGCGGCCGCTTCAGCCGCACCGGCAAACGCCAGCGCATGCCCGGTTCGAGCGCGGGCAACGGGGCGTCGCGGCCCGGCCACAGCAACTGGATCGTCGCCGGCAGCCGCGCGTCGCCAACCGGTTCGGGTTTCGTCCACGCTTCGACCGCGAACAGAAAACGTGCGCCGTTCGCGTCGAGCGACGGTCCGCTCGCGAGATAACCGCTCACCGTCAACTCGCGCGCTTCCCAAGCGGCCGGCAGCGCCCGCGCGAGCCGCACGTCGGCTCGCCACGCCGCATAACCGAAACCCACGCACGCGGCGGCGATCCACACGCCGGCCCAGCCGCTCGCCGCACGCCAGCGGTCGCCGGTACATGAGAAGGAACCAAGGGAAACACGCAAGCGAACGGCCCACGCCAACGACGCAACCGCCAGCGCGATCACGGCAAGCCACCCGCGCCACGACGGCAACACCGCCTGCTGCTGCAACCCGATCACGCCCAGCGCGAACCCGCCCCACACCGCCCGCATTCGACCTCCGCGCGGCGGCCCTGCATGCGCCGCCGACCGCGGCGCGCGGGCGACCGCCGAACCGTATGCGAACGATTATGCCGGCGAAAGCGCGAGCCGCGGCAGCGCCGCGCGAGCGTTGGCCGTCGTGCCAAGGGCAAGCTCGTCCGGTCCGATGCCGCGCAGTTGCGCGAGCACTTCGCCGATGCGCGGCACCTGGTCCGGCGTGTTGCGCTCGCGATAGAGCCATGAGGGCGAGATGTCCGGCGCGTCGGTTTCCATCACGATCGCGTCGAGCGGCAGTTGCTGCGCCAGGCGGCGAATCTGCAACGCGCGCTCGAACGTCAGGTTGCCGCCAAAACCGAGATGCATCCCGTGATCGACATACGCGTGCGCCTGCTGGAAGCTGCCGTTGAACGCATGCGCGATGCCGCGCCGCACGCCGTATTTGCGCAGCCCCTTCAACACCGGGTCCTGCGACTTGCGCACGTGGCAGATCGCCGGCAGGTCGT
Organism: Paraburkholderia caballeronis; assembly: GCF_900104845.1. Classification (NCBI taxonomy): domain Bacteria; kingdom Pseudomonadati; phylum Pseudomonadota; class Betaproteobacteria; order Burkholderiales; family Burkholderiaceae; genus Paraburkholderia; species Paraburkholderia caballeronis. The sequence goes on along the minus strand of NZ_FNSR01000001.1, from coordinate 1,704,396 downwards.
AGTCGCGCGCAAGCCGCAGTTGCGCGTCGTAGAAGTGCTGCTGCCGCGCGGCGTCGAGGCCCGGCACGAAGAAGTCGAGGCCGATCTCGCCGATGCCGACGAAACGCGGATCGTCGAGGCTCGCCTCGATCTCACGGCGCAGCAGGTCGAGATCGTCGTCGCGCGCCTGCGGCGTATAGAGCGGATGGATGCCGAGCGCGTACACGCCGCCGTCGAGCCGGTGCGCAAGCTCGCGCACGGTCGCGAAGTTCTCGCGCGCGACGGCCGGAATCACGACCCGCGCGACCCCCGCGCGACGCGCGGCGTCGGCCACCGCGGCGCGGTCCGCGTCGAATTCCGCTGCGTCGAGATGGCAATGCGTGTCGATCCACATGGCGATGTCCTTATGGCGTCACCTGCGCGGCATGCTGCCAGCGGGCCGGCAAGCGCCCAACCCGCCAGCACGCCGCGCGCCCGCTCTGCTCAGACCGGCACGACCGGCTCTTCGTGCAGCGTGCCGTCGCGCAGCCGCACGATGCGGTCGCAGCGCGCGGCGAGGTCCGGGTCGTGCGTGACGATCACGAAACTCGTCTGGAACACGTCGGACAGTTCGAGCATCAGGTCGAACACGGTGTCCGCGGTGCCGCCGTCGAGGTTGCCGGTCGGTTCGTCCGCGAGCACGCACGCGGGTTTCGTCACCAGCGCGCGCGCGATCGCGACGCGCTGCCGCTCGCCGCCCGACAGTTCCCCCGGACGATGCCGCGCGCGATGCGCGAGCCCGACGCGATCGAGCGTCGCGAGCGCCTCGCGGCGCGCGTCCTCGACCGTCATCCGGCGGATGCGCAGCGGCATCGCGACGTTGTCGAGCGCGGAGAATTCCGGCAGCAGATGATGGAATTGATAAACGAAACCGAGCGCGCGGTTGCGCAGGTCGTTGCGCTCGCGCTCGGACAACTGCGTGAACGGCTTGCCGAGCAGCGACACGTGGCCCGTGCCCGGCTCGTCGAGCCCGCCGAGCACGTGCAGCAGCGTGCTCTTGCCGGACCCCGACGCGCCGACGATCGCGAGCTTCTCGCCGCGCCGCACCGACAGTTCCGCATCCTTCAGCACCTGCACGGACAGGCCGCCCTGGCCGAAGGTCTTCGAGATGCCGTGCGCTTCGAGCACGTACGGCTGATCGCCGGCCTGCGCCGGCAGCGTGCGATGGTCATTCATAGCGCAGCGCCTCCGCCGGACGGACCTTCGCCGCGCGCCAGCTCGGATACAGCGTCGCGAGCGCGGACAGCACGAACGCGATCAGGCCGATGCGGATCACGTCGGACGCGACCAGCTCGGACGGCAGTTCGCTGATGAAGTACACCGACGGCGGCAGGAACTGCACGCCGAACAGGTGCTCGATCATCGGCACGAGCCATGGAATGCTCCACGCGATCAGGCAGCCGAGCGCGACGCCGGTCGCGGTGCCGATGAAGCCGATCGTGATCCCCTGCACGACGAAGATTTTCATGATCGACGACGGCTGCGCGCCGAGCGTGCGCAGGATCGCGATGTCGGCCTGCTTGTTGGTCACGGTCATCACGAGCGACGACACGAGATTGAACGCGGCGACCGCGATGATCAGCGTGAGGATGATGAACATCATGCGTTTTTCGATCTGCACGGCGGAGAACCACGTCTTGTTCTGCTGGGTCCAGTCGCGGATGTACAGGTCGCCGGACAGCGTATGCACCAGTTGCCGCGCGACGGCCGGCGCGCGCTGCATGTCCTTCAGCCGCAGCCGCACGCCGCTCGGCGCCTGCAGCCGGTACAGCACCTGGGCGTCGCGGATGTTCACCAGTGCGAGCGTGCTGTCGTATTCGTAATGGCCGGACTCGAACACGCCGACCAGCGTGAACTGCTTCAGGCGCGGCAGCAGGCCGGCCGGCGTCATCGAGCCTTCGGGCGCGACCAGCGTGACCTTGTCGCCGACCTGCACGCCGAGACTCGTCGCGAGGTCAGCGCCGAGCACGATGCCGAAGCTGCCCGGCGTCAGGTCGTTGAGGCTGCCGGCCTTCATCTCGCGGCCGATGTCCGACACCTGCGGCTCCTCGGACGGCTCGACGCCGCGCAGCGCGACGCCGCTCACGGTGTCGCCGCGCGTCAGCAGCGCCTGCGCGTCGACGTACGGCGCCGCGCCGATCACCTCGGGGTTCTGCTTCGCTTCGCGCGCGGTCAGTTGCCAGTCCGGCATCGCGCCGGTCGGCGAGAAGATTTCGATGTGCGCGAGCACCGACAGCATCCGGTCGCGCACGTCGCGCTGGAAGCCATTCATCACCGACAGCACGACGATCAGCGCGGCGACGCCGAGCGCGATGCCCGACATCGACACGAGCGCGATGAACGAGATGAAACCGTTGCCGGTCGTGCGTTTGCCGGCGCGCGTATAGCGCCAGCCGATCTGCCATTCGTACGGAACTTTCAAGCCAATCCTTCTGGGCGCCCTGCGGGTTCGCCCGGTTTGTCGCACGCTGCCCGTGCGTCGTTGTGCTTCGTCGTTGCTTTGTCGTTGCCTCGTCGCTGCATGCGGCGCGGACCGCCGCCGCCGCGTCCGCCGCGCCGTGGTTCGCTGCCCGTTCGCTGCCAATACGGGCGTCGCGACGACACCGTCGCTACCTCGCCGCGAGATGCCGCCCGCGTCGAACCGGTGCGAACCTTGGTCGCGGCGAACAGGCCGATGGTTCCCTTCCCGTTCTTATCCGATCCATGCAGGGCGTCATGCGGCTCGCGACGCGGCCCGACATACGGCCAGCCGCGAAGTTTGCCACAGTCGCCCGCGCTTTCCCCGATCGCCGCGAGACCGCGCGCCCGGCTCGCGAGCCCCGTGCGCCGCATTATCGCCCCCAAGTCCCTGATTTGTATGGAGAGCCGCCGCGCGAACCCGCCACCGCGGCCGTTTCGGCCCGCCCGCGCGCGGAGCGCCGAAGTACAATGCGCACCATCATGCCCGTCGACCGACTTCATCTTCTCGTCCCGTTCGCGCTGCCTTCCGCGGCCGCCGCATCGATCGCACTCTCCGGCCTCGACTATCCGGCGCTCGCGAAACTCGTCGCGCGCGCGACGCTCGGCGAACAGGTGATCGGCGAGGACTTCCAGCGCACGCTGCCGCACGAACGCTGGGTCGCGAGGCAGTTCGGCGCGCTCGGTCCGAACGCGTCGGCGGCCGACGACGAAGCGCCGCTCGCGCCGTACATGCTGCTCGCGGACGGCGGCGCGCCCGGCGACGCGACGTGGGCGTGCGTGCAGCCGGTCCACGTGCGGATCGCGCACGACCATCTGGTGCTGATCGATCCGTCGTCGCTCGACCTGTCCGACGACGAAGCCGCGACGCTGTACGCGGTCGCGAAGCCGCTGATCGAGGAACTCGACGTGCGGGTCGTGGCGCCGACGCCGCGCCGCTGGTATCTGTCGAGCCACGCGTTCGGCGCGCTCGCGGGCGCGTCGCCGCTGCGCGCGAGCGGCCGCAACATCGAGATCTGGCTGCCGCACGAGGCGCACACCGGCGAACGCTCGCGCGCGTGGATGAAGTTGCAGAACGAAGTGCAGATGGCGTGGTTCGAGCATCCGGTCAACGAAGCGCGCGAGGCGCGCGGGCTGCCGACCGTGAACTCGATCTGGTTTCATGCGCAGGGCGCGCTGCGGCCGGTATCGAGCCCGTTCGCGCGGGTGCTGTCGAACGCGGTCGCAACGCGCGGCCTCGCGCTCGCGTCGCAGACCGCGAACGGCCCCGCGCCGATGACGTTCGCGGACGCGCTCGGCAAGCAGCAACAGCAGACGGCCGGCGCGACGCTCGTCGAACTCGATCCGTTCTCCGGCCCGTTCATCGAACAGGACTGGCTGCGCTGGAACGCGGCGTTCGCCGCGCTGGAGCGCGACTGGTTCGCGCCCGCGCTCGCCGCGCTCGAAAGCGGCGCGCTGCGCGAACTCGGCATCACGCTGTGCGGCGACACCGGCTCGGTAACGCTCGCGGCGACGCGCGGCGACCTGCGCAAATTCTGGCGGCGGCGGCTCTTCGCGTCGCTTTTCATCGAATGACCGTGCTCATGATCCCGCCCGTGTTCCTGCTCATGCTCCCGCTCACGTTCCTGCTCATGATCCTGTTTCCCAGCCGCCTCGCATGACCCGAATCGTTACCCGCGCCTGCTCCCCCGCCGACGCCGAAGTGCTCGTCCGCCACGGCCTGCATCCGGTGCTCGCGCGGCTCTATGCGTCGCGCGGCGTGTGCCGCCCCGACGAGATCGAAACCGCGCTCGCGCGCCTCGAACCGCCGGCCGGACTGAAGGGCATCGACGACGCGGCCGCGCTGCTCGCCGACGCGCTCGAACGCCGCCTGCGCCTGCTCGTCGTCGCCGACTACGACTGCGACGGCGCGACCGCCTGCGCGGTCGCCGTGCGCGGGCTGCGGATGTTCGGCGCGCAGATCGACTACCTGGTGCCGAACCGCTTCGAATACGGCTACGGCCTCACGCCGGAGATCGTCGCGCTCGCCGCGCAGCGTCCGGGCGGCAAGCCGGACCTGCTGATCACCGTCGACAACGGGATCGCGAGCGTCGAGGGCGTCGAAGCCGCGAACGCGCTCGGCATCGACGTGCTCGTCACCGACCACCACCTGCCCGGCGACACGCTGCCCGCCGCGCGCGCGATCGTGAATCCGAACCAGCCGGGCTGCACGTTCCCGAGCAAATGCCTCGCGGGCGTCGGCGTGATGTTCTACGTGCTGCTCGCGCTGCGCGCCGAACTCCGCAGGCGCGGCGCGTTCGGTGACGCGCTGCCGGAGCCGAGGCTCGACGGGCTGCTCGACCTCGTCGCGCTCGGCACCGTCGCGGACGTCGTGAAACTCGACGGCAACAACCGCGTGCTGGTCGCGCAGGGCCTGCAACGGATCCGCAACGGCCGGATGCAGCCAGGCATCGCCGCCCTCTTCCGCGCGGCCGGCCGCGACGCGCGCAGCGCGTCGGGCTTCGACCTCGGTTTCGCGCTCGGCCCGCGCCTGAACGCGGCGGGCCGGCTGTCGGACATGTCGCTCGGCATCGAATGCCTGACGACCGACGACGTCGGCCGCGCATGGGCGCTCGCGCAGCAGCTGGACACGATGAACCGCGAGCGCCGCGAGATCGAGGCCGGCATGCAGCAGCAGGCGCTGGCCGATCTGGCCAGCGTCGATCCGGCCGGCTCCGCGACGATCACGCTGTTCAACGAAAGCTGGCACCAGGGCGTGATCGGCATCGTCGCGGGCCGCCTCAAGGAGAAGTTTCACCGGCCGTCGTTCACATTCGCGCCGGCCGACGACGGCGGCGCGATCGTGAAGGGCTCGGGCCGCTCGATTCCGGGCTTCCATCTGCGCGATGCGCTCGACCTCGTGTCGAAGCGCGAGCCGGGGCTGATCGTGCGCTTCGGCGGCCACGCGATGGCGGCCGGCATGACGCTCGCGGCCGCCGACGTGCCGCGCTTCGCGGCCGCGTTCGAGCGGATCGGCCGCGAGTGGCTGTCCGACGACGCGCTCGCGCGCACCGTCGAGACCGACGGCGACCTGGAGGACGCGTATTTCACGCCGCAGTTCGTCGAGATGCTCGACGCGGCCGTCTGGGGCCAGGGCTTCCCCGCGCCGGTGTTCGCGGGCGAGTTCGACGTCGCGTCGCAGGCGCTCGTGAAGGACAAGCACCTGAAGCTGCAGCTGCTGCGCGGCCGCCAGCGTTTCAACGCGATCTGGTTCAACCACACCGACCCGCTGCCGGCGCGCACGACGCTCGCGTACCGGCTCACGCGCGACACGTGGAACGGCGTATCGCGCGTGCAACTGGTCGTCGAGCACGCGGCGGCCTGACCGTCCATCGGCTGCACGGAGGACCGCGCGCGTGCCGTCCCCACCGGTCAGGGCGCTCGATGCCGGTCGCCATCGGCCCCCTCCCACGCGCCGCCGCCCCGGCCCGCGCGAGGTTGCCGCGCGGCCGATCGGCTATAATTTCGTGTTTTACGCCCCGGACGAAGACACAAAATGGAAGCCGAACGCCTCAACGCCATAGAAGCCTCTCTGGCCGACCTGCGCCATCGCGCGGGCGAGCTACGGGGGTATCTTTGACTACGACGCGAAGGCCACGCGTCTAGTCGAAGTCAACCGCGAACTCGAAGACCCGAACGTCTGGAACGATTCGAAGCACGCGCAGGCGCTCGGCAAGGAAAAGAAGCTGCTTGAGGGTGTCGTCGACGTGCTGTCGTCGATCGACAGCGACCTGCGCGACACGCAGGACCTGTTCGACATGGCCCGCGAGGAAAACGACGACGACACGCTCGCCGCGTGCGAGGCCGACGCGGCCGGGATCGAGAAGCGCGTCGCCGACGTCGAGTTCCGCCGGATGTTCGCGAACCCGGCCGATCCGAACAACGCGTTCATCGACATCCAGGCCGGCGCGGGCGGCACCGAGGCGTGCGACTGGGCGTCGATGCTGCTGCGCCAGTATCTGCGCTACTGCGAGCGCAAGGGCTTCAAGACCGAGGTCCTCGAAGAGTCCGAAGGCGACGTCGCCGGCATCAAGAGCGCGACGATCAAGGTCGAAGGCGAATACGCATACGGCTTCCTGCGCACCGAGACCGGCATTCACCGGCTCGTGCGCAAGTCGCCGTTCGACTCGTCGGGCGGCCGCCATACGTCGTTCTCGTCGGTGTTCGTCTATCCGGAGATCGACGATTCGTTCGAAATCGAAGTGAATCCGGCGGATCTGCGGATCGACACGTTCCGCGCGTCCGGCGCGGGCGGTCAGCACATCAACAAGACCGATTCGGCGGTGCGGATCACGCACATTCCGTCCGGCATCGTCGTGCAGTGCCAGAACGACCGCTCGCAGCACCGCAATCGCGCGGAAGCGATGGCGATGCTGAAGTCGCGGCTGTACGAAGCCGAGATGCGCAAGCGCCAGTCGGAGCAGGACAAGCTCGAATCGAGCAAGTCGGACGTGGGCTGGGGTCACCAGATCCGTTCGTACGTGCTCGACAACAGCCGCATCAAGGATCTGCGCACGAACGTCGAAATCAGCAACACGAAGGCGGTGCTGGACGGCGACCTCGACGACTTCATCAGCGCGAGCCTGAAACAGGGCGTGTAACCTGCCGCGCGCGGCGGGCGGCGCGTGAACGGCGCGCCCTCCGAACCGCCGCGCGTCGCCCGGCACGGCCCGCAGCAACCGCCGCACGCGCCGCCACCGCATCCGAATCATCCCGAACACCGAGCCATCATGACCGAACCGAAAGAGGCCAACGCCCCCGTCGCCGCTGCCGCGGAAACGGACGACAACCAGATCATCGCCGAGCGCCGCGAGAAGCTGCGCGCGCTGCGCGAAGCAGGCGTCGCGTATCCGAACGACTTCCGTCCGACCCACCACGCGGCCGACCTGCAGACCGGATACGCCGACACCGACAAGGACGCGCTCGAAGCGCTGGCGCTGAACGTGTCGATCGCGGGCCGGATGATGCTCAAGCGCGTGATGGGCAAGGCGAGCTTCGCGACCGTGCGCGACGGCTCGGGGCAGATCCAGTTCTTCGTGACGCCGGCCGACGTCGGCGAAGCGACCTACGACGCGTTCAAGAAGTGGGACCTGGGCGACATCGTCGCCGCGCGCGGCGTGCTGTTCCGCACGAACAAGGGCGAACTGTCGGTGCGCTGCACCGAGCTGCGGCTGCTGTCGAAGGCGCTGCGCCCGCTGCCGGACAAGTTCCACGGCCTCGCGGACCAGGAAACGCGCTATCGCCAGCGTTACGTCGACCTGATCGTCACGCCGGAGTCGCGCAACACGTTCGTCGCGCGCACGAAGGCGATCTCTTCGATCCGCCGCTTCATGTCGGACGCGGGCTTCATGGAAGTCGAGACGCCGATGCTGCACCCGATCCCGGGCGGCGCGGCCGCGAAGCCGTTCGTCACGCATCACAACGCGCTCGACATGCAGATGTTCCTGCGGATCGCGCCGGAGCTTTACCTGAAGCGGCTGATCGTCGGCGGCTTCGAACGCGTGTTCGAGATCAACCGGAATTTCCGCAACGAGGGCGTGTCGCCGCGGCACAACCCGGAATTCACGATGATGGAGTTCTACGCCGCGTACACCGACTACGCGTGGCTGATGGACTTCACCGAACAGTTGATCCGCCAGGCGGCGATCGACGCGCTCGGCACCGCGACCGTCACGTACCAGGGCCGCGAGCTGGACCTGAGCAAGCCGTTCCACCGGCTGACGATCACGCAGGCGATCCAGAAGTACGCGCCGCAATACACGAACGAACAACTGGCCGACGCCGCGTTCCTGCGCGCCGAACTGAAGAAGTTCGGCGTCGATCCGAACCAGCCGGCGTTCCTGAACGCGGGCGTCGGCGCGCTGCAACTCGCGCTGTTCGAGGAAACCGCCGAATCGCAACTGTGGGAGCCGACCTACATCATCGACTACCCGATCGAGGTGTCGCCGCTCGCGCGCGCATCCGACCGCGAACCGGCGATCACCGAACGCTTCGAGCTGTTCATCACCGGCCGCGAGATCGCGAACGGCTTCTCGGAACTGAACGATCCGGAAGACCAGGCCGCGCGCTTCAGGAAGCAGGTCGAGCAGAAGGATGCGGGCGACGAGGAAGCGATGTATTACGACGCCGACTACATCCGCGCGCTCGAATACGGGATGCCGCCGACCGGCGGCTGCGGGATCGGCATCGACCGTCTGGTGATGCTGCTGACCGACAGCCCGAGCATCCGCGACGTGATCCTGTTCCCGCATCTGCGCCGCGAGGACTGACCGGTCGCCGCACGCCGTCATGTCGCATGACACAATCGGGGCGCCTACGGCCGATGCCGTAGGCGCCCCGAAACGTTTGTAACCGCAGGTAAATGCGCAGCGGGGCGCCGGGCATAGCCCTTGCGAAGAACCGCATGCGATCGTCGTTTGCGCCGCTCCCCGGCGAGGCCACGATGCGGCATACGACATGCCGTTACAAATTGAAAAACGCCGCCGGGCCGGATTGGCCGACACTGAGTCGTATCGACGATCAACTCTGCTCAAGACGGAGCCACTCATGAACGACACTCACCCGACCACACCGCCGACGACACCCAATCGCCGCCTGCATCCGCTCGTCGCGGCGGCGGCCGCCGCCGTCATCGTCGCGAGCCTTGCCGCGACCGCGGCGATCACCGGACTGTTCCCGAAAGCGTCGAGCACCGACGCGCAGAACGATCACACGCAGGCCGCGACCGTGCAAATGCAGCCGGCACCCGAAGGTTATCCGTCCGCGTCCGCGCAGTCGCCCAATGCCGCGGCGCCGGCCGCCCAGCAGCAGGCGGCGGAGCCCGCTCTCACGCCGGCCGCCCCGCCTTCGCCCTATGTGCAGCAACAGCCGCAGGCCGCGCCGCCGCAAGGCCAGTACGCGGAACAATCGCAGGTACAACCGCAGGCACAACCCGCGTATTGCGGCACCTGCGGCACCGTCGAGGCGGTGTCCGCCGTGCGTCACGAAGGCCACGGCACCGGCATCGGCGCGGTCGGCGGCGCGGTGGCCGGCGGCGTGATCGGCAACCAGTTCGGCGGCGGCGGCGGCCGCACCGCGATGACGCTGCTCGGCGCGCTCGGCGGCGGACTCGGCGGCAACGCGGTCGAAAAGCATCTGCGCAGTTCGACCAGCTATTCGGTCCGCGTGCGGATGGAGAACGGCAAGACCCGCTACTTCACGTATCACGAAGCGCCGCCGTTCCAGCGCGGCCAGCGCGTGAGGATCGAGAACGGCGCGCTGGTCGCGGGCTAGGCGTCCCGACCTTCGACCTTCCACCGTCTCCCAAACAAAAAGGCGATTCGCCGTTAAAGCGAATCGCCTTTTTTACGCGCGGAAAAATGCGTCGATCAGTAATCCGCGTCCTCGATCCACGCGGTCTGGATCGCCTCCAGGATCTTCTCGTTCGAACGCTCCGGATCGTCGTCGAAGCCTTCCAGTTCCGTCACCCACCGATGCAGATCGGTGAAGCGCACGTACTGCGGATCGATGTCCGGATGCTTGTCCGTCAACGCCATCGCGATGTCCTGCGTATCGGTCCATTTCATGGCTGGCACGCTCCTGTGGATGTCTTAGTGGTTTTCTTTCGCATGGTTGATCGAGTAGCGCGGAATCTCGACCACGAGGTCCGAGTCCGCCGGCACGAGCGCCTGGCACGACAGACGCGACGTCGGCTCCAGCCCCCACGCCTTGTCGAGCAGATCGTCCTCGTTTTCCTCGGACGGCTCCAGCGCGTCGAATCCTTCGCGCACGATCACGTGACAGGTCGTGCACGCGCACGACTTCTCGCACGCATGCTCGATCTCGATGCCGTGCGTAAGCAGCGCGTCGCACACGCTTTCGCCCGGCGTCGCTTCGATCACCGCACCTTCCGGACACAGTTCGACGTGAGGCAGCACCACGATTTGAGGCATTGTGAAATCCGTATCAAATAACTGCATGTCGAGCGCATGCGGCCGTCGGCTTTCGCATGCGCTTCATTCTACTGGCGTCGCGCGGTTTGCTGCATCGGGAAAGCACGCAGCGCGACGCCGCCTGCGGGCGGCCCCGCGTCAGCCGATCTCGTCGAGCTTGCGGCCCGCGAGCGCGCGGCGGATGCCCTTGTTCATCCGGCGCGCGGCAAACTCGTCAGTGCCGGCGGACAGCGCCTTGGTCGCCGCCTCGACCGCGTCCGCGTCGTCGCTTTGCGCGACCGCGCGCAGCGCATCGATCAACGCGTCGAGCTGCGCGCGTTCGGCCGCGTCGAGCAGTTCGCCGTCCGCCGCGAGCGCCGCGCCGGTCGCTTCGAGCAGCCGCTGCGCTTCGACCTGCGCCTCGCGCAATGCGCGCGCGCGCATGTCGACCTCGGCGGTCTTGAAGCTGTCTTCGAGCATCTTCGCGATGTCGTCGTCCGCGAGACCGTACGACGGCTTCACGACCACCGACGCCTCGACGCCCGACTGCTGCTCGCGCGCGAACACCGACAGCAGCCCGTCCGCATCGACCTGATAGGTGACGCGGATGCGCGCGGCGCCCGCCGCCATCGGCGGAATGCCGCGCAACTCGAAGCGCGCGAGCGAGCGGCAGTCGGACACCAGTTCGCGTTCGCCCTGCACGACGTGGATCGCCATCGCGGTCTGGCCGTCCTTGAAGGTCGTGAAGTCCTGCGCGCGCGCGACCGGAATCGTCGAATTGCGCGGGATGATCTTCTCGACGAGGCCGCCCATCGTCTCGACGCCGAGCGACAGCGGGATCACGTCGAGCAGCAGCCAGTCGTCGTCGCCGCCGCGATTGCCCGCGAGCAGGTCCGCCTGGATCGCCGCGCCGAGCGCGACGACCTGGTCCGGGTTCAGGTTCGTCAGCGGCGGCTGGCCGAAAAACGCCTCGACCGCGCGGCGGATCACCGGCATCCGCGTCGCGCCGCCGACCAGCACGACGCCCTTCACGTCCGCAGGCGTCACCTTCGCGTCGCGCAGCGCCTTGCGCGTGGGCGTCAGCGTGCGCTGCACGAGGTCCTGCGTGAGCGTCTCGAAACGCGCTTCGTCGATCGTCAGCGCGATATGCGCGCCGGTCGACAGCGTGACGTCCAGCGAAACCTGCGGCGCGGACGACAGCGCCTCCTTCGCGTCGCGCACGCGGTCGAGCAGCAGGCGCACGTCCTCCGGCGCGAGCGTCGCCGCGTCCAGCCCGCTTTCCGCGAGCGCGTAGCGAAACAGCGCGTGGTCGAAGTCGTCGCCGCCGAGCGCCGAGTCGCCGCCCGCCGCGAGCACTTCGAATACGCCCTTCGTCAGCTTCAGGATCGACAGGTCGAACGTGCCGCCGCCGAGGTCGTACACCGCATAAAGCCCTTCCGCGCCGTTGTCGAGGCCGTAGGCGATCGCGGCCGCGGTCGGCTCGTTCAGCAGGCGCAGCACGTTCAGGCCCGCGAGACGCGCGGCGTCCTTCGTCGCCTGGCGCTGCGCGTCGTCGAAATACGCGGGCACCGTGATCACCGCGCCGACCAGTTCGTCGCCGAGCGTGTCTTCCGCGCGGTAGCGCAGCGTCGCGAGGATTTCGGCCGACACCTCGACCGGGCTCTTCACGCCGTCGATCGTGCGGATCTGCACCATGCCGGGCGCATCGACGAAATCGTACGGCGCGTTCTGCGCGCCTTCGACGTCGGCCTTGCCGCGGCCCATGAACCGCTTCACCGACACGATCGTGTTGCGCGGATCGGTCGCCGCCTCGGCTTTCGCCGCGTGGCCGATGCGCCGGCCGCCATTCGCGAGATAACGCACGACCGACGGCAGCAGCAGGTTGCCGTCCTCGTCGGGCAGCACGTCGGGCACGCCGCTGCGCACCGCGGCGACCAGCGAGTTCGTCGTGCCGAGGTCGATGCCGACGGCAAGCCGCCGCTGGTGCGGCGCCGGCGCCATGCCGGGTTCGGAGATTTGCAGTAAAGCCATCTGTGATCTTTTCCAGGCCTTGCGGCCTTTAACCTGTTGTGCGTGTCGTTGCCGGCCGTTTCTGCGCGCTTTTGCGCGCTTTTACGCGTCCCTGCGCGGCGTTCAGCCTTCGAGACGCTCGATCTGCGTGTCGATCTCGCCGCCGACGCGCTCGATGAACATCAGTTGCCGCACCGCTTCCGCCGCCGGCTGGTTCGAGCCGCTGTCGAGCAGCGCGGCGAGCTTCGCGAAGCGCGCGCGCGTTTCGTCGCGCAATTCGGCGGCGAGCGTGTCGAGCGCACCCACGTTCTTCGCGCCGACCGCGTCCTCGATCGCCTCGCGCCATTCCATCTGCTGCATCAGGAACGCGGGCTCCATCGCGGTGTTGTTCTCCGCGCCGACGTCGATCCCGCGCAGATGCAGCAGGTAGATCGCGCGCTTGAGCGGATCGCGCAGCGTCTGGTACGCCTCGTTCGCGCGCGTCGCCCACTGCATCGCAACGCGCTTCTGCGCGTCGCCGGCCGCCGCGAAGCGGTCCGGATGCACCTGCGACTGCACGGTGCGATACGCGTGGTCGAGCGCGCCGGCGTCGAGCGCGAACTGCTCGGGCAGGCCGAACAGCACGAAGTGACTATCGGACAACGAGGAAAGCGAAGCCATCGGAATCTAGCGCCGGTCAGCGGGCGCGCCGCGCGTCGTGCGCGGCGCGCCCCGTCAAAATCAAAAAGGCGGCACAGGCCGCCTTTTCACCGCTCTCGCGCGGACTCAAACGCGGAAGGACTCGCCGCAACCGCACTCGTCCTTCACGTTCGGATTGTTGAAGCGAAAGCCTTCGTTCAGCCCTTCGCGCACGAAGTCGAGTTCGGTGCCGTCGATGTACGCGAGACTCTTCGGGTCCACGACGACCTTCACGCCGTGGCTCTCGTACACCTCGTCCTCGGTCGCGAGTTCGTCAACGTATTCGAGCTTGTACGCGAGCCCCGAACAGCCCGTGGTACGCACGCCGAGCCGCAACCCGACGCCCTTGCCGCGTCGCGTCAGATACTTCTGCACGTGCTGTGCCGCCTTTTCCGTCAACGTAATTGCCATAGCGTTTCCGTCGCGCTGCGCACCGTCGCTCCGGACCAGCCTTCCGGTCCGGCCGGCGACGCGGCCGCGCGAGCCTGCCTGCATTCCAAGTCGTTAATCCCGCGGCGCATCGCCGTGCGCTGCGCCGCCCCTGTCGCTACCGCCACTGCGCTCAGGCCGTCGCCTTCGCGTCGCCAGCCGCTTCCGCGGTTTCGGCATGACGCTGGCGATAGTCGGCGACCGCCGCCTTGATCGCGTCTTCCGCGAGGATCGAGCAGTGGATCTTCACCGGCGGCAGCGCGAGTTCTTCCGCGATCTGCGTGTTCTTGATCGACATCGCTTCGTCGAGCGTCTTGCCCTTCACCCATTCGGTGACGAGCGAGCTGGACGCGATCGCCGAGCCGCAGCCGTAGGTCTTGAACTTCGCGTCCTCGATCACGCCGTCCGCGCCGACGCGGATCTGCAGCTTCATCACGTCGCCGCACGCGGGCGCACCGACCATGCCCGTGCCGACCGCGTCGTCGTCCTTCGAGAACGAACCGACGTTGCGCGGGTTTTCGTAGTGGTCCAGAACCTTGTCGCTATATGCCATGATCAACTCCTTGATTCGTTGCTGGCCGCGCGGCAACCGGTGCGCTGCGGCCGGGTCGAGGTTATATGCGCTTATCCGCGCGGCGCGTCAGTGCGCGGCCCACTGGATCGTCGAAAGATCGACGCCGTCCTTGTGCATCTCCCACAACGGCGACAGGTCGCGCAGCTTCCCGATCTTCGTCTTCAGCAGGTTCACGACGTAATCGACTTCCTGCTCGGTCGTGAAGCGGCCGACCGTGAAGCGGATCGAGCTGTGCGCGAGTTCGTCGTTGCGGCCGAGCGCGCGCAGCACGTACGACGGCTCCAGCGACGCCGACGTGCACGCCGAACCCGACGACACCGCGACGTCCTTCACCGCCATGATCAGCGATTCGCCTTCGACGAAGTTGAAGCTGATGTTCAGGTTGTGCGGCACGCGCTGTTCCATGTCGCCGTTCACGTAGACCTCTTCCATCTCGGTGAGGCCGCGCAGCAGGCGGTCGCGCAGCATCCGGATGCGCTCGTTCTCGGTCGCCATCTCTTCGCGCGCGATGCGGAACGCCTCGCCCATGCCGACGATCTGGTGCGTCGCGAGCGTGCCCGAGCGCATGCCGCGCTCGTGGCCGCCGCCGTGCATCTGCGCCTCGATGCGCACGCGCGGCTTGCGGCGCACGTACAGCGCGCCGATGCCCTTCGGCCCATAGGTCTTGTGCGCGGAGAACGACATCAGGTCGACCTTCAGCTTCTGCAGGTCGATTTCCGCCTTGCCGGTGGACTGCGCGGCGTCGACGTGGAAGATGATGCCCTTCTCGCGGCAGATCTCGCCGATCGTCTCGATATCCTGGATCACGCCGATCTCGTTGTTCACGTGCATCACGGAAACGAGGATCGTGTCCGCTCGCAGCGCGGCCTTGAACACGTCGAGGTCGAGCAGGCCGTCGGGCTTCACGTCCAGATACGTGACCTCGAATCCTTCGCGCTCCAGCTCGCGGCAGGTGTCCAGCACGGCCTTGTGCTCGGTCTTCACGGTGATGACGTGCTTGCCGCGGCTCTTGTAGAAGTGCGCGGCGCCCTTGATCGCGAGATTGTCCGATTCGGTCGCGCCGGAGGTCCAGATGATTTCGCGCGGGTCGGCGTTCACCAGCTTCGCGACGTTCTCGCGCGCTTCCTCGACCGCATGCTCCGCGGCCCAGCCGTACGAGTGGCTGCGCGACGCCGGATTGCCGAACTGCTCGCGCAGGTACGGAATCATCTTGTCCACCACGCGCGGATCGACCGGCGTCGTCGCGCTGTAGTCCATGTAGATGGGCAGGTGGGGAATGTCGTTATTCATCTATCGCTCCGGGGAATCTGTGTATTGCTCTGCCTGCTCGTGGTCCGCGCGCGTGTCGCGCTCAGGAACCCGCCATGTTGAAGATGGAGTTCGGCCCCTTCGGCACCGTGCGCACCGGCTCGACGGCCGGCGCCTCCGCGCGGCGGTCGCGCAGCACCGTCGGCGCGGCACCCTCTTTCGCGCGCTGCTGATCGACCAGATCCTTCAGCGACACCGAATCGAGGTACTCGACCATCTTCTGGTTCAGCGTCGACCACAGCTCGTGCGTCATGCAGTGGCCGTCGTGCTGCTTGGTCCCTTCGCAGGCGCCCTTGCCGCCGCACTGCGTCGCGTCGAGCGGCTCGTCCACCGCGATGATGATGTCCGCGACGGTCACGTCCTCCGCGCGGCGCGCGAGGTTGTACCCGCCACCCGGTCCGCGGACCGACTCGACGATTTCATGGCGGCGCAGCTTGCCGAACAACTGTTCGAGGTAGGACAGCGAAATGTGCTGGCGCTGGCTGATACCCGCAAGCGTCACCGGGCCCTGCTCCTGGCGCAGTGCCAGGTCGATCATCGCCGTGACGGCGAAACGGCCTTTCGTGGTGAGTCTCATGATGTAGGGGGAACCGCAATTCTCGACAATTTTCGTCAAGTATAAATACATGACTAGTTTAGTCAAGTATCCATGGTGCGAATCGGGTTATAAGCAGGCGACGAATAGCGCGAAACCGGCGGAATCCGTCGAGCCCCATCGCGCGCCCTGTGAGCTCAACCGGCGAGCCGCGCGCGAAGTTCGTCCAGCAGACCCGCGCAGGCCGCTTCGCACTGGTCGAGCACCGCTTCGAAGCCCGCCGCGCCGCCGAAATAAGGGTCGGCCACTACGCGGCTACCGGCTTGCGGTGCAAAGTCCATCAGCAATCTTATTTTTTCGCGTTGCGCGGGCGGACAGACCCGGTGCAGCGCGGTCACGTTCGCGTCGTCCATCGCGACGACCAGGTCGAAGCGCCCGAAGTCGCCGGCATCGATCTGCCGCGCGCGCAACGCCGACAGATCGTAGCCGCGCCGACCGGCCGCCTGACGCGCGCGCTCGTCCGGCGCTTCGCCGATGTGCCAGTCACCGGTGCCCGCCGAATCGACGCCGATCCGCTCCACCAGGCCCGCGTCGGCGACCAGCCGCCGCATCACGCCTTCGGCGGTCGGCGAACGGCAGATGTTGCCGAGACACACGAAGCAGACGGAAACCATGTTCATCGTATTGGCGGGCACAGCGTGGGAGTCGCGATTATACAAAGCCGCGCCAGACTTCGCCCGGCGCTGACAGAAAACGTGTCAGATGGCTTGCGACGACGGCACACCCGCGCCGTGCGGCATCGCCTTCAACGCGGCAGCGTCGCGGTCCGAGCCGACAATGCCGTACGACACCGCCCGCGCCAGTTCGGCGGTCAACTGGTCGGCAGCCAGCGGCATTTGCGCGGCGGCGGTATTCCATGCGTGGGCCAGTGCGATCGCTGCCAGCGGCACGATCACGGCGAGTGGCCAGTACACCGATATTGTCTTTCTCATGATGCGGATCTCTCTCGACGGGGAGCGACAGGCCTGAGCGCACTATCGCTAATTGAGATGATATAGATTCACGCAATCGGGAAAAACCGGGTACAGATGAACACACTGTTGCTTGCCACTAAACAGTGACGGAAAGGCGCACACCCGCGTGGCACGCTGCCGCGCCCGTCCGGCTGACCCGCGCGGGAAGTCAGCCCTGATGGCTGCGCTGCGCCGCATACAACTCGCGGAACGTGCGCCCGACCGGCGCCGGCAGGTCGCGGCCGTCGGTCCAGCCGCGCGCGAGCGGCAGCCGCCGGATCAGCCGCGCGCGGCCGCCCATCCGTTCGAGCACGCGCACCGCGAGCCGCGTCACGGCCGAATACGCGGCCGGGTGCAGCGCGAACCAGCCCCACACCGCGAGCGCCGCGCGCTCGCGCCATGGCCGCAGGCGCCGCTCCGTCTGTTTCTCGCGCAGCTTGCGCAGCAGGTCCGACAGCGGAATCCCGACCGGACAGACGCTGTTGCATTCGCCGCACAGGGTCGCCGCCTGCGGCAGATCGAGCGCGTTGTCGAGCCCGACGTAACTCGGCGTCAGCACCGATCCCATCGGCCCCGGATAGACCCAGCCGTAGGTATGCCCGCCGACCTTCTGATACACCGGACAATGGTTCATGCACGCGCCGCAGCGGATGCAGCGCAGCATCTCCTGGAACTCGCCGCCGATCAGCCCGGTGCGCCCGCCGTCGACGAGCACCACGTACATATGCTCCGGACCGTCCCTGTCGTCCGCGCCGCGCGGGCCGGTCAGCACCGAGAAATAGTTCGACGTCGCCTGGCCGGTCGCCGAGCGCGGCAGCAGGCGCATCGCGGTCGCGAGGTCTTCCAGCGTCGGCAGCACCTTCTCGATGCCGGTCACTGCGACGTGCACGCGCGGCATCACCGTGCACATCCCCTCGTTGCCTTCGTTGGTGACCAGCACGACCGAGCCGGTCTCCGCGACGAGAAAGTTGCCGCCCGTCACGCCCATGTCCGCCGACAGGAAGTGCGGCCGCAGCACTTCGCGCGCCTCGCGCGTCATGTCCGGAATCTCGGTCAGGCGCGGCTTCGCGTGCGTTTTCGCGAACAGGTCCGCGATCTCGTCCTTATCCTTGTGGACGACCGGCGCAATGATGTGGCTCGGCGGCTCGTTGCCGTTGATCTGCAGGATGTACTCGCCGAGGTCCGTCTCGATCGACTGGACGCCCATCTCCGCGAGCACGGCGTTCAGCTGCATTTCCTCGGACACCATCGACTTCGTCTTGATGACCTTGCGCACGTCGTGGCGGCGCGCGATGTCCGCGACGAGCCGCGCGGCGTCGCGCGCGGTCTGCGCATACAGCACGGTGACGCCGCGGCGCGTCGCCTCCGCCTCGAACTGTTCGAGCCACACGTCGAGGTTGTCGAGCGCACGGTTGCGGCGTTCCTTCAGCGCGGCGCGGGTCGCCGGAAAATCGATCGCGGCGATCGCTTCGGCGCGGGCCGTCACGAACTTCGTCGACAGCTTCGTCAGGTTCTGCTGCAGGCGCTGGTCGGCGAGCTTCTGGCCGGCGCGCGCCTTGAACTGCATCGATTGGACTTGCATGGCGGGGCTATCGGGTCGGGGAGCGGAGCGTGGGCCGGGTTCGAACCGGCTGCGTGAACGGCCTGGCGGGCATGGCGCGCATCAGACGTCGCCGGCCAGCACCTGCGCGACATGCAGCACGCGCGTTGTCGTGTCGCCGGTGCGGCGCAGCCGGCCTTCGATGTTCAGCATGCAGCCGAGGTCGCCGAGCACGACGGCCGGCGCGCCGCTCGCGCGCACGTTCGCGCACTTTTCGTCGACGATCGCGGTCGAGATGTCGCCGTACTTCACCGCGAACGTGCCGCCGAAACCGCAGCAGTGTTCGCAGTCCTTCATCTCGGTCACCTCGACGCCGCGCTGCGCGAGCAGCGCGCGCGGCTGCGCCTTCACGCCGAGTTCGCGCAGTCCCGAGCACGAGTCGTGGTACGCGACCGGCCCCTGGAACTCGCCTGGCGCGAGTTGCACCTTCGCGACGTTGACGAGGAAGTCGGTCAGTTCGTACACGCGCTCGCGCAGCCGCCCGTAGCGCGCCATCAGTTCCGGATCGTCGCGGAACAGGTCGCCGTAATGCACGCGGACCATCCCGCCGCACGAGCCCGACGGCACGACGACGTAGTCGAACTGCTCGAATTCGCGCAGCGTCTTTTCCGCGAGATCGCGCGCCAGCGCGCGGTCGCCGGAGTTGTACGCGGGTTGTCCGCAGCAGGTCTGCGCGGGCGGCACCATCACGTCGAAACCGGCCTGCTCGATCAGCTTGAGCGCCGAAAACCCGATTTCGGGACGCATCGTGTCGATCAGGCAGGTGACGAACAATCCGACTCGCATGAGGGCTCCTTTGGAAAATCGCCCTCGATTATCCGCTGTTTGGCGAACGATACCAACGCGCGTTCGTACGGAGCGCATACAGAAAACCATGATGCGCCGCAACGGCAAATCCGGCCGCACGCTTACTTTTTTCACCATACGAGATACAATCGGCTTTCCGGCGTCTGACGCGTCAATCGACCACTGATCCCATGAGCGACACCAATCCGGATCCGAAGACTTCGATTCAGGTGATCGAGCGCATGATGCGCCTGCTGGACGCGCTCGCCGCGCACAGCGATCCGGTCAGCCTGAAAGAGCTTGCGCAACGCACCGAACTGCACCCGTCCACCGCCCACCGCATCCTGAACGACATGGTCAGCTGCCGGCTGGTGGACCGTTCCGATCCCGGCACCTACCGTCTCGGCATGCGGTTGCTCGAACTCGGCAATCTCGTGAAGGCGCGGCTGTCGGTGCGCGACGCGGCGCTGATGCCGATGCGCGAACTGCACCGGCTCACCGGCCAGACGGTCAACCTGTCGGTGCGCCAGGGCGACGAGATCGTCTACATCGAACGCGCGTATTCCGAACGGTCCGGCATGCAGGTCGTGCGCGCGATCGGCGGCCGCGCGCCGCTGCATCTGACGTCGGTCGGCAAGCTGTTCCTCGCGGCCGACGAGGCGAACCGCGTGCGCGCGTATGCGACCCGCACCGGGCTGTCCGGCCATACGCGCAACAGCATCACCGACCTCACGCGGCTCGAACGCGAACTCGCGCACGTGCGCCAGCAGTCGTGCGCGCGCGACAACGAAGAACTGGAACTGGGCGTGCGCTGCATCGCGGCGGGCATCTACGACGATACCGGCAAGCTGGTCGCCGGGCTGTCGCTGTCCGCGCCGGCCGACCGGCTTCAGGATTCGTGGCTCGGCCAGGTGAGCAAGACCGCGCTGACGATCTCCGAGTCGCTCGGCTTCCATCCGCAGCCGACGGACGGGCACGCGCATCCGGCGCAGCAGTCCGCCTGATCCGCGCCACGGGTCACGCGTCGCGGCCCGGCGCTTCCGCCCCAAACGAAACGCCCCGCAACTGCGGGGCGTTTGCATTCATGGCGTACCGCGCCGCGCGGATCAGGTCCCCGCGCCGCCAGCGTCCGCGCTGGTGATGTGCGGCTGGTCGCCGCCGTTGTCGAGCCACGTGCGCAGACGGCTCGCGTCGGCAAAACGCGAATACTTGCCGGTCGAATCGAGCAGCACCATGATCGTCGAGCGGCCGTGCAGCGTCGTCTGCATCACGAGGCACTCGCCCGCTTCGTTGATGAAGCCGGTCTTCTGCAGGCCGATTTCCCACGACGGATTGCGGATCAGTGCGTTCGTGCTGTTGTACGCGAGCGTGCGCTTGCCGGTGAACACGTCGTAGCTGCGGTCCGTCGAGAAGCGGCGGATCATCGGGTACTGGTACGCGGCGTTGACCATCTTCACGAGGTCGCGCGCGCTCGACACGTTCAGGCTCGTGAGACCGGTCGAGTTCTCGAAATGGGTGTCGGTCATGCCGAGCTGCTTCGCCTTCGCGTTCATCGCCGCGATGAACGCCGGACGGCCGCCCGGGTAATAACGCGACAGCGCAGCCGCCGCGCGGTTCTCCGACGCCATCAGCGCGATGTGCAGCATGTCCTCGCGCGACAGCACCGAGCCGACGGACAGCCGCGAGCCGGTGTTCTTTTCGTAGTCGCGGTCCTCGTCGGTGACTTCGACCGATTCGTCGAGCGGCGCCTTCGAGTCCAGCACGACCATCGCGGTCATCAGCTTCGAGATCGACGCGATCGGCACGACCGCGCGCGAATTCTTGTCGAACAGCGGTTCGAGCGTGTTCTGGTCGACGACGTACGCGACGCTCGAACGCAGCATCAGCGCGTCGGGCGTCTCGTGCAGGCCGAACGCCTGGCCGACGGTCGGCTGGCGCGGCTCGAACGCGACGCGGCGCACCACCGAATGGTGACGGCCATTCATCGTGTACGCGACGCGCTTGCGCTTCGCGACCGGTTTCGCGTCTTCGGACTTCGCGGCGACGGTGCGCACGCCGGCGCCCGACTTGCGCGCGACCTTCGCGGCGACGGGCTCGGCTTTTTTCGCGGACTTCGTCGCCCTGACCGTTTTCGTTTTGGCCGGATGCGCGGTCGCCGGCGCGGCGAACGCGGCCACGGGCAAGGCAAGCGTCGCGGTGAGGACCACGGAGGCGGCAACCGACAGGGCGGTACCGACTACCGCACCGTGGATCGCTTTGAACGACGGGAGCTTGTCGGATTTCATTGGTGTTCTTGAGGGGGCGGCTGGATCGTTCGCCAAGTGTAGTAAAACCATGAAATTTTCGCAAATTTAAGCACTTATCGACGCTCCTTAAACCGGAATGTAAGTTCCGGCCGGAACAGCGCGTCAGTGCGGGGTATTCGGTGACGACGAACGGGCGGCGCGCAGGCTCCCCGTTGCGGCGCGCGGCGTGCCGCAACGGCGACGCACAAACTTGCGTGACGGCCGAAACGAGCCCGCCTGAATCGGGGAAAACCTGACTGCGGCACATTCTCGCGGACGGGCGGCGCGACTGCGATCGTCCGCGGCGATCGTCCATTAACGGATGTCGCCGTAATCCGGTGGACGCGAACAGGCGATTTTCCGCCCGGCAAACCGCGCGATCCGCCCGCGTTCGCGAACGTCCAACGGGGTGAATCTTGCCAGAACTGGCGAAGGCGCGTCAGGTTCGCCCGGCGCGAGACCCGCGCGGCGCGCCGCTCTCGCCGCTTCCGCGCGTGAAAATGCAGTTATGCCCACCGCATAAGCATTTGTTTAGAAAGAAAATATCGACATGGTGCGGCGCACAAAAAACCACTTGACATTCCTGCCAGCCATCCTAAAATCCGAATCAATGCTGCGACGCACAACGCGCGCCGCAGATCACACCCGAACGTTTTGCCCCAAATCCCGCGGACTGCGCCAGACGGTCCGTCATCCATCAGGAGCGTAACCATGAGTCCGCTTACCCCCGAGCAATTCGTCGCTGCCCAGAAGGCCAATCTCGAAACCCTGTTCGGCCTGACCGGCAAGGCGTTCGAGGGTGTCGAAAAACTCGTCGAGCTGAATCTCCAGGCCATCCGTTCGAACATTGCGGAAAGCCAGGAACACGCGCAGCGCGCGCTGTCGGTGAAGGACGCCCAGGAACTGCTCGCGCTGCAGGCCAGCTACGCGCAGCCGGTCGCCGAAAAACTGCTGTCGTACGGCCGTCACGTGTACGAAATCGCCGCCGCCACCCAGGCCGAATTCGCGCGCGTCGCGGAAACGCATTACGAAGACCAGAACCGCAAGGTGCAGTCGCTCGTCGACAACGTCGCGAAGAATGCACCGGCCGGTTCGGAAACCGCGGTCGCCGTGATCAAGTCGGCGATCAACGCCGCGAACACGACGTACGAAACGGTCCATAAGGCCACCAAGCAGGCGGTCGAAATGGCCGAAAGCAACTTCAACGCGGCGACGGCCGCTGCGAGCAAGGCCGCCGCGCAGGCGTCGCGCTCGGCAGCCGCTTCCGCGAAGAAGACGGTCTGACACTCGCGTTTCGAGGCCGGCGCGACTACCCTGCGCCGGCCTGTCCGCGCCGTGCTGCGCCCGCCGCATGCGGCGCATCCGGACGCTCCAGTACGTCGCCTGGCGTACCGCTTTGCCCGGTCGCGAGAGGCCGGGACTTTTTTTCGAACGTCCCGCCGCCCGCCTGAAGCCTGAGGCCTGAAAACAGAAACGGCGCACTCCGGAAGGAGTGCGCCGTTTTTTCATCTGCGCTGCCGGCGTCGCGCGGCCGACGAGGCCGCACGACCCCGAACCGGCTTACTTCTTCTTTTGCGGCGGCAGATCGGTACAGACGCCTTCGTACAGTTCCGCAGCCATGCCGATCGACTCGCCGAGCGTCGGGTGCGGATGGATCGTGCGGCCGATGTCGGTCGCGTCCGCGCCCATCTCGACCGCGAGGCACACTTCGCTGATCAGGTCGCCCGCATTCAGGCCGACGATCCCGCCGCCGATCACGCGATGCGTCTCTTCGTCGAAGATCAGCTTCGTGAAACCCTCGTCGCGGCCGTTCGCGATCGCGCGGCCCGACGCGGCCCACGGGAACACCGCCTTGCCGTACTTGATGCCCTCGGCCTTGCACTGGTCCTCGGTCTTGCCGGCCCACGCCACTTCCGGATCGGTGTACGCCACCGACGGAATCTGCAGCGCGTCGAAGTACGCCTTCTCGCCGTGCGCCGCTTCCGCCGCGACGTGGCCTTCGTGCACCGCCTTGTGCGCGAGCATCGGCTGGCCGACGATGTCGCCGATCGCGAAGATGTGCGGCACGTTGGTGCGCAACTGCTTGTCGACTTCGATGAAGCCACGGTCGGTCACCGCGACGCCCGCCTTGTCCGCGCCGATCTTCTTGCCGTTCGGCGAACGGCCGACCGCGACCAGCACGAGGTCGTAACGCTGCGCGCCTTCGGGCGCCTTCTCGCCCTCGAAGCTCACGTAGATGCCGTCTTCCTTCGCTTCGGCCTTCGTGGTCTTCGTCTTCAGCATCACGTTCGCGAAACGCTTCGCGTTGTACTTCTCCCACACCTTCACGAGATCGCGGTCCGCGCCGGCCATCAGGCCGTCGAGCATTTCGACCACATCGATCTGCGCGCCGAGCGTCGAGTACACCGTCGCCATTTCGAGGCCGATGATGCCGCCGCCGATCACCAGCATCCGCTGCGGAATCTGGCGCAGTTCGAGCGCGCCGGTCGAATCGACGACGCGCGGGTCTTCCGGCATGAACGGCAGCTTCACCGCCTGCGAGCCGGCCGCGATGATCGCCTGCTTGAACCTGACGACCTTCTTGCCGCCGTCGCCCACTATTTCCATGTGGTGCGGATCGACGAACGTGCCGACGCCGGTCACGACTTCGACCTTGCGCGCCTTCGCCATGCCGGCCAGGCCGCCGGTCAGCTTCTTCACGACGCCGGACTTGAAGTCGCGCAGTTTGTCGAGATCGATCTGCGGCTTGCCGAACGAGATGCCGTGCGACGCGAGCGACTCGGCCTCGTCGATTACGAGCGCGGTGTGCAGCAGCGCCTTCGACGGAATGCAGCCGACGTTCAGGCACACGCCGCCGAGCGCCGAATAGCGCTCGACCAGCACCGTCTTCATCCCGAGGTCGGCCGAACGGAACGCCGCCGAATAACCGCCGGGGCCGGCGCCGAGCACGAGCATGTCGCACTCGATGTCGGCGCTGCCGCCGAAGCTCGCGGCTTGCGGCGCGCTTGCCTTCTGCGCGGGCGCGGCGGCCGCAGCGGGTTCCGGCTTCGCGGCAGCAGGCGCGGCCGCCTTCGGCGCTTCCGCCGCGGCGCCGGACGTTTCGACCAGCGCGATCACGGTGCCTTCGGACACCTGTTCGCCGGCCTTCACCCGCACTTCCTTCACGATGCCGGCGACGTCGCTCGGCACTTCCATCGACGCCTTGTCCGATTCCAGCGTCAGCAGCGACTGTTCCTTCTCGATGGTGTCGCCGGGCTTGACGTTCACTTCGATGACGTCGACGCCCTTGAAGTCGCCGATGTCCGGCACTTTCACTTCGACGAGACTCATGGTGTCCCCTTGTGCGTGTCGACCGGAGCCAGCCCTCCAGGGCGGACTCCGGTCCCACATGAAATTGGAGCGACCGGCCGCGCCCGCCGCGGGCACAGGCCGGTCAACGAAGCGGATTTACAGGATCACGCGGCGGAAATCGCCGAGAATCGCCGCGAGGTACGCGTTGAAACGCGCCGCTTCCGCGCCGTCGATCACGCGATGGTCGTACGACAGCGACAGCGGCAGCGTGAGGCGCGGCACGAACTGCTTGCCGTCCCATACCGGCTTCATGCTGCTGCGCGACAGCCCGAGGATCGCCACTTCCGGCGCGTTGATGATCGGCGTGAACGTCGTGCCGCCGATCCCGCCCAGCGACGAAATCGAGAAGCAGCCGCCCTGCATCTGATCCGGCTTCAGCTTGCCTTCGCGCGCGAGCTTCGACAGCTCGGTCATTTCCTTGGCGATATCGACGAGACCCTTCTTGTCCGCGTCGCGAATCACCGGGACGACGAGGCCGTTCGGCGTGTCGGCGGCAAAACCGACGTGGTAGTACTGCTTGAACACGAGGTTGTCGCCGTCGAGGCTCGCGTTGAAGGTCGGGAACTTCTTCAGCGCCGCCACGCAGGCCTTGATCACGAACGCGAGCATCGTGAACTTCACGCCCGCCTTCTCGTTTTCCTTGTTCAGCTGGACGCGCAGCGCTTCCAGTTCGGTGATGTCCGCTTCGTCGTTGTTCGTGACGTGCGGGATCATCACCCAGTTGCGGTGCAGGTTCGCGCCGGAAATCTTCTTGATCCGCGACAGCGGCTTCGGATCGACCGGGCCGAACTTCGTGAAGTCGATCTTCGGCCACGGCAGCAGGTTCAGTTCGCCGCCGCCCGCCGGCGCGCCGGCTGCCGCCGGGGCGGCCTGCTGGCCGGTCATCACGCCCTTCACGAACGCGGTCACGTCGTCCTGCGTAATGCGGCCCTTCGGACCCGTGCCGACGACGCGCGACACGTCGACGCCGAGGTCGCGCGCGAACTTGCGCACCGACGGCGACGCGTGGCTCGGACGGCGCGCGCCGCCTTCGCCCGCCGGAATCAGCGGCGCCTGCGCGAGCGCGGACGGCTGCGCGGGAGCCGGCTTCGCGGGCGCGGTGGGCGCGTCCGACGGCTGCTCGACCGGCGCGGCCTTCGCGGCGGGTGCCGCCGCGGGCGCGGCGGCCCCCTCAACTTCGACGACGACGATCTCGACGCCTTCGGACACCGAATCGCCGACCTTGACCTTCACTTCCTTCACGACGCCGGCCACCGGGCTCGGCACGTCCATCGTCGCCTTGTCCGATTCCAGCGTGACGAGCGACTGTTCCTTCTCGACGCGGTCGCCGACTTTCACCGCGACCTCGATCACCGGCACGTCCTTGTAGTCGCCGATGTCCGGCACCTTGACGGACTGCGCGCCGCCGCCCGCGGCAGGCGCGGCGGCGGGAGCCGGAGCGGCCGCCGGGGCGGCGGGCGTGGACTCGGCGGCCTTTGCGGGCGCGGCAGCCGCGCCTTCGCCGTCCAGAATCACGATCAGCGCGCCTTCCGACACCGAATCCCCGACCTTGACCTTTATTTCCTTCACCGTGCCCGACGCCGGGCTCGGCACGTCCATCGTCGCCTTGTCCGACTCCAGCGTGACGAGCGACTGCTCTTTTTCGACGGTATCGCCCGCCTTCACCAGAATCTCGATTACAGGCACGTCCTTGTAATCGCCGATATCCGGCACCTTGACTTCGATCGCTTGACTCATTGTTTGTGTCTCCAGGGCCGCGCGCGGCGACACCCCCGCTTCGGGGGCGTCGCCGGCGGGCCGCTCGGGGTGTTGGCGTTTAGACGGTCATCGGGTTGGGCTTCGACGGATCGAGCTGGTACTTCGCCAGTGCGTCGGCGACGACCTTGCGCTCGATCTTGCCTTCGTCGGCGAGCGCGTTCAGCGCCGCGACCGTGACCCAGTAACGATCGACTTCGAAGAAATGACGCAGCTTTTCGCGCGTGTCCGAGCGGCCGTAGCCGTCGGTGCCGAGCACGACGAAGCGGTTCGGCACGAGGCCGCGGATCTGGTCGGCGAGCGCGCGCACGTAGTCGGTCGACGCGATCACCGGGCCTTCGGCGTCCTTCAGCAGCTTCGTCACGTGCGCTTCGCGGCGCGGCTCGGTCGGATGCAGCAGGTTCCAGCGTTCGACGTCGTGGCCTTCGCGCGCCAGTTCGGTGAAGCTCGGCACGCTCCACAGGTCGGCGGCGACGCCCCAGTCGTTCTTCAGCAGGTCGGCGGCGGCGATCACTTCGTTGAAGATCGTGCCCGCGCCGAGCAGTTGCACGCGCGGCGCCTTCTTGTCGGCGTCGGCCTTGCGGAACGCGTACATGCCCTTGATGATGTCGGCCGCCACATGCTCGCCCTGCGGAATCGCCGGGTGCTCGTAGTTCTCGTTCATCACCGTGATGTAGTAATACACGTCCTCCTGGTCCTGCACCATGCGGCGCAGGCCGTCCTGGACGATGACCGCGAGTTCGTAGCCGAACGTCGGGTCATAGCTGATGCAGTTCGGCACCGACGCCGCCCACAGCAGCGAATGGCCGTCCTCGTGCTGCAGGCCTTCGCCGTTCAGCGTCGTGCGGCCCGCGGTGCCGCCGAGCAGGAAGCCGCGCGAACGCATGTCGCCCGCCGCCCACGCGAGGTCGCCGATCCGCTGGAAGCCGAACATCGAATAGAAGATGTAGAACGGGATCATGATCTCGCCGTGCGTCGAGTACGACGTCGCGGCTGCGATCCAGTCCGACATGCCGCCGGCTTCGTTGATCCCTTCCTGCAGGATCTGGCCGGTCGTCGATTCCTTGTAGAACATCAGCTGATCGGAATCTTCCGGCACGTACTTCTGGCCGTCCTGGTTCCAGATGCCGATCTGGCGGAACAGGCCTTCCATCCCGAACGTGCGCGACTCGTCCGGCACGATCGGCACGACGCGCTTGCCGAGCGCCTTGTCCTTCAGCAGGATGTTCAGGATCCGCACGAACGCCATCGTCGTCGAGATCTCGCGGCCCTCGCCCGTGCCCTTCAGCAGCGGCTCGAACGCGTCGAGCGCCGGCACCGGCAGCGATTCCGCCTTCTCGCGGCGCGCCGGCAGGTAACCGCCGAGGTCCTGGCGGCGCTGGCGCATGTATTCGAGTTCCTTCGAGCCTTCCTCGAACTTCAGGAACGGCACGTCGACGATTTCCTCGTCCGAGATCGGCAGGCGGAACTGGTCGCGGAATTTCTTCAGCTGATCCACCTGCATCTTCTTCTGCTGGTGGGTGATGTTCATCGCCTGGCCTGCCTCGCCCATCCCGTAACCCTTGATCGTCTTCGCGAGGATCACGGTCGGCTGGCCCTTCGTCTGCGTCGCGGAGTGGAACGCCGCGTAGATCTTGTGCGGATCGTGGCCGCCGCGGTTCAGGTTCCAGATGTCGTCGTCGGACCAGTCCGCGACGAGCGCCTTCAGTTCAGGCGTGTTGAAGAAGTGCTCGCGCACGTACGCGCCCGACTCCGACTTGTACGTCTGGTATTCGCCGTCGACGACTTCCATCATGCGGCGCATCAGCGCGCCGGTGCGGTCGCGCGCGAACAGCGCATCCCAGCGGCTGCCCCAGATCACCTTGATCACGTTCCAGCCGGCGCCGCGGAACTCGCTTTCGAGTTCCTGAATGATCTTGCCGTTGCCGCGCACCGGGCCGTCGAGACGCTGCAGGTTGCAGTTGATCACGAACACCAGGTTGTCGAGCCGCTCGCGGCCGGCCATGCCGATCGCGCCGAGCGATTCCGGCTCGTCGGTCTCGCCGTCGCCGAGGAACGCCCACACCTTGCGGCCCTCGGTCTTCGCGATGCCGCGCGCCTGCAGATACTTCATGAAACGCGCCTGGTAGATCGCCATGATCGGGCCGAGGCCCATCGACACGGTCGGGAACTGCCAGAAGTCCGGCATCAGCCACGGGTGCGGGTACGACGAGATGCCCTCGCCGCCGACTTCCTGGCGGAAGTTGTCGAGCTGCTTCTCCGACAGGCGGCCGAGCAGGAACGCGCGCGAGTAGACGCCCGGCGACGAGTGGCCCTGCACGAACACGAGGTCGCCGCCGTGGTCGGCGGACGGCGCGTGCCAGAAGTGGTTGAAGCCGACGTCGTAGAGCGTCGCGGCCGACGCGAACGACGCGATGTGGCCGCCGACGTTCGTGTCCTTGCCCGCGCGCAGCACCATCGCCATCGCGTTCCAGCGGGTGTACGAGCGGATGCGGTGTTCGAGGTCCTGGTCGCCGGGATTCTTCGCCTGACCGGCGACGGGGATCGTGTTGATGTACGGGGTGTTCGCCGAGAACGGCAGGTGTTCGCCGTGCACGCGGGCGAACTCGATCTGCTTTTCGATCAGGTGGTGCGCGCGGTCCGGGCCGACGGTCGAGATCACGCCATCCAGCGCTTCGAGCCATTCGGCCGTTTCCTGCGGGTCTTCGTCCTTGTCGGCGGCTACGTACTTGAGGACTTCGTCGGGTACAGCGGACATGCTCGTCTCCTGGGAATTTCTGGGAACGCTGTTGAACAGACCATGCGGGCAGCGATAACGATGACGGACCGGCCGACCGCGCAACTTTCGGGGCGATTGTAATGACCCCTCTCGGCATCGCGCAACAAAATTTTCGAATTGCGAGATGGGATTTTATAATGTGGAAAATTGCTGCGGCGCACGCTGAATTGTTTGCTCCCGTTGGCCCATACCGGCCAGTTTGCGCTCGTTTGTCGGCGATTTACCGCTTTTTTCACGTCAATTCCGTGTCTTACGCTGCGCTACAATCCTGCCATGTTGACCGAACGGCTTTTCGCACGCTCGGCGCGGACGCCCGCTTCGCCCGGCGCGTCGTCGCCGTCCCGCTGGCACCACGGACCGTGGTGGTCCAATTCCTATTTGCTGACGCCGCTCCTGTCGATCCTGGTGTTCCTGATCGTCATGAGCCTGATCCTGTGGAGTCTGAACCGGCGCGAGCAGCAGCAGCAGGAAGACACGCTGTATCGAAACGTCGCATGGGCGCAGCAGCAGATCCGGCTGTCGATGACCGGCGCGCAGGAGCAGTTGCAGGCGCTCGCGCGCGACCTCGCGACCGGCCACGGCGATCCCCAGTCGTTCCAGGTGTCCGCCGGGGACATCATGCAGGCGCATCCGGAGATCCTCTATCTGAACTGGTACACGAGCGTGCACCAGCCGCGCTGGCCCGCCACCGCGCTGCCGACGCTCGGCCAGCGGCTCGCGAAGCCGACCGACGCGCAGATGGACGAAGCCGTGAAGGCCGCGTTCAACGAGGCGCGCACGACGCGCCGCCAGGTCTATTCGCCGCTGATCCATGACGACTTCGGCAACGGCTACATCACGCTCCAGACGCCTGTATATCGCGACCGCGAATTTCTCGGCTCGATCGCGGCCGTGTTCTCGGTCGAGGGGATGCTGAAGCACGACATCCCGCCCGAGCTGTCCGCGAAGTACAAGATCTCGATCCTCGACGTGAACAACCGCGAACTCGCGACCACGTCCACCCGCCCGCGCCTGCCGCGCGACGTGTATTACGACCTGCCGCTCGATCCGCCGGGCCAGGGGCTGTCGGTGCGCGTCTATTCGTATCCGCAGATGACCAACTTCACGAACAACACGCTCGTGTGGCTGGTCGCCGGGCTGTCGTGTTTCGTGCTGTGGAGCCTGTGGAGCCTGTGGAAACACACGCGCCAGCGTTTCGAGGCGCAGCAGGCGCTGTACGCGGAGGCGTTCTTCCGCCGCGCGATGGAGAACTCGGTGCTGATCGGCATGCGCGTGCTCGACATGCACGGCCGCATCACCCACGTGAATCCCGCGTTCTGCCGGATGACCGGCTGGGACGAAAGCGACCTCGTGAACAAGACCGCGCCGTTCCCGTACTGGCCGCGCGACGCGTATCCGGAAATGCAGCGCCAACTGGACATGACGCTGCGCGGCAAGGCGCCGTCGTCCGGGTTCGAACTGCGCGTGCGGCGCAAGGACGGCTCGACGTTCCATGCGCGTCTCTATGTTTCGCCGCTGATCGACAGTTCCGGCCGGCAGACCGGCTGGATGTCGTCGATGACCGACATCACCGAGCCGAAACGCGCGCGCGAGGAACTCGCGGCCGCGCACGAACGCTTCACGACCGTGCTCGAAAGCCTCGACGCGGCGGTGTCCGTGCTCGCCGCCGACGAAGCGGAACTGCTGTTCGCGAACCGCTACTACCGCCACCTGTTCGGCATCCGCCCGGACGGCCACCTCGAACTCGCGGGCGGCGGCGGTTTCGACAGCGCGCAGGCGTCGTCGGACTCGATCGACATGGTCGACGCGTTCGCGGGCCTGCCGGCCGCCGCGCTGACCGAGAGCGCCGCCGACGCGCAGGAAATCTACGTCGAGAGCATCCAGAAGTGGTTCGAGGTGCGGCGCCAGTACATCCAGTGGGTCGACGGCCACCTCGCGCAGATGCAGATCGCGACCGACATCACGACCCGCAAGCAGGCGCAGGAACTCGCGCGGCAGCAGGACGAGAAGCTCCAGTTCACGAGCCGGCTGATGACGATGGGCGAGATGGCGTCGTCGCTCGCGCACGAACTGAACCAGCCGCTCGCGGCGATCAACAACTACGCGTCCGGCACCGTCGCGCTGGTGAAGTCGGGCCGCGCGTCGGCGGACAACCTGCTGCCGGTGCTCGAAAAAACCGCGCAGCAGGCGGTGCGCGCGGGGATGATCATCAAGCGCATCCGCGAGTTCGTGAAGCGCAGCGAGCCGAAGCGCCAGGCGACGCGCGTCGCGGACATCGTCGCGGACGCGGTCGGCCTGGCCGAAATCGAGGCGCGCAAGCGCCGCATCCGGATCGTGACCGACATGCGCGCGCGCATGCCGGTGATCTACGTCGATCCGGTGCTGATCGAGCAGGTGCTGGTGAACCTGCTGAAAAACGCCGCCGAGGCGATGGCCGACGCGCGTCCGAATGCGGTCGATCCGGTGATCCGCGTGGTCGTCCAGCGTGACGGCGGCTACGTGTGCATCAGCGTCGTCGACCAGGGTCCGGGCGTCGACGAGGCCACCGCCGAGCGGCTGTTCGAGCCGTTCTACAGCACCAAGTCCGACGGCATGGGCATGGGGCTCAACATCTGCCGCTCTATCATCGAGTCGCATCGCGGGCGCCTGTGGGTGGTCAACAACGTCGAGGCGGACGGCCACATCAGCGGCGCCACGTTCCATTGCAATCTGCCGATCGGCGAGGCGGACGGTCAGCGTCCAGACCGCTCCGACGAGCCAACTCCACAAACCGTTACGGGAGAGCCATGAACAGCCCAGTCACCACCCAGGAAACCGTGTTTGTCGTTGATGACGACGAGGCCGTACGAGACTCTCTGCGCTGGCTGCTCGAAGCGAACGGCTACCGCGTGCAATGCTTCATGAGCGCCGAGGAATTCCACGACGCGTATCAGCCGTTCCAGCAGACCGGCCAGATCGCATGCCTGATTCTGGACGTGCGGATGTCGGGCATGAGCGGGCTCGAACTGCAGGAACGCCTGATCGCCGAGAACGCGTCGCTGCCGATCATCTTCGTGACCGGCCACGGCGACGTGCCGATGGCGGTGTCGACGATGAAAAAAGGCGCGATGGATTTCATCGAGAAGCCGTTCGACGAAGCGGAACTGCGCAAGCTCGTCGAGCGGATGCTCGACAAGGCGCGCAGCGAAAGCACCAACGTGCAGCAGCAGCGCGCGGCCGCCGAACGGCTGTCGAAGCTGACCGCACGCGAGCATCAGGTGCTGGAGCGGATCATCGCGGGGCGCCTCAACAAGCAGATCGCGGACGACCTCGGCATCAGCATCAAGACCGTGGAGGCGCATCGCGCGAACATCATGGAGAAGCTGAACGTGAACACGGTCGCGGATCTGCTTCGCCTCGCGCTGTCGAACAAGCCGCAAGCGCATCAGTGATGCCGCGCGGGCGGCCGTCGCGCCGCCCGCCGCTGTCGCTCCGTCTGCCTGCGTTGCTTCGCCGGCAGACGGGCTTTCGAATCCCTGCAGGTTCCCGCAAGTCTTTCAGCGGCGCGCGTTTTTGCTTCGCATCCCATCAGGCTTCTGAAGCGATCTCTCGCGATTGAGTCGTCGCAGAAGCGCCGCGGGCATTGAGTGACGGCCGCGCTTCGCGGGTTGACCGACATCCCGCCTTGTCCGCGCGACACGCGGCAGAACATCCATCCGTCACATCCCGCTAGCGGCCTTCTTCGCGCCCGCCAATGCCATCCGCCACGTCGCGACAACCGCTCGCCCGGCCCGAAGCGCCGTTGCCGCGACCGGTATAATGTCGGACTTCGCAGCGGCGCGCGCGCCGCGCCTCGGTCCGCCGCGCCGGCGACAACCGACGCTCCCAACTCGCGCGCGACCCGCCCCGCTCCCGCATTCCGAACCGCACTCGTGTACCGACCATGACAGCCACCCTGATCGACGGCCTCGCCCTCTCCAAGCAACTGCGCGCCGACGTCGCCACGCGCGCCGCCGCCCTCACCGCCCGCGGGCGCCAGCCGGGCCTCGCGGTCGTGCTGGTCGGCGACAACCCGGCGAGCGAAGTGTACGTGCGCAACAAGGTGAAGGCGTGCGAGGACAATGGCCTCTTCTCGTCGTACGACCGCTATCCGGCGACGCTGTCCGAAGCGGACCTGCTCAAGCGCATCGACGAACTGAACCGCGATCCGAAGATCCACGGCATCCTCGTTCAGTTGCCGCTGCCGCAGCACATCGACAGCCACAAGGTGATCGAGGCGATCGCGCCGGAGAAGGACGTCGACGGCTTCCACGTCGCGAACGCCGGTGCGCTGATGACCGGCCAGCCGCTGTTCCGCCCGTGCACGCCGTACGGCGTGATGAAGATGTTCGACGCGTACGGCATCGCGCCCGGCGGCGCGAACGCGGTCGTGATCGGCCGCTCGAACATCGTCGGCAAGCCGATGGCGATGCTGCTGCTCGACGCGGGCGCGACCGTCACGATCTGCCACAGCAAGACACGCGACCTCGCCGCGCATACGCGCGCAGCGGACATCGTCGTCGCGGCGGTCGGCAAGCGCAACATCCTGACCGCCGACATGGTGAAGCCGGGTGCAACGGTGATCGACGTCGGGATGAACCGCGACGACGCGGGCAAGCTGTGCGGCGACGTCGATTTCGCGGGCGTGAAGGAAGTGGCCGGCCACATCACGCCGGTGCCGGGCGGCGTCGGCCCGATGACGATCACGATGCTGCTCGTCAACACGATCGAAGCCGCGGAACGCGCGGCGGGTGCCGCGTAACGGGCGCCATCCCCGCGTGCGGATTCGACAGCCCCGTGGTCTTGCCCGGGGCGTGCGCGCTACATCGAAGAAGGCGGGCCGTCGCCGCTTCGCGCTGCCATGATGCCGCATGCTGCGCCGGCCCCGCGCCGGCGCGCATCGAAACCGCCTGTGGCTCGCCGCACGCGCATTACACGCCCCCATCGCCTCTGCGCCGACGCCCCTTTTTTCCTGCCGAAACCGCATTGCCCCTGGCAAGCGGGCGTCCATAGGTGCGCCGGCGATGCCCTTGCAGTAGGATCGCAAGGCAAGGCGCGCCGCGCGCCGATTTCCACCCGGGTAACCGCCGGCCCGAACCGCATTGCCCCGCAAGGCCATGCACGCCGACGGCCGCCGCCAGGCGCCGCGCCGCGAACCCGCCCCGGTTGGAAAGCGCGCGCGCGACCCCAATACTCGGACAGTCGGGCGCAGCGCGCCCGAACCTATTCAACCGCGACAGACACGAACAGGACGCATCATGGCTACTACCCCATCCGATAATCCGCTGCTCGACTTCACCGGCCTGCCGCGTTTCGGCGAGATCCGCCCCGAACACGTGACGCCGGCGCTCGACGTGCTGCTCGCCGACGCGAAGGCCGCCGTCGAGCGCGCCGCGCTGCCGGCGACGCCCGCGCAGTGGAGCGACGTCGTCGACCCGGTCGAGCGCGCTTCCGAGCCGCTGTCGCGCGCGTGGGGCGTGATCGGCCATCTGAACGCGGTCGCCGACACGCCGGAACTGCGCGCGGCCCATGCGGAAAACCTGCCGCGCGTGACCGAGTTCTGGGCGAGCGTCGGCCAGAACCTCGCGCTGTACGAGAAGTACAAGGCGATCGCGAACAGCAACACCTACGGCGTGCTGTCCGGCGAGCGCCGCAAGATCCTCGACAACTCGCTGCGCGACTTCCGCCTGTCCGGCGCCGAACTGCCCGAGAAGCAGAAACCGCGTTTCGCGGAATTGCAGGAACGCCAGGCCGCGCTGTCGAAGGCGTTTTCCGATCACGTGCTCGACGCGACGAACGCGTACGCGTACGTCGCGACGGACGAAGCGGAACTCGTCGGCCTGCCCGACGACGTGATCGCGGCCGCGCGCGAGGCGGCCGAACGCGAGAACAAGGCCGGCTGGAAATTCTCGCTGCACTTCCCGTCGTATTTCCCGGTGATGCAGTACTCGGAAAACCGCGCGATGCGCGAGACGATGTATCGCGCGTACGTGACGCGCGCGTCCGAACTCGGCCCGACCTACGGCGGCGGCAAGCCCGAATGGGACAACACGGAGATCATCGCGGAGCAGCTGAAGCTGCGCGCGGAAGAAGCGAAGATGCTCGGTTATGACAACTTCGCCGAAGTGTCGCTGACGCCGAAGATGGCCGAGTCGCCGCAGCAGGTGATGAGCTTCCTCGACGACCTCGCGACGCGCGCGCGTCCGCACGCGGAACAGGACTGGCAGGAACTGCGCGACTTCGCGGCGACCGAACTGGGCCTCGCGGACCTTCAGCCGTGGGACATGGCGTTCGCCGCCGAGCGCCTGCGCCAGAAGCGTTATTCGTTCTCGGAAAACGAAGTGAAGCAGTACTTCCCCGAGGACTTCGTGCTGAAGGGGCTGTTCAAGGTGACCGAGACGCTGTTCGGCGTGCGCATCCGCGACGACAGCGCGCCGGTGTGGCACCCGGACGTGCGTTTCTTCCGCGTCGAGAATCTCGACGGCACGCTGGTCGCGCAGTTCTACCTCGACCTGTACGCGCGCGAAGGCAAGCGCGGCGGCGCGTGGATGGACGACGCGCGCTCGCGCCGCAAGCTCGACACGAACGGCGTGCAGACGCCGGTCGCGTACCTGACCTGCAACTTCTCCGCGCCGGTCGGCGGCAAACCCGCGTGCTTCACGCACGACGAGGTCATCACGCTGTTCCACGAGTTCGGCCACGGGCTGCATCACATGCTGACGCGCGTCGACGAACTGGCGGTCTCCGGCATCAACGGCGTCGAATGGGACGCGGTCGAACTGCCGTCGCAGTTCATGGAAAACTTCTGCTGGGAGTGGGACGTGCTGAGCGAGATGACGTCGCACGTCGATACCGCGAAACCGCTGCCGCGCGACCTGTTCGACAAGATGCTCGCCGCGAAGAACTTCCAGAGCGGCCTCGGCACGCTGCGCCAGATCGTGTTCTCGATGTTCGACATGGCGCTGCACGTGGACTTCGACGCGTCGCAGGGCAAGTCCGCGAACGACCTCGCGCGCGAGATCAACGAGCGTTATCACGTCGTGCCGCAGGCGCCGTTCTCGCGCTGGCCGGACACGTTCAGCCACATCTTCGCGGGCGGTTATGCGGCCGGCTACTACAGCTACAAGTGGGCCGAGGTGCTGTCCGCGGACGCGTATGCGGCGTTCGAGGAAGCAGCCAAACTCGCGAATACGAGCGTGCTCGACGTCGCGACCGGCACGCGTTATCGCCGCGAGATTCTCGAAGTCGGCGGCAGCCGGCCAGCGATGGAATCGTTCAAGGCGTTCCGCGGCCGCGAGCCGAGCATCGACGCCCTGCTGCGCCACAACGGGATGACGCAGCCGCCGGCCGCCACGCATTGAGTATGTGGATGCGCGCCGCGTTCGCGTGGCGCGCATGCGCTCATATACGACGCACCGCGAATCGCGACGCCGCTTCCACGCGGCGTCGCGATTTTCTTTTTCAGCGATGCAGCCGGAAATCGACTTCGGCCGGACGCCCTTCGAGCGACAGCGCCGCGCGCGCGGCCGGCGAACGGCTCACCACCTTGCCGCGGCTCACGACCGCGAGCCGCGCGGCGCGCAGCCGGATCGCCTCGGCCGGCTCGCGCGCATCGAGCACCACGCAGTTCGCCGCGCAGCCGGGCGCGATGCCGTAACCTTCGAGCCCGAGGATCTTCGCGGAATTCACCGTCACCGCGTCGAAACAGGCGCGCGTCGCGGCGACGCCGGTCATCTGCGCGACGTGCAGCCCCATGTGCGCGACCTCCAGCATGTCGCCGGAGCCGAAGCTGTACCACGGGTCCATCACGCAGTCGTGGCCGAACGCGACGTCGATGCCGGCCGCCATCAATTCCGGCACGCGCGTCATCCCGCGCCGCTTCGGATACGTATCCGAGCGCCCCTGCAACGTGATGTTGATCAGCGGGTTCGCGATCGCCGCGACGCCTGCCTCGCGCATCAGCGGCAGCAGCTTGCTCACGTAGTAGTTGTCCATCGAATGCATCGACGTCAGATGCGAGCCCGCGACGCGCCCATGCATCCCGAGCCGGTGTGTCTCGGCCGCGAGCGTTTCGATGTGGCGCGACAGCGGATCGTCCGACTCGTCGCAATGCATGTCCACGCGCAGGCCCTTCTGCGCGGCGAACTCGCACAGCAGGCGCACCGACTCCGCGCCGTCCGCCATCGTGCGCTCGAAGTGCGGAATGCCGCCGACCACGTCGACGCCCATCGCGATCGCGCGCTTCAGGTTGTCGAACGCGCCGGGGCTGCGCAGCAAACCGTCCTGCGGAAACGCGACCAGTTGCAGGTCCAGATACGGCGCGACGCGCCTGCGCACTTCAAGCAGCGCCTCGACCGCGAGCAGCCGCTCGTCGCAGACGTCGACGTGGCTGCGGATCGCGAGCAGCCCGCGCGCGACCGCCCAGTCGCAATACTGCAACGCGCGTTCGACGAGCGCGTCCTGGGTCAGATCCGGCTTCAGTTCGCCCCACAGCGCAATGCCTTCGAGCAGCGTGCCCGACTGGTTCACGCGCGGCAGCCCGTACGACAGCGTCGCGTCCATGTGGAAATGCGCATCGACGAAAGGCGGCGTGACGAGCGAGCCGTTCGCGTCGATCTCGTCGCGCGCGGCCGCGTCGATGCGAGGTTCGACCGCGACGATGCGGCCCCCCTCGATGCCGATATCGACGGTGCCCGGCTGCGTGGGCGGATGCGGATGCGCGAGCGTGGCGCGGCGAATGATCAGGTCCATGGGGCGGCTCCTCGTTTGCGTCGATTCTAGCGACACCAGAAAAGCCTCGCCACCGGACGACGGCGACCCGCTCGACCGTTCAGTCCGGCAACGCGTGCACGTCGTCGTCGAGTTCGGTGTCGAACAGCGCGAACTGTCCGCCCGACCCCGCGTTCTCCTCTTCGAGCCGCACGCCGACGCCGAGCAGCCGCACCGGCTCCCTGCGCCGCGCGAGTCCCTTTTCAAGCATCGCGAGCAGCGTCGGCAGATCGGTCGCGTCGCGCACGCATTCGACCGTCGTGCGCTGGAAGTTCGCGAAGCGGATCTTCACGAACAGCTTGCGCACCGCGTGCGCGACCCCCGCGCGTGCAATCCGCTCGTCGAGCTGGCGCGCCAGGTCGCGCAGTTCGTCGCCGCATGCTTCGAGCGTCTTCAGGTCGGTCACGTAGGTCGTCTCGACGCTCACCGACTTGCGCTCCTGGTCCGCGCGCACCGGCCGCTCGTCGATGCCGCGCGCGAGTTCGTAGAGCCGCCTGCCGAACGCGCCGAAGTGCCGGTGCAGTTCGACCAGCGGCCACGCGCGCAACTGCGCACAAGTCGTCAGCCCGAGTCTTTCGAGCTTCGCCGCGGTCACCTTGCCGACGCCGTGAATCTTGCGCACCGGCAGCGCGGCGACAAACGCATCGACCTCGTGCGGACGCACGACGAACAGGCCATCGGGCTTGTTCCAGTCCGAGGCGATCTTCGCGATGAACTTGCTCGGCGCGACGCCCGCCGACACCGTGACGCCGACCGTCCTGCGCACGCGCTCGCGGATCTCCCGCGCGATCAGCGTCGCGCTGCCCTTGTGATGCGACGCATGGGTGACGTCGAGATACGCCTCGTCGAGCGACAGCGGCTCGACGTCCGCCGTGTAGTCGCGATAGATCGCCATGATCTGCTTCGACGCGGCGCGGTACTTCTCCATCGCGGACGGCAGGATCAACAGGTCCGGGCATTTGCGCATCGCGAGCGCGGACGACATCGCCGAATGAATGCCGAAGCGCCGCGCGTCGTAGTTGCACGTCGCGATCACGCCGCGCTGGTCCGGACGGCCGCCGACCGCGAGCGGACGGCCGCGCAACGACGGGTCGTCGCGCATCTCGACCGACGCGTAGAAGCAGTCGCAATCGCAGTGAATGATCTTGCGCACGAAGGGCGCGGCGGGTTGCGGCAACGTGGATGACGGTACGGTCACGATGATGAACACTGTACAAAAACACAGTGTTCATTTCAAGCGGATTTCCACGCGTTCCACGTCATCGCCACGCCAGAGCCACACCGCCGTACCGGCCGCCGCGCGCGCGACCGTACCGCCCTGCCATCCGCGTGCGCCCTATACTCGTGCGTTCTGGACTGGGCGGGAATCCACGATGAAGACGATAGGCGTGATCGGCGGCATGAGTTGGGAATCGTCCGCCGAGTATTACCGGCTGCTGAACCGTGAGGCGAAAGCGCGGCTCGGCGGCCATCACAACGCGCGCAGCCTGATGGCGACCGTCGATTTCGCGGACGTCGAAGCATTGCAGCGCGCCGGCGACTGGGCGACGCTAGGCACGCTGATGGCCGACGCGGCGCGGCAACTGGAGCGCGGCGGCGCGGACATCGTGCTGCTCGCGACGAACACGATGCATCGCGTGTGCGCGTCGATCGACGCGGTAATCTCGATTCCGTTCCTGCACATCGCCGATCCGACCGGCGCGGCGCTGCGCGCGGCGGGCGTCGAACGCGTGGGGCTGCTCGGCACGCGCTACACGATGGAACAGGATTTTTACGTCGGCCGGCTGCGCGACACGCACGGCCTCGAAGCGATCGTGCCGGATGAACGCGAGCGCGCGGACGTTCACCGGATCATCTACGACGAGTTGTGTCACGGCGTCGTCGATGAAGTTTCGCGCGACGTGTATCGCCGTGTGATCGACGGGCTCGCGCAACGCGGCGCGCAGGCGGTGATTCTCGGCTGCACGGAGATCACGCTGCTGATCGGCGCGGAAGATTCGTCGCTGCCAGTGTTCGATACGACCGCGCTGCACGTGCAGGCGGCGGTCGAATGGGCAATCGGAGCGTGATGCGGGTTCGATGCGGGCTTTGTTCGGTATCGGTCGTCAACGACGGCCGACGCCGTTATCGGGTATCCCCGCCACGATGCCCAGATTCGCGTGGCTCGCGACCGGCTGGCACGCGTCGTCATTGCGATGGTCGCCGTATGCGTCGATAGCCGCCTGAGGCGTCGATGGATACCAGAAGATGCGGCCTTCGACTTCGAGCCCGACCTGCACGCCGTTCCAATACACTGCGTTTTCCATCGATCAGCCTCCGTTCGATTGCAGGCGACGTTCGACCATGCGGCAACAGCGAGAACGTAGTCTGTCACGCGAGACTATCACCGTAGCGGACGGCTTATCGTGGGTCGGCGCGCAGATTGACCGACAACGCCTGGATCGAGTCGCTTAATGCAGCGACGATGGGACGAGATGGCGCGGAGAACGGAGCAAAGGAAAATGCCTTCGCCAAAATGGATACGCCGCCGGGCGACTGTTGATCGCAAGCGGCGGCGTACGGATGATTCCTGGTTGCGGGGGCAGGAGCGTAGCGCCCGGCACCTCATAACCTCTTGATTACACGGGGTTCCCGGACGGTTGCGGGTTCCGAAAGTTGTAGCCCCAGAGTGTAGCTCAAGATGTAGGATTCGGCATCACACGCACCTCAGCATGACGTGCATGTTGCCAGGTTAGTTTAGGTATGTGGCCACCATGAGAAAGCCAGCGCCATTGATCGTCTTGGTCACGATCTGGTTAGGGCCGCCACCATATGCCGTAACGAGGGCAGAAGACGAGCACACGCTGGCGCCCGCAGGCGCGAAAACAGTCACGCTCGTGCCAATCTCAACGTCGGAGTTCTGCCCTGACACCCCTACGCTGAAGCCAACAACTACCCCGTCAACGGTAGTGGTGACCGTCCCCAGCGCGGAGGTTGTTACGACGGCCGCTTTCGGCATGGTGAAGCAATACGATTGATTTTTTGCAGCCGCACTTACAAGAACCGTAGGAGCGGAGACCGTCGCCGATCCAGCACTGCTCCACCCCCCGTTTTTGCAGAACAGCGTTTGACTACCATCGGTTCCTATCGCACCGCTTGGGCTGCAGCTGCCGCCCACGGATGCGCTACCGCTTGGAATCAGATAGTTGCCGGTGATGTTGCCGCCGGCCCACATGGTGCCTGGTGTTTGCACCGTCGTGCCGGAATAAATCTCGCCGTTGGCACTCACTCCGCCAGCCGTTTGCAGACTGTTTGCCGACCAGATCATGCCGTTGGCTGTGATGTTGCCACCCGCCCACATGGTGCCTGGTGTTTGCACCGTCGTGCCCGAGTAAATCTCGCCGTTGGCACTCACCCCGCCGGCGGTTTGCAGGCTGTTTGCTGACCAGATCATGCCTTGGGCCACGACCTGGCCGTTCACATTGGCGCTGCCCTGAATCGTCGCCGTCCCGGTCATGTCGAGGTTGCCGGCCAGGTTCACGTAGTTGGTGTAGGTCTGGGCCGACGTGAAGCGCCCGGTCCCGGTGACGTTGCTGGCATTGATGATGTTGTGGTTTGTGCCGTCCGACAGGTTCAGGTCGCCGGTCATCGGCAGGGTGCCATCCCGGCGCAGGTAGACCGAGTAAAGCCCGGTCCCGGTGCCGACCTGGAAGCCGAGCAGCCCGAGTGCCGGGCTGATCGTGATCGGCGCGTTCCAGACGCCGCCGTAGCCGTCGATCCGGGAAGCGCTGGAGCGACTCATGCCGCTGTCTGCCCCGGCCGCCGCCATCGCCCGGCCAAGCAGGTCGTAACGCGTCACGCCGCCAACCGTCCACGGCTTGGCCGTTGTTACCACGCCGACCACGTTCCAGTTCGGCGCGGTACCGGTGACGTTTAGGGTGATGTTGTAGCCCGATCCATAACTGTTCAGGTTCTGGTAGGTCACGGGCAGCAGGCCTTCGCTCACAAGCGTTTGGATCGTGATCGTGCAGGTGGTCCCCGAGCAGGTGCGCGGGCCGGGATCGCTGGCCCCGCCTGCCGCACCCTGCAACTGGCTGATCGGGGTGTAGCGGCTGGCGATGTAGGTATCGACGGCCCGGCCAACCGTCTGCATTTGCTGGCCGACGATCCGGGCCTGGTTGCTTTCGGTGTCGCGCTTCATGCCCTGGAACGACAGCA
Organism: Paraburkholderia caballeronis; assembly: GCF_900104845.1. Classification (NCBI taxonomy): domain Bacteria; kingdom Pseudomonadati; phylum Pseudomonadota; class Betaproteobacteria; order Burkholderiales; family Burkholderiaceae; genus Paraburkholderia; species Paraburkholderia caballeronis. Next base: position 1,661,885 of record NZ_FNSR01000001.1, on the reverse strand, counting down.
GCGTGATCATCGAGCCGACGGCCAGCACGAGGATCAACTCGATCAGGGTGAAGCCGCGACGGGGGCGGCAAGGCGAAGCGGCCCGCAAGGCTGCGGGTCTCTGGAGGAAGGGATTCCCGGTCAGCATGACAGGCTCTGGTGGTGGTTTCTACCAACTTACCGCGCCAGGAACCGCCGTCAAATGCCAGTGCGCTATGCGTCGAGGTCCGGCAGATCGTCTAGGTCGCTGAAAAACTCGGACGGTTTGACGCCCAGGGCATGGACGATCTTGATGATATTGACAAGCGCCAGGTTGTGCTCGCCTCGCTCGATCCCACCCATGTAACTACGGTCGATTCCACAGGCGTCGCCGAAGGCTTCCTGCGACAGCCCCTGTGCTTTGCGCCGCCGACGAACGGCCTCACCGAACGCCACTAGGGCCGGCGCTTTGGGTTTCGTCTTGATCGGAGGGGATGAGGTTGCCATGCCTCATGGTTGCTTTCCTAGCGATAAATCTCCACGGGATAAAATATCACGGGATATGGTTATCATTTTGGGTATGATCGCTTTCGCATGGATATGCATGCGTCATTCACCGATGAGGACTTTATGTCGTTCAACCCGACCTATCGCCATTCGCTCGGCTTCGGCCGCAGCCGCTTGGAACTCGATCCGAACAGCCGGCAGTTGCTCGTCAAGTCAGGCTGGTTCAGCTCGGCACGCATGATCCCGTTCGATCAGGTGCGGACTGTCGAAGTCTCCACGTCGAACAACATGGTCAAGCCCTACGTGCAGATCAACACGAAGAACCTGGACCAGCCGCAGCATCGTGTCTACTTCCACACTGGACGAGGCGCGCAGGAATGGTACAACCGGCTCGGCGCGGCGATGGACATGCAGGCGTACCGGTAAAAACAGCACAACAATCCGTAGGGACCATCATGAACAACAAGAAGCAAAATTTGGCGCTCGGGGCGCTGGTCGCCGCTGCAGCAGTGCTCGCCGGGTGCAGCAGCGGGCCGTCGAAAGGGGATTTGAAAGACGGCCTGGCGCAGTATTTCAAGGACAAACCGCAGGCGGTTTGCTGGAACGTCGAGAACAGCGCGGCGGTGCAGTGGCCGATCCAGATCCCGTCGGAGGGCATGACGAAAGAACAGGTCGGCATCCTGGACGGGCTGAACCGTGAGGGCATTGCGACCGTACAACTCGGACTGGTCCAGCAAGGCTTCGCGAACGTCTCGGCGTTCACCATCAACCTGACGAACAAAGGGCGATCCACTGGCGCATGGGACCCGCAAAAGGGTTTCTGTGTGGGGACGAAGACCGTTGATGAGGTGACGGAGTTCACGGTTCCGAACAAGGACAACGACGGCATGTCCGATGTGAAGTTCACCTGGAAGATCGACGACGTGCCGTCCTGGGTCGAGCGCGACAAGTTCCAGACGCTGCCGGGGATGACCGCGTCCGTGAACGACGAAGCCATGATGGCGAAAACGAACAACGGCTGGCGCGTGCAGTGATGAACCCGGCCCGCAGCAGGTCGGCATGGGCGGGCAGCGCTCTGGCTCTGCCCGCCCGTGCCCGAGCGTGCGGGGCCGGTTCAGCGCGTCAAGGACAGGCCCCTACGGGGGCGCTGCGCGCTCCTTGACCCGCTGCCCCGTCCGGGCGGCCTACCGCTTCCAGGGCAGTTTTGGCCCGCGTGGTGGCGTCAGCCCAGCGGGCGCGGGGAGCCGGCGCGCTAGCGCCCCAAGGTTTGGAACCGGCGCGGCGGTCGCAGATGCGGCCGTCGCACGGGCAGCCTCGCGCACGGCGGTCTTTTGTTTGAACGTAACGGGCACGCTGCGCACCTGGCGCTCTGCTCGTGCCTGGAACCGGCGACCACCACGGGCGTGCGCAGCACGCCCGTAACTCATCAGGCTGCGCGTGCTCGCGTGCCCCATGAACGTCGCCGCCCTGGCTGCCGTCTCCGGCTTGCGGATCGCCTCTCGTTTCAGTTCGCTGGCAACCGCGTGGCGGAACGAATAGATCGACAGGCCTGACCGCTGGAGCGCGCGATTCAGGCTCCGGTGATCCGCGTCGGTCATCGACACCACCGCCTTGCCGCCGCGCTCCTGAACCACCGCCGCAAGCCCGCTTGCGGCGGCGTTATCGACCGGTACCACCAGCGTGCGCCAAGCCTGGCCGCGCTCGGCGTTGACCTTCACGCCCTTGACCCGGGCGGCCAGGAAGTGGCCGCCGGTCTGCGGGTCGATCCGCGTTTCCAACTCGATCCCACGTTTCAGCTCGGCCGGTCGAACCCCGAACAGCGCCAGCACCGCCAGCCGCTCGGCGTGGCGCTCCGCGACCTTCACGCCGTGATGCCCCGTCGTCAGCAGCGCCGCGACCGCGAGCGACGGAACCGGCGCGCGCGTGTCGCGTTTCGACTTCGACACGATTGGGGCGCTGGCCTTCCGCATGGCGTCCGCCTTGTCCTTCCAGGTTTTCCGCTCCGGCTGGCGAAACTGCACATCCATCTCCGTCGCTAGTTTCCAGGCTTCGAGCGTCAGGCGTTGTGCTTGGTCCACGTGACCGGCGCGGCGCGCGCGCTCCGATGAAGCCCGGAGCGCGCGCACGTCGGTTTCCATGCAGTAGTGCGACGCGGTCCGCAGCAGGTCGTAGTGTTGCCGTGTCCGTGCTTTGTCCAGTGCGGTGATGCCTTCGGTGCGCAGTCGTTCGTATTCGCGGCGATACTTCGTTGCGGTGGTCGGCGAGACCTTGCGCTGTTCCTCGTCGCGCAGTATGTTGCGCGTCTGCTGGTCGGCGTGCAGGGTCCAGGGCTTCGTATCGTCCTCGGCGGCTTTCCGTGCGCTGGCTTCGCCATCACGGAGTGCGTCCGTGATGGCGTGTCCCCAGATGGTCGCTTGGGCGTCCATCCGGGGACCGCACAGCCGGCTCCCGCCGTCTGTGCTCGGCTCGCTGCTCCCGCATCGAGCCGGTGCGTGTTCGCTCCCGCGACCACGCATACGGCCTTCGCTTTCGCTACGGCCTTGTGATTGATCATCTGAACGATGACCAATCACCTCATTGTTGGACGGTTCAAGCCCGTCCAACAATGAGAACGGCATGTCAGTCTTGCGCGGTGCCATGTTCCTGTCCTACCGATCCGTGGGCTACCTTTCCAGGATGACAGGTTACGGCGGCGGCACAAGTGCCGCCAGTCTCTGATGTCGCCCGTGGCGGTCCGGTCGTGTCTTCGGTTTTTCCCAAGCGTCACAAACACAAACCGCTTCTTATTCGAAGGGGAGTTTGTTACCTGTTGGGGTCAAGATTCACTAGGAACGGGTTGCGGAACTCCAATACGCATGGACCTTTTTCAACTCATCAATCCAACACTTCAAAATGTCAGAGGTGTTCCGCCCAAGTTGCTCTGCAAGATCGAAGAATCCCGGGCCGGGTTGCATATCTCCGGTCTTGTGAACAACGATAACGCTCAACATGCCTCTGCCGGCGTCATCTTCTTCTTCAGATATTTCGCCAAGCAAATGGAAAAGACGTTGGTCATGGGCTTCAAGTCGAACCGACTTGATTCTGGCCACAAGATCGGAATAGGGAATCATTCCACGCACTTTGGCGCGAGTGGCCAAGATTTCCTTGGCTTCACGCTTCGCGTCCGACCATTCTTTCTGTGTAAATCCGTGATTATTCAAGCGCTCCTCCGTCCAAAATGCACGCTTATCTTACAGGGCCAGGGCTTTCAGCTGGAGAGGTGGTATTTGGCAAGACCTTCCAGCGGTTGATTGCAACCCGTACCGCGTCGTCCGCAATCATGCCGGCCGATACCGGCTCGGCCCGGTGCAGCGCTGCGATGTAGGCTTGAAACCATAGGTTTCGAAGGTTCAGGTCTATGGTACCGCTCCGCGTGTCGGTGGCCCGCATGGCTGGCTCCTGTGATGATCCCAGACCATCCAGGCAGCTACCAGGAAAAAAGCAAGGCCCCCTGTTTGACAGGGGGCCGTGGTCTGCTACCGTGGGGTTGCGGTTCCGCGATGTTTCCAGCATCGGGAACTGGATTGAGTAGATGAAGGCTACGACAACCCAAACTTCGGCCCCGCTGAACCTATCCTAGCGATCCGAAATCCCAGGTCAAGTTTCCGCCGTCCCCACCATCCAGCCCGACGCCCGACAGCGCAGCACCGCCGGAGATCCGAACAAGGACGTGTCAGGGTAACCAGCCCCTGATGTCTGCGAGTCGTACCAGGCCCCGCCCCGACATGGGAACGTTTCACGCGACCTTGGCAGCAGACGATCTTGAACCGCGCACCCCGTGCGCGATCCGACCCGCAGCGCTTCGTCCCGCGAGGGCTCCAGGTATGGCTCAATCTGGCTTGGATCGTGTGCCCGCGACGGCTCGGCATTGAATGGGTAAGGCGTGATGAGCGGGGAAGTGCCCGGCGACGGCCGGGCCACGGTGCACAACGCCAACAGAGAGGCGCCACCTTCACGGTGGTGGACAGACCTGGCACCGGCGATGATCGAATCGTGAACTGTCCGTAGTTGGGGAGCGCATCTATCCCAGCCCCGGTAAATGGCACCGTTCAGCAGCATCGAACGGGACGGCCTAAGCCGGGAAAGTCATTCCATGCATGTCGCATATCTTGCGGCGCGCAGGGGAGAGGCTTTCCCGGCTTAGGCCGGGGCGCAGCCCCGGGCTTTGCCGGGACCAGGGGAGCGAAGCAAGGCAAAGGCGTACCATTCCGACGCATGGGCCACCTTTATAGGGCACAGGCGTAAGCCACCCGCAGGGTTACAGGTCGAAGGCGCCCCGAAGGGGCACCCGGCCACCATGCTAAGGCACGTACCACCCCGAAGCGCTCCCCGCAGGCGCGCGACAGCGCGCGGCAAGACCCAGAGCGGAAAAACGGGCGTGCGCCGATCTACTGCGCTTTGCCGGCCGTTTTTCGGCCCGCCCCGGCCTTCGGCGTGCGCGATCCGCCCCGACGCTCACGCTCCCACCGCCGCGCAGTCAGGAAGCCCGCAAAGCGCCCATCGTAGGCCAGCGCATCGAGGTTGATCGGCCAGGCCAGCCCGTCCACCACCGCTTTCAGGTCCGGCAGATCGCGCACGTAACCCAGGTGCGTGCCGGCGTCGTCCCGGTCCTTGTGGCCCGTGATCTTGAAGGTCTGCGCCGTGTTGGCCCCCAGGTTCGCCAGCGCCGTGATCACGTTCACCCGGAACGAGTGGAACGACTTGCGCGGATCGGTGATCGTCAAGGCGTCCAGCCGCTCCCGAAACTTCTCACTCAACCGCTTCGAGTAGGTGCCGTTCACGAACGGCCGGTGCGGGTAGAGCCGATCGTGCCCGGCGGACCGTACCTCTTCGACGTAGCGCAGGAAGCCCAGGCTGATCAAGGCATCGCAAACCGGCACGTTGCGGATCCCGGCCGCCGTCTTGCTGTCCGGGATGCTGATGTAATGCACGCCGTTCTCGGCCAGCTTCACGTCCGCCGTGGCGATGGCCGTCGCCTCGCTGATCCGCATCCCGGAGAACAACGCCACCAGCGGCGGAAACCACAGATCGGGCGCGCTCGCCCAGGTCTTGAACCCAGCCGGCTCGAACACGGCGCGCAGGTCGTCGGGCGTGAACGGCTCGTAGGATTCCGCCTTGGCCAGCCGCTCGCGCTTGGTCAGCACGAACAGGCCCGCCACCGGGTTCACGTCCGAGGCGGTGTAGTGCCCGTTGTTGATCGCGTATTTGAAGAAGTCGTGCAGCGTCAGCAGCTTGTTGTCCGCCGTCTTGCCGGTCTGGCCTTCGGCCAGCAGCGCAGCCTTGTAGCTGACCAGGACCGACTTGCGCAGCGTGTTGATGCCGACGTCGTTCGGCTCGGCCGCCCCGATCCGGCGGCGGAAATCTTCCAGGTGCAAGCGTTTCGCGTTGACCGTGCGCGGCTTGTTCTTCAGCGCCCGCTCGGTCAGCCACATGTCCACCACGTCCGACAGCATCGGCCCACCCTGAGCGACTTCCTCAGAGCGCTGGCTCTCGTTCATGGCCTCATCGATTGCGGCGCGCAAAATCGCTTCCTCGTCGGCCGCGATTCCAGGCGGCAGCGGAGCAGCCGGTTCCGGCGCAGGCGGCGGCATCTGCTGGATGATTTCCAGCGTTTCGCGTAGCGCCTGGGCGTCCTCGGGCGTGCCGTTGGTCTTGTAGATGCCACGGCGCAGGTCGATCTCAAAGCGCTGGTGATCGTCCGGGTTCGGGCGGGGGAACTTCGGGTAGTTCGGATCAACGATGCTCATGCGGTCCCGGTTCTGTCGTTGCCGCGCGAGGTACAGGTTCCGTTCCATCGCAAACAGGTGAGCCGCGCGCGGGTCTTTGGTATGGAGGCTCCGCCAGCGGTTGCGCTCGCGCCAGTAATAGACACCGTGCCGGGAGACGTAGAGCCGGGGGAACCCGGTCCGAGTATAAGACGCGCCGCAGGATTGCGGGTTTGGTTGCAGATGCTGACGGGCCACAGGTGTAGCTCCATGTGTAGCACCGCCCGAAAACAAAAAAGCCTTGATTTCATCGTGAAATCAAGGCTTTTCGGAAAGCTTGGTTGCGGGGACAGGATTTGAACCTGTGACCTTCGGGTTATGAGCCCGACGAGCTGCCAGACTGCTCCACCCCGCGTCCGTCTGAGAAAAGCATTCTACGTGGATTAAGCAGCTACGTCAAATCGTTTTCACACGAGGCGGATAAAGAATGCGGCAACGCTCGCAGCCGAAGTCATCCCAAACCGAATTGATACGGATGGCGAACTAATTCGCAACGCCCCGTTCGCTCGCCGGCAAGCCGAGCAGCGGACGCACGCCGTCGGCCCATTCGAGCCACGTCTGCTGCTGCAACAGCCCGGCCCGCAGAATCGCATATTGCAGTTGCTGCGCGTTCGTCAGCGCGTGGCCCGCGAAGTCGCGTTGCTCGATCTCGCGATACGTGTCGAGACGCGCGCGATGTTCGTCGATCAATCGCAACAGTTCGTCGCCGAGGCCAAGCGGCCCGATCGCCGCATCCGCGCGCAGCTTCAGCAGAAACGCATTGCGGTCATCGACGCCGAGTCGCGTCTCGCGCACCCAGCGCGCGACCTCGTCGCGGCCGACCGGCAGCACGCGATACACCTTCCTGCGCGTCGCGGCCGGCAGAGCCTCCTGGCTCGCCTGAGCCAACGCGTCGCCGTCCATCACGGCCACCCAGCCGGCCTCGACCATGCGGCCCAGTTCGCGATAGATCTGTTGATGGGTCGCGCGCCAGAAGTAGCCGATCGCGCGGTCGAAGCGCCGCGCAAGGTCGTAGCCGGACGACGGCTTTTCGAGCAGCGCAATCAGGATCGCATGGGGGGTGGACATGCGGCGATTCTAAACCACGGCGACTCGAACGCCGTCACTATGCAACTGGTTGCATAGTACAAAGCCGTTTGTTATGGTTGCCGTTACCGAACCGCGACGGCCAGCATGCGCCGCCGCGGTCTCGCCCGCCCATAAACAGGACGGCCGCCGGGACGCGCGGCCGCCCGATCAAGGAGATTCCATGTCCGTGCCCGCCGTGCTGCGACGCGGCCTGTCGATTCCGGTCGTCGGCTCGCCGCTCTTCATCATCTCGAATCCCGATCTCGTGATCGCGCAGTGCAAGGCCGGCGTGATCGGCTCGTTCCCGGCGCTGAACGCGCGCCCCGAGCACGTGCTCGGCGAATGGCTCGACCGCATCACGACCGAACTGGCCGGGCACGACGCGAAGCATCCGGACCGTCCGGCCGCACCGTTCGCGGTGAACCAGATCGTCCACAAGTCGAACGACCGCCTTCAGCACGACCTCGAAGTCTGCGCGCGCTACAAGGTGCCGATCGTGATCACGTCGCTCGGCGCGCGCGAGGAAGTGAACGCAGCCGTTCACGCGTGGGGCGGCATCGTGCTGCACGACGTGATCAACAACACATTCGCGAAAAAGGCGATCGAGAAAGGCGCCGACGGCCTGATCGCGGTCGCGGCCGGCGCCGGCGGCCATGCGGGCACGCTGTCGCCGTTCGCGCTGGTCCACGAGATCCGCGAATGGTTCGACGGCCCGCTGCTGCTGTCCGGCGCGATCGGCAACGGCAATGCGATCCTTGCGGCGCAGGCCGCGGGCGCGGACCTCGCATATGTCGGCTCCGCGTTCATCGCGACGAACGAAGCGAACGCGGCCGATGCGTACAAGCAGATGATCGTCGAAGGCAACGCGGCCGACATCGTCTACTCGAACCTGTTCACCGGCGTGCACGGCAACTATCTGCGGCAGAGCATCGTCGCGAGCGGGCTCGATCCGGATGCGCTGCCGGAGTCCGATCCGTCGAAGATGAACTTCGGCTCCGGCGGCGGCTCGCGCGCGAAGGCGTGGAAGGATATCTGGGGTTCGGGCCAGGGCATCGGCGCGGTGAAGTCCGTGGTGCCGGCGGCGGAACTGATCGCGCGGCTGAAGCGCGAATACGACGACGCGCGCCAACGGCTCGGTCTCGCCTCGGCCGACGCCGCACGCGACGGACGCGGCGAGCCGCAACCCGCGCTTTAATCTTCTCGTCCTGCGAACGCGCACGCGCCGCCGCACCGCTCATGCGGCGCGACGCGCGCGTACTCTCCCGCTATCAGCGCGCGCAGTGACGCGGCCTTGACCGACGAGGGAGCCTACCCTCTTCCGTGCCGGCGCCGTGATGCGGCATCGAGCGCTTCATCACGGCGCACGCCGCACCGCTCCCCCTACGCCGCCCCCGCGAAGCAGTTCATAATGTTGCGCGACGCGCGACCGGCCCCTTCGAGGTCCGCGCGCGAGCACCATCACCCTTCGCCGTCAGCCGATCGAGCCTCACATGAAAATCGCCACCTGGAACGTCAACTCCCTGAAGGTCCGCCAGCAACACGTGATCGACTGGCTCGCGGAAAGCCATGTCGACGTGCTGTGCCTGCAGGAACTGAAGCTCCCCGACGAAAAATTCCCGCGCGCGGAACTCGAAGCGCACGGTTATCGCAGCTGGTTCGCGGGCCAGAAAACCTATAACGGCGTCGGCATTCTCGTGCGCGGGAACCTGTTCGTCGACGAAGCGACGGTCGTGCGCAACATCCCTGCGTTCGACGACCCGCAGCAGCGCGTGATCGCGCTGACCATCGACGGCGTGCGGATCGTCAGCGCGTATTTCCCGAACGGCCAGGCGCCCGGCACCGACAAGTTCGCGTACAAGCTCGCATGGCTAAACGCGCTGCACGACTGGCTCGCGGACGAGCTGACGCGTTATCCGAAGCTCGCGCTGCTCGGCGACTACAACATCGCGCCCGACGACCGCGACGTGCACGACCCGAAGGCGTGGGAAGGCCAGAACCTCGTGTCGCCGGAAGAGCGCGCGCAGTTCGAGCGGCTGATCGGGCTCGGCTTCGTCGATGCGTTCCGCCAGTTCGAGCAACCGGAAAAGACCTTCACGTGGTGGGACTACCGGATGTTCGCGTTCCGCCGCAACGCGGGGCTGCGGATCGACCACATCCTGCTGTCGCCGGCGCTCGCGCCGCACTGCACGTCGTGCACGGTGGACAAGGCGCCGCGCAAGTGGGAGCAGCCGTCCGACCACGCGCCGGTCGTCGCGGAACTCGCGCTCAGCGCGTAGTCCCGCGACTGCCGCATCATTCAAACGGCGCGCGTCACCACGCGCCCGCGAGCGTCGTCCACAGGAACCGGTCGACGAGCGCATCGTACTGCGCGCGCTCCAGCGCGTCGCTGCCCGGCCCGTGGCCGCCGTCGGTGTTCTCCAGATACCAGACGTTCGCGTGGCCCTGGCGCTGCATCAACGCGACCATCTTGCGCGCGTGGCCCGGATGCACGCGGTCGTCGCTGGTCGACGTCGTGAACAGCACCGGCGGATACGCAACACCGGCCGCGACGCGGTGATACGGCGAATACGCAGCCAGCGCGCGCGCCTCCTGCGGCTGTTCGGGGTCGTCGGGGTCGCCGTATTCGTCGAGCCACGACGCGCCCGCGTGCAGCAGCGGATACCGCTGCATGTCGAGCAGCGGCACTTCGCAGACGACCGCGCCGAACAGTTCGGGCCGCTGCACCATGCACGCGGCGACCAGCAGCCCGCCGTTGCTGCCGCCCTTGATGCCGAGTTGCGCGGACGTCGTCACGCGATCGGCGACGAGTTGCTCCGCGACCGCGATGAAGTCGTCGAACGAACGCTGCCGATGCTCGCGCTGCGCGTTCACGTGCCACGCGGTGCCGTATTCGCCGCCGCCGCGGATATGCGCGATCGCGACCACGCCGCCCTGCGCGAGCCAGCCGATGCCGGAACTGACCAGATACTGCGGCGTCAACGCAATCGCGAATCCGCCGTAGCCGGTCAGCAGACACGGGCGCGGCTCGCGCGCGTTGCCTTCCAGCGCGGCTCGCGGGCCGATCACCGTGAACGGCACCTGGGTGCCGTCTGCCGAGCGCGCGTGCGAGCGGATCACGGTCAGCGACGACGCGTCGAACTGCGTCGGCCAGCGGTCGATCAACTCCCAGTCCTGCAAGTCCGGCTTCGCGAGATCCGCGAGCCAGTATTCGGGCGGTTGCAGATAGTCGTCGACGTCGACGAACACCTCGTCGTCGACCGTGTCGTCGACCGGCGACACATCCACCTGCGAACTCGCGCGCGCCGGAAACGCGCGCGAGCGCCATGTCCACGCGTCGCCGTCCTGCGCCGGTTCCCACAGCATCGTGCGGCTCTGCACGTCGTCGAGCCACGACACGAGCACGCAGTGGCGCGTATGCGTCCAGTCGCATGCGGACGTGACCGGCGTCGGCGTGAACAGCGTCGCGAACGCCCGCGCGCCGGCGACGAACGCATCCTCGCGGATGGCGAGCAGCGAACCGCCCGGATGCGTGACGCCATTGACCGCCCAGTCAAGACGCGGTTCGAGCAGCAGCCAGCCGTGCCATGCGCCGACCTCGACGTGCGAAGGCACGTCGTAGCGCACCCACGCGCCGTTCGCATCGAGCCGGTACGTATGCGAATCGAAGAAGTCCACGCTGCGCACGACGTCGTGACGCTGCTCGACCGGATCGTAGTCGGCCTCGACGCTGATGTCGTCGTATTCGCCGCGAAACACGACCGGCGCATCGGCGAGCCGCGTGCCGCGCGTCCAGCGCCGCACTTCGCGCGGATAACCGGAGCGCGTCAGCGTCTTCGGGCCGTTGTCCCAACCGACATAAACGGTATCGCGATCGATCCACGAGATTCCATGCTTGCCTTCGGTCGCGATCTCGAAACCGCCGGTCACGAACTCACGGCGCTCGATGTCGAACTCACGCACCACCGTCGCGTCCGCGCCGCCGTCCGATAGCTGGATCAGCGCGCGGTCGCCGTCCGGATACAGGATGTCGATGCCCGCGCACACCCACGGCATGTTCTCGGCCGCGCCGAGCGCGTCGAAGTCGATCAGCGGCTGCCACTGCGCGCGGCGCGCGCGCCAGTCGGCCCACGGCGCGCGCCGCCACAGCCCCTTCGGGTTGTCCTCGTCCTCCCAGAAGTCGTACGCCCACTGTTGCCAGCGGCTCGGGATCACCGGCCGCTCGCGCGGCAAATACGCTTGCGCAAACCGCTTCGCGAGCGCGTCGAAACGCTCGCCGCCGTGCCACGCGGCGCGGGTTCGCGCGTTCTGCGCGTCGACCCATTCGCGCACGACGGGATCGTCGAGCGATTCGAGAGAAAGGAACGGATCGGCCTCGCGGGGCCACGGGGATTTGACGGGCATGGTGAGTATCGGCTGGAAGACAGCGTCGATTATGCCCTGCCCGCGCGCCGGAGCGGTCCGGCGTCTGCGAAGCGCGCGACCCGTTCGCGCGTGGGAGCGCAAACGGGCCGCCGCGCGTCGATCACTCCAGGTTCAGTTCCTGGATCTTGCGCGTGATCGTGTTGCGGCCGATGCCGAGCCGTTCGGCCGCCTCGACCTTGCGGCCGCGCGTGAAGTCGAGCGCCTCGCGGATCACGGCCGCCTCGAAGCGGCGCGAGAGTTCGTCCATCACGTCGGCGCTGTTCTCGCGCAGGAGCCGCGCGACCTCGGTGCGAAGCCCGCTTTCCCACACGCTGACCGGCGTCGCGACCGCGACGCCCGATGCGCCCGCCGCCCCGGCCGTGCCGAGGCCCGGCAACGCCCCCGGCGTACCGGCCGCCGACGCGCCGCCGAGCGGCCCCGCAGCCGTCGCCGCGCCGACGTCGGCGCCGAGCGCGGCCGCCGTCGTGTCGGTCGGCGCGCTGCTGCCTTGCGCTGGCACGAGGTCCGGCGGCAGGTCCTTGATCTCGATGGTCTGCGCGGGCGCCATCACGGTCAGCCAGTTCGCGAGATTTTCGAGTTGCCGCACGTTGCCCGGGAACGGCAGCGACGACATGTACACCAGCGCCTCGTCGGATACGCGCTTCGGCTCGACGCCGAGTTCGCGCGCGCTCTTTTGCAGGAAGTGGCGCGTGAGCAGCGGAATGTCCTCGCTGCGCTCGCGCAGCGGCGGCAGGCGCAGCCGGATCACGTTGAGCCGGTGATACAGATCCTCGCGGAACAGCCCCTGGCGCACGCGCGTTTCGAGGTTCTGGTGCGTGGCCGCGATCACGCGCACGTTCGCGCGCAGCGGATTGTGGCCGCCGACGCGATAGAACTGCCCGTCGGACAGCACGCGCAGCAGACGCGTCTGCAAATCGAACGGCATGTCGCCGATTTCGTCGAGGAACAGCGTGCCGTTCTCGGCCTGCTCGAAGCGGCCCTGCCGCATCGCCTGCGCGCCGGTGAACGCGCCGCGCTCGTGGCCGAACAGTTCGGATTCCAGCAGGTCCTTCGGGATCGCGGCGGTGTTCAGCGCGATGAACGGTCCGTTCGCGCGCGGGCTGTGCCGGTGCAACGCGCGCGCGACCAGTTCCTTGCCGGTGCCGGACTCGCCGGTGATCAGCACGGTCGCCGCCGAATGCGACAGCCGCCCGATCGCGCGGAACATGTCCTGCATCGCCGGCGCCTGGCCGAGCATCTCCGGCGTCTCGGCCGGACGCTCGTCCCATTGATGCTCGCCGCGCATGCTTTCGTCGACCGCGCGGCGAATCAGTTCGACCGCCTTGTCGACGTCGAACGGCTTCGCGAGATATTCGAACGCGCCGCCCTGGAACGCGGCCACCGCGCTGTCGAGGTCGGAGAACGCGGTCATGATGATGACCGGCAGGCCGGGCACGCGCTCGCGCACGGTCTGCAACAGTTCAAGCCCGGAGCCGCCGGGCATCCGGATGTCGGATACGAGCACCTGCGGATTGTCGTGATCGAGCGCGCTTACGGCTTCGCGCACGTTCGAAAAGCTGCGGGTCGCGAAATTCTCGCGGGCAAGGGCCTTTTCCAGCACCCAGCGGATCGACTGGTCGTCGTCTACTATCCAGATCGGCTTCATAAGGTCGTCAGAAGTCTTGAAGGCAGGCAGATATCAGCAGTCGAGCGGCAGCAGAATCTGGAATTCGGTATGTCCTGGCCGGCTTTCCACCTCGATCAAACCATCGTGCTGCTGAATGAAGGTCTGCGCGAGCGTGAGACCGAGACCGCTGCCGTCCTCGCGCCCCGACACGAGCGGATAGAAGATGCGGTCGCGGATCTCTTCGGGAATGCCAGGTCCGTTGTCCACGATATGCAAGTCCAATGCCAGCTTGCACAGACGCTTCGAGATCGTGATCTTGCGTGCGATCCGCGTGCGCAATTCGATTCGCGCATCGCCCTGCGAGATGCGTTCGCGCAGCGCCTGCGCCGCGTTGCGCACGATGTTCAGTACCGCCTGGATCAGTTGTTCCTTGTCGCCGCGCAGGTCCGGCACGCTGACGTCGTAGTCGCGCTCGACCGTGAGCCCGCGCGGAAACTCCGCGAGAATCACCGCGCGCACCCGTTCGCACACCTCGTGAATGTTCACGTCGCCGACGATGTGCGGATGGCGGTGCGGTTCGAGCAGGCGGTCCACCAGCGTCTGCAGCCGGTCGGATTCCTTGATGACCACCTGCGTGTATTCGCGCAGCTCGTCGCGCTGAAGCGCGCCGAGTTCGAATTCGAGCAGCTGCGCCGCGCCGCGGATGCCGCCGAGCGGGTTCTTGATCTCGTGCGCGAGATTGCGGATCAACTGCTTGTTGACCGCGGTGAGGTCCTGGATGCGCTCCTCGCGGTCGCTGCGCAGATGCCGCTCGTTCTCGAACAGTTCGAGCAGCACGTAGTCCGGCGCGCTTTCGAGAAAGCCGACGATCGCATGCACGTGCAGCGGCTCGCGGCCCATGCGTTCGAGCGTCGCGTCGAGCCGCGTCGCGTGAAAGCGGTGCTCGGCGATCGACGCGATCGTCGCGATCAGTTCGTCCGCGTTCGAGAACAGATCGGACCACGCCATCTGCGCGAGCTGGCGGCGCGACAGTTCGAGCATCGCTTCCGCCGACGGGTTCGCGAACGCGACCCGCAGCGTGCGCTTTTCGAGCACGAGCACGACGGTCGGCAGCGCCTCGAAGCCGGGCAGCAGGCCGGAGCCGACGAGCGGAGCATCGTCGGACAGCGCGTCTGCGTGGCCCTTTCTTGCCTTGATCAGATTCTTGAGCACCATGTCGCGGACCGGCCGCCGCGAGGCATGCCGGTAGTGTCGAATTCCACAGGTTGCCGCGCGGCCGTGCGCGAAGTCCCGCCGTGCTGCATGACGGATCGCGCAACGAAAAAGGGACGGCACCGCCGTCCCTTCGTGACCGATCGCGAACGTCGGGTATGCGCTTCGCCGCACCTGCGTGAGCGAAGCGCCATCGCCGTCTTTACAGCGAATAGTACAGTTCGAACTCGACCGGATGCGTGGTCATGCGCACGCGTTGCAGCTCGCCTTCCTTCAGCGCGAGGTACGAGTCGATCATGCCGTCCGTGAACACGCCGCCGCGCGTCAGGAACTCGCGATCCTTGTCGAGCGCTTCGAGCGCCTGGTCGAGGCCGGCACACACGGTCGGGATCTTTGCATCCTCTTCCGGCGGCAGGTCGTACAGGTTCTTGTCGGCGGCTTCGCCCGGATGGATCTTGTTCTGCACGCCGTCGAGACCCGCCATCATCAGCGCCGAGAAGCACAGATACGGATTCGCCATCGGGTCCGGGAAGCGCGTTTCGATGCGGCGGCCCTTCGGGTTGCTCACGTGCGGAATGCGGATCGACGCCGAACGGTTGCGCGCGGAGTACGCGAGCTTGACCGGCGCTTCGAAGTGCGGCACGAGACGCTTGTACGAGTTCGTCGTCGGGTTCGTGATCGCGTTCAGCGCGCGTGCGTGCTTGATGATGCCGCCGATGTAGAACAGCGCGAATTCCGACAGGCCCGCGTAGCCGTTGCCCGCGAACAGGTTCTGGCCGTCCTTCCAGATCGACTGGTGAACGTGCATGCCCGAACCGTTGTCGCCGACGACCGGCTTCGGCATGAACGTCGCCGTCTTGCCGTACGAGTGCGCGACGTTATGGACGATGTACTTCAGTTGCTGCGTCCAGTCCGCGCGCTGCACCAGCGTCGAGAACTTCGTGCCGATTTCGTTCTGGCCCTGGCCCGCCACTTCGTGGTGGTGCACTTCGACCGGAATGCCGATCTGTTCGAGCAGCAGGCACATTTCCGAGCGGATGTCCTGGAACGAATCGACCGGCGGAACCGGGAAGTAGCCGCCCTTCACGCCCGGACGGTGGCCCGGATTGCCGCCTTCGATTTCCTTGCCCGACGACCACGGCGCTTCATCCGAGCCGATCTTCACGAAGCAGCCCGACATGTCCGTGTTCCACTGGACCGAGTCGAAAATGAAGAATTCCGGCTCCGGACCGAAGAACGCGGTGTCGCCGAGGCCCGAGCTTTTCAGGTACGCTTCCGCGCGCTTCGCGAGCGAGCGCGGGTCGCGCTCGTAGCCCTTGCCGTCAGCCGGTTCGACGACGTCGCAGGTCAGCACGAGCGTCGATTCTTCGTAGAACGGGTCGATGAACGCGGTGTTCGAATCCGGAACGAGCAGCATGTCCGAAGCTTCGATGCCCTTCCAGCCGGCAATCGACGAACCGTCAAACGCATGGCCGCTTTCGAATTTGTCCTCGTCGAATGCCGACACCGGCACCGACACGTGCTGCTCCTTGCCGCGCGTATCCGTGAAACGGAAATCGACAAACTTGACGTCTTCGTCCTTGACGAGTTGCATGACGTCGGCCACGGATTTACTCATAACCTATTCTCCTGATTAACGAATTCGGCGAACGCTGCCCGCCGTCCCAATTCTTTGTATTCGGTCCGCCGGCTTCCTGCCTTCGCTGGCCCCGAAGCGCCGGCTGCGAATCGATCGCGTCCTTATAAGCAGCTTCCGTGCCATACGTGCGCCAGCGTGGCGCAAAATCCCGCGAAACCGTTACAAACCCGTTTCCGGCGCGCGTTTAAGGGGAAACCCACCCTGTTCGCCGCCGCCCTGACCCCGCTCCGACCGACTCATTCGCACCAATATCGTGCAATCACGAAGTTGGCGCGCAATTTTTTATCCATTATGGTGCGAAACGCCGATTTTGCACCAGTGCGAAGCTTTTAGCCACCTCGTCCGCATTCCCGCTCGCCCGCGCCTTCGTGACCCCCGGCCCTTCGCTCGCCGTCGGCCCCGGCGCTAGAATGCCCTTTTGGTCCAACGCATGAAGGAGATCCGCTGCCATGAGCTCGCTCGAACAGTTGTACGCCCAGGCCGAAAAGCGCCGCAACGAGAATCAGCTGCCCTATGCGGGCGCGGTGTCGCCTGCGGAAGCGTTCGAGCTGCTGCAGCTCGATCCCCGCACGCGCCTGATCGACGTCCGCACGCGCGCGGAACTCGACTGGGTCGGCCGCCCGGTGATCGGTGACGGCCAGTACGCGCACGTCGAATGGACCCGCTACCCGGGCGCGGTGCCGAACGCCGAATTCCTCGACCAGTTGCGCGCGGTCGCGACGCCGGACACGCCGGTGCTGTTCCTGTGCCGCAGCGCGGCGCGCTCGAAGCTCGCCGCGATCGAAGCGGCGAAAGCCGGCTTCACGCACGCGTACGACCTACTGGAAGGCTTCGAAGGCGACAAGGACAGCCAGGGCCATCGCAAGACGGTATCCGGCTGGTGCTTTCGCGGCCTGCCGTGGATCGGCGCCTGATTCCGTCACACCACCATTCGCCGCAATACCCGCCGGCGCGATAACCCATCGTCGCCGTCCGATATGACACGGCGATGATGGGGCAAACGCCCCATCAGCCGCGCCCTTCCCGCTTCAGAAACCGGCCCGCCCCGGACTGCGCCGTTCGCGATCGCTGGGCGCCGGCTGTTCCTCCGGTGGCTCGACGACGTCGCCGCCGAGCAGGTGCACCCCTTCGCGCAGCTTCACGAACGCGGCCGCGACCGCTTCCGGCTCGCCCTTCACGCCGAGGTCGATATGGCGGCGCGCATAGATGCCGCCGCGCTCGGTGTCGCCGACGCTCGGCAGGCTGAACACGCGCACGCCCGGAAAGTCCTGCTCGATGCTCACCATCAGCGGCGTCAGCGTCGATTCCGGCAGTTCGAACACCAGCAGCGATTTCTCCGCGTGCGGCGTGCTGTGATGCAGATGCGCGTATTTCGTGTCCAGCACCCACTCGATCATCGGCCACGCCATCACCGGAAAACCCGGCACGAAATGATGGTCGCGCACCGAGAAACCCGGAATCTTGTTGTAGCCGTTCGGGATGATGTCCGCGCCCTGCGGGAACGTGCCCATCTGGAAACGGTGCTGGTTTTCCGGCGACGCGTAATCGACCGGGTCCGCGCCGGTGTGCATGTCGCGAATCCGCTCGCGGATCAGCACCTCCGCCTCCGGATGCAGCGCGAGCGGCACGCCGAGCGCCTTCGCCGCGCACTGCCGCGTGTGGTCGTCCGGCGTCGCGCCGATGCCGCCCGTCGAGAACACGATGTCGCCGGATGCGAACGAGCGGCGCAGCGTGTCGGTGATCCGGTCGGGATCGTCGCCGATGTATTCGGCCCAGTCGAGCGAAAGACCGCGCGCGCCGAGCAGTTCGATGACCTTCGGCAGATGCTTGTCGCTGCGGCGGCCGGACAGGATCTCGTCGCCGATGATGATGACGCCAAATGCCATTTTTTCGCCTCGTCGAAAACTCGAAGATAAGGACTCAGGACAGCGTCGCGACGCTGTGCGGCTCCTGCGCGCGCATGCGCTGCAGCGCGCGCAGACAGTAGTTGCCGAACCACAGCGCCGTGAACACCAGAATGAACGCATAGATCCAGATGGTCACCGCGGTGATCACCGGAAAGAACAGCACCAGCCACGCGGACGACGCCCAGATCATCGTCGGCAGCGAGCCGAACAGGCCGCTCACCACGCCGATCGTCAAGAGCGGCAGACGGTGGCGGCGCACCAGCGCGCGCCGCTCGTCCGCGCTCGCGTGCAGCGCGAGCGCATCGTAGGTCATCACGCGATAGGTGAGCCAGCCCCACAGCAGCGGCGGAATCAGCGCGAAGAACGGCGGCACGAGCCACAGCGGCAGCGTGATGACGAGGAGCGCGATGCACAGCAGCGTGGTCCACAGCGAATACCAGAGGCTGCCGTACCAGCTGCCGCCGCGCCGCATTTCGAGCGACGCGAACTGCCGGTTCGACAGATGGCGGATCACGCGCGGCATCGACATCGTGACGATCAGCAGCAACACCGTCACGACGATCAGCGGAATCGCCATCGAGATCACGACGAACGGCGCCACGACCGCGCGCAGCGATGCGAAACCGAGCCAGTCGAACAGGTGATACAGCGTCGACGTGAACGACCACGTGTCGAGCCACAGGCGCGTCGTGTCGAGCAGCGGCTGCCAGAACACGTAGAGCAGCGCGCCCCAGGCGACCGCCGCGACCGCGAACGGCACGAAGGTCAGGAACAGCATGACCGGATGGAACACGCTCGACAGCGCGCGTCCAAACGAACGCAACAGGTCATTCATGCGGGCGGGATGGCGGCAAAAAAGGCGTCGCAAGACGCGGGGACGGTGGGGACTGGATCCAGCATAGCCGACAGCATAAACCAGCGCGCGGCCGCCTGGTAAAACGGCCGCGCGAGCCGAAACCCGACCGCGCGGGGAACGGAATCGAAAGAAAGACGGCGCGGATTACGCGACGGTCGCGTCGTCGCGCTCGCGCAGTTCGGCGGCGCGGGCGCGCGCCGAAAGGCGGCGCGCGATCCGCACGAACGCGAGCGCGTGCTGCGCCCAGAAGCCGTCGCCGTAGCGCACGCCGTCGAGTTGGTCCGGAATGCCGGTCGGCTCGGCCGCACGGTTCCACGACGCGCTGCCGAACAGCATGTCCCACCACGGAAACAGCACGCCGAAGTTGCAGCCGTAGGAGAGTCCGCCCGAGAGCCCGTCACGGCCGAACCCGATCGCATGATGGCGGCGATGGAACGCCGGGCTCACGACGAGCCGTTCGCCGATCCGGCCGAAATGCACGCGGATGTTCGCGTGCTGCACGCTCTGCACGAAGTTGGTCAGCGCGACGAGCACGACGAACTGCGCGGGCGGCACGCCGATCACGAGCGCGATCGACGAGAACACGCACGCCTGCAGCAGCACGTCGAGCAGATGATTGCGATCGTCGCACCACAGCGACATCCGGCGCTGGCTGTGATGCACCGCGTGCAGTTCCCACCAGATGCCGAACCGGTGTTCGAGCCGGTGATACCAGTAGCCGGCGAAGTCGAGCACGACCAGATAAACGACGAACGCAACGAGCGGCCGCGTCGTGACGCCGGGCCACAGATTGTCGATGTCGAGGCTGCGCACGCCGTGCAGCCGCAGCCACCCTTGCGCGCGGTCGAACATCGGCTGCAGCGTGAAGAAGAACAGCAGGTTCACGATGCCGAGCTTCGTGATCCACGTGTAGATCGCATCGACGCCGACGCCCTTGCGGTCGCGCCACTTCTCGGCCGGCAGCAGCGCTTCGAGCGGACGCAGCAGCGCGTACATCGCGAGCACTTCGAGCGCGCCGACGATCACCCAGTACAGCGCGTCATACGCATCCTCGTCGACGTCCATCAGGCCGGCGCGAAACAGCAGCGGCTGCACGACGTGCACGTACAGCGCGGTTTGCAGCGACGCGACGAAGTCGTCGGCGGACGAAACGAGCAGATGCCACAGCGAAAGCATGGTCCCGGTCATCCCGCTTGCGCGACGGGGCTCACGCGCCGTTCGGCGCCGTCACCGGCGCGCGGTTGTAGAAATAGATGCCGTGCGGCGAACGGCCGACCGGGATCGTCTTGACCAGCTTGCGCGTCGTCATGTCGATCACGCCGATGTGCCGCGCGAAGCGGAACGTCACCCACAGGTAGCGCCGGTCGGCGGACAGCTCCATGTCGTCCGGCCCCGGCAGCAGCCCGGTGATGTCGCCGACGTTCGTCAGCGTTTCCTCGTCGATGATGCTGATCGTGCTCGCGACGCGGTTCGACACCAGCACGTGCCGGCCGTCGACGAGCGAACGGAAGTTGTGCGTGCCCTTGCCGGCCGGTATCTGCTTCACGACCTTCTGGTTGCGCCAGTCGACGACCGCGACGTAGTCCGCGCCGGTCATCCCGACGAGCAGGTACTTGTCGCCGGGCGTCATCCACAGGCCCGCTGGCGCGCTGCCGACCGGCATCTTCCACTTGACCGTCTGCGTCGGCAGGTCGATCGCCGCGAGTTCGCCCGAGACCTGCAACGACACGATCACCGTGCGGCTGTCGTTCGTGAACGCCATGTGGCTCGGCATCGCGGACAGCGGCAGGCGCTTCGCGAGCGTCATGTTCGCGCCGTCGTAGTGATAGATGTCGAGGCGGTCGAGCCGCAGGCCGGTCGTCACGAACCACTTGCGGTCCGGCGAAAAGCCGAGCTGATACGGGTCCTCGATGTTGTCGAGCCAGCGCTGCGGCTTGCCGGTCTTCGGATCGACGAACAGCAGGCTGTTCGACACCGAGTTCGCGACGATCAGCGACGCGTTGTCCGGCGTCGGGAACAGGTGGTGCGGCTCCTTGCCGGTCGGCACGGTGCCGACGACCTGCTGGGTGGCCTCGTCGATCAGCGAGAGCGTCGCCTCGCCGGAATTCAGCACGATGATGTTGTTGGCGGATGCGCTACGCGCAAACGGCAGGGTGGCCGCGAGGGCCAGCGTCGCGGACAGCGCGATATGCGTGATGCGCGCGGCCGTCCGGCGAATGGGGGATCTACGCATGAAGACTCGCTTACGGAGAGATGCGTGATTGTAGAACGCCCGCCGTTCAGCAAGGTTGACGCAAACATCTTGAAAAACGGGGCAGAGGCGTAAAACCAACACCTCTACCCCGCTTTTGGTACGCCACGCGCTACCGCTGCATCGATTCCCAGACCTTGTGGAGCCGCTTCACCGACACCGGCACCGGCGTGCGCAACTCCTGCGCGAACAGCGACACGCGCAGTTCTTCGAGCAGCCAGCGGAATTCGCCGAGGCGCGAATCGAACACGCCGCCGCGCTGCGACAGCGCGCGCTGATACTGCTGCAACAGCGGCTGAAGCTCCGCGAACTGCCGCGCGTCGCGGGCCGGGTCCGCGCGCAGCTTGTCGATGCGCAGCGCGATCGCCTTCAGATAACGCGGGAAATGCGTGAGCTGCGCATACGGCGTATCGACGATGAAACGCTTGCCGATCAGCGCGTCGAGTTGCGCGTGGATGTCGGCGGCGGCCGGCGCGAAACCCTTCGCCTGCACGAGTTTTTTCGCGAGCGACGCGTATTCGGCCAGCACCTGGCCGACGAGCCGCGCGATCTCCTGCGCGAGCAGCGACAGCCGCGCGCGGCCTTCGTCACGGCGCGCGTGGAACGCCGCGTCGTCGGCCGGCAGCGGGTCTTGCAGGCACGCGCGGTCGAGCGCCAGTTCGATCAACTGATCGCGCAGTTCTTCCTGCGTCGCGCGCGACATGAACTGCATCGCCATCTCGCGCAAGCCCGGCAGGTTCTTCTCCAGATAGCGGATCGGCTCGCGCAGTTGCAGCGCGAACAACCGGCGCAGTCCGACCCGGTGAATCCGCGCGGCTTCCTCCGGCGAGTCGAACACCTCGACGTCGCAATGCGTGCCGCGATCAACGAGCGCCGGATAACCGAACAGCGTCTGTCCCCCGCGACGGATTTCGAGCAGCTCGGGCAGCTTGCCGAAATTCCACGTGGTCAGGTTTTCGTACAGCGCGGTGGCCGGCGCCGCATCCGCAGCCGGCGTAGACGGCGCCAACGACGCCGGCCGCGCGCCGCCGGTCTGCGGCACGCTCGCGCGAACGCCCTGCTTTGCGGCCGCCACCGGTGGCGACACGGCGGCGTCCGTCGCCGGCGGGCGCGGCTGGGCCGTCGCCGTCAGACCGGCACTCGCCGCGAGCTTCTGGAACTGCTGCTGCGCCTGCGCGCCGAGTTCGGCGCGCAACTGCGCGAGGTTGCGGCCCATCGCCAGTTGCCGCCCATGCTCGTCCACGACCTTGAAATTCATGAACAGATGTGCGGGCAGCGTCTCCAGCTTGAAGTCCGCCTGCTTCAGCGCGACCTGCTTCTGCTCGCGCACGTCCGCGATCAGCACGTCGAGCAGCGCACCCGCGCCGAAACGCTCGCCCGCGTGCCGCTCGACGAAACCGGCCGCGTATTCCGGCAGCGGCACGCAATGGCGGCGCAGCTTCTGCGGCAGCGACTTCAGCAGCAGTTGCGCCTTCTCCTTCAGCATCCCCGGCACGAGCCATTCGGAGCGGCGCGCATCGACCTGGTTCAGCGCATAGAGCGGCACCGCGAGCGTCACGCCGTCGCGCGGCGAACCCGGCTCGAAGTGATACGACAGCGCCATCGCGACGCCGGCCATCGTCGCGCGCTTCGGGAACAGGTCGGTCGTCACGCCGGCCGCCTCGTGGCGCATCAGGTCGTCGCGCGACAGGTACAAGAGGCGCAGCTTGTCCTCCGGCTGGCCGCTCTGCTTCACCTCGTCGCGATACCAGCGCTCGAACGCGGCGCCCGTATGGATGCCTTGCGGCACCGCCTGGTCGTAAAACGCGAAGATCAGTTCGTCGTCGACCAGCACGTCCTGGCGGCGCGACTTGTGCTCCAGTTGCTCGATGTCCGCGAGCAGCCGCCGGTTGTGCGCGAAAAACGCGAGTTTCGTGTCGAACTCGCCTTCGACCAGCGCGCCGCGAATGAACAGTTCCCGCGCGCGCGCCGGGTCCTGGCGGCCGAAGCTCACGCGCCGCCGCTGATAGACGGTCAACCCGTACAGCACCGCGCGCTCGTACGCGGACACCTGTGCCGCGCGCTTTTCCCAATGCGGCTCGGACAACGACTTGCGCAGCAGATGCGCGCCGACCTTTTCCAGCCACTCCGGCTCGATCTTCGCGATGCAGCGCGCGTACAGCCGGCTCGTCTCGACCAGTTCCGCGGCGACCACCCAGCGCCCCGCCTTCTTCACGAGCGCGGAGCCGGGCCACAGATGGAACTTGATCCCGCGCGCGCCGAGATAATGCGGATCGTCGTCGGCCTTCAGCCCGATGTTGCCGAGCAGGCCGGTCAGCAGCGCGTGATGGATCTGCTCGTAGGTCGCGTCCGCTTCGTTGAGCCGCCAGCCGTGCTCGCGCACGACCGTCAGCAGTTGCGAATGCACGTCGCGCCATTCGCGCAGCCGCAGATGCGACAGGAAATTCGCGCGGCACGCGTCGACCAGTTGCCGGTTCGATTTCTTGTGCGCGACCGCTTCCTCGAACCACGTCCAGATCTTCAGCCATTGCAGGAACTCGGAGCGCTCGTCCGCGAAACGCCGGTGCGCCTGGTCCGCCTGCTCCTGCGCTTCGATCGGCCGGTCGCGCGGGTCCTGCACCGACAGCGCGCTCGCGATCACCAGCACCTCGCGCAACGCGTGTTCGTCGCGCGCGCCGAGGATCATCCGGCCGACGCGCGGATCGAGCGGCAGCCGCGCCAGTTCGCGGCCGAGCGGCGTCAGCGCGTTGTCGTCGTCGACCGCGCCGAGTTCGTTCAGCAGTTGATAACCGTCCGCGATCGCGCGGCCGGGCGGCGGCTCGATGAACGGGAACGTCTCGATCCCGGTCAGGTGCAGCGACTTCATCCGCAGGATCACCGCCGCGAGCGACGAGCGCAGGATCTCCGGATCGGAGAAGCGCGGCCGCGCGACGAAATCCGCCTCTTCGTAGAGCCGGATGCAGATGCCGTCCGCGACACGGCCGCAGCGGCCCGCGCGCTGGTTCGCGGCGGCCTGCGAGATCGGCTCGATCTGCAACTGCTCGACCTTGTTGCGGTACGAGTAGCGCTTCACGCGCGCGAGCCCGGTATCGACGACGTAGCGGATGCCGGGCACGGTCAGCGACGTTTCCGCGACGTTCGTCGCGAGCACGATGCGCCGGGCGTTCGACGACCGGAACACGCGCTCCTGCTCCTGCGCGGACAGCCGCGCGAACAGCGGCAGGATCTCGGTGTGCGGCGGGTGATGCTTGCGCAGCGCCTCGGCCGCGTCGCGAATCTCGCGCTCGCCGGGCAGGAACACGAGCACGTCGCCCGAGCCTTCGCGGCACAGTTCGTCGACCGCGTCGACGATCGCGTCCATCAGGTCGCGGTCGGCGTCGCGCTGCGATTTCGCGCGCTCACTGCGCTCGCGCCCGGTCGTGCCCTGCGCGGCCTTCACCGCGGGGCTGTCCTCCATCACCGGCCGGTAGCGGACCTCGACCGGATACAGCCGCCCGCTCACCTCGATCACCGGCGCGGGTTTGTCGTCGCGGCCGAAGTGGCGCGCGAAGCGGTCCGCGTCGATCGTCGCGGACGTGACGATCAGCTTCAGGTCCGGGCGCTTCGGCAGGATCTCCTTCAAGTAGCCGAGCAGGAAGTCGATGTTCAGGCTGCGCTCGTGCGCCTCGTCGATGATCAGCGTGTCGTACGCCTTCAGCAGCGGATCGGTCTGCGTCTCCGCGAGCAGGATGCCGTCCGTCATCAATTTCACCGACGCGCCGGGCGCGAGGTTGTCCGTGAAGCGCACCTTGTAGCCGACCACCTCGCCGAACGGCGTGCCGAGTTCTTCGGCGATCCGCCGCCCGGTCGCGGACGCCGCGATCCGGCGCGGCTGCGTATGACCGATCAGGCCGGCGCCGCCCGCGCCGCGTCCGCGGCCGAGCGACAGGCAGATTTTCGGCAGCTGGGTCGTCTTGCCGGAGCCGGTCTCGCCGCTGACGATCACGACCTGGTTCGACGCAATCGCGCGTGCGATTTCCTCGCGGCGGCCGGAGACCGGCAGCGCCTCCGGGAACGTGACGGGCGGAACGGGATTCGGCTCGACCGGCGCGCGCGGACGACGCTCGCCGCGCGGGCGGCCGGCGTCGTCCGGCGCCTGCGCTACGCGCGGAGCAGCCGGTTGCGCGCGAGCGTCGTCGCGTGGCGGGCGACGTTCGTTTCCTTCGTGGTTCTTACGCTCGCGGCGCGGTTGTGCTTGAGGCTGAGATTGAGGCCGGGATTGCGGCTGAGATTGCGGCTGCGGCGACTGCGAAGCTTCGCGCCGGCGTCCGTCGTTCGACGGCGGTTGCGCGGCGCCGCCCGCATGCTCCGGCCGCCCGCTTCCGGCGTGCCCGCGCGGCGCGCGAACGCCTGCTTCGACCGGCGTTTGCCCGCGCGGCGCGCCGGCGTCGTCACGCCCTTCGCCGCGCGTGTTGCTGCCCTGCGCGGACGCAGGTCTTTTGGGTACATTCGACATGGGGGCGCATTATAATCCCGGGCATGAATTCCCAAACCGACCTCGTCCCCGCGCCCGCGGCGGTGCCGGCCTCGTCCGGCGCCGCGGATACCGAATCGCAGCACGCGCAGTTCGTCGACTGGATGCGATCGGTCGCGCCCTACATCCACGCGTTCCAGAACAAGACTTTCGTCGTCGGATTCGGCGGCGAAGTCGTCCATCAGAACCTGCTCAACGCGCTCGCGTCCGACATCGCGCTGCTGCAGGCGATGGGCATCCAGATCGTGCTGGTGCATGGCTCGCGGCCGCAGGTCGAGGAGCAGATGAGCCTGCACGGCGTCGAGTCCGAGTTCTCGCACGGCATGCGGATCACCAACGCGCGCGCGCTGGAATCCGCGAAGGAAGCCGCCGGCGAAGTCCGTCTCGACATCGAGGCGGCGATCAGCCAGGGGCTGCCGAACACGCCGATGGCGCACGCGCACATCAGCGTCGTGTCCGGCAACTTCGTGACCGCGCGGCCGGTCGGGATTCTCGACGGCGTGGACTTCCAGCACACCGGCGTCGTGCGCAAGATCGACGCCGACTCGATCCGCCATTCGCTCGCAAGCCGCAAGCTCGTGCTGCTGTCGCCGCTTGGCTTCTCGCCGACCGGCGAGGCGTTCAACCTGTCGATGGAAGACGTCGCGTCGGCCGCCGCGATCGCGCTGCGCGCGGACAAGATCGTGTTCCTGACCGAAACCGCCGGCCTCATCGCCGGGGACGGCGAGCTGGTCCGCGAAATGTCGCTCGACGACGCTTACAAGCTGCAAGAAAGCGGCACCGTGCTCGGCGACGCGGGTTTTTATCTGAAGCATTCGATCCGCGCGTGCCGCGGCGGCGTCGCGCGCGCGCACATCATTCCGTACGCGCTCGACGGCAGCCTGCTGCTCGAACTGTTCCTGCACGACGGCGTCGGCACGATGATCTCGTACGAGAACCTCGAAAGCCTGCGCGAAGCGACGCCGGACGACGTCGGCGGCATCCTCACGCTGATCGAGCCGCTGGAAACGGACGGCACGCTGGTGCGCCGCGGCCGTCACCAGATCGAGCGCGACATCGACCACTTCTCGGTGATCGAGCACGATGGCGTGCTGTTCGGCTGCGCGGCGCTCTACGCGTATCCGCAGGAGCGCATCGGCGAGATGGCGTGCCTGACCGTCGCGCCGGAAGCGCAGGGTTCCGGCGACGGGGAACGCCTGTTGCGCCGGATCGAGCAGCGCGCGCGGGCGCGCGGCCTCACGCGGATCTTCGTGCTGACGACCCGCACCGAACACTGGTTCCTGAAGCGCGGCTTCGTGAAGGCGACGGTCGACGACCTGCCCGAAGACCGCCGCCGCCTCTATAACTGGCAACGCAAGTCGCTTGTGCTGATGAAGCAGTTGTGAGCGTCGCCGTTCGGACGACTCGCACCGGCGACTGCCCGCCCCCCATACGACCACAGGAGAAGCACAGCATGGCCCGAATGATTCAATGCGCGAAGCTCGGCAAGGAAGCCGAAGGACTCGACTTTCCGCCGCTGCCGGGCGAACTCGGCAAGCGCATCTACGAAAGCGTGTCGAAGGAGGCATGGCAGCTCTGGCTGAAGCAGCAGACGATGTTGATCAACGAGAACCGGCTGAACATGGCCGACCCGCGCGCGCGCCAGTATCTGATGAAGCAGACCGAAAAGTTCTTCTTCGGCGACGGCGCGGACCAGGCGTCCGGCTTCGTGCCGCCGACCGAAGGCTGACGAAAAAACGGCACGGCCGGACCGAACCCATTGGCCGGCCGTCTCGCGCTTCGAAAAATCCGCGCCCCGGCGCGGTTTTTTTCGCCTGGCGGTTTTCCATCGCCCCCGTTTCCCGGGTTCGTTCCCGGCTTCCGCGATTTCCCGTCAAGCGCCGCCACACGGGGCTTCGGCGGCCGCCAGCGCGACCCGCCCGACGGGCGGTTTGCACGATCGTCGCGCATCGTGCTAACATGTCGCCACTTTCAACAGTGATTAACCATCAATTGCGTTCAATTCGCGCGGCGGATTGAACGTTTCATACGAGGCCTGCCGGTCGTCCGCCTGACGCGAACCGGTCGTTGCGGGCCTTTCAGCGGCGCAGCCGGCAGCCCCTGCCGGCGCAGCGTCCTTCTGCATCCTGCCCCCCTTGCACGGCCACGCAGGTGCAACTTCAGCATTCATCCCGCGTGTCGTTTCGCGACGCACCGGCTTGCCTTTCATGCGCTCCATCGGGCGCGGCGGTCCCGGCTTTTCGCGAAAAAACACGCTCCGGCAACCGAAGCGGATCGCCCCGGCGTTTCCGCGCTGTCACTGGAGACTCTGACCTTGACCGCATCCCGCACCGGCTCCCAGCCCGAACCCCTGACCCTCGACGACATCACGATCGTCGACCGCAGCCTGCTCAAACGCGCCGTCGGCGCGATGGCGCTCGGCAACGCGATGGAATGGTTCGACTTCGGCGTGTACAGCTACATCGCCGTCACGCTCGGCAAAGTGTTCTTCCCGTCCAGCAGCCCGTCCGCGCAACTGATCGCGACGTTCGGCACGTTCGCCGCCGCATTCCTCGTGCGGCCGGTCGGCGGCATGGTGTTCGGCCCGCTCGGCGACCGCATCGGCCGCCAGCGCGTGCTCGCGATGACGATGATCCTGATGGCGTGCGGCACCTTCGCGATCGGGCTGATTCCGTCGTATGCGTCGATCGGCTTCGCCGCCCCACTGCTGCTGCTCGCGGCGCGGCTCGTGCAGGGCTTCTCGACCGGCGGCGAGTACGGCGGCGCGGCGACCTTCATCGCCGAGTTCGCGACCGACAAGCGCCGCGGCTTCATGGGCAGCTTCCTCGAATTCGGCACGCTGATCGGCTACGTGCTCGGCGCGGGCACCGTCGCGCTGCTGACCGCGACGCTGTCCGAAACCGCGCTGCTCGACTGGGGCTGGCGCGTGCCGTTCCTGATCGCCGGTCCGCTCGGCCTCGTCGGGCTGTACATCCGGATGAAGCTCGAAGAAACGCCCGCGTTCAGGCGCGAAGCCGAGGCGCGCGAAGCCGCCGACCACGCGCTGCCGAAGCCGACGCTGCGCGCGCTGTTCACGGAGCAGCTACGGCCGCTGCTGCTGTGCGTCGGGCTGGTGCTGGTCTTCAACGTGACCGACTACATGGCGCTGTCGTACCTGCCGGGTTATCTGTCCGCGACGCTGCACTTCAACGAGACGCACGGCCTCTTCCTCGTGCTGCTCGTGATGGTGCTGATGATGCCGATGACGCTCGGCTTCGGCCACCTGTCGGACCTGATCGGCCGCAAGCCGGTGATGCTCGCGGGCTGCGTCGGACTGATCGCGCTGTCGGCGCCCGCGCTGCTGCTGATCCAGACCGGCTCGCTGCTGCCGGTGTTCTTCGGGATCCTGATGCTCGGCGCGCTGCTGTCGTGCTTCACCGGCGCGATGCCGTCCGCGCTGCCCGCGCTGTTCCCGACGCCGGTCCGCTACGGCGCGCTCGCGATCGGCTTCAACGTGTCGGTGTCGCTGTTCGGCGGCACGACGCCGCTCGTCGCCGCGTGGCTCGTCGAAACGACGCACGACCTGATGATGCCCGCGTATTACCTGATGGGCGCGGCCGCGATCGGCCTCGTCACCGTGCTCGCGCTGCGCGAGACCGCGCGCCGGCCGCTGCCGGGCTCCGCGCCGTGCGTCGGCACGAAGGCCGAAGCGCATGCGGTGCTGCGCGGCGCGCGGGTCGCGCGCGAACTCGACGACGATTACGCGAACGCGGCGGTGCGCGTCTGACGTTCGACGCGCCGATTCGTTCTGCTCTGCAAGCCGGCTTCGCGCCGGCTTTTTCATTCGACCAGCGGCATATGCTCGATCGACAGCGCGCCGCTCGCGCCGATCGTCAGCATCGCGGCGGTGATCGGCAAACGGAAGCGGCGCGGGCCGGCGCTGCCGGGATTCACGTAGATCACACCATCGCGGGTGTCGAGCGACGGCTTGTGCGAATGCCCGCTGACGACCACCGCGACACCGTCGTTGCGCGGATCGCCGCTCAGGTCCGGCAGTTCGTGCACGACCGCGATACGCACGCCGCCGACGTCGAATCTGGCCTGGACTGGCAGCACATCGGCCCATGCGCCGCGATCGTTGTTGCCGCGCACCGCGGTCAGCGGCGCGATGCGCGCGAGCGTGTCGAGCACGGCCGCGTCGCAGATGTCGCCCGCATGGACGATCGCATCGCAGCCTTCGACGAAACGCAGCAACTCGGGACGCATGAGGTTGTGCGTGTCGGAGATCAGTGCGACGCGGGTCGTGGCTGGGAAAAGACTTGCGGGCATGGCGGTTCGGGTTGTTGCGTTGGCGTTGGCGTTGGCGTTGGCGTTGGCGTTGGCGTTGGCGTTGGCGTTGGCGTTCATTATCGGCGAGCCGGCCGCGGCGCATCACGCGTGGCGCCGATGCGCTCCATCGCCGGCAGCCCTCTAGCGTCCCTCGCCCGCCGGGAAATACACCGCGAGCCACACCGTCGGCTCCCGCGCATCGGTCCACGCGACGCGATGCCGGCAGTGCGCGGGAATATGCACGTGATCGCCTGGTGCAAGCCGAAGCTCGCCCGCGCCGCCGTCGAACTGCAACGCCGCAGCGCCGGCGAGCAGCACGACCCATTCGTCGCGCGGATCGTCGTACCAGAAGCCGTCCGGACTCGTCTGCCCCATCGACACGATCCGCTCGATCGTCACGTCGCGGCGCGCGAGCAGCGCGTCGAAACGTTCGGCCGCCGCGTCCGGCGCGAGATCCGCGTACAGGTTGCCGACCGTCGGCCTCATGCGAGCGGCTTCAGTCCGTCGAGCAGCGTCGGCACCAGCTCGCTGACGGTCGGATGCACGTGCATCGCGAATTGCAGCGTCGTGTACGGCGCGTCGGCGGTCATCGTGTCGATGAACGTATGGATCGCCTCGTCGCCTTCGATCCCGAAGATCGCCGCGCCGAGAATCCGCTTCGTCTGTGCATCGACGAGCGCCTTCATGAAGCCGTCAGTCTCGCCGCGCTCGCGCGCGCGGCCGACGCGCGACATCGGCATCGTCGCGATCAGCGCGTCGCGGCCGCTCGCGCGCACGTCGCGTTCGCTGAGCCCGACCCGCGCGAGCGGCGGATCGACGAACACCGCATACGCGGGAATCCGCGTATCGACGCTACGGCTCGCGCCGTCGAGCAGGTTCGCCGCGACGACCTGATAGTCGTCGTACGACGTATGCGTGAACGCGCCGCGACCGTTCACGTCACCGAGCGCCCACACGCCGGTCACGTTCGTGCGCAACTGGCCGTCCACCGGAATGAGGCCGTGGCGGTCCGTTTCGATGCCGGCTGCGTCGAGGCCGAGGTCGTCGGTGTTCGGCAGCCGGCCGGTCGCGAACAGCAGATGCGACGCGTCGAGCGGCTCGCCGTCGAGCGCGATCCGCACGCCGCCGTCATGCGGATCGACGCGGCGCGGCTCGACGCCGAAGCGGAACACGACGCCCTCGCGCGCGAGCACCTGCTGCACCGCGTGCGAAACGTCGTCGTCCTCGCGCGCGAGCACGCGATCGCCGCGCACGAGCACCGTCACGCGGCTGCCGAAACGGCGAAACATCTGCGCAAATTCGAGCGCGACGTAACTGCCGCCGACGATCGCGAGATGCGCGGGCAGCGTATCGAGGTCGAGCAGCGTCGAATTCGTTTCGTAGCGCACGCGGTCGAGCCCGGGAACGGACGGCACCCCTGCGCGCGTGCCGGTATTGATGAAGATTTCCGGCGCTTCGAGGTCGAGCGGCTCGCCGTCGTGCAATTCGATGTGCACCGCGTGGGGGCCGGTGAACCGCGCGTGCCCGGTGAACACGCTCACGTTGTCCGCGGTGCGCAGCCACTTCTCGACGCTTTGCCGCGACCCGCCGATGATCTTGTCCTTGCGCGCTTTCACGTAGGCAAGATCGACGCTGATGTCGCCGGGTGACGCGCCGAGCCGCACGCCGAAATCCGCCGCGTGCCGCGCAACGTGCGCGGCACGCGCGCACGCGACGTACGCCTTGGTCGGCGTGCAGCCGACGTTCACGCAGGTGCCGCCGAACGCCGCCCGCTCGATCACCGCGGTCCTGCGGCCGCTTGCGCCGAGCCGCACGGCGAGCGGCGGGCCGCTCTGTCCGGTGCCGATCACGATTGCATCGAATTGCTGTGCCATGCCGCATCTCCTTCGGATGAACGTCTGGTGGAGCGCCTCGCGCCATCTTACGCCGCACCGCACAGCACGGAGCGCACCCGGTCCGCCGTCGGCGACCGGGCGGGAAGCGGCAGTGCGACGGAAAAAAGGCAAAAAAAGAGCCGCCCCGAAGGGCAGCTCACAGGGTGACGACACAACGGCACACGGGCGGCACCGTCATGCGTCGGGGGAGAGGTAAAACCGGCGGGCTGACGCGGCCTCGCCGGCGAAATTCAGTGCGCGCCGCCGCAATGCGCGGCGCACAGCAGCCTGCGCGAACGCTGGAGGGCGGCGCGCGCGCCGCGCGTCGCCACCATGAAGCCCACCTGGCTCATGTTGAAGTCGTGCGACACCATCAGTTGCATCAGGTCCACCATCGGCAGGACCACGGCGGGCTGATATAGCTGGCGTTCGATAAAAGATTTCATGACGGCCCCTTTCGCGTGCGCGGGGGCGGAGAAGCCGTCCGTCGTCGCAATTCGATGGTGGGATTCTACGGAGGCCGATGCCGCGGATAAATGGGCCGCGGACGAAGTCAGTTGTCACATTCCGCGAACAATCCGGGTTATCCCGACGCCCGGGACGATCCGGGCCGGCGGCGCGCCACGGGCGCGCGCTACGAAACAGGTTATTCGAGCGGCGTCGCGACGAACTCGGGCAGCGCCTCCAGCCGCGCGGACAACGCGGTCAGCGCCGGATACCGCACGGCGTCCAGCGCACCGGGCAGCATGTATTGCGTGAAACGCCACGCGACGGCCGCCGTGATGTCCGCCTGGGTGATGCGGTCCGCGCACAGCCAGCCGTCGCCGCGACTGGCGACCAGTTGCTCGAGCACGCCATACGCCGCGTGCATCTGCGCGCGCACGCGCTCGAACCACGGCTCGTGCTGCCGCTCCGCCGGACGCAGTTCGCGCTCGTACACCTGCTGCACGGTCTTTTCGGCCGCCGCGAGTCCGAAGCCGACCACGCGCAGCGCGAACGTGCGCGTCGCCAGATCCTCCGGCAGCAGACGCCGTTCCGCCGGCACCTTGCGGTCGAGGTAGTCGAGGATCAGCGTCGAATCGACCAGCACGGCGCCGCCGTCGTCGACTAGCGTCGGCGCCTTTACGACCGGGTTGATCTTCGCGAACTCGTCGAAATGCCGGAACACCGACACGCTGCGGTGCTCGAACGGCAACCCGAGCACGTGCAGCGAGATCGCCACGCGGCGCACATACGGGGAATCCATCATGCCGATCAGTTGCATTGCCTCACCTCGCGAATAGAACAAAAACAGGGGACGGATTGTCGATGGTGCCGCATTGGATAGCGGTTAGCAACCTTGGCCGCCGTCGTAAAACTGCGCCACGGGCAACGCATCGGAACCGGTTTATGCAGCCGCCGTTGACCACGACCGCCATCGCGTTCGGCGGACCCGGCTTCGTCTGTCAGATTCCGATGATGTCGGCAACGACCGACACCGACCGACACCGACCGACACCCCTACGCACCGCCCATTCATCAGTCGAATAACGCTTCCGCATTCGACACAACGCAAGTCCGTTGCATCGAAACCAGCCGCGCGAACGCGACGCGTCGATGTGCCACGCGCTGTACTCCCTGTGCGGCGCTAGATTCGTTTGCTGACGTCCCGCGTGCGGCGGCGCGGCAATGCTGCAACGCAGTGCCAGCGCCGCGTATGCGCGGGATGCGCCGCAACCCGCGCTGGTGAACGCGCTTCGGTCTGCATCCCGAATCGTCTGACGGAAAAGTGCCAGGCAGTACGCATCGAACGCTGTTTTTAGACGCCGCATCTGCTGCACCGCATCGCCGGGAAACTCCTGGCATCGGTAGCGGCGCGCGTGGACTAGTCTCAATGTACAAGGAGACGAAATCATGAGACAAGCATTCAATATCGCCGTTGTCATCGTCCTCGCCCTTGTGGTTGCGAACCGGACCATGACGCGCGTGCAGGCCCACGAATCGGGCAAGGTGACCTGCGCGCAGGGATCGGAACTCGTGAAGGCCGAAGCACTCGGCCGCGGCTTCACCGAAATCGGCGCGCGCAGTCAGGGTGAGAATTTCCTGTCCGCGTGCCTCGTTTCCGGCTACGGAGAAATCGGCAAGATCGTCGCCCACGACTGAGCGCCGGCGCTCCGCCGTTCCCGGCGGCCGCGCCTGATGCGCGCGGCCGGATGGTATGCTCGCGTCCACCCGCCGACCATACCCGGAGCGCCCCAGATGACCGACTCCTCGCCTGCCGCCGGCGTGCATCGCGCCGCGGCCGAAGGTTATACGACGACCGCCGACAACTACGTGCGCGGCCGTCCCGACTATCCCCCCGAAGTCGCCGCGTGGCTGTGCGGCACGCTCGGCCTGCAGCCGGGCCGCACCGTCGTCGATCTCGGCGCCGGCACCGGGAAGTTCACCCGCCGGCTCGTCGACACCGGCGCGCACGTGATCGCGGCCGAACCGGTCGCCGCGATGCGCGACAAGCTGGCCGCCGCGCTGCCGCAGGTCGAGGCGATCGACGGCACCGCCACCGCGCTGCCGCTCGCGGACGATTCGGTCGACGCGGTCGTCTGCGCACAGTCGTTCCACTGGTTCGCCAACGCGGCCGCGCTCGCGGAAATCCATCGCGTGCTGAAGCCGGGCGGCCGGCTCGGGCTGATCTGGAATCTGCGCGATGCGCGCGTCGGCTGGGTCGCGCAACTCGACGCGATCGTGAACCGCCACGAAGGCGACGCGCCGCGCTACTACACCGGCGCGTGGCGCGCGGCGTTTCCGTTCGACGGCTTCAGTCCGTTGCACACCCAACATTTTTCGTTCGGCCATACCGGATCGCCGGAAGACGTGATCGTCGCGCGCGTGCGCTCGACGAGTTTCATCGCGGCGCTGCCCGCCGACGAACAGGCGCAGGTCGACGCGGAAGTCCGCGCGCTGATCGCCGCACAGCCCACGCTGAACGGACGGCAGACGGTCACCGTGCCTTACGTGACCGACGCATTCGACGCGGTGAAGCTCGCGCGCTAACCCACCCGCGCAGTCCGCTCCGCGGCGACCCGCCTCGGGCGCGCACCGGCACTTTCTTTCCGGTTGCCAGCGTTCTGCGTTGTCGGGACAATGCCGGGAACCGGGGAGGGTTATGAAAGGACGTATCCTGTTGGTCGTAATCGGGTCGTTGACTGCTTGTACATCGGTATCGGGAATCAACTCGACGCAGGACGGCCATCTCTCCGTCACCTGTTTTTCCCGCTGGAATCTCGTCTCGTGGAACCACGTCCGGAAAACCGGCGTCAAGCAGGCTCAGGCGTACTGCACCCGGCACAACAAGCAGATGCACGAGGTCACCGTGCATAGCCAGGGACTGCGTGGGGTGACCCGCCAGTCCGTCGAAGTCGTGTTCGACTGCCTGTAAGTTCCCATCCCGTTCCGCCTCCCTTCGCCGCCCGTATTTCACGCCGCGCGGCGGCTCTTTGCTCAGACGTTTGTGACCGCCATATTCGTCAAATGTAAAACAGTTTGTTGACGTTTGCCCTGGTATTCAATCCGCATTCCCGGAGTACACTCGCGATACATTTGGTTACGTTTGTATCATGTTAACTGCCTTTTTTATCATCTGTCCCTTCGGGATCGCGGCGCTGTTCGGATTCGCGAA
Source organism: Paraburkholderia caballeronis (assembly GCF_900104845.1). Lineage (NCBI taxonomy): Bacteria > Pseudomonadati > Pseudomonadota > Betaproteobacteria > Burkholderiales > Burkholderiaceae > Paraburkholderia > Paraburkholderia caballeronis. The sequence goes on along the minus strand of NZ_FNSR01000001.1, from coordinate 1,626,305 downwards.
GCTGGTCCACCCGGTGACCGGCAAGATCCGCGGCCGTTCCGCCGCCGAATAACGGACCGAACCGCCCTTCCCGACTGCCCTACCGGACGACGTTCGTCGCCCGTTCCTGCTTTTTCCGTCTCCCGCCTCGTTCCATCCCCGATTCCGGCAAAACGTTATCGCCATTTCGGCAGCGGCTTTCGTTTCGGCATCCATACCGGCCCTGAACAAGACCCGCCAGCCTGCCCCCTACCGCTTCCGCTCAGAACGCCGGCAAGCCATGCCGCCACCAGCGGAAGGCCAGCGCGAACAACGGCCGGTTGCCCGCGCCGAGGCTCCGGGCCACTGTTCCCGTTTCACGCGCCAAACCTTCCGCGTCACGCACGCGTTAGAACCGGTGCCGCATTCCGACGCCGACGACCGTCTGCTGGTTCGACGACGACGGCGTCTGCCCGCCGATATCCGCGCCTAGCCCCGCCCCGTCCGCGCCGATGTGCTGATAACTGACCTGCGCATACACGTCGGTCCGCTTCGACAGGAAGTAGTCCGCCTGCACCGACACCTCGTGCCAGCGCGGCCGATGCTCGCCGTCCGCACCCGACAGCGTCCCCTGCGTGAACGTGTATTCGCCGTTCAGGCTGAAGAACGGCGTGAACGCATAACTCGCGTTGACCTCGTAGTTGCTGAAACTCGCGCCCTGCCCGTTCTGCACGAGCCCGAGCCCGTTCGCGCCGTTGATCGTGTCGAGGCCGCCCAGCTGCGTGCGCGTCCACACCGCGCCGAACCGCGCGCGGCCAGCCAGATAGTTCACGCCCGCGCCATACGTGCGCTGCCGCGCCGCGATGAACGAGCGGTCGGTCAGCGTGAGCGCGCCGTCGGTGTTGCTGCTGCCGCCGTTGTTCGCCTGCAGGTAGCCCGCGCCGAACAGCAGCGGCCCGTTCGCATACGACGCGCCGACGCTGTACAGCCGGTTGTCCGCGAAACCACCCGCCTCGTTCGAGAATCCATACAGCCCGCCGAACTTCAGCCCCGCGAAATCGACGCTCGCGTACTTGACCGCGTTGTTCACGCGAAACGAGTTGTTCAGATTGTCGTTGTCGTACGGGTGCATGCTCAGGTTGTTGCCGCCCGGATGACGCCCCGTGAAGCTGAGCGGCGCGAGGTAATCGACGACCGGGTCGTACTGCCGGCCGAGCGTCAGCGTGCCATAGCGATCGTTCGCGAGCCCCACGTACGCCTGATAACCGAACAGCCGCCCGCCCTGGCGCAGCGAGCCGTTCGTCACGCTGAAGCCGTTCTCCAGTTCGAACAGCGCCGACGTGCCGCCGCCCAGGTTCTCGCGCCCGAGGATTCCCCAGTGGCTGCCGGTCACGTTGCCGCTGCCCGCCTGCCACAGCTTCGAGCCCTTCGCGTTGCTCGTCCAGGACAGGCCCGCGTCGATCAGGCCGTACAGCGTCACGCTGTTCTGCGCATGCGCCCCGCACGCATAAGCTGCCGCGCACGCGGCGGCGACGATGGTCTTTTTCATTGTTTCCCGTGATGTCGTGTTGTCGTGTCGAAGCCGCGCGGGCGCGCGCCGCCCGCGCCTTCACGCGAAACGAAGGCGCGAAGGCGGGCCGCGTGCGTCGCACGACGAAGTGAACGGGCTGGCTGGGCCGTGCTAGAGACGGCTGGCGATGCCCACCTGACCGGCGAGACCGTCGATCAGAACCTGCGGATAGCCGCGCGAGCATGGCTCGATGCGCGCGTCCACCCCGAAAACGTCCGCAAGGCTCGCCGGCGTGACCACCTCGGCCGGCGGCCCGAAACGCTCGATGCGCCCGCGGTGCAGCAGCATCGCGTAATCGCAGCCGCGCACCGCCGCGTTGATGTCGTGCAGCACGACGACGGTCACGAGTCCGCGTTCGCGCGTCACGTCGCGCAGCACCTGCATCACGTGGAACTGATGGTTCAGGTCCAGCGCGGACAGCGGCTCGTCGAGCAGCAGCACCTGCGGATCGCGGACCAGCGCCTGCGCGATGCCCACCAGTTGCCGCTGGCCGCCGGACAATTCGTCGAGCGTGCGGTTCGCGAGCGTGTCGATGCCGAGCCGCGCGAGCGCCGCGTGCGCCATCGCGAGACCAGCCGCCGGCGTGCGCCCGCGCAGCGCCGCAGCGTCCGCCCACCCGCGCCCCGCGCGGCTCGCGACCAGCACCGACTCCAGCACCTGCAGACGCACGCCGGCCGGCAGCGCCTGCGGCAGATAAACGACGCTGTGCGAACGCGCGCTCGCCGCCGACAGCGCGAGCGTCTCGCCGTCGAGCGTCAGCCCGCCGCCGCTGGCGGGCGCGAGCCCCGCGAGCGCGCGCAGCAGCGTGGACTTGCCGCTGCCGTTCGGCCCGAGCAGCGCGGTGATCCGCCCGCGCGGCAGCGGGCCGGCCGTCAGGCCGCGGAGCACGTCGCGCCGGCCGTAGCGCACCGACAGGTCGCGGATCGCGAGCCCGCTCATTGCGACGCCCCCTGCGAACGCACGACGATCGCGAGGAACAGCGGAATCCCGACCAGCGCGGTGACGATGCCGACCGGGATCAGCACGCCCGGCACCAGCAGCTTCGACGCAATCGACGCGAGCGACAGCATCAGCGCGCCGAGCAGCAGACTGCCCGGCAGATAAAAGCGGTGATCCTCGCCGAACAGCGTGCGCGCGATGTGCGGCGCGATCAGTCCGACGAAGCCGATCGTGCCGACGAACGACACCGCTAGCGCCGACAGCACGGATACGCGCAGCAGCGTGACGAGCCGCAGCCGCCGCACGTCGATGCCGAAGCTCGCCGCGCGGTCCTCGCCGAGGCGCAGCGCCGTCAGCGTCCACGCGTTGCGCATCGACAGCGGCAGCGCGAGCGCGAGCGCCGCGACCAGCACGCCGATCTTCGGCCAGTCCGCGCGAGCCAGCGAGCCGAGCGTCCAGAACACGAGGCCCTGCAATGCGTCCGCGGACGCGATGAACTGCATCAGCTCGACGAGCGCATGGAACGAGAACACCAGCGCGATCCCCATCAGCACGACGCCGGCCGTGCTCATCCCGCGCCAGCGCGCGACCGCGTCGAGCAGCAGCGCCGACGCGAACGCGAACACGAACGCGTTCGCCGATACGATCCACGTCTGTGCGACGCCCGGAATCGCGACGTCGAGCACGATCGCGAGCGACGCGCCAAACGCGGCCGCCGCCGATACGCCGAGCGTGTACGGGCTCGCGAGCGGATTGTTCAGGATCGTCTGCATCTCCGCGCCCGACAGGCCGAGCGCCGCCCCAACCGCGAGCGCCATCACCGCGTACGGCAGGCGGATCTGCCACACGATCACGCTGCTGGCCGGATCGGCCGACGCGCGCTCGAACAGCGTGTGCAGCAGCGTCGCGAGCGGCAGCCCGGACGGCCCCGAACTCAGGTCGAACAGCAGCGACGCGACGATCAGCGCGACGACCGCGACGAGACTCAACGCGCGGCGGCGCGTGACGCGCGCGTACGCACGCAGCGGCGCGAGCGCGTCGGACACGTCGGACACGTCGAGTCCGTGGCTCGCCGCCCGCCCGTCGTAGCCGGCCGACGCCGGCACGCGCGCGTCGCTCATCGCGCGGCCTGCATGGCCTGAGCGAGCGGCGCGGCCGGCAGCGGCGCATCGACCCACTCGGTGCCGCCGTCCGGAATCGCGAGGAAACGGCGATACAGTTCGTCCTCGGTCGCCTGCACGTCGAGCGACGCGAACTGCTGCGGATAGAACCACTTCGCGAATGCCTCGATCGCGACGATGTTGTACGGCGAGTCGTAGAAGTTGTGCGAGATCCCGTGCACGCGGCCGTCGTGGATCGCCTTGATCGCATCGAAGCCCGGCCGCGCGGCCAGTTGCGCGAGGCTCGCCTGCGCGTCGTGCGCATCGGTCAGCGGACCGACCCGCAGCGACGCGAGACCCGGTTTCGTGCGGCTGCCGGTCGCGATATAGACGTCCGGCCGCGCGGCGATCACCTGCTCCATGCTGATGTCGCCGAGCACGCCCGGCAGCAGGCCCGCCGCGATGTTGCGGCCGCCGGCCGCATCGACGAACTCGCCGAAATTGCCGTTGCCCGCCGTGTGGCAGCAGCCCGCGTCCCACACGCCGGCCAGCATGTCGACGAACACCTTCGGCCGCTGCGCGGGGGCAATCGCACTGACGACGCGCTGCACGCGCGCGAGATGCTGCTGATAGAACCGGATGTACGCGTCGGCCTGCGGTTCGCGGTGCAGCACCGCGCCGAGCAGACGGATGCCCGGCAGCGTGTCCTGCATCGGATGCACGCGGAAATCGACGAACACCACCGTCGTGCCGGTCGCCTCCAGTTGCCTGACCAGCGCGTTGTAGCGGCTCGGCCCATGGCCCGCGATGCTGAAGATCGCGACGTCCGGCTTCAGCGCGAGCGCCTTCTCCGGGCTGATGCTGTCCTCGGTCGCTTTGCCGATCAGCGGGATCGTGCGGATCTCCGGAAACTTGCGCGCGTAGGCGTCGAAGGTCTGCGGGTCCATCGTCGGCAGGTCGCCCTGCCAGCCGACGATCCGCGCGAGCGGCTTCGGTCCTTCCAGCAGCGCGACCGCTTCGAGCAGACGGCTCTCGCCAAGCAGGATCCGGTGCGGCTCGGCCGGCACCTTCACGACGCGGCCGGCGAGGTCGGTCAGCGTGGCCGGCGCGGCGTTCGATCCAGGCGCGTTCGCGTCGGCCGCGCGCGCCGCCGGCGCGCCCGCGAGCGCGCTGATCGCACCCGTGACGGCGAGCGCGCCGCGCGCCGCCCGAAAAATGCGTGACATCGACATGATATAGTTCACGAATGAGAACGATTGCTATTTGCACGCGTCACTTTAGCGATGCTTTGTAATGGCGATGTGTTGAAACGCGGCCGTTTTGTAATGGAATGTGTTGGCCCGAAGGTCCGCGACAACAAGAGAACGCGATGGATCACATCCTGGTCGTCGACGACGATCCCAACATCCGCCAACTGCTGCGCGACTACCTGCGCGAGATGGGCTACGACGCCGCCGCCGCGACCGGCGGCGCGCAGATGAAGCAGATCCTGAAGACCGCGCCGGTCGATCTGGTCGTGCTCGACCTGATGCTCGACGGCGAGGATGGTCTCGACCTGACCCGCGACCTGTGCCGCGAGCACGGCGTGCCGGTCATCATCCTGTCCGCGCGCGGCGGCCTGCTCGACCGGATACTCGGGCTGGAGATGGGCGCCGACGACTATCTGCCGAAGCCGTTCGACCCGCGCGAACTGGTCGCGAAGATCAAGGTCGTGCTGCGCCGCACGCGCGCGGCGCCCGGCGCGCGCGCGGCCGACGCGAGCGCGTTCGTGAAGTTCGCCGGCTGGCGGCTCGACACGCGGATGAAGCAGATGTGCTCGCCGGACGGCATCGTCGTGTCGCTCGGCGGTTCGGACTACCGGACGCTGCGCACGCTGCTCGACCATCCGAACCGGCCGCTGTCGCGCGAATTCCTGCTCGACCGCGTGTTCGACAAAGGCATGACGCCGCTCGACCGGTCGATCGACGTCTGCGTGAGCCGGCTGCGGCATCACCTGAAGGACTCGGCGCGCAACGCGTCGCTGATCCGCACCGTGCGCAACGAGGGTTACATGCTGGTCGCCGACGTCGCGTACGAAGCATGAGCCGCGCACATCGCGTCCATCGCGCGCTGCGCGCGCTCGCGAGACTGCGCGCGTGGCCGGACACGCTGTTCGGCCGGCTCGTCGCGATCCTCGCGGCCGGCATGTTCGCCGGCCAGTTGCTGACCAGCACGATCTGGTTCGACACGCACGACAACCGCACGCTCGAAATCCCGGCGCGGCTGTTCGCGAGCCGCCTCGCGGACACCGTGCGCCTGCTCGAACGCGCGCCCGACGCGGCCGCGCGCGACGCGGTCGTCGCGCGGCTCGGCGACGCGCGTTATCAACTGCAATGGCTGGCCGCCGCGCCGCCGCCGGCCCCCGGCGCGCGGCCGCTCGCCCAGCACGCGACCGGCGAGCTGATCGAAGGCGTGATCCGCAAGCGGCTCGGCGAGCCGATCGACGTGCGCCTCGTCGAGGCGCAGGTGCGCGACGACTCGGGCCGCCACCGCGGCATCCTGAGCCTGTTCGATTCGCGGATGCCGACCGGCGACTTCCACGTGCAACTGCGGGTGCCCGGCCAGGGCTGGCTCGACATCCGCTCGAACGAAGGCCAGGCCGGCATGCACACCGAGCGCGGGACGCTCGTGCTCGACTACCTGCTGCGCATCTATCTGATCCGCTTCGTCGCGATCTGCGCGCTCGCGCTGATCGCGGTGCGGCTCGCGCTGAACCCGCTGCACCGCTTCGCCGTCGCGGCCGAATCGCTCGGCCGCAACATCTATCGCGCGCCGCTGCCGGTCGGCGGCCCGCGCGAGGTGCGCCGCGCGGCGCGCTCGTTCAACGCGATGCAGCAGCAGCTGATCGACAGTTTCGCCGCGCGCACGCGTTTCCTGAGCGCGGTGTCGCACGACCTGCGTTCGCCGTTGACGCGGCTGCGCCTGCGCACCGAGATGCTGCCCGACCCGGCGTGGCGCGAACGGCTGCGCGGCGATCTCGACGACATGGAAGCGATGGTCCGCGCGACGCTCGACGCGGTGCAGGGCATCGAAATCACCGAGGCGCGGCAGCGGATCGACGTCGATTCGATGCTCGAAGGCCTCGCGCTCGATGCGCGCGAAGCGGGACATCGCGTGAGCGTCGAAGGTACGGCGCGGCTGCCGGTCGCGGGTTTTCCGCGCAACCTGAAACGCTGTCTTCAGAACCTGCTCGACAACGCGATCCGCCATGGAAACGAAGCGGCGATCGGCGTGCACGACGACGGCCGCCGCGTGCGCATCGTGATCGCCGATCGCGGTCCCGGCATCGCGGACGACGCGCTGCGCGAGCGCGTGTTCGAGCCGTACTTCCGGCTCGCGCCGAAGGCCGACGGAGCGCCGGGCGGCACCGGCCTCGGGCTCACGATCGCGCGCAGCATCGCGGCCGCGCATGGCGGAACGCTGGTGCTGACCAACCGGATCGAAGCGGGACGGATCGCGGGGCTGGACGCGGAATTGACGCTGCCGCGCGACGATTGAACGGGATGGGGGGCGACCGACGTTCCGGCGATGCCGGGACGGGCTTCGCAAAGGCTATGACCGCGGACGAAATGCGGCGGATCGATTGAGTTCGTCACATCGCCGGCTCCGAGTCCGCAATCGGCATTCGCGCTGGATGCCGTTGTGCAGACCGGCGAAACGCGGCGCACGGCCGGGTGCCCGCCCTGCCATCCATACCGCCTCCCGCCCCGGCAAACGCCGCCGCGCTCCGTGCCGGCTTTAATCCGGCCGCGAAACGCGGCGCCCGGACTCGACGGATCAGAACGTCTCCCAGTCCTCCGAACTGGCGGTCTGTGCCGGCGCGGCGGACGCCGCCGGTTTCGCAGCGGCAGCAGCCGACGCGACCGGCTTCGTCCTCACGGGTTTCGCCGGCGCGGCCGGCTTCGCGGATGCGGCCGACGCCCCGGCCGCAATGGTCGGCTCGGTCCGCCGCACGGCGGGACGCGGCGCGCTCGAAGCACCGCCGCGCCCGGCAGCGGTCGCCGCATTCGCAGCCGCCGACCGCGCCCCGTCCGCTCCGAGCCTGAACGTCGCGACGACCTCGCGCAGCCCGTTCGACTGCGCGGCCATCGATTGCGCGGCCGCCGACGCCTCCTCGACGAGCGCCGCGTTCTGCTGCGTGACCGCGTCCATCTGCGACACCGCCTGGTTCACCTGCTCGATCCCGGTGTGCTGCTCTTCCGACGCGGACGCGATCTCGCCCATCAGGTCGGCGACGCGTCGCGCGGACTTCACCACTTCGTCGATCGTCGCGCCCGCCTCGTCGACGAGCCGCGAGCCTTCGTTCACCTGCGCGACCGACTGCCCGATCAGGTCCTTGATCTCCTTCGCCGCGCTCGCGCTGCGCTGCGCGAGGCTGCGCACCTCGGACGCGACCACCGCGAACCCGCGCCCCTGCTCGCCCGCGCGCGCGGCCTCGACCGCCGCGTTCAGCGCGAGGATGTTGGTCTGGAAGGCGATCCCGTCAATCACGCCGATGATCTGCTCGACCCGCTCCGACGTGCCGGAGATGTCGTGCATCGTCTCGACCACGCGGCGCACCACGTCGCCGCCGCGCGCCGCGATCTCCGACGCGCTCTGCGCGAGCGTCGTGCCCTGCCGCGCGTTCTCGGTGTTCTGCTTCACCGTCGACGTCAGCTCGGCCATGCTGGCCGCCGTCTCTTCGAGCGACGCGGCCTGCTGCTCGGTGCGCGACGACAGGTCCATGTTGCCCGCCGCGATCTCGTTCGTGCCGGTCGTGATCGACTCGGCCGACGCCTGGATGCGCCGCACCGTATCGACCAGTTGCCGCTGCATCTGGCCCATCGCGTACAGGAGGCTGCCGCTGTCGCCGCTGCGCGGCTCGACCTTCGTCGTCAGGTCGCCCGCCGCGATCTGCCGGCACAGGTCCGCCGCGAGATCCGGCTCGCCGCCGAGGCTCGTGCGGATGCTGCGGATCAGCCACAGCATCCCGAGCGTCACGCACGCGCCGATCACCACGACCAGCACGAGATTGCGCACCAGCGCGCCGTAGAACATGTCGTCGATGTCGTCCACGTACGCGCCGGTGAACACGTGCCAGTCCCATTCGGGCACCGCGTCGCTATAGGTGATCTTCGCGACCGGCGCGTCGTGGCCCGGCTTCGGCCACACATAGGCGCTCAGATGATTGCCGCCCGGCGACGAACTCTTCACGATCTCGACCGCGATGTGCGTGCCGTTCGCATCGACCATGCCGGACTGGTCCTTCGATTCGAGTTCGGGCTTCGGCGGCACGAGCAGCGCGATCAGCGACGAATCGTAGACGCCGAAATAGCCGCTGCGGTCCGCACCGTAGCGCACGTCGCGCAGCGCCGCGATCGCCGCGCGCTTCGCGTCGTCCACCGTGAGTTCCTTCGTGCCGACCTTCTTCTGATACGAGCCGATCACGCCCATCGCGATTTGCGTCTGCTGCGCGAGTTCGCTCCTGCGCTCGTCGAGCATCGACGAGCGCGTCATGATTGCGTTCATGACCACCAGCACGATGAGTGCGATCCATAGCAGACCGACGATGCTCCATGCTTTCCGGTTCAACGACATTCGCTTCATTCTTCAGAATTCAGAACATTAGAGGTTGGCCATCGATGGCGGAGTCGTCGGCCGCGTTGCACCCGCAACCGACATCTCTCTTTAACGGACTCCGTCGACCAATCTGAACCCTTGCGACGATGCATAAAACTGTCGTCGCGCAAATTCGTAGTCGCATCAGGTCTGAGGAAAAGCGCTAAACGGAAGGTTGACGGATAGGCCTCATGGCTTTCTGCAGCCCCGATCGTCGGCTTTCGCAGTGCGTATGCACGCATCATCGAAGGACGTCCGACGAAGGCCGGGTCCGGCCGGTATCGACCCGCATCGGCGCACCGAACGACGGCCGATCGGCCGCGGGAGTGTAAACTCCTGCCTTTTTTGGCTGTTTTGGCATGGTGCAAGCTCTTCAGCGCACGGCGGTCCGCGGCCCGACGCTGGTTCGCCTGCTTGCGCGCATCGCGGACGTCGACGTCTCCGAATCCCGGCAGTCGCTGTCGGACCGGCTGAGCGAATGGCTCGGCTGGACCGACGCGATCACGCTGTCCACGGCGCTCGCGGGCGCGCCGCCCGCGGCCGCGCGCTTCGCGCAGGCCGCCGGCGGCGACGCATCGAGCCTGTGCGCGCACGCGCGCCGGTCGTTGACGGGCGCAATCACCGCGGCAACGCGCGCGCCGTCCATGCGCGGCGCATCGGCGGCGCAGGCCGCCGCCGCGGCGGACACGACCGCCGACTACGCGGACTTCCGGCAGCGTTACCTGGCGGTCCAGCAGGCGATGGAGACGGACCTCGGCGACCTGCGCGCGCGGCTGCGCGTGATGGTCGCCGCGATGGGACCGGAGATGGCCCGGCTCGCGACCGTCGACGCCGCGATGGAACGCGCGCTCGGCGCGCGCGAGCGCGGCCTGTTCGCGACCGTGCCGGCGCTGCTCGGCGCGCACTTCGAACGCCTGCGCGACGCGCAACAGCCGACGCCGGCGGCCGATGCCGACACAACCGAAACGCGCGCCGCCGCGCCCGGCGCATGGCTGCGCGCGTTTCGCACCGATATGCAGAGCGTATTGCTCGCCGAACTCGACGTTCGGTTTCAACCGGTCGAAGGGCTGCTCGCGGCCCTTCGCACCCGCTAACCCAGACGACATGTCCAGATTTCGCATCGATATACCTGTTTTCCTCGCGGGATTGGCCGCCGTGTGCTGGATCGGCGGCGGCTACCTCGTCGCGAATCCGCTCGCATCCGCCGTCACGCTGCTGATCGGCGCGTGTTACGTCGCGGGCGCGGTCGAACTGTATCGCTACCGCCAGGCCACCTCGACGCTCGCCCACGCGCTCGCGAGCCTCGATACGCCGCCGGGCGGGCTCGCGGACTGGCTCGACCGGCTGCATCCGGGCCTGCGCGGCGCGGTGCGGATGCGCATCGAAGGCGCGCGCGCCGCGCTGCCGGGGCCGGCGCTGACGCCGTATCTGGTCGGTCTGCTGGTGCTGCTCGGGATGCTCGGCACGCTGCTCGGCATGGTCGCGACGCTGCGCGGCACCGGCACCGCGCTCGACAGCGCAGCCGACCTCGACGCGATCCGCGCGTCGCTCGCCGCGCCGGTCAAGGGGCTCGGCTTCGCGTTCGGCACGTCGATCGCGGGCGTCGCGACGTCCGCGATGCTCGGGCTGCTGTCCGCGCTGTACCGGCGCGAGCGCGCCGAAGTCACGCAACGGCTCGACGCAAAGATCGCGACCACGCTGCGCGTCTTCTCGCACGCGCATCAGCGCGACGAAACGTTCCGGCTGATGCAGCGGCAGGCCGACGCGATGCCCGCGCTGGTCGATCGCCTGCAAACGATGATCGCGACGCTGGAGCAGCAAGGCGCCGCGTCGAACGAACGGCAGATCGCGAGCCAGCAGGCGTTTCTCGATCATGCGCAGACCGCGTATGCGCGCCTTGCGTCGTCGGTCGGGCAGTCGCTGAAGGACAGCGCCGCCGACAGCGCGCGCATCGCGGGCGCCGCGCTCGCGCCGGTCGTCGAGGCGACGATGGCTGGCCTCGCGCGCGAGACGGCCGCGCTGCACGCGTCCGTTTCGCAGTCGGTCGAGCGGCATCTGGACGGATTGTCGAGCGGCTTCGAAGCGACGACGAAGACCGTCGCGAGCACGTGGACCGATGCGCTCGCGCAGCAACGGCAGTCGGGCGAGACGCTGGTTCAGCAACTGCGCGCGTCGCTCGACCAGTTCGCGGCGACGTTCGACCAGCGTTCGACGGACCTCGTGGACCGCGTGTCGTCGCGCGCGGAAACGGCCGTCGATCGCGCATCGACCGCGTGGCGCGAGGCGCTGTCGCAGCAGCAGCAGTCCGGTGAAAAACTCGCGGACGACCATCGGCGCGCGCTCGAAGCGGCGGCCGCGACGTTCGAGCGGCACGCGGCGTCGCTGCTTCAGACGATCGATCAGTCGCACGCGAACCTGCAAGCCGAACTCGCCTCGCGCGACGAGCAGCGGCTCGCCGCATGGACCGACTCGCTCGCCGCGACCGCCACCATGTTGCGCAACGACTGGCAGCAGACCGGCGAGCAGGCGGCGGCGCAGCAGCAGCAAATCTGCGACACGCTTGCAAGAACCGCCCAGCAGATCACCGAACAAACGCACCTGCACGCGGCCGAAACGATCGCGGAAATCGCCCGCCTCGTCGATGCCGCATCCGAAGCGCCGAAGGCCGCCGCCGATCTGATGACGGAACTCGCCTCGCGCGACGAGCAGCGGCTCGCCGCATGGACCGACTCGCTCGCCGCTATCGCCACCACGTTGCGCAACGACTGGCAGCAGACCGGCGAGCAGGCGGCAGCACGACAGCAGCAAATCTGCGACACGCTTGCCAAAACCGCCCAGCAGATCACCGAACAAACGCACCAGCACGCGGCCGAAACGATCGCGGAGATATCCCGCCTCGTCGATGCCGCCTCCGAAGCGCCGAAGGCCGCCGCCGATCTGATGACGGAACTGGCCTCGCGCGACGAGCAACGGCTTGCGGCGTGGACCGACTCGCTCGCCGCGACCGCCACCACGTTGCGCAACGACTGGCAGCAGACCGGCGAACAGGCGGCAGCGCAGCAGCAGCAAATCTGCGACACGCTTGCAAAAACCGCCCAGCAGATCACCGAACAGACGCACCAGCACGCGGCCGAAACGATCGCGGAAATCGCCCGCCTCGTCGATGCCGCCTCCGAAGCGCCGAAGGCCGCCGCCGACGTGATCGCCGAACTGCGCGCGAATCTGGCCGACAGCATGGCGCGCGACACCGCGATGCTCGACGAACGCAACCGCCTGCTCGACACGCTCGGCACGCTGCTCGACGCGGTGAACCACGCGTCCACCGATCAGCGCACGGCCATCGACGCGCTCGTGTCGACGTCGGCCGATCTGCTCGAACGCGTCGGCGGCCGCTTCGGCGCGCAGGTCGACCACGGCGCGCGCCGGCTGGACGAGGTCGCCGCGCAGATGACCGGCAGCGCGGTCGAAGTCGCGAGCCTCGGCGAAACGTTTGGCGCGGCGGTGCAACGGTTCGGCGCATCGAACGACAAGCTCGTCGAGCACCTGCAACGCATCGAGGCCGCGCTCGACAAATCGCTCGCGCGCAGCGACGAACAGCTCGCGTATTACGTCGCGCAGGCGCGCGAGGTCGTCGATCTGAGCGTGCTGTCGCAGAAGCAGATCATCGACGATCTGCAACGGCTCGCCGATTCGCGCGCAAGTCTCGGAGACTGACCGGCATGAACGACGAAATCGACGGCGGCGTCGAATCGACGACGCCGATCTGGGCCGCGTTCGGCGACCTGATGTCGGTGCTGCTCGGCGCGTTCGTGCTGATCCTCGTCAGCGTGATCGGCGTGCAGCTCGAACTGTCGTCGCGGCTCGACCACGAGGTCCGGCAGCGGCAGCTCGAAACGCAGCGCCGCAAGACGCTCGAACAGGCGCTGGCCGGCCCGCTCGCGGCCGGCCGCGTGACGCTCGTGAACGGACGCATCGGCATCAACGGCGCGGTGCTGTTCGCGCTGAACTCGGACCAGTTGCAGCCGGCCGGCCGCGAGCTGCTGAAGAGCCTCGCGGGGCCGCTCGCCGCGTATCTGAAGACGCATGACGAAATCCTGATGGTCAGCGGCTTCGCGGACGACCGCCAGGTCCGCTCGGGCAACCGGCGCTTCGCGGACAACTGGGAACTGTCGGCCGAGCGCGCGCTGACCGTCACGCGCGCGTTCGTCGACGAAGGCCTGCCGGCGTCGTCGGTGTTCGCGGCCGCGTTCGGGTCCGAGCAGCCGGTCAGTTCGAACGCGGACGACGCGGGCCGCGCGCGCAACCGGCGCGTCGAGATCGCGGCGGTGCCGAAGTCGTCGGTCGCCGACGGCGCGCGCCATGACTGACGAAACCCAGACGACGACCCGCGCGCGCGCACGGCTCGATGCGTGGCGGGAGCGCGGCATGGATCGTCTCGATCCGGTGCGCTTCGGGTTGATCGACGCGCTGGAGCGGCGTGCGTCGCGTCACGGCGGCGACGCGCGGCGCGTGCTGGATGCACGGCTCGATGCGCTGGTCGCCGCGTATGCGGACGATGTCGAGCGGGCATCGTCCGCAACGGCGGCGGCCGGCGAGAAGGACACGCAGCGCGAAACGGCCAACGGTCTCGCAGACCTGAACGACTACATCGCGAACCAGGCGCGCGCCGCTCGCGCGATGCCCCGCGCTGGCGCGTGGCCCGAGCTGGAGATGCTCGATTACTTCAGGAAAACCTGGTCGCGCGTGAGCGCCGAACGGCAGGTGCGCCAGTCGCGCGACCAGGTGCCGACGAACGCGGGGCCGCTGAATTCGAGCAGCCTCGTGCACCGGTCGCTGTCGCTGATGCGCGAGCTGTCGCCCGGTTATCTGGAGCAGTTCCTGTCGTACGTCGACGCGCTGTCGTGGATGGAGCAGTTGAACGGCGGTGATGCGCCGGTCGCGCAGAAGGAAACGCGCAGGCCCGTGGCCGCGAAAAAGAGCGCGAAAAGCAGGTCGCGCTGACGCGGGCACGACGTTGACACCCCGTCGCGGAATCGGCGGCTCGCGATAACAACGCTGCGGCGCGAAGCTCTCCGCGTCGCCCTGTGTCGGTCACGCTGACGCGCACGCAAGCGGCGCACGCGTTCCCGCATCATCATGCGCGGCGCAGGGTCCGCGCCAGCCGCGCGAGAAAAAGAACGGCGAACAGCGAACGCCCCGCTCCCCTCCAGCGGTTATCCCCGCGCCGTAGCCAGATGCGAGTTGACCCGCAGCGGCGGCACGTCGTCGCGATACGGCGGCTGCGGCACGAACCGCTCGATCACGCCCGGCCGGAAAATCAGGCAATAGGTGCTGCCGCCGTACTGGAAACAGCCGAGTTCGTCGCCCTTCGCGACGCGCTGCCCCGGCAGCGCGACGATCGTGCACGACGACACCTCGGCCATCCCGACGAACACGCACGCGACCTCGCCGATGCCCGGATCGTCGCAGTCGATCACGACGACCGCCCGCGCGGCGACGGCCGTCATATAACCCTGCGAATCGTTCAGCCCGCGCGGATCGACGCCTTCGGCCTCGACGTCCGAGTAACAGGTGCCGTCGACGTTATAGGCCGCGCGGATGCGCCCCGCGACCGGCGCATGCCAGCGGTGATAGTTGAACGCGCTCAGATACCCCTGGAAGATCGAGCCGCCGACGAAACGCTCCGCCAGGTCCTGCTGGCTCGCGGTCAGGATCTCGCGCAGCGAATAAGGCTGCGACTTGATCCAGAAGCGGTCGTGCAGCTTCACGTTCTCGCGCACGTCGTAGGGCGACGCCTCGCACGCGCTGACGATGACCCGGTGATCGTCCGGCCCGGCAACGGGCCGCGCGCCCGGCCGGAACCGGCGCGTGAAGAACGCGTTCCACGACTCGAAGCCCCAGTGCGGCTGCGACGGATCGCAGACGAATTCCTCCAGCCCCATCTTCTCGCGCGCTTCTTCGCAGAACCAGCCGTCCGGCGCGTGTCCGTTCAGATGCGCGCGCGAATGCGGGCCGCTCAGGAATCCGCACCAGTAATCGAGCACGCGCCGCAACTGCGCATTGAACGCCGGGTCGCGAAACACCGCGTAGCCGGACGGCATGCACATCGGCCAGTCGAGCACGACGTTCAGCGGCGTCGCGACCGGCGCGCTCGCGCTGAACGGCGGCGCGTACGTCATCAGGTAATCGACGATCCGCATCAGTTCGTCGATCGACGCATAACCGAGGTCGTAACCGGCCGCGCGGGCTTCGTCGATCGCGCGCGTCAGGTTCATCCGCAACACCGCGTCGCCGTGCACGAGGTCCGCGAGATCCCGGACGACGCCCGCGAGCGGCGCGCGCCGTGCATCGTGGGCCGCCGCCGCCGCGGCCGCGATCCGGCGGCGAAACGCGGCCGCCGTCCGCTCCTGCGCCGGCATCCAGTTGCCGAGACGGCGCTTCTCTTTCAACGGCGCCTGCTGTCGATCGCTCATCGCCTGCCTCCATTCCCTTCATGGGATTGCCGTTCATCGGATGCGCCCGGCTTGCATGCCGCGTCTGTGACGCAAGCCATCGCCGCCCTGCCCGACAGGGTTTGGCGCTTGCTGCGCCGCCGCACAGCCTTTCAGCCGGCCGATCATTCCGGATGACTGGGCAAATTTCGTGCGCGCCCCAATCGCTCAAGCATCCGTCGTCCATGTCGGTTAAAGTGCTGTTGCCGTCCAGCCGCGAACCGCTTTTATCGCCGTCCACAGCAGGAGGTCAGACCATGAGTGCCAGCGCCGCCGATCTGTCGAGAATCCAGTTCGCATTCACGATCGCGTTTCACATCGTTTTTCCCGCGACGAGCATCGGCCTCGCGAGCTTCATCGCCGTGCTCGAAGGCGCGTGGCTGAAAACCGGCAAGCCGCATTACCGCAGCCTGTGCGTGTACTGGTCGAAAATCTTCGCGATGGCGTTCGGGATGGGCGTCGTGTCCGGCGTCGTGATGGCTTACGAATTCGGCACGAACTGGGCGGGCTTCTCGCGCTTCGCCGGGTCGATCACCGGGCCGCTGCTCACCTACGAGGTGATGACCGCGTTTTTCCTCGAAGCGGGTTTCCTCGGCATCATGCTGTTCGGCTGGGACAAGGTCGGCCGCCGCGCGCATTTCGCGGCGACGCTGCTGGTCGCGCTCGGCACGCTGATCTCGACGTTCTGGATTCTCGCGTCCAACAGCTGGATGCAGACGCCGCGCGGCTATCTGATCGAGAACGGCCGCATCGTGCCGCAGGACTGGCTCGCGATCGTCTTCAACCCGTCGTTTCCGTACCGGCTCGTGCACATGACGATCGCCGCGTTCCTCGTGGTCGCGCTGCTCGTCACCGCGACCGGCGCGTGGCATCTGCTGCGCGGCCGGCGCGATCCGGCGGTGCGCACGATGTTCTCGATGGCGCTGTGGATGCTGCTGGTGCTCGCGCCGGTCCAGATTCTCGCGGGCGACCAGCACGGGCTGAACACGCTCGAACACCAGCCGGCGAAAATCGCCGCGATCGAGGGACTGTGGGAAACCGAGCACGGCGGCACCGCGCTGAACCTGTTCGGGATTCCGGACATGGACGCGGAAGTCACGCGCGACGCGATCCAGATCCCGCATCTGGGCAGCCTGATCCTCACGCATACGTGGGACGGCGAGATCCGCGGGCTGAAGACGTTCCCGAAGAACGACCGGCCGAACTCGACGATCGTGTTCTGGAGCTTCCGGATCATGGTCGGGCTCGGCCTCCTGATGCTGCTGCTCGCGATCGTCGGCGTCGCGCTGCGGCGCGGCGGGCGGCTGTTCGAGAACCGCCTGTTCCAGTCTTTCGCGCTCGCGATGGGGCCGACCGGCTACGTCGCGCTGCTGATGGGCTGGGTGACGACCGAGGTCGGCCGCCAGCCGTGGGTCGTCTATGGGCTGATGCGCACCGCCGACGCGGTGTCGCCCGTCACCGTGCAGAACGTCGGGCTGTCGATGATGATCTTCGTGATCGTCTATTTCGTCGTGTTCGGCACCGGCGCGTGGTACATCTTCAAGCTGATCCGCAGCGGGCCGCCGATCGACGACGCCCCGCACGAACCCGAGCCGCGCGCGCAAAACGCGGTCGGCGCGGGACGCCGTCCGCTGTCGGCCGCCGATTGACGGCCGCCCCCCATTTGCCAGCAGCTGGCAGGCACTCGCCAGCACTCGCGGAGAAGCCATCATGGATCTGACGGTCATCTGGGCAGCGATCATCGCGCTGGGGTTGTTCATCTACGTCGCGCTCGACGGATTCGACCTCGGCGTCGGCATCGTCTTCCCGTTCTTTCCGGACGACCGCGAGCGCGACCGCATGATGCACACGCTCGCGCCGGTGTGGGACGGCAACGAGACGTGGCTCGTGTTCGGCGGCGCGGCGCTGTACGCGACGTTCCCGGCCGCGTATGCGATCGCGCTGCCGGCGCTGTATCTGCCGATCATCCTGATGCTCGTGTGCCTGATCGTGCGCGGCGTGTCGTTCGAGGTGCGCGGCAAGGCGAACCGCACGAAAAACGCATGGAGCCTCGCGTTCACGCTCGGCTCGGCGGGCGCGGCGCTGTTCCAGGGAATCGCGCTCGGCGCGTATCTGCAAGGAATACCGGTCGCGAACGGCAACTTCGCCGGCGAGCCGTTCTTCTGGCTCACGCCGTTCAGCCTGTTGACCGGCCTCGGGCTGATGTCCACCTACGCGCTGCTCGGCGCGTGCTGGCTCGCGATGAAAACCGACGGCGACCTGCAACTGCGGCTGCACCAGTTCATCGGACCGCTGACGATCGTGCTGCTGCTGTTCATGGTCGCGGTGTCGGTGTGGACGCCGCTGTCCGACGCGCAGATCGCGCGGCGCTGGTTCTCCGCGCCGATGTTCTACCGGCTGCTGCCGGTGCCGTTCGCGGTCGCGGCGGTCGCCGTGCTGATGTTCCGCGCGACGCGCCGGCGTCACGACGCGACGCCGTTCCTGCTCGCGCTGCTGCTCGTGCTGCTCGGTTACGTCGGGCTGCTGGTCAGCGTATGGCCGTATGCGATCCCGGACGCGGTCACGTTATGGGACGCGGCCGCGCCGCTCAGCACGCAGGTGTTCACGCTGGTCGGCGCGGCGATCATCGTGCCGGTCATTCTCGTGTACACGGCGGCCGGCTACTGGGTGTTCCGCCACAAGACGCCGGCCGACGCGAACTATCACTGAACGGGGGTGATGGCGGCTGCGATAGCCGCCGCGGGCGGCGCTCGTCGTCGGCGGGATGACCGCCGCGCTGCCGCGCGGCCCGCGCCGGTCGCCGCCGCGCAGGCAGCCGGCGCGCAGCGAACCGCCCACCGCCCGCCGCGCCCGCTCATTGCCCGCTCATTGCCCGCTCTGCCCATTCGGCAACGCATACGCGATCACGTAGTCGCCGAGCTTCGTGCCGAACGACCCATGCCCGCCGGCGGCGATCACCACGTACTGCCGGCCGTTCGCCTCGTAGGTCATCGGCGTCGCCTGGCCGCCGGCCGGCAGCCGCGCGCGCCACAACTGCTCGCCGGTGTCGGTGCTGAACGCGCGCAGGTAGTTGTCGGCGGTCGCGCCGATGAAGAACACGTGGCCGGCCGTCGTCATCGGGCCGCCCAACATCGGCATCCCCATCCGGAACGGCAGCGGGATCGGCGAGCTGTCGCGCACGGTGCCGATCCGCTTCTTCCACACGACCTGGTTCGTCTTCAGGTCGAGCGCGGCGACGTAACCCCACGCCGGCTCCTTGCATGGCAGCCCGAGCGGCGACAGGAACGGGTTGATCGTCACGCCGAACGGCACGCCGTACTGCGGCTGGATGCCGACCTCGGTGCCGGTGCCGCTCGCGCCTTCCGGCGGCTCGATCGGATTGCCCGGCCCGCGCGGAATCAGCTTCGACACGAACGGCAGCGCGATCGGGTTCGCGATCGCAAGTTGCCGGTCGGTATCGACCGCGAGACCGCCCCATTCGAACATCCCGAGGTTGCCCGGGAACACCAGCGTCCCCTGCGTAGACGGCGGCGTGAACGGCCCTTCGTAGCGCAGCCGGTGGAACATCACGCGGCACATCAGCTGGTCGTACATCGTCGCGCCCCACATGTCCGCGCCGGTCAGGTTCTTCGCCGGCCGGAACGTCAACTGCGAATACGGCTGCGTCGGCGACACGTGATCGCCCGTCGCCGCGCCCTGCGGCACCGGCGTCTCCGGCGCGGGCACGACGAGCTGGCCGGTGCGCCGGTCGAGCACGAAAATGTTGCCGGTTTTCGCGGGCGCGTAGACGACCGGCACGACGTTGCCGCTGCTGTCGGTGATGTCCGCGAGCGTCGGCTGGGACGGCAGGTCCATGTCCCACAGGTCGTGGTGCACGGTCTGATAGAACCATGCGAGCTTGCCGGTCGACGCGTGCAGCGCGAGCAGTCCGCTCGCATAACGCTCCTGCTGCGGCGTGCGATTGCCGCCCCAGATGTCCGGCGTGCTGACGCCCATCGGCAGATAGACGATGTCGAGCTTCGCGTCGTATGCGGCCGGCGCCCACGAGTTCGGCGAATTCAGCGTGAAGCTGTGCTGGTCGGAGGGGATCGCGTTCGGGTCGTCCGCGCCCGGGTCGAACGCCCACAGCAGCTTGCCGGTCTCGACGTCGAAGCCGCGGATCACGCCGGACGGCTCGCGCGTCGAATAGTTGTCCGTCACCGAACCCGCGACGACGATCACGCTGTCGGTCACGATCGGCGGCGAGGTCGGCTCGTATTGCCCGGCGGTCGTCACCGGTTGCAGGTGCTGCAAGTCGAGGTCGCCGTGGGTGCCGAAGTCCGCGCAACGCTGGCCGGTCTGCGCGTCGAGCGCGAACAGGTGGCCGTCGTTCACCGGCAGCAGCACGCGGCGCGCGCACTGCGGCAGCGCCGATGCGGCCGCGCCCGCGCCGGCCGCCTTCGCCGCCGCCGTCTCGTGATACGACACGCCGCGACACGTGACGTGCTGGAAGCTCGGGTCGGCCTTCAGGCCCGGATCGAACTTCCACTTCAGCGCGCCGCTCGCCGCGTCGAGCGCGAACAGGATCTGGTGCGGCGAGCACAGGTACAGCATGTCGCCGGCCTTGATCGGCGTGACCTCGTTCGTGATCTCGACCGGATCGTTCGGCCCTTTCAGGTCGCCGGTGCGGAACGTCCACGCGACCTGCAGATTTTTCACGTTCTGCCCGTTGATCTGCGCGAGCGGCGAATAACGCGTGCCGGCCTGGGTGCGGCCGTACGCGGGCCAGTCGCCGGCCGCGATGTCAGGCGTCGAAGCGCCCGGCGTGGCGGCGCTCGACGTCACGGTGCCGTTGATCTGCTGCGGGTCGTTGAACGCCGCGTACACGAGCACGAGCGCGCTGATGATGATCCCCGCCGCGAGCACGAGCACGCTGCCCCGGCCGGACGTGTTGAACGTGCGCGACACGAACGGCAGCACGAGCCAGATGCCGAAGATCACCAGCACGTCGGTGCGCGGCGTCAGCGCCCAGAAATCGAATCCCGCTTCCCACACCGCCCAGGCGACGGTGCCGACCAGCAGCACCGCGTACAGCACGAGCGCGGCGCCCTTGCGGCGATGAATCAGGAATGCGGTGACGAGCAGCGCGAGGCCCGCGATCACGTAATACACGGAGCCGCCGATGGCGGACAGCCAGATGCCGCCGAGCAGCAGATACAGGCCCGAAAGCGCCGCGAAGACAAGGGTGATCCACCTTACGACGCTGTTTGACGAAGAATCCGTCGCCATGGTTATGACCTCTGGTTTCAGGTTTCGGTTGACAGACAGGACAAGGCGGCCGGCATGCCGCGCGACGCGGAACCCCGCTTGAAAGACCCGCGAAAGACCCGCGAAAGACCTGCGCAAGACCTTCAGGCGGCGCTGAATCTTTCGCGCACGATCCGCAGTCGCATGGCACATCCTTTCAATTTCCGCAGACGGCCGCCGCACAAATGGAGCACGTTTCACGCCCGGCTGGCTTTTATTTCCGCAGCCGCAGTCACCGTACTACGAATCCGCGCGACGCGAAGCCGGCGTGGCCGGACGGCAAACACCGCCTCGCCATTCTGCAACGATGCGCCGATGCCCGCAGGCAGGCCGTTGATGCGCGGATGATCGAATGAGCATGCCCGGCGCATGCGATGCGCCGGGCAAAGTGGGAGGGCGTTGAGCCGGGAGGGCTCGCGCACGACCCGCGTGGGTCAATCGTCGCGCGTGAACAGGTCGTCGATGACCTTGCGCGCGGCCGAGTAGCCGCCCATCAACGCTTCGACGTCCGATCCGAATGCGCGGCCCGCGAGGTCGCCGAAGCGCAGCGGCGAGAACGTCGAAATCTGCACGCCGTCGCGAAAGATCCGCACGAGCGCGACATGACCGACCGACGCGGGCGCATGCGCCGACTTCGGCACCTTGAAATCGGCCTCGACGAACACTTCGAGGGTGAAACCCTTGTATTCGTAGGTGCGCTGCATCGTGGTGGCTCGCGTCGCGGCGATCGCGGGAAAGAAGCCCCACGATACCGCAAGACACTGGCGCATGACGTGAAGCCAGCGGCCCCGGCCACATGAATTTATCGTGACAGCGGCGCGGCAACCTGGGCGCAACCGCCTACTCGTACAGCTTCGACTCGGCGATAAGATCCGGTGTGCCAATCACCTGGTTCAGTCCGTCGAAGTCGAGCATCCGGTCGCTCCACGGCGCGGTCGTGCCGTGCTCGTGCAGGCTCCCGTAAAAACCCTTCAGCGTATGCGAGACCGCGCGCGCGGCCGCGCCCGGGAAGATCACGATCCGGAAGCCGATCTGCGCGAGCAGCGCCGCGCGCTGCACCGGCGTCTTGCCGCCTTCGACCATGTTCGCGAGCAGCGGCACGCGCGAGGCGAAACGCGCACACGCGGCCTCCATCTGCTCGACCGAGCGCAGCGCCTCGATGAACAGCGCATCGACGCCCGCTTCGAGATACCGTTCCGCGCGCTCCAGCGCCGCGTCGAGCCCTTCGACCGCGACCGCGTCGGTGCGCGCGAGGATCAGCGTGCCGGCATTCGCGCGCGCATCGACGGCCGCGCGCAGCTTGCCGCACATCTCCGCGACCGGGATCACCGACTTGCCGTCGAGATGGCCGCACCGCTTCGGAAACGTCTGGTCCTCCAGCTGGATCATCGCCGCGCCCGCGCGCTCGAAGCCGCGCACCGTGCGCTTCACGTTCAGCGCATTGCCGAAGCCGGTATCGGCATCGACGATCACCGGCAGCGCGACGCGTTCGGTGATCCGCGCGAGCGTGTCCTCGACTTCGGTGTACGTCGTGAGACCCACGTCCGAGCGGCCGAGCTTCGTGTACGCGATCGACGCGCCGGACAGATACAGCGCGTCGAAACCCGCCTGTTCCGCGATCACCGCGCTCAACGCATCGAATACGCCCGGCGCGAGCACCGTGCCGTCCGCGAGTTTCGTCTTCAGTTTGTTCATTCGTCAGGTCCTGCCGCTATCCGTCCGTTGAGGGTCACGCCGACAGCCGCGCGACGAACGCGTCGCACGTCGTCACTTCGCCGACCGTGCGCAGGTCCGCGAGCGCGGTGTCGTGCGCCGCGCCGGTGGATGCCGCGCAGCCGTCGCCGAGCACCAGCACGCGGTAGTCGCGCATGTGCGCGTCGCGCGCGGTGCTCGCGACGCCGCCGTTCGTCACGATCCCGCAGATCGCGACCGTATCGATGCCGACGCGCCGCAGCAGCCAGTCGAGCTGCGTGTTGAAGAACGCCGAGTACGCGACCTTCAGCACCGACACGTTCACGAGCCCATCCAGTTCCGCGACGACCGCATGGCCCGCCGAACCCGCTTCGAAATCGCCGCGCGCGAGGAACGGCCGCAACTGCTTCAGATGCGGCGAGATCATCGGTTCACCCTCCGCGTCGGGCCATAGCGTGAACTGGCTCGCGACCACGTAGCCGCCGCGCTCGCGCAACGCGCGCGCAACCGGCGCGACGCGCGCGGGCAACCGGCGCGCCGCGTCGGACGCCGCGCCGCCGCGCGCGTACGCGCCGCCGTCGCCGATGAAGTCGTGCTGCAGATCGACGATCACGAGCGCGGTGCGCCGCGCGTCGAGCGGGGCCGCCGGGGTCGGCGTCGCCGCGCTCATGCGCCCTCCCGCGCCGCGATCAGCAGATTGCCGAGCGCATCGACGCGGCCGCTGAAACCCGGCTCCAGCCAGATCGTCGTATCGCCCTGTTCGAGGATCGCCGGGCCGTCCACCGTCGCATCGACCGGCAGTTCGAGACGCGCCCAGCGCGTCGCGTCCCACCAGCGGCCCGCATGGAACACCGGCTGCGTGCCGAGCGGTTCGGGCATCGTCGTCGCCGTCGGCGCGAGCACCGACAGGTCGAACTTCGGCCGCACGCCGATGCGCGCATAACGCAGGTTCAGGATGCGCACCGCGATGCCGTCGAGCGTGCGGCCGAACGCGGCGCGATAGGCGTGCTCGAAGGCGGCGCGGATCGCGTCGCGGTCGAGTCCGTCGCGCTGCACCTCGACGCTGACCGTATGGCTCTGGCCGACGTACAGCATGTCCAGCTCGACGTGCTCGCGCACCGCGTCGAACCCGACGCCCGCCGAGTCGAGCCGCTGCTGGCACGCATCGGCCATCGTCGCGACGCGCTCGCGCAGTTCGTCGAGGTCGAGGTCGTCGAGCGCGCGGTTGATCGTCTGCACCGCGTCGTGCCGCATGTCCGCGATCACGCAGCCGATCGCCGACGTGACGCCCGGAAAGCGCGGCACGATGCCGGTCGTGCTGCCGACCTCGCGCATCATCGCGCACACGTGCAGCGCGCCGCCGCCGCCGAACGGCATGTACGCGAACTCGCGCGGATCGTGGCCGCGCTCGATCGACACGAGCCGGATCGCGCCCGCCATCTTTGCGTTCGCGACGGTCAGGATCGCCTCTGCCGCCGCGTGCACGTCGAGGCCGAGCGGTTGCGCGACGTGCGTGTCGATCGCCTCGCGCGACTTGTCGATGTCGAGCCGCGCGAGCAGGCCGCCGCCGAGCGGCCGGTCCGCGCTGATGCGGCCGAGCAGCACGTTCGCGTCGGTCACGGTCGGCCGCAGGTTGCCGCGTCCGTAACAGGCCGGCCCCGGCACGCTGCCTGCCGATTCCGGGCCGACCTGCAGCAGGCCGCCCGCGTCCACCGACGCGATCGAGCCGCCGCCCGCGCCGATCGTCTCGATCTGGATCATCGGCGCGCGCACCACCATCCCGAAGTCGAGCGACGTCTGCGCGGACAGCGACGCCGCGCCGTCCGCGACCAGCGACACGTCGAACGACGTGCCGCCCATGTCGCCGGTCACGAGGTTCGGGAAACCCGCCGCGCGCCCGATTGCGGCGCACGCGATCACGCCGGCGGCCGGGCCGGACAGCGCGGTCCGCACCGGCACGTCGCACGCGGTCTGCCTCGACATGATCCCGCCGTTGCTTTGCACGACCAGCAGTTCGCCGCCGAAGCCGTGCGCCTTCAGATCGTTTTCGAGCCGCGTCAGATAACTGCCGACGACCGGCTGCAACGATGCGTTCAGCGTCGCGGTCGAGCAGCGTTCGAACTCGCGGATCTCCGGCAGCACCTCGGTCGCGGCGGTGACGTTCGCGTTCGGCCACAGCGCGCGCACCGCGGCGACCGCCTGCGCCTCGTTCGACGGATTCGCATACGCGTTCACGAAGAACACGCACACCGCGTCGCAGCCGCGTTCGAGCAGCGCGCGCGCGGCCGCCTCGACCTGCGCGAGATCGACCGGCGTGTGCAGCGTGCCGTCCGCGAGCACCCGCTCGCTGACCTCGACACGCAGATCGCGCGGCACGACCGGCTCGAAGCTGCCGCGCAGCCCCCACGTGCGCGGCCGGTCGCGGCGGCGCATTTCGAGCACGTCGCGGAAACCCTCGGTCGTGATGATGCCGGTGCGCGCCATCTTGCGTTCGAGCAGCGCGTTCGTGCCGACCGTCGTGCCGTGCACGATCGTCGCGATCGCGCCCGCGCCGCCGCTCGTTTGCTGTCGAGCGTCCGGGTCGCCGATGCGCGCGATCCCGTTCATGAACCCTTTCGCCTCCTCGCCGCGCGTGGACGGCACCTTGACGACGCGCGCGCTGCCGGACGCCTCGTCGAGCACGAACAGATCGGTGAACGTGCCGCCGACATCGACGCCGACGACGAGCGAACCTTGTACGGCCTTCATGCGTGCTGCTCCTTTTGTTCTGCGTGCGCCGCCCGCGCCTGGTCGTTCGCGGCGTTGTCCTTGTCCTTCGTTTTATCGTCCGTCACGTAGCCCATCGCGAGATCGCGCTCGCGCGCGGCCGCGGCGCGCGCGGACGGCGCGCCGTAACCGCCGCCGCCCGGCGTTTCGAGCCGCACGCGTTCGCCGCGTTTCAACTGGATGCCGCGCATCTTCGACGCCATCGGCGGCGTGCGCCATTCGCCGCCGTTCTGATAACGGAACACGTTCGGCACCGACTCGCTGCCGCCCGCGATCCCCTTCGGCGCGGAACGGCCGCGCTCGCCGAAGATGAACGCCTCGGCCTCGTTCTCCAGCAACTCGATCTCGTAGATCGCGCCGAGGCCGCCGCGATGTTCGCCGTCGCCGCCCGAGTCCGGGCGCAGCGCCCATTGCGTGAAGCGCACCGGATACGCGGCTTCGAGGATTTCGAGCGGCGGGATCGTCGCGGTCGAGATCGGCGCGTTGCCGTGGCTCAGGCCGTCGCCGTCCGAGTGGCCGCCGTGGCCGCCACCGAAGAAGCTGAACATCACCCAGCGCTGGCCCTGACGCGCGCCGCTGCTGCGATGGCCGGCGATCGACAGCGCGTTGATCGTGCCGTACGACTGCGCCATCGCGCGCTCCGGCACCGCCTGCGCCATCGCGCAGAAGATCACGTCGATCATCCGCAGGATCGTCTCGGTGTAGCCGCCGACCGGACGCGGCCGGTCCGCCGAGATCACGAGGCCGTCCGGCAGCACGAACGACACCGCATCGAGCACGCCCGCGTTCGCGGGGACGTCCGGGAACAGGTGCTTCAGCGCGACGTAACACGCGGCGATCGCGGTCGCGCGCGAGATGTTGACCGGCCCCGCGCACGCCGGCGACGTGCCGGTGAAGTCGAGCGTCAGCGCGTCGCCCGCCACCCGCATCGTCAGCGCGATGGTCAGCGGCTCGTCGCGCACGCCGTCATTGTCGAGGATGTCCGAGAACGGATAGTCGCCGTCCGGCAGCGCGGCGACGTGCGCGCGCATCAGCTTCACCGCGCGCTCGCGCAGCAGCGACAGCGCGTCGAGCACCGTCGCGTCGCCGTACGAATCGAGCAGGTCGTCGAGCCGGCGCACGCCGAGTTCGAGCGCCGCGAGCTGGCCGTTCAGGTCGCCCCACAGGCTGTCCGGCAGCCGCGTGTTCGCCTTCAGGATCGCGAGCACGTCGGCGTCGAGTTCGCCGCGCCGCACGATCCGCACCGGCGGAATCTGCACCGCCTCCTGCCAGCATTCGGTCGCGGCCGGGTTGTAGTTGCCCGGCACCGCGCCGCCGACGTCGTGCCAGTGCGCGGCCGATGCGAGAAAGCAGAACAGCCTGCCGTCGCGAAACACCGGCCGCACCAGCTTGAAGTCGTTCGCGTGCGTGCCGCCTTCGTACGGGTCGTTGAACAGCCACACGTCGCCGTCGACCATGCCGCCGCGCGTGGCGGCCGCGCGCATCGCGGCCTGCACCGCGAACGCCATCGCGCCGACGAACACCGGCAACCCGGACTTGCCCTGCACGAGCGTCGCGCCGGTCTGCGCATCGTAGATGCCGTGGCACGCATCGTGGGCTTCCGCGATGATCGGATTGAACGCGCTGCGGTACAGGGTCGCGTCCATTTCGTCGGCGATCTGTTCCAGCCGTCCCTTCAGGACGGCCAGCGTGACGGGATCTAGCATGAAACGGCTCCGTTCGGTTTGGGGTAACGCTGTCTGAGCAGATTGAGCAGGCCGCCTGCGTCGACCATGTCGAGCAGGAACGTCGGCACCGGCTCGCACGCGAGTTCGACGCCGTCCGCGCGGCGGATGCGGCCGGCGCGCGCGTCGATCGCGATGCGCTCGCCTTCGCCGATGCTTTCCGCTTCCGCGCAGGTCAGCAGCAGCAGGCCGACGTTGAACGCGTTGCGGAAGTACAGCCCGCTGAAGGCCGGCGCGACGACCGCGCGCACGCCGAGATGCACGAGCGCGGCGGCGGCCTGTTCGCGCGACGAGCCGATGCCGAAGTTCGGCCCGGCGACCAGCACGTCGCCGCGCGCGACGCCGGCTGCGAAGTCCGCGCGCGTGCCTTCGAGGCAATGCCGCGCGATCTCGTCGATGCCGAACTTCATGTACGCGCCGGGCGCGAGCGCGTCGGTGTCGATGTCGGCGCCGACGCGCCAGACGCGGTGCGTGTCGCCCGCCTGTCGAATGTCGAGACGGCCGCTCATGCGAGCACCTCGCGCGCGTCGGCGATGCGCCCGGTCAACGCGGACGCGGCGACCGTGTACGGCGAGCCGAGATACACGTCGGCGGACGCCGCGCCCATCCGGCCTTTGAAATTGCGTGCGGTGCTGGAAATCACCGTGCTGCCCTCGGGAATCGAACCGCCATAACCGGCGCACGCGCCGCAACTGGTCGCGAGCATCTGCGCACCCGCGTCGCGCAGCGCAGCCATCACGCCTTCGCGTTCGGCCTGTTCCGCGTCGCGCAGGCTCGCCGGCGCGACCACCAGCTGCACGCCGTCCGCGACGCGCCGGCCGCGCAGCACGCTCGCGGCCGCGCGCAGGTCGTCGAGCTTCGCGCCGGTGCAGGCGCCGATGTACGCGACCTGCACCCGCACGCCGTCGAACTGCGCGACGTCGCGCGTGTTCGCGGGGCTGTGCGGCGCGGCCACTTGCGGCGCGAGCGTCGCCGCGTCGAACTCGTGCGTTTCCGCCCGTGCGCCGGGATCGCCCTGCCAGCGGCCCACGTCGATGTCGGCGCTCACGCCGACGCCGCGCAGATACGCGACGGTCGTGTCGTCCGGCGCGATCAGGCCGGCCTGCGCGCCGAGTTCCGCGCTCATGTTCGACAGCGTCATGCGCTCCTGCATCGACAGCGCGGTCACCGCGTCGCCGCAGAATTCCACCGCCTGGTAGCGGCCGCCGTTCATGCCGAACCGGCCGATCATGTGCAGCATCATGTCCTTCGCGGTCACGCCGCGCGCGAGCCGCCCATGCCAGACCATCCGCAGCGTCTGCGGCACCTTCACCCAGATCTGCCCGGACACGACGACGCCGAGCATCTCGGTGCTGCCGACGCCGAACATGTACGCGCCGAACGCGCCGCCGGTCGGCGAATGCGAATCGCCGCCGACGCACAGCATGCCGGGCCGCAGATGCCCGCGCTCGGGCAGCACGACGTGGCAGATGCCGACGCTGTCGTACACGTTCGGCAACTGCTGCGCGCTCGCCCAGTCGCGCGCGATCCGCACGATGCGGCGCGATTCGTCGTCGGCTTCCGGCACGTAATGGTCCATCACGAGCACGATCTTCGACTTGTCCCACAGCGGCGCGCCGAGCGCCTCCAGCATCGGCTTCAGGCGGCGCGGGCCGCTCGAATCATGAAACATCGCGAGATCGACGTTGCAGGTGACGATCTCCCCCACCTCGACGGCCGGTTTTCCGCAGGCCGCCGCAATCAGTTTTTGCGCAAGCGTTTGTGCTACTGCCATCGACTACATCCCCAGATAGGCGCGACGCAGCGCGTCGCTCGCCATCAATTCCGCGCAGGTGCCCGAATGACGGATCGCGCCGTTTTCGAGCACGTAGCCGCGCTGTCCCGTTTCGAGCGACTGGCGCACGTTCTGCTCGACCAGCAGGATCGCGAGCCCTTCGCTGCGCAGCCGCTGGATCAGCGCGAACATCTCCTCGACCATCAGCGGCGACAGGCCGAGCGACGGCTCGTCCAGGATCAGCAGGCGCGGCTCGGCCATCAGCCCGCGGCCGATCGCGAGCATCTGCTGCTCGCCGCCGGACATCGTGCCGGCCGCCTGGCCGCTGCGTTCGTGCAGGCGCGGGAACATGTCGAGCACCCGCGCGAGGTTCGTCGCGCGATTGCGCTTGCCGCGCCGGAACGCGCCGAGTTCGAGGTTCTCGCGCACGCTCAGGTTCGGGAAGATGCGCCGCCCTTCCGGCACCTGGATCAGCCCGGCCGACACGACGTCGCGGTAGTGGCGGCCGGTCAGCACCTGCCCGTCGAACCGCACGCTGCCCTGCCACGCGCGGTTGATCCCGCAGATCGTGTTGTTCAGCGTGGTCTTGCCGACGCCGTTGCTGCCGAGCAGCACGACGATCTCGCCGTCGTCCACGCGCATGTCCACGCCGCGCAGCACTTCGGTGCGGCCGTAACCCGAGTGCAGCCCTTCGATTTCGAGCAGTGCGCTCACGGTTGTTCTCCTTCGCGCGCGAGCCGTTCGGCGGTGCCGTGGCCGAGATACGCCTCGATCACCGCCGGGTTCGAGGTGACCTCGCGCGGCGTGCCGCCCGCGATCAGCCGGCCCTGCGCGAGCACCCATACGTGCTCCGCGAGGCTCATCACCGCGCGCATCACGTGCTCGATCATCAGCACCGTGACGCCGCTGTCCGCGAGTCCGCGGATCACCGGGATCATCTCGTCGATCTCGCTCGGGTTCAGCCCCGCGAGCACTTCGTCGAGCAGCAGCAGGCGCGGCCGGGTCGCGAGCGCGCGCGCGAGTTCGAGGCGCTTGCGGCCCGCGACGGTCAGGTCGGCGGCCGGCTTGTCGAGGTTGTCCTTCAGGTTCACGCGCTCGGCCACCTCGTCGGCGGCGGCAAGCGCCGCGCGCCGGTCGCGCAGATGCAGATGCGCGCCGACCGCGATGTTCTCGCGCACCGTCTGCGCGCCGAACGGCTGCACGATCTGGAACGTGCGCGTGAGGCCGAGCCGCGCCGACTGATGCGGCGGCAAGCCGGTGATGTCGCGTCCCATGAACTGCACGCTGCCCGCGCCCGGCTTCAGGAAGCCGGACAGCAGCGCGAACAGCGTGGTCTTGCCCGCGCCGTTCGGGCCGACGAGCGCGGTGAGGCGGTTCGGCGGCACGTCGAGCGACACGTCCTGCACGGCGCGCAAACCGCCGAAGGTGATGGACAGGCCGCGGGCCTGCAACAGTACGTCAGACACGGGCCTGCTCCTTGCGCTGTTCCGCGTTCGCGGCCGGGCGCGACCACAGCCGCCGCGCCGACACGCCCGCGCCGGACAGCCCGCGCGGCATGAACATCACGATCACGACCAGCACCGCGCCGTAGATCACCATGCTGAGGCCCGGCAGTTCGCCGAACAGGTTGCGCGTGACCTCGCCGAGCGCATACAGCAGCGCCGCGCCGAGCACCGGCCCCCACAGCGTGCCGACCCCGCCGACGATCACGCCGACCAGCGCCTGCACCGAGATCGACGGGCCGAACGCGATGCCCGCGTCGATGTACTGGAACATCTGCACGTAACACGCGCCGGCCACGCTCATGAACGCGGCCGACCAGGCGATCGCACCGAGCTTCACGCGCACCGGATCGACGCCGACCGCGCGCGCCGCATTCTCGTTGTCGCGCACCGCCTGCAGATATGCGCCGAAGCGCGAGTGGCGCAGCCATGCGGTCAGCGCGAGCGCGCAGCAGACCGCCACGAGCAGCAGATAGATGTAGCCGCGCCGCGAACCGAACTGGAGGTTCGCGATACTCGCGTGCAGCGGCACCATCAGGCCGACGCCGCCGCCGGTGAACGGCACCGACACGGCGACGATCCGCGCGACCTCCGCGAACGCGAGCGTGACCAGCGCGAAATACGAACCGCGCAGCCCGCCGCGAAACGCGAGCAGGCCGACCACCACGCCGGCCACGAGACCGAACGCGATCGCGACCGGCAGCGCGAGCCAGGGGTTCCAGCCCCAGCTCAGTTGCGCGATCGCCTGGGTGTACGCGCCGACGCCGAAGAACAGCGCGTGGCCGAACGACAGTTGGCCGCCGTAGCCGCCGAGAATGTTCCAGGCCTGCGACAGCAGCACCGCGTACAGCGCCATCATCAGGAAGTTGAGCAGCACGCCGGAGTGCAGCGCCGTCGCGGCGCCGGCGACCAGCACGCCGAAGATCAGGATGGAACGAACGTCGCGCATCGGTTATGCCCTCTTGCCGAACAGACCCTGCGGGCGCACCAGCAGCACGATGATGAAGATCGCGAAGATGCCCATCTGCCCCATCGAATCGCCGAACCACAGCCCGCCCAGCGACTCGACCACGCCGATCAGCAGCCCGCCGAGCAGCGCGCCCGCGAAGCTGCCCATCCCGCCGAGCACGACGATCGTGAACGCGATCAGCACGAAACCGCCGCCGACCTGCGGGCTCACGTAGTAGCTCGGCAGCAGGAAACAGGCGGCCGCGCCGACGCACGCCATGCCGATGCCGAACGACAGCGCATAGACCTTGTCGACGTCGATCCCCATCAGCTTCGCGCCGTGTTTCTCGCGCGACACCGCGCGGATCGCGCGGCCCAGATCGGTCGCGCGGATGATGACGTACAGCGCCGCCGCGACCGCCAGCGCGCCGAAAAACGCGATCACCTTCGGCAGCGCGATCATCGCCGGGCCGATCTCGACGGTGGACATCGCATACGACGTGTCGATGTTGCGCGTGTCCGAATGGAACAGCACGAGCGCGAGGTTTTCCAGCACGATCGACAGGCCGAGCGTGACGAGCAGGATGTTCTCGTCGGAGCCGTGGCTCGCGCGGTTGATGACCACGCGCTGCAACAGGTAGCCGAACACGAACATCCCGGCCATCACGAACGGCAGCGCGAGATACGGGTCGATGCCGAGCCGGTCCTTCAGCAGATACACCGCGTACAGCGCGACCATCAGCGCCGCGCCGTGCGCGAAGTTGATGATGTGCAGCACGCCGTAGATCAGCGTGAGGCCGAGCGCGACGAGCGCGTACACGGCGCCCGTCGTGAGCCCGTTCAGCAGCGCCGGCACGAGGATGATGGGATCGAACATGCGCGGAACCTTAGCCCTTCAGCGGAAACACCGGCGCGACCTCGCGGAAGTCCGGCGGCAGGATCACCCGGATGTCGCCGCCCTGCACCTGCGTGAGCAGCGGCTGCGCGCCGGTGTTCTGGCCGTTCACGAAATGCGTGGGGCCGTACGGCATCAGGTGGTCCTTGAACGTGCTCGACGCGAGCGCCGCGGTGAGCGCCGCGCGGTCCGCCGACTTCGCGCGCTCCAGCGCGTCGGCAAGCAGCGTCGTCGCGGTGTACGTCATGAACACCTCGTACGAGAAGTACGCGCCCTTCGCCTCGACGCGCTGGCGCAGCGGCGCGACGCGCGGGTCCTTCGGGTTGAACCAGTGGTTGCAGTCGATGATGCCGTCCGCGACGTCCGGATACTCCTTCAGGAACTTGTAGCTCGACGCCGCGCCGCCGAGCACCGAGAACACCGCCTTCGGCCGCACGCGCTGCTGCTTCATCGCGCGCAGCAGCAGCGCGTATTCGTCGTAGTAGTTCGCCGGGATCACGATGTCCGGATTCACCGCGCGCATGCGCAGCACGATGTTGTTGAAGTCGCGCGTCGGGTTCGGGTGCTTGACCACTTCCTTGATCTCGAACCCGTACTTCGGCAGTTCGGTGCTGAGCAGCTTCGCGGTGCCGGTGCCGAACAGCGACTCCTCGTGCACGATCATCACCGTCTTCGCCGGCTTGCCGGCCGCGCTGTTCAGCGTGTTCAGGTATTCGACCGCGCGCGCGCTGCACATGTCGTAGCCGGGGCCGAAGCGGAACGTGTTGGTGAGGCCGCGCTGCACGATCTGGTCCGCGACGCCGACGTCGACGACGTGCGGCAGGCCGTATTTCGCGGCGGTCTGCGTGGTCGCGAGACAGATGGCCGAGGCATATGCACCGACGATCGCCGACACGCCTGCCTCGTTCATCCGCTCGACTTCGGCCGCGCCGGCCTCGGGGCGCGACTGCGCGTCGCCGAGCACGGCCTCGATCGTCGCGCCGCCGAGCGACTTGATGCCGCCGGCCTTGTTGATGTCCTCGATCGCGAGCAGCGCGCCGAGACGGCACTGCTGCCCCGAATAGGCGACCGCGCCGGTGACCGGATGCAGCACGCCGATCTTGATGGTGTTGCCGGCGGCCGCGCGGGCGGCCCAGGGCGCGGCCAGCATCGCGGCCGCGGCCGTCGACTGACGCAGAAAGGTACGACGCGAACTCATGAGATCTCCAGGCGGATATTTCAGTTGAATGTGGTCGATAACGCTTCGCTGACCCAGACCCGCGCGTCGATGTCGCCGACGCACGAAAGCTCCAGTTGATACTGGTAGCGGTCGGGCCGATACAGCCCCTGCAGCAGTTGCACCGGCCGCTCGTTCGTGTCGCGCACCACGCGCGTCACGTCGAGCAGCGCCGAGCCGACCGACACGTCGAGATGACGCGCGACCACCGCATCGGCGAGGCGCGCCGAAATGGTCTGCGTGGCCGCCCCCAGTTCGACGCCCGCTTCTTCGAGCAGCATCAGGAGCGGCTTGCGCTTCAGGTCGCGCGGCTTCAGGTCGACGAGCGCCTGCGGCACGTGCGTGGTGATGTACGACACCGGGCCGGAGCGCGTGCTGCGCACGCGGATCGTCTTGTACACCGGGTCGCCGGCCGCGACGTTCAGCGCCTCGGCGATCACCGGCGACGCGAGCACGACGTTGCTGTCGATCACCTCGACGTTCGTGCGCAGCCCCGCGTTGACGATGTTTTCGAGCAGCCCGGTCAGATGCGCTTTTTCCGGCGGCGGCGCGAGCTTGCGCTTCCGGCCCGGCTCCGCGCGCAGCGGCCAGGTGCCGATGCCGGGACGCCGGATCACGAGCCCGTCGGCGACCAGCATTTCCATCGCCTTCCTGATCGTGATGCGCGCGACCGAGAACTGTTCGGCCAGCTGATGCTCGCCGGGAACGCCCTCCTCGTCGAACTGGCCTTCCTGCAATTGCTCGCGAAGCACCAGGTAGATCTGGTGGTATTTCGGCAGAGGTAGTGTCGTTCCCATGGCGGCCACTCTAAAAGTGTCGTAATGTCGGGTCAATAGGACAAAGTGAGAAACAAACATTGTCCTCTATGGTAAGTCCGCATCGCCATCCGCGGCGCTTTCTGCCTCTCCCCTCCCTTCGCTCCAGCCCTTTCCCCGCAAGGCCGCGCCGGTGCTCGCCCGGCGCCCGTCCGGCGCTTTTTCGCCGCTGCTTTCGCATCCTCAAGATCGCGTCCATGAGACATTTCGACGTTCAAATGTTCCATTGACACAACAAATTCGGATGCTTAATTTGCATCGCAATTCAAGGCTCCATCGCGAATCGATGCGCACTTCGGCGTGTGCTTCGACGCGCGATGCGGCGCCGGTTCGTCGCCGGGCTGTCCCCCGCCCTGGCCGACGGGACGGAATTGAATTTTGTTAGGACGACGTTTTTTATGAAGTGCGCCTCGCGGTCGGCGAACGATGACCGCGGCTTGGTTCCCGGCTTTCTCGCACGGGGATTGAAATCAACGACTGGATGGAACAACGATGAAAAAAACACTTCGGTTAGCGGGCATGGTGGGTGCGCTCGGCGCCTGCGCGGGCGTCGCGCACGCGCAGAGCAACGTGACGCTGTACGGCGTGGTGGACGAAGGCCTGACCTTCAACACGAACTCGCACGGCGCGCGCCAGTACAGCCTCGTGAGCGGCGAGATCCAGGCGAGCCGGTGGGGTCTGAAAGGCACCGAGGATCTCGGCGGCGGCATGAAGGCGATCTTCGTGCTCGAAAACGGGATGGACCTCAGCAGCGGCAAGCTCGGCCAGGGCGGCCTGATGTTCGGCCGCCAGGCGTTCGTCGGTCTCAGCACGCCGTACGGGATGGTCACGCTCGGCCGCCAGTACGACTCGGTCGTCGACTACGTCGGCCTGTTCGAAATCGGCGACCAGTGGGGCGGCTTCTACACCGCGCACCCGGGCGACCTCGACAACATCAACAACTCGAACCGCGTGAACAACGCGATCAAGTACACGAGCAACAACTACGGCGGCTTCACGTTCGGCGGCGTGTACAGCCCCGGCGGCGTCGCCGGGCATTTCAGCCAGAACCAGATCTGGTCGCTCGGCGGCTCGTACTACAACGGCCCGCTCGGCCTCGGCGTCGGCTACCTGAACATCCGCAACCCGAACACGTCGTTCTACGGCACGAGCGCGCTCGCGAACACGACCGGCTCCGCGCCGCTCGCGACGCTGAACAACATCGCGTCGCCGGTGTTCTCGGGCTTCGCGAACGCCCGCACCCAGGAGGTGTATGCGGCGGGCGGCGCGTACACGTACGGCGCGGCGACCTTTGGCGGCACCTACTCGTACACGCGCTTCGACAACCTGGACGGCGGCGGCTCCGGCCCGAACCCGGCCGGCAACAGCGGCAACGCGATGTTCAACAACGTCGAGGCGAACTTCAAGTATCAGTTGACGACCGCCTGGCTCGTCGGCGCCGCGTACGACTACACGCGCGGCAGCTCGGTGCAGGGCCGCGAAGGATCGACGTATCACCAGGCCGCGCTCGGCACCGACTACTTCCTGTCGAAGCGGACCGACCTGTATTTCGTCGGGATCTACCAGAAGGCGTCGGGCACGAACTCGACCGGCGCGGCGGCGGTCGCGGCGATCAACGGCGTGACGCCGTCCGACAACAACCACCAACTGGTGCTGCGCGTCGGCATGCGCCACAAGTTCTAAACGGCCCAGCGCCGTCGATGCCGCGCCGGACCGACGTCGTCGATCCGGCGCGGTTCATTCGACGGTGTGCGGGCAAACCAGGCTACGCCGCCAGCGTGTTCTTGTAGAACCTGCCGCCCTTCATCACGACGCTCAGGCTCTTCGCGGGATCGGCGATCAGTTCGAGGTTCTCCAGCGGGTTGCCGTTGACGAGCAGCAGGTCCGCATACGCGCCCTCTTCGAGCACGCCGAGCTTGCCCGGATACGGATTGCGCCGGTCCGACAGCGCAAGCAGCCGGCCGTTCCCGCCGGTCGCCATCGTCAGCGCCTCGCCCGCCGAATACCAGCGCTTCAGTTGCGCGAGCATCGCGCCCTGGCGCGTCGCGAGCACCTGCGAGAACAGCAGGTCCGAGCCGAACGCGGTCTTGACCCCGTGTTTCTTCGCAAGCCGATATGCACCGTCCGTCGCGTCGATGATTTCGAGCTGCTTCTCGCGCACCGGGCTCGGGCGCGGCACGATCGCGCCTTCGTAGAACGGCTGGATGCTGAGCCACGTGCCGCTCTTCGCGAGCAGCGCGGCGGTCCGGTCGTCCATCAGATGGCCGTGCTCGATGCACTGCACGCCGGCCGACACCGAACGCTGGATCGACTCCGGCGTGTACGCATGCACGAGCACGTAGGTGCCCCAGTCGCCGGCCGTCTCCACCGCCGCGCGCAGTTGCGGCTCGGAGAACGTGACCATGTCGAGCGGCGCGCGCGGCGTCGACACGCCGCCGCCGCCGATGATCTTGACCTGCGACGCGCCCTGCATCAACTGCTCGCGCGCGCGCAGACGCACCTCGTCGGCGGTGTCCGCGATCACCGCGCCGCCCTCTTTCTCGATCGTGCTGATCTGGCCGCCGGCCTTTGGAATGTCGGACAGCGGCCGGAAATCGCCGTGGCCGCCGGTGGTCGTGATCATCGCGCCGGACGGGTAGACCCGCGGGCCGGAGATCACGTCGCTGTCGATCGCCTGCTTCAACGCGAACGCGGGGCCGCCCGCGTCGCGAATCGTCGTGAAGCCGCGCAGCAGCGTGCGCTCCGCCTCGGCGCTCGCCGCGATGTACACGTAGCCGAAGTCGCCTTGCAGCACCGCTTCGATCGGCAGCGCGGCGAGCAGCGCGTGCCAGTGCATGTCGATCAGGCCTGGCATCATCACGCGGCCGCCGCAATCGACGACCTGCCGGCCATCGGTCGAGGCCGGGGCCGCGGCGGCCTGGCCGCGCTCGATCCGGCCGACGCGATCGCCTTCGACGGTCAGCGTCAATCCATCGCGCAGCGCGGCGGACTGGCCGTCGAACAGCCGGAAATTCGTGAACACGATCGGCGCGGCCGGCGGCGGCGGCGGGCTCGCGCTCTGCGCGCCCGCTATTTTCGGCAGCACGAGGCTCAGCATCGACGCGGCCATCCCGGCGACGAAACCGCGTCGCGACAGGTCCGCGCTGATGCGGCGATTCACGTACAGTGCGCGGTCCTTGTCGCAGAAGCACCACGACGCATAACCGCCCATCCTGCCTCCACTGCTTTCACGGTCCTTTCTGGAAACCATGGTCCACCTCTGAACGTAGGTAACAGCATCAGGAGAAAGCTGAAGTCGCGGTAAATCCCTGGAATACCGAACGATAGGCTGCGGAGCCTGCCCGTGAAGCATAGTCGCAGTCCCGCGCGGGTGCTTTGTAGCTGCCCGGTACGCGCAGGAGTCCGAGCGTTTTGGCGTTTCGCCGGCGGATGGCGCGACTTCGCTGCCGTCCGCGCTACGGCGAAACAGCATTAAGCGCGTGCTGAAGCGTATCGGCAGGAGTCAGGCGGCGGGCCTGTGGAACGTCCGGGAGGACGCGAGGAAGGAGGACAAAACCGGCACGCCCGGGCATGTGAATTGCCCGAGGAATTGCCCGAGCGCGCCGCAGCAAAGCGCCGTTGGACGCCGGGGCGGCGCAACGCGACGAACCCGTCGCGCAGCCGCCCCGGCATACGGTCGAATCAAGGCTTGTAGCCGTCGTTCAGCGTGCCGATGAACGCGATGATGTCCTTGATGTCCTGGTCGGTCATCGCGGGCGTGTCGCCGGCCTTGCGGTCGAACGGCGCGTCGGCGACGTCCACGTTGGCGTGATACTTCGCCGGCAGATCGTCGTACTGCGCGACCTTGCCCGCCGCGTCGCGCGGATAGATCTTTTCCGGATTCGTCGCGCGCAGGTTGTAGAAGTCCATCACGTGCTGCAGGTCGTGATAAACGCCGTTGTGGAAGAACGCGTGGCGCGTCGCGACGTTGCGCAGCGTCGGCGTGAGGAACATGCCGCAGTACTGCGTCAGGTCGCTCACGTCGGTGCGGAACGGCCCGCACACGCCCATGTCGTAAAACGCCGGGTTTTTGTTGACCGGCAGGTCGCGGTTGCGCGGCACGCCGAGCGATTCGTATTGCGTGTCCGTGAAGAGCGGCGGCAGATGGTCGGCGGTCGGCTTGCTCAGGTGGCAGCCGGCGCAGTTCGCCTTGTCCGGATCGTTGAAGAGCTTCAGGCCGCGCAACTCGGCATGCGTGAGGCGGGCCTTGCCTTGCAGCCAGTAGTCGTACTTGCTCGTGAACGGATGGAACGACGGGTCCTCGAACTGGAAGCGGCCGACCGCGAACATCGCCTCGGCCAGCATCATGTGCGGCTTCTGCACGATCTCGTCGCCGAACAGCTTCTTGAACTGGTCGACGTATTTCGTCGCCAGCAGCTTGTGCATCACGTCGTCCTCGGTCGCGTTCGCCATCTCGACCGGGTTCAGCATCGGCGAGATGGCCTGCTTTTCCAGCGTGCTCGCGCGGCCGTCCCAGAACAGGCCGCCCTGCGGCACCATCGCGGGCGCGGCAGGCGCGACGCCGGCGGTCTTCACCGCGCGCTGCACGCCGCTCGCGGCGGCGGCCTGCTGCGCGATCGACGCCGGCGCGGTGTCGTCGTCGGCCAGATCCGGGCCGATGCTGAACGGCACCTGGCGGTACAGGTAACCGAGCGACGGCGGCGGCCGGTAGCCCGCCTGGTCGAGGTGCGGGCCGCCCATCTGCACCGACAGGTCGTTCGGCGGGCCATACGCGTGGTCGGGGCTGTGGCACGACGCGCACGACTGTTTGCCCGACGCCGACAGCGACGGGTCGAAAAAGATCTGCCGGCCGAGCTGCGCCATCGCGCTCAGCGGCTGCTGCGGCGGCAGGTGCAGCTTGACCGGCTGCGGATTCGCGCCAGTGATGTCTTCGACGATGTCGCCGATCGCGGGCGGCATCCGTTCGGGATAGATCGCCGCGTACGCGGCAAACGCGACGCATCCGGCCGCCACGACGGCCACGGCCCAGCCGAGCACGCGCCGCAGCGTTTTGCGGGTGGCGTCGGGGCTCGAATTGCCGCCCGAGGGCAGCGACGGAGGCAATGCAGTATCAGGACGAAGACTCATGGCGATAGATCAACAGGGATGACGCAATAAAAACGTCGAGCCAGTGCGCAAAACGCACTGGCTCGACCCTGGCTACAGGTTGTCCGGCCGTCCGCTCAAGCGGCGCACGCCGGCTTTCACCGACGCGCGCCGCCCCACGGTTGCGGCGCGGTCCATCCGGGCGGTCGCCGTTTAGTTCGACGGGGCGCTCGCCAGCTTGGTGCCGAGGTTCTGGTCGAGGAACACCGTCGGCGTGTCGCCCGTCGTGTTCAGCATCGCGCGGATGTCGCCCGCGGTCGCATCGAACGCGCCCTGGCCGAGACGCGTGCCGCCGAGCCAGTTGTCCTCGATGAAGCGCACGACCGACGCCTGCGTGATCGTCGTGTGGTCGACGAAGTTCTTCTTCGCCCACGGCGAGATCAGCAGGAACGGCGTACGCGTGCCCGGACCGCAACGGCCGTTCACCGCGCCGCCGTTCACGCCGGCCGGTTGCTGCGCGCCGCTGTCGGTACACTGGCCGGCGGCCGTGAACTGGTCGGCGCCCTGGAACGTTGCACCGTTGCCCGAGTTGCCCGCCGTGACCTTCAGCGTCGTGTCGAACGACGAGTGCTGGATCGTCGGTTTCTGATGGTCGTACCAGCCGTCCGAGTCGTCGTACGCGATGATGACGGCCGTGTTCTTCCAGTCAGGCTGCTGCTGCAGGAAGTTGACGACCTTCACGACGAACGCCTGCTCGTCGAGCGGATCCGAGTTGCCCGGGTGACCGTCGCCCACTGCCGGCGCCTTCAGGAAGCTCACCGACGGGAAGTTGCCCGCCGCAACCGCCGTGAAGAAGTCGTCCGTGTCGTACTGGTGGTGAACCGGCGTCGCCGTGCTGTCGAACTGCGGATCGTCCGAGCCGATGACCGACGCCGAGCTCGGGCGCTGGTGCGTCGGGTTGGCCGTCGACGTGTAGTACTGGAACCACGCATGGTGCTGCACGTAGTCCGGCACCGCCTTGCCGAGCACGTCCGACCACGTCGAACGTGCGCAGCCGGTCGTGCCGTTGTCGTTCACGGTCTGCAGGTTGAAGCCGCCCATGAAGCCGCCCCACGTGATCTTCGCCGCGTTCAGCAGATCGCCGATGTTCTTGCTCGACATCATCGCCGTCGGACCGGACTGCGGCGACGACGTCGCCTTTTCGGCGGCGATCGAGCACGTGTCGGTGGTCGGGTCCAGGTCGCCGATCAGCGACATGCCGCCCTGGCCGTCGACGATCGCGTTGGTCGTCGTCGTCGAGTTCGTCACGACGTTCGGGCTGACCTGCGCGCCATTGTTCTGCGCCGACACCACTTCGACCGCACCCGGCGTCGACGGGCCGAACGTGTCGGTCCACGCGTTGTCGCTCATCGCGAAGTTCTGCGCGTAGTTCCAGTACGCGGTGACGGTGTTGCCGTCGAAGTAGCCGAGCACCTGCGCCGGCGACGCGAATTCACCCGTGCTGCCCGGGATCGCGTTGGCCGCCGACGTGAAGAGCGGCGTCGCGTCCATCTTGCCGTTGTCGTCGCCGAGCTGTTCCGGCGTGTAGCTGTGGTTCTGGCTTTCCGTGTTGGCCTGAGCGCGATCCAGACGGAACGGCTGCGGCGTGACCGTCGCGGACAGCGCCACACCGCCGTTCGGCGCCTTCGGCGGCTCCGTCGTGATGGTGTTGATCGTTGCGTTGACGAGGTTCGGCGACCCGGCCGCTGCGTTCGGGTTGTTCGCGCCCGTCAGGCTCTTCGCGACCAGCGTGTTGATGTCGGTCTGCGTGTTCGCGGCCGCCGAGAACTGCGGCTCGCCCGCCAGGTTGCTCGCGGTCGGATACGTCGCGAAGTAGTGGTCGAACGACACGTTCTCGCCGTAGATCACGACGACGTGCTTGATCGGCGTAGCGGTTTTCAGGGAATCCTGCGCGGACTGCGCCGGAGCGGCCGGCGTGTCGTCGTGGCTGCTGCCGCACGCGCTCAGCGCAAGCAACGCCGCGGCAAACGGGATAGGCAAGAGGGATTTGCGGAACATTCAGTGGCTCCAGATTCGCGGGTCAGCGTCCCATGCATCGTGAGGTGCTGGGGATGTTGTTAGAAATACAGCCGGAAAGACTTACCGCATTGAAACTGCCGCGAATTGGACCATTTCTGCGTTACATTCCGGAGTTACTTAAATTTCCAATTCCTTTCCGATCATTCGTTTTGAGTTACATAAACGACAGCGGCGGTAAGGTAAATGCAGCGTCGAGTTCGATGCGCGCGCGGCCGATCTGTCAACCTGGCGCATCCGGTGCGCGCGGCCGGCAATGGCGGCCGGCAGGGGCCTGCCACGATGCGGTCAGCCGCAAAGGCCCGCCAGATTTAACGTTTGGCCCTCCTCACAGCGCGACTCGCCCCGAAAGCAACCGCGCATAAACGCGCCTCCACAGCGGCATAAAGCGACGAATCAAAACGAACGTTCGCGGCATGGAGCTTGCGAATCTGTAAGCGGACGGCCCGCCTCCGCATCCCGCGACTGTGGGCTGCCGCACAAAGAGGATCTGCGATGAAACAGCGAACGAAACACACAGCCGCGATCGTGATCGCGGCGCTCGCCGCCGTACTGGCGTCCACGGCGGTTGCGCAAAGCACCGAGACGCCGCGCGAAAACGGCGTCTATCAGTTCGGTGATGCGAACGGCGCGAACGGATCGGATACCGAACGGATGCCGCGCGGCACGCAGGAGGACCGCCGGCAGTCCGGCTATCCGCAGCCCGGCACCGCGGCGGACACCGGCGGCGTGGGAGGCTCGACGCAGAACACGGGCGCGTCGTCGGCGCCGAAGTTCGACGCGCAGAACAAGTGACGTCGGCATCCGCGATCGACGGCGAACGGCGGCGAACGCAACGAGACAACGACGTCGCCGCCGCTCCCGCCTCGCCGTGTCGATCCATCGCGCCAGCTTCGCTTATGATCGGCACTCCCCTCTTCCGTCCGCTTCGACGACATTGCCGATGAATCCGGTGTACATGGTCTATTGGTGCGAGCCGGGCGACGCCGCGCCCGTCCCGCATGCGCAAGGTTTCCCCGCCGATGCGATGTCGGACGCGCTCCGCTTCGCGGAGGCGCTGCGCGCGCGTCAGCATCGCGGCGAAGCGGTGTCGTTCGTTACGCTATGCTCGGAGCATCCGAACGCGGTCGGACGCGCCGGCGTTGCCGATCCGCCCGCCGATTACGCGTGGAAGAAGCGACGAGCGTAAGAGCAGCCATATAGCGGACGGTTGACGACACGCGCTTCGGCACGCGGGACGCCGCGAAGAATCGATGCCAACCGGATCGACGCGTGACAGGATCGGCCGATACGGCGATGATTACCGTTCGCGCCGGGCGAACCGCGTGCAGGCCGCGTCGGTTCCGATGACGGACGGCCACGCCAACGGCAACCCGCCCGCGCGCGATCGCACTGCAACACAACGGCTGTCCAACGTACGTCGCCCGACTCTCCTCGCGGTGGTTGCCCATGGACGAACCTGCGAACGCTGTGCCCGAGCGCCCGGCTGCGTCGCGCTTGCGCCGCGCGGGCGCGGCCGCCATCGCCGCCGCCACGCGGCTGATCGGCAACCGCCCGTATGCGGTCGGGATCGCCGGCACGGTCATCGCGGCGATCGTCGCCGCGGTGCCGCTGATCGAGATGGAGGCCGGCCGCCGCGACGCGATGGAGCACGCGCGCGAGACGTCTGAAAACCTCAGCTGGATCATCGCGCTCGACCTCGAACGCAACTTCCGCTTCCACGACGTCCAGTTGCAGGAGATCGTCCGCAGCGCCGAGGACCCTCGCACGTGGGTCGCGCCGCCGGACCTCCAGAACCGTCTGCTGTTTCGCGACCTGCCCGACGACGCGTACGTGGACGGCGAATTCGTCGTCGGCGCGGCCGGCCAGATCGTCGCGTCGCAGGACGGCAGCGAAGTGAGCCCGGTGCTGCGGCTCGACGACCGCGACTACTTCCTCAAGCAGAAGCAGGACCCGTCGGCCGGCCTTGTCGTGTCGCATCCGTTCCGCTCGCGGCTGCACAACGGCAAGCTGTCGATCGCGCTGACGCGGCGGCTGAACGCGCCCGACGGCGCGTTTGCCGGCGTTGCGATGTTCGAGGTGCGGCTGGAGTTCTTCCAGCGGCTGTTCGAGCGGATCAACGTAGCCGAACCCGGCATTGTCGCGATCACGCTGGACGACGGCACGCTGCTCGGCGTGAAGCCGTATGCGGACGAGACGTCCGGCGTCAGCGTCGCGGACACGGCGGCGTTCAGGCAAATCGCGGCGCGCGACGGCGGCTCGGCGGTGCTGGTCGGCAGCGGCAACGTCGAGCGGATCTATACGTGGCGGCACGTGTCCGGCCTGCCGTTCGTCGCGGTGGTCGCGCCGGCGACCGACGACGTGCTCAAGAGCTGGCGACATCAGCGGCGCATCGTCGGCAGCATCGCGGTGCTGTTCGGCGCGGCGCTCGCGCTCGGCGCGTGGATGCTCGCGTACACGCTGCGCGACAAGCTGCGCGCGCAGGCGGAACTCGCGCGCCAGGCGACGACCGATCCGCTGACGAAACTGAGCAACCGCCGCACGCTGGACGAGCGGCTGCATGCGGAATGGAACCGCGCGCTGCGCGAGCGCGGCAGCCTGTCGGTGCTGTTCATCGACATCGACCGCTTCAAGCTCTACAACGACACGTTCGGCCACGCGGCCGGCGACCGGATCCTCGCGACGGTCGCGACGCGCATCGCGGCGGCCGCGCGGCGCTCGGTCGACGTGGTCGCGCGCTACGGCGGCGAGGAATTCACGGTCGTGCTGCCGGACACCGGCCACGACGGCGCGATGCAGGTCGCGGAAACGATCCGCGCCAGCGTCGAGGCGCTGCGCATCGAGAACCCCGGCAGCGATACCGGGCTCGTGACGGTCAGCGTCGGCTGCGCGACCTGCCGGCCGACGGCCGGCCGCGAGCCGGAGACGCTGGTATCGACGGCCGACGAGCAGCTCTATGTCGCGAAGTCGTCCGGCCGCAATCAGGTGCAGGCGATCGTGCTGGAATAGGCGTGTGTTTGTTGCGGCGCCGCCGTCGCTCCCGATCATTCGGGTTGCAGACTGTATCGACGCGCCGCAATCCCCTTCCCGTCCCGCGACAAACGGAACCCCACGCGGCGACGTCATGCCCCGGCGCCGCTCACCGCCCGGCATTACAACGACGAGCCGGTCCGGCTGCGGTTACGGTGGCGGGGCGACGTTCGTTTCGGCGCGGCGCGCGCGGCGCAACGCGGGAATCTCGGACAGGCGCATGCCGGCGGGCAGCAGCGGATGCTTCGCGTGTCCGACGCGCTGCGCGCGATAGATGCCCGTATGCCCCGAGAACAGATACGCGACGACGCAACTGAGCGC
The DNA here is from genome assembly GCF_900104845.1 of Paraburkholderia caballeronis. Classification (NCBI taxonomy): domain Bacteria; kingdom Pseudomonadati; phylum Pseudomonadota; class Betaproteobacteria; order Burkholderiales; family Burkholderiaceae; genus Paraburkholderia; species Paraburkholderia caballeronis. The sequence continues at coordinate 1,581,480 of NZ_FNSR01000001.1, read as the reverse complement.
CGCATAAACGGCGATGTCCGAGCCGAACAGTTCGATCGCCATGATGGTCGACGCGATGGGCGTGTTCGCGGCGCCGGCGAACACCGCGACGAACCCGAGCCCGGCGAGCACCGGAATCGGCAGCGCGAGCACGTGGCCGAGCGCGTTGCCGAGCGTCGCGCCGATGTAGAACAGCGGCGTCACCTCGCCGCCCTTGAAGCCGGACGCGAGCGTCGCGACGGTGAAGCCGAACTTGCCCGCGAAGTCGTAGACCGGCAGCGGCCCGCCGAACGCCTGCACGATCGTCGGAATGCCGAGGCCCAGAAACTGCGGCACGTGCAGCACGGTGGCCGCGACCGCCACGGCCGCGCCGCCGATCAGCGCACGCGCGGGCGCATACGCGATCTTCCGCTTGATGAACGCGGACAGTGCGTGCGTGGAGTCCGCGAACAGCATGCCGACGATGCCGAACGCGATGCCGGCGACGATCACCGAGCCGAGCCCGGCCGCCGTCATCGGCGGGACGAACGGAATCGTGTAGACGGTGTGATGGATGCCCCACGCGCGGCACGCCAGGTCGGCGGCCAGCGCCGACGCGACGCACGCGAGCAGCGCATCGTAGCGCAGCCGGCCGATCGCGAGCACTTCGAGTCCGAAGATCGCGCCGGCGAGCGGCGTGCCGAACACCGACGAGAACCCCGCCGCGATGCCGCCCATCAGCAGGATGCGGCGCTCGTCGCGGTCGAGCCCGAACAGGCGCGTGACCTGGTCGGCCAGCGCGCCGCCCATCTGCACGGCGGTGCCCTCGCGCCCGGCCGAGCCGCCGAACAGATGCGTGACGACGGTCGCGACCAGCACCAGCGGCGCCATCCGCTTCGGCACGATCTTCTTCGGATCGTGGACTTCGTCGATCAACAGGTTGTTGCCGCCTTCGACCGACTGGCCGACGCGCAGATAGACCCAGCCGGTCGCGAACCCGGCGACGGGCAGCAGCCACAGCAGCCATGCATGAGCGATGCGGGTGTCGGTGGCGCGATCGAGTGCGTAGAGAAAAACCGCGGACGCGGTGCCGGCGAGCGCGCCGAGCACGCACGAGAAGAGCAGCCAGCGCACCAGGTACGGGACCATGGCGAACTGCTCGACAGACTTCAGATGTTTCATGATTTCCAGGTTTGAAGCAGCGTCAAACCTGGGCGACAGGGCGTCGTCTGGACGGCCTACGACCTCCTGCAACCCAGGAACTCGTAGGCATCATCAGCCGCGACGGCGAGCGTGCGGCGGTTACGGGAGGAATGCCATCTCCGGAAGACGTGCGATTTTAAGCGACGGGCAGCCGCGCTGCAACAGGAAGCGCATCGGAGCCCCGCCCGCCTGCCGCAACCCCCTCGACCGACGACGACGCGTACGCATCCCCCGCGCGCGCCGATCGGGCCGCGCCGCTCATCGCCCGGTAGCGGCCGTGGCGGGTACCGCCTTTGCGCCGCGCCGGCCGCGACAGGATCTTCCGCCCGATCAGCGGCGCAAGCACCGCGATGTCGTCGGGACGCTCGATGAGCCGCCGCATCCGCACCCACGCACCCACGCACCCACGCATCCGCGAAGCGTGACGGTCGCGCTCGCGAACGCGTTCCGGCCGTGCGGCTCGCGACGCCCGACGACGACGGCCCGACCGGGCAGTTCTTCGGCGAGTCCGGTCCCGAGGCGTGGCGAGCCGCGCGAACGGCGATAAGACAGCGAAGCAAACCGGTCACACGGCGTTCCACAACGACGCTTTCATCCGGAGCGTTTCGATCGCGAGATCGAGGAACGCGCGGACCTTCTGGTTCACGTATCGCCCTTCGCGGTGAACGACGTGGACCGGCCACGGTTCGACTTCGTAGTCGGCCAGCACGATGCGCAGCGACCCGTCCGCGAGTTCGCGCGTGACCTGGTACGACAGCAGTTGCACGATGCCGAGCCCCGCCAGCGCGGCCTCGATCGCCGAGTCGTTGGTGGTGGTCACGAGGCGCGGCTGGATCGGCACCGCGAGCGGCCGCCCGTCCGCGCGAAAGCGCCATTCGGGCGCGGGCGTGAGGCCGGTCCCCTGCAGCGTCGCGTGACCCGCGAGGTCGTCGGGGCGCTGCGGCACGCCATGCGCTTCGAGGTAGGCCGGCGACGCGCACAGCACGCGCCGCACGTTGCCGACCGCGACCGCCTGCAACGACGAATCCGGCAGCTTGCCGATGCGGATCGCGACGTCGGCGCCCTCGTCCACGAGATTCACGATGCGGTCGAGGAACCAGCAGTTCAGGTTCACGGCCGGATAACGCGTCAGGTACTCGTGAACGATCGGCACCACGTAGATCCTGCCGAACATCACCGGCGCGCTGATCGTCAACTGGCCGCGCGGCGTCGCGTTCGCGCCCGACGCGGACAGTTCGGCCACGTCGATTTCCGCGAGGATCCGGCGGCAGTCGTCGAAGAACGTCGAGCCCGCGTCGGTCACGCGGACCACGCGCGTCGTGCGCGTCAACAGGCGCACGCCGAGGTGCTCTTCGAGTTCCGTCACGACCCGGCTGATGACCGACGGCGACACGTTGAGCTTGCGCGCCGCCGACGCGAAACCCTCCGTTTCGACCACCGTCACGAAAGTGAGCATTGCCTGAAGCCTGTCCATGAGTCAGAAGCGCCACGAGTACGAGGTGAAAATGAAGGCCGCGCGCGAGCCGGCCGCATCGCAGGCCCGGCAGGCGCGCAGCGAGCCAGCATAGCAGCAGACGTCGGCCGCAGCGGCAGGCGATGCGTTCACAGGTCGAGCAGCAGCCGTTCGCCGCCGCCCGACTCGGGGCTCGCCGGAACCGCGCAGCAGATCAACGCGTCGCCGTCCGCCACGGCGAATTCCGGCGCGGCCGGATAAGCGACCGCCCCTTCGACGATGCGCGTCCTGCAGGTGCCGCAACTACCGCTGCGGCAGCCGTAGGCGGGCGTCAGTCCGCGCGCTTCCGCGAGGTCGAGCAGCGATCCGCTGTCCGGGCTCCAGCGCGCCTCCTTGCCCGACTTCACGAACGCGACGGGCGTCGGCTGGTTCGCCGCGGCCCTGACCGGACCTTCCTGTGCCGCCGCATCCTTTCTGCGCTTCAGCCCCGAAGGCCCGAACGCCTCCGCGTGGATGCGGTCGTCCGCGACGTTCAGATCGCGCAGACCGTCGTACATCGACTGCATGAACGCGGACGGCCCGCACAGGTAGAAGTCGTAGTCGTTGAACGGCAGCGTCGCGCTCAACAGCTCGACGTCGATCCGGCCGGCCACGTCGTAGTCGTCGCCGTCGTGCGCGCCCTGCGTGTCCGTCAGCGCGCGCACGACCCTCACCGCGCCGTTCGCGGCGCTTTCGAGCCGCGCGATTTCGTCGCTGAACGCGCGCTCCTTCAGCGAACGCGCCGAGTGAAAGAACCACGTCGGCCGCACGCGGCGCGTGCGCAGCCCTTCATAAACGACGTGCCGCAGCATCGCGAGCATCGGCGTCACGCCGACGCCGACCGCGAGCAGCACCGCCGGCCGGCGCCCGGCGGCGTCGATCGTGAACTGGCCGGCCGGCGCGCGCGTCTCGATCACGCTGCCGACCCGCATCGCGTCGTGCAGATACGACGACACGAGTCCGTCGCGCTTCACGCTGATCCGATAACGGCCATCGGACGGCGCGGTCGACAGCGTGTAGGTGCGGATCACCGGCCGGTCGCCGCCCGGCGGCGTCACGCGGATCGGCAGATGCTGGCCGGCCGCGTGCGGAATCAGACCCGCCCCGTCGAGCGGTTCGAGGTGGAACGAGCGGATCACCGCGCTTTCGTCGACGATCTTCGTCACCTTGAACGGCCGCCACGCATCGGCGAGCGCGGCAGCCTCCAGCCGCCGCGCCGCTTCGTCCCAGTTGCCGGTCATCAGCGTGTTCGGCGACCAGCCGCCGGCCTCGAAGGTCCACCGCAAAGGCAATGCGTCCGCGCGATAGACGATGCGCCGCGGCGTGAAGCGCCACAGCCGCTCAGCGCCCTGGAACGCGGCGATTTCGGCCGAGTCCAGATCGACGGCCGCGTCGCCGGTCATCTGCAGCAGGTCGCCCGTCTCGAAGTCGACGAACGTGAGACCCGCGCGCGGATTCACGACAAAGTTGCCGAGCGTCGCGAAGAACAGATTGCCCGCGAATTCGGGGATCGTCAGCGTGCCGTCGTCGCCGATGCGCACGAAACCCGCCCTGCCGCCGCGATGCGACACGTCCACCTGGCGGCGCGCGCCGTCGCCGACATACGACGCGACGAAAAACGTATCGGCCGACTCGACCATCGCCCGCGCGCGGCCGGTCAGTGCGTCGAACTCGATCGCGTCGCGGCGGGAAAACTCGCCCGGCTCGCGAACGAACGCGAAGTCGCGGGCCTGGATGTACTGCGGGCAATTGCCGAACGCCTGCGCGACGTGGACGTCGAAACCGGCCGCCGTCATCGCGTGCACCGAGCCGTTCAGGCGATTGCGGCGGCGCGTATGCAGCTCGATCCCGAGCAGGCCGAGCGCCGCGCCGTCACGCAGCCCCGCCGACGCGGGGTCGCGCGGATCGGCCGTCACGTCGACGTGCAGCACCTTGTCGGTCGGCGTGCGCATGAAGCCTGGGTGGCCACAGGCGAACGTCGCCCACACGTCGCCGTCGTCCGCGACCGCGCCGACCGCGATGAACGGCAACTGCGCATAAAACGTCCGGTGCTGGTCGGGCAGGTAGTCGCGGATGAAGCGCTGCCCGACGCCGAGCATCTTCTCCGTCACGCCGGCCTTCTGCTGCAACGCCTGTTCGCCCGGATGCCACGGCGATCCCGGATCGGTCAGGTCTGTCGATGCTGTCATGATTCGCCTCCCGCGCGGACCAAACGGCAAGCCGCGCAAACCAGTTGCGGACGGCCGCTGCGCTCAGTGTCCGGCCGTGAGGCCGGCCGGCGTCTTGCGGAACGCGACGAAACCCGGCAGCGCCTCGATGCGGCGCAGCCACGCGTCGACGTTCGGATAGAACGACAGATCGACGTTGCCTTCCGGCGCGCGCGCGATGTAGCTGTACAGCGCGACGTCCGCGATGGTCGGGTGGGACAGCACGAGGAACTCGCGGCCGGCCAGTTCGTCGTCGATCAGCTTGATGATCCGGTGCGCGCGGGCGATCGTTTCCTCGGCGTTGAACTTCGCGCCGAACACGGTGATGAGCCGCGCGGCCGCCGGGCCGTATGCGATCTCCCCGGCGGCGACCGACAGCCAGCGCTGCACGGCCGCTTCGAGCGCCGGCGTCTGCGGCAGCCAGTCGGTCTTGCCGAACTTGCGCGCCACGTAGACGAGGATCGCGTTCGAATCCGGAATCGCGACGTCGCCGTCGATCAGCACCGGCACCTGGCCGAAGCGGTTCAGCTTCAGGAACTCGGGCGCCTTGTGCGCGGCCGCGGCCAGATCGACTTCGATCAGCTCGTGCTCGATGCCGAGCAGCGACAGGAACAGGTGCGCGCGATGCGAGTGGCCGGACAGCGGGTGATGGTAGAGCTTCATGGCGATTTTTCCTTGGGTCGAAGGGTCGGTGGGGAATCCACGTCATCTGGGACCCAAGTCTAGGAACGCCGCGCGCGCCGCGGAATCGGCCGCGGCGCGAATTCATTGTTCTCGTTACGAGAACGGTGAGAAAAACGAGGAGAAGCACCCGGCCGCGGATCGAACCGGCCGGCGAGGCCGGGCGCCCGATCGCAGCCGCGAACGGCTCACGCCAGCCTGGCGGCCGCGCTGCGCAGCGCCGTGCGCACGCCCTCCTCGACGACCGGGTGATAAAACGGCATCGCCAGCATGGCGTCGACCGTCAGCTTCATTTGCAGCGCCCACGCGAGCAGATGCGCGATGTGCTCCGCATCCGGCCCGATCCATTCCGCGCCGACGAACCGGCGGGTCGCGCGGTCCGCGTACACGTGCATCAGGCCGCGATTCCTCAGCATCACGCGGCTGCGGCCCTGGTCCTCGAAGCTGACCTCGCCGACGACATACGCGTCCGGCGCGAGATCCGCGTGGCGCGCGCCGACCATCGCGATGCCCGGATCGGTGAACACCACCGAGATCGGCGCGCGGCGCACGAGCGGCTGCACGGCGGGGAACCGCGCCGCGTTGAGGCCGGCCATCCGCCCTTCGTCCGCCGCTTCGTGCAGCAGCGGCAGTACGCCGTTCGCGTCGCCGGCGATGAACACCGGCTGCCCGCCCGCCTGCAGCGTGAGCGGGTCGTAGACCGGCACGCCGTCGCCATCGAGCGCGAGCGACGTGTTGTGCAGCGCGAGCCGGCCGACGTTCGGGCGGCGGCCCGCCGCGATCAGCAGATAGTCGAACGTATCGTCGACCACGTCGCCGTCGGCCCGGCGATACCGCAGTTGAACCGTGTCGCCGACGCGCGTCGCCGCCTCGACGTGCGCGCGCGACTCGAAGCGGAATGCCTGTTCGAACACGCCGCGCGCATACGCGGCGATGTCCGGGTCGCTCAACGGCCCCACGTGGCCGCGCGCGCCGCCGAGCAGCGTCACCGCTACGCCGAGCCGCGACAGCGCCTGCCCGAGTTCCAGCCCGATCACGCCCGCGCCGATCACGGCGACCTTGCGCGGCAGATCCTGCCATTCGAACACGTCGTCGTTCACGACGACGCGGTCGCCGAGCGTCCGGTACATCGCGGGCACGACCGGCGTCGAGCCCGTCGCGATCACGATGCTGCGCGCGCGAACGCGCGTGTCGTCCCCGACCTGAAGCAGACCGTCGTCGACGAATTGCGCATCACCGCGCAGCCGGTCTTCGGCGGGCATCTGCTCGACGCCTTCGACGACGAACCCCACGAACCGGTCGCGCTCGCTGCGCACGCGGCGCATCACGTCGCGGCCGTCGATGCGCACGTTGCCGTCGACGTACACGCCGAACGGCGCGGTGCTCGACGCGTGATGCGCGGCGTCGGCGGCTGCGATCAGCAGCTTCGACGGCATGCAGCCGACGCGCGCGCAGGTGGTCCCGTACGGGCCGCCCTCGATCAGCACGGCGCGCGCGCCTTCGGCCTTCGCGGCCCGGTATGCGGGCAGGCCCGCGCTGCCCGCACCGATCACGGCAACATCGACGTTCAGGGTTTTCATGATCTGTCTTCCATGGGGTCTCGGTGCGAGTCGCGCGGCCGATACGCCAGGTCGCGAAGAGGACTCGCACCGCAGGCCCGATTGGGAACCGGCTGGTTCGATGGCTGCACTTTAAGCCGCGCGCGGCCGGAAGGACATTCGCGATCGGCTCAGGAACATGCTCAGACGTCTCATGTCGCATGTCGGGCCTTGAACGCCGTCGCGGATAACGACGAGCGGCTGGCGGCCGGGATGCCGGCCGTCGGCGCCAGCCGGTCAAATGGTCAACCGGTCAAATGGTCAACCGATCAAGCCGTCAGGCGCGAAGGCAATCGAAGATCGCGCCACCGGTCGCGCAGCCGCGCAACCGCTCGCGAAACTCCGCATCGCAGAACCGCTGCGCGATTTCCGCGAGCAGCGACAGATGCAGCGAGCCGGCCCACGCCGGAACCAGCAGGATCACCGCGTCGATCACCGGCTGCGCATCGGGCGCATCGAGATCCACGGGCCGCGCGAAACGCACGTAGGCCGCGACCGGTTCGTGCAGCCGCGCCAGCCGGCAGTGAGGAATCGCGAAACCATGGCCGAGCGCCGTCGAGCCGGACCGCTCGCGCTCGCGCAGCCCCGCTTCGATATCCGCCGCGTGCAGCCCGGTATCGCGAGCGAAGCGCGACGCGGCCCACGAGAACAGCGCGTCCCGGCCGGCGACGTCGAGCGCCGTCTCGATCCGCTCGCGGGTCAACAACTCGCGCAGGGACGCGGCCGGTTCCGCCGGCGACCATGGCGTCCGCGGACGCTCGCGTAAAGACAGTTCGCTCGCGCGGACCCTCGCGAGATCGCGCCACGCATCGGTCGGCGCATACGGCAGTTCGACGATCTGCTGGACGTCCGCCGACGGCGCGCACGCCTCGATGCGCGACATCGCGGTATCGACCTGCTGCTTCGGCAGATAAAGCGACAGACGCACCTGCTGCGTGCCGGGCAGCGGCGCGATCCGCATGGTCCACGCGTCATGCGCGCAGTCGCACGAAAGCGCGTGCCGCAGCGACGCCGCGTAACGCGCCTCCAGCGTCACGTGCATGACCACGCCGCGCTCGGGCGCGGCATCGCGGGCAACGGCGCGGCGGCGGTGCGCCCAAGTCGAAAGCGACGTCAGAATCGTCATGTCCTGGCTCGTTGAATGCGCGTGATCCGTGCGATGCTACGCTTCGTCAGCGAACGGAACACGCACGGCGCGACTCGCGAAGAAAACCCGCTGCGATCGCCTCCGATGACCGATCGCGCACTTTGCCTCGCGGATGCGTCCACACGAGCCGATGATATCGAACCAGAAATAAAGCCTGCGTAAAAAAGGACGGCGCGGCCCCGGATACGCGTCGCGCTCCAACACCGCTCACGGAAACCTCATCGCCTACGCGACGAGCTTGCGCATCTCCGCATACAGGTCCGCCTTGCCCTCGAAGCCGATGCCCGGCAGGTCCGGCATCGTGATGTAGCCGTTGTCGACCTTCACGCCATCGGGGAAACCGCCGTACGGCTGGAACAGGTCCGGATACGATTCGTTGCCGCCCAGCCCGAGGCCCGCCGCGATGTTCAGCGACATCTGGTGGCCGCCGTGCGGAATGCAGCGGCTCGGCGACCAGCCGTGCTGGCGCAGCATCGCGAGCGTGCGCAGATATTCGACGAGGCCGTAACTGAGCGCGCAGTCGAACTGGAGCCAGTCGCGATCCGCGCGCATGCCGCCGTAGCGGATCAGGTTGCGCGCGTCCTGCATCGAGAACAGATTCTCGCCGGTCGCCATCGGCTTGTCGTAGTAGTTGCGCAGCGTCGCCTGCAATTCGAAGTCGAGCGGATCGCCCGCCTCTTCGTACCAGAACAGGTCGTATTGCGACAGCGCCTTTGCATACCGGATCGCCGTGTCGAGATCGAAACGGCCGTTCGCGTCCACCGCGAGTTTCTGACCGTCGCCGAGCACGCTGAGGATCGAATCGATGCGGCGCAGGTCCTCGTCCAGCGACGCGCCGCCGATCTTCTTCTTCACCACCGTATAACCGCGGTCGAGATAACCGCGCATCTCGTCCTTCAGCTTCCCGTGGTCCTGGCCCGGATAGTAGTAGCCGCCCGCTGCGTAGACGAAAATCCGGCGGTTCGCCTCGCCGTCGCCGTAGCGGTCCGCGAGCAACTGGAACAGCGGCTTGCCCGCGATCTTCGCGACCGCATCCCACACCGCCATGTCGATCGTGCCGATCGCGACGGAACGCTCGCCGTGGCCGCCCGGTTTTTCGTTCTGGAACATCGCCGCCCAGATCCGGTGCGGATCGAGATTGTCGCCGGCATCGTCCACGAGCGACGCGGGATCGGCTTCGAGCACGCGCGGAATGAAACGCTCGCGCATCAGCGTGCCCTGCCCGTAACGGCCGTTGGAATTGAAGCCGTAACCGACCACCGGCCTGCCGTCGCGGATCACGTCGGTGACCACGGCGACGAGGCTCAGCGTCATCTTGCTGAAGTCGATATAGGCGTTGCGGATCGGCGAACTGATCGGAACGGTTTTTTCGCGGATTGCGACGATTCTCATGGAGATCTCCTTCGTGCCGCGCATGCGCCGGCGAACTGACGGGACGCACAGCGTACGCGTCGCGACTGCGGCTATGATTGCCCGAAAGTGACTTCATTATTAACTTTCGGTAAATGCCATCCGATGAAAACCGACGTCAGCTCCCAGCTTGAATTCATCGTGCTGCTCGCGCGGCACGGCAGTCTCGCGGCCGTCGCACGCGCGCTGGACCTCACGCCGCCCGCTGCGACCAAGCGGCTTTCGCAGATGGAAGCGCGGCTCGGCGTGCGGCTCGTGAACCGGACGACGCGCCGCATCAGCCTCACCGCCGAAGGCGAGACCTATCTGCAACACGCGACGCGCATTCTCGCCGCGCTCAAGGAGATGGAGGACGCGGTGTCGTCGAGCCGCTCCGTGCCGCGCGGCCTGCTGCGCGTGAACGCGACGCTCGGCTTCGGCCGCACGACGATCGCCCCGCTCGTCTCCGCGTTCGCGAAACGCTACCCGCACGTCGAGGTGCAGCTCGACGTCACCGACCGGCCGATCGACCTGGTCGAAACGGGCGTCGATCTGGCGATCCGCTTCGGCGCGCTGCCGGACAAGCGGCTCAACGCGCGCCGCGTGATGGCGAACCGGCGCTTCATGTGCGCGTCGCCGCGCTACCTGGAAAAACATGGGATGCCCCAGAGTCTGGACGACGTCGCGAACCACAGCTGCATCATCCATCGCCAGAACGACGACGCGTATGGAATCTGGCGCTTCACGCACGGCGAGCGCAGCGAGACCGTGAAGGTGCGCGGCGCGTTGTCGAGCAACGACGGCGACATCGTGCTCGGCTGGGCGCTGGACGGCCACGGCATTCTGGTGCGCTCGGAATGGGACCTCGCGAAATATCTGGAAAGCGGCCGGCTGCGCGTCGTGCTGCCCGAGTACGCGCAGCCGTCGGCGGACCTGTTCGTGTACTACGCGAACCGGCGCAATCAGTCCGCCCGCGCGCGGGCCTTCATCGACTTTCTCGTGCAGCACTTCGAGCGGCATGCGTCGGCCGCGCCCGACGACGTTTAAAACGGGTTCCGGTGCATCGGCGGCATCGGCGGCATCGGCGGTAACGCCGCCCTAATGCGAATGCCGATGATGAACATCCGGAAAATGCGCATGGGCATGCGTGACCGGCTGATGCCGGTGCGGGTGCGTATGCGGTTCGTCGCCTGCATACGGGAAGTCGTGTTCGTGCCGATGGTGTTCGTCGTGCCGATGCCGATGCGTATGCTCGACCGGTTCGTGCGTGTGTTCGTGTTCGTGCCGTTCGCGCACGTGCAGCCAGATGCCGACGGCCATCAACGCGGCGGCGATCCAGAACGCGGCGTGCGGCAGTTCCGGCCAGATGAGCAGCGAAAGCGCGACGCCGAACAGCGGCGCGATGGAGAAATACGCGCCGGTGCGCGCCGTCCCGAGGTGGCGCAGCGCGATCACGAACAGCACGAGGCTCACGCCGTAACCGGCCAGCCCCGTGACCATCGCCGCGGCGACCGTTCCCGCGCCCGGCAGCGATCCGCCGGTCGAGAACGCAATCGCCAGATTCACCGGCCCGGCGATCAGCCCTTTCAGACACGCCACCACCATCGCATCGTTGGCCGACACCTTGCGCGTCAGGTTGTTGTCGATGGCCCAGCACAGGCACGCGCCGACGATCAGCAGCGCACCGACCGGCAGCGCGGTTTCGCCGGGATGCCATGACAGCATCGCGCCGCCGGCGACGATCGCCGCCATGCCGGCGAACACCTGGATATCGACGTTCTCGCGAAACACGACCCACGCGATCGCGGCCGTCAACACGCCTTCGAGGTTCAGCAGCAGCGAACTGGTCGCGGCCGGCGTGCCCGACAGGCCGAGCATCAGCAGCGCGGGACCGGCGACGCCGCCCGCCGCGATTGCGCCGAGCAGCCACGGCCAGTCGGCGCGGCTGATCCGCTGGTTGCCGCTTTCCGCGCCGGGCGCGCGCAACCGGCGAATCCCGATGCCGATACCCAGCCCGATGCCGCTGCCGACGTAGAACAGCCCGGCGACCATGAACGGCGACAGCGAGCCGAGCAGCAGCTTGGCCAGCGGCGTCGCCGCGCCGAACAGCGCGGCGGCGGCAAGAGCGGCGGAGATGGCGGTGAATCGCGGATTCATGGCGTGGCAGGTTCCGGGCAGCGGGTGTTCGTGCCGGCAAGTGTACCGGCTGCAAGCGAGCCGCGTTGATTCGCCGGACGCACGAAATCGGCTACCGGGCCGCCTCGCGCGAAATGCCTGCCGCGTTGCTACGCGAAATCAATACGCACCGTTCAGCCGCCTTTCTCACCGAGCACGGTCAGATGCATCTCGCGCCGCTCGACGAAACCCATCGCCCGATACCGCGCGACCGCGCCGTGATTCGACGTGAGCACGTGCAGAAATGGCATCTCGCCGCGCGCGCAGAGGACCGCGATCAGCAGCTTCATCAGGCCGGTCGCGTGACCTTGTCCGCGAAAAGCGGGATCGACGCAGACGGCGCTGATCTCCGTATAACCGTCGACCTTCATGCGTTCGCCCGCCATCGCGGCCAGCGAGCGTTGCCGGCGCACGCCGACGTAGGCGCCGAATTCGATGGTGCGCGGCCCGAACGGACCGGGTTGCGTGGCGGCGGCCAGCGCGAGCATGTCCGGCACGTCGCGCTCGTTCAGCTGCACGTGGTGTTCCCACGCGTGTGCCGTATCGGGTTCGCGCTGCCACACCATCTGAAACAACGTGGCATGCGTGACGACGGAGCATCCAGCGGGCGCCGCGAGTTCGTCCGCGGTGGTCAACGCGACCGGCCCGTGCTCCGCGATCAGCCGGCGCAACGCGTCGAACGAAGCGGGACTGGCGTCGGTCATCGCACCGAACGGGGCAACCGCGGCGGGAAACCGCAGCACGCGGTCGTTCCCGACGGCGAGATGATGCTGCCTGCCCGTGAGACAGCCTGGTCGACCCAGATGCAAAGCACCCGAACGAGGGGGCGTCCCTCGGGACATGCCAGCGGCATCCTCGCCTGGCGGAAAAAGAGCGCCGCCGGCGCAACCCATGCGTGATCCCCGTCCCAAGCCATGCCGGCCGCCGAGCCGAATAGCGGCCAGGGGACGGCGACTTACATCTTCATAACGTCGATCAGCGTCTTCTCGCCTTTCTTGTAGTAGAAAACCGAGATCACGCCGTGCTGCAAATCCCCCTTCGAATCGAAGGTGGTGTCGCCAATGACACCCTTGTAGTTGGTTGACGGCATCTCAGCCAGGATCTTCGCCGGATTGGTCGAGTTTGCCCGTTTCATTGCATCGACGATGATATAAACGGCATCGTATGAGTATGGCGCGTAAATCTGGATCGGTTGCTGGAAACGCTTCTTGTACTTCTCGACAAATACCGCGCCACCCGGCATCTTCGAGAGCGCCATGCCGGCTTCCGAGCAGACGATGTTATCGGTGGCCGTACCGGCCAACTCTGCCAGCGACTCCGTACAGACGCCGTCACCCGCGAGAATCCGCGCACGAATGCCAAGTTGCGCCGCCTGTTTTGCAAAGGGACCGCCCGTCGCGTCTTCGCCGCCATACATGATCACGTCGGGATTCTCGCCCTTGATCCGGGTGAGGATGGAACGGAAATCGACTGCCTTGTCGTTCGTCGCATCGTGCGAAAGCACCGTGGCGCCCTGTGCTTTCACACCCTTCTCGAACTGGCTGGCGAGGCCCTGACCATAGGAAGTCGAGTCGTCCACGATTGCCACGGTCTTCGCCTTCAGGACCTTGATGCCATAGTCCGCGAGTGCGGGACCCTGCTGCGCGTCCGTTCCAACCACACGGAACGCTGTCTTGTAACCGAGCAGCGTGTAGTCCGGATTGGTTGCGCCGGGCGAAATCTGCACGATGCCTGCATCGCTGAAGATCCGGGCCGCAGGAATGGTCGTGCTCGACATATCGCTACCGATCACAGCGACTACACCGTCATCAACCATCTTCTGCGCCACTACGGTACCCGTCTTCGGGTCCGCCGCATCGTCCTGGCCATCGAGCTCCAACGTGACCTTCTGGCCGCCAATGACAAGCTGTTTCGCGTTGATTTCCTCTATCGCCAGCCGGGCGCCGTTCTGGTCGTCCTTACCCACGTGCGCGCTCATACCCGTCAACGGCGCGAAGTGTCCGATCCTGACGATCTGATCGGCAAACGCTGTCGTCGTCATCGCTACAAAAAGGACGGTTGCGGCGCCGATCGGGCTCAGCTTGTGAAGCACTGCGTTCATACAAATCTCCAGTTTAGGTTCATCGAACTACTTCATTTCCTGGCGCCGCCCGGCGGCACGTCCACATACGCTTCGAAGGTTGCAGACGCCCGCCCGTTTTACTTTAAGGAAATGGTTAGATTGGCCATCTTTTTGCATTCCTCATGTTTTCACATGGATCCTGACTCGGGGGTGACATTCGGTGCGCAGAGAACGTGATTCGCCGGATTCGATCGCGCTCGACTGCATCGAACAAGGCCGCCGCATGGTCGATCCGTTTCTGCAACGCACGAAGAAAGTATATTGAGAGTCGTCGATAGCCAAAATGGGCAACGGCCTTCGTCCTGCGCGTTTTTTGCAGAATTGGCGTTGCGGTCGCAATAATTTTCACTTGACGCCCAACCTTCGCGGAGCGGGCCAAGCCGCGCGGCACGCCGATCCGGCGAGCGCCGACCGGCCACGTCGCCGCTTCCGGACGCCGGATAAAAAACTTATCGAATCCGCAGGACGATCCGCAACGACTTTGCATCGAACCCGTCTATTTTGCGTAAAAAGCAGAAATTGACCGTAATACCATTTACGCATCCGGTTCGACTGGTCATACGCAGATGCCCAGCCTCGGCCACCATTCCGCTTTCAACCTTATGGGGAGTTCTTCCTGATGTTCACTTCCAACAGGCATGTTCTGCGTTCGCCTTACCCCGATCAGTTGAAGGCCATCCTGAACATCGCGTCGGCGACGCAAAGCCGCGACTGGCTTTCGCACTGGTCGCAAATCGACATGACCGGGACCCCGTTGTGGAATTTGCCCGGGCTCGCCCAGCAGCTCGGCGTCGCGCAGATCAGCCTCAAGGATGAGTCCGCCCGGTCGCCGCTCGGCAGCTTCAAGGCGCTTGGCGCACCCATTGCGCTGCTGCGGCTGATCATGCGTCGCTGGCCCGACCATCAGTTGACCGCGAAAGACCTGTTCGAAGGGCGTCATCGCGGCCTCCTCGGACAATTCACCGTAATCAGCGCGACCGACGGCAACCACGGCAAGGCGTTGGCCGCAGCGGCACAGGCGGTCGGATGCCAGTGCGTGATCGTGATCCACGCGAACGTGAACGAAGAGCGCGAGCGGGCGATTGCCGCATATGGCGCGCAGATCGTGCGCAGCGCCGGCAATTACGATGAATCAGTCGAAGAGGCCGCACGGCTGGCCACGAAGAACAACTGGAACGTCGTGTCCGACACGTCATATGACGGATACGAGGACATTCCGCGCGACGTCATGCAGGGCTACAGTACTATCGCCGCGGAGGTCGTGGAGCAGTCCGGCAGCACGGCCGATCGATGCGCGTTTACGCATGTGTTCGTACAAGGCGGTGTGGGCGGCCTCGCAGCCGGCGTCGTCGGTTATCTCTGGGAATTTCATCAGCTCAAACGCCCACGCTTTGTGGTGGTCGAGCCGAAGCAGGCGGACTGTCTTTACCAAAGCGCAGTGGCCGGCCAGGTAACCAAGGCCACGGGCTCGGTCGACTCGCTCATGGCGGGTCTCGCATGCGGAGAAGCGTCGCCCCTCGCCTGGAAAATCCTGCAGGCAGGTGCGGATCATTTCATGACTGTCCGCGACACCGACGCGACCGAAGCAATGCGCGTAGCCGCGACAGGCAACCACCGCGACGCCCCCCTCCTCGTCGGAGAGTCGGGTGCGGCTGGCCTCGCCGGTCTCATGACGCTGCTTCAACAATCCGCATGGAAGATGGAAGCCGGACTCGACGCCGAATCACGCGTGCTGCTCATCAGCACCGAAGGGGCTACGGCGCCATCCGTCTACGCGGAATGCGTCGGAGAAACAGCGGAGTCGGTGCTCGCGAGGCAAGCTGCGTGGCTGAAACGCGCGGCCTGATCCACGGCCCCATGCCGTCGCGTCCTTTCTGGTCGAGACGGCAGCGGGCATCCGGCACCTTCGCCGCAGGGGAATGGCCCATTCGTTCGCTTGCGAGCCTCAGGGTTCGATATGGACAGGCACATTCTGGCCGGCCTTCACACGATCCATGACCACGAGCGTCTTGAACCGCTTGACGTTGTTGTTACCGAAAAAAAGTTGTCGAGTCAGATCGTTGTACTGATCCATGTGACGCACGACCAGTACCAGCACGAAATCCCATTCGCCAGCAACGTAATAGCACTGCTGGATCTGCGGACAGGCCTCGAACGTTCGCTTCATTGAATCGAGCAGGTCCATCTGCTCCCTCTCGATCTCGACCGTGACGACAATCATCAAAGGATAGCCCACGGCCCCGGGTTCAACGACCGCAGTGTATCGTTCTATCACGTGGTCATCGGACAGCCGCTTCAGGCGCCGGTTGACGGCGGCAGTGGACAGGTTGACGCGCGCCCCTAATTCATTCTGCGGAATTCGCGCATCCTTCTGCACTTCAGCGAGCAATTTCCGGTCGTAGTCGTCGAGATGCGCGGTCATTGTGGCAACTGTCCATTGCGGCGAGCCCGCCGCGCAATCACTTTGCGCTGCCGGGCAACGAACATCCTGAAATGCGTGTTCGAGGCGAGACGATATTGTATCCCGGCCACCCAGGGACCGGACAACCACGGTCTTTCCTCGTCCCTCGTCGCCGGGTCGAGACCTGGACAACGTCCCGGGCAGCGTCGACGAACTTCGCGGCGGTTTCGGCTTCGGCAAACCGGGAATCCACAAGACGTTCACTGATCCCCTCGGGCATCCGCATCGCACGGAACTGATGCGTGTGACTGTAGCCCAGGGTACGAAGGCGAAGCCATCGTCATCCGCATCCGTCAGTTCGAGGACATGAACCACGTAAAAGCATGGCATCGACTCGCCGACGGATACGATGCCACGACCGTGCGTATCGACGCGGGTGGCGACCCGGTCGAAGAACGCGAACCGACTTCCGTCAGGGAAGCGAGCATCCTGGTCCGCGCACGCGAGTTATGGGAACAAGGCGGCCAGCGCAACCGGCTCGATGACTACAGGTTCACCCAGCGTCATCTCGTCCGATGACGTGCGCCGTCGTCCACACCGACGTCCGGACACCGGTCGAGATCGCCGCGCACGGTTGCCGGCAGCTTCGGGCGGCCGTCATCGGCACCGGCATGGTGACGGTTCGGGTCATGATGCATCTGCCGACGCGCCAGGCAAGCGATCATGACCACCTTCACGCTGCCGCCCGGACTCCGTGCGCCTTGCTCCGGGGCGCAACCCCCATGACGCGCTGCGACGGCAGCCACATCGGTCGCGTGAAGTTCGAACGCGCTCCCCGAACGTCCGACATCGGACAGACTCCCATCGCGAACGCCAGCATAAGTGATCTGTTCGATCGAACTCGCCCGCAGCGTTCTCGCCGGAGGCGAAGTTCGATCGCTTATCGACTCCCTGTGGAGGTCCCGTCGTGCAACACATCAGCCATCCTCTCCCACCCCGAACCGCAACCATGCTCGCGTCGGCACTGCTTGTCGGCATCGCCGTGCTGACCAACCCGGCCAGCGCCGCGACGCCCGCGCAACCTCGGACGGACGCGCACGTCACAACCATCGCGGCCCATACCGCTGTCGATACGCGAATCGACAATCTGCACTCGCGCCTCCAGATCACGGCGACGCAGGAATCGTTGTGGCAGCCGGTCGCGCAGGTCATGCGCGACAACGCCGCCGCCATGGATTCGCTCAGGCAGTCCCGCACCGCCAACGCGCACAGCATGAGCGCCGTCGACGATCTCCGGTCATACGGCCAGTTCATCGATACCCATGCGGACGGAATCAAGAAACTCACGCCTCCGTTCGAGGCGCTGTACAACAGCATGTCGGATGCGCAGAAGCACAACGCCGATCTGATTTTCCGCAACGACAGGCACGCCACGACAAAGAAGGGTTGAGTCGGGGCCGCCCCGCAATCGTCCGCGAACCGGCGCGACGCCATTCGGCGCAGGCCCGGTCCGCTCACCGGAGAACATCATGGAAACCTCGATCACGCACGCGCCGCTGAAGCGCCCGGCACGAACAAAGTGGCTAACCACGGCCGGCCTCGCGTTGGCGCTGGCCGGTCTCTTCGTCGCATCGCCGCTGCGGGCGGAATACGGCCATCGCGGAGGGCAGCAACACAGTCGTGGGCATGACGTCCGGCAGCAGGGCTACCGGCACGACGATCGTCGTCGCGGCAACGAGTATGGCGGCAACGAAGGTTATCTCTACGGCGCCCCGCCCATTGCTTATGGACCGGAAGCGGCGCCTGGCATCAACCTGTTCCTGCCGCTCTAGCGTAGCCGCAAGGGTACGCCGTGCCGACACGTCGTCCGGCCCGATACTCGCTGGCGAGCCGGGCAATCACGGACACACCCCGTTGTCGTCGAGGCCCAAACCCGTCCCCTCGTTCATCGGCATGTCGAGCCTGCGCGGCGCATTGGCCGAAGCCGCGCTGACCGGCACGTTGTGGTTGTACGTGCCGGCTTTCCGGCTGCCCATGTTGCCGGAAAGCCGGCCTGCACGGCGCGAGTTCGGACACGCCGGGCAACCAGAACGAAACACGCAATCCCGCTGCGATATCACCCCCCAAACCGGCGTGCCGAACGCCGATCGTGTGCCATCACCCGCGCGCGATCGAGTTCGTGCAGACAGGCCAGCGCAATGAATGCAGGGCGTGTCATCCGGCTCGCGTGGGCTGCGTCGTCGATGTCACGCAGCACGTCTTCATTCAGGCTGAATTGCAGATGGACCGCGCGCGACGTGACCTGCGCGAGATCGATGTCGACGAACATCCAGATGCCCTTTCCGTCGTCCATATCCAGCGCCTGCAACGCGGTCAGATCGTCGGTCGGCTCCGGAATGAGGAACTCGCTGCGGTCGTAGAGCCGCTCTACCCTGTCCCGCGCATTGTGCTCCAGTTCATCAAACGACTTTCCGCTCGCGTCAGCGCGAGGGAAGTCGGGAAAACGACCGCGATAGCGCATATCGTCAGTTTGACGAACATATAGCGGGTATTGCATGAGAAACCTCCACGCGTGCATTAAAGAATATCGTGATCCATCCTGGATCTTCGGACCCAATGGACCGCATGTCTGTACGGCGCAGGACCTTCGTCCTGGCCTGCGCCGAAAGACCGTCGCATCGCCGGACCGGATTGAGAATTCGCAGTTTGTACGCTGTCGTACCGCCTCCGCGCTCGCACTGGCGTAACGTCGAAGGCATCGTCAGCCAACCAGGAGAAGATCGTGCTAAGACGAACTTTCATATGGAGTACGTCGGGGTCGATGCTCGCCCTCGGCCTGGCATTCTCCGGCTGCACCACCACCGGCCCGTCCGACGCCAGCAGCGAGCAATCGGACAAGCGCCACACCATCGACTCGGGCGTCGACTCCACCCTCTCGCGCCTGTACGGCGCGGCGGACGGTTCGCGCGAACTCGTCGGCAAAGCGCGCGGCGTGCTGATTTTCCCGTCGGTCATCGACGCCGGCTTCATCGTCGGCGGCGAGTATGGCGAGGGTTCGCTGCGGGTGCGCGGGCGCACCGTCGGCTACTACAGCACCGCAACCGGCTCCGTCGGATGGCAGATCGGCGCGCAATCACGGGCGATCATCTTTCTGTTCATGACCGACGACTCGCTCAACCGCTTCCGCAGTTCGGACGGATGGTCGGCGGGCGGAGACGCATCCGTCGCGGTGCTGAAGATCGGCGCGAACGGCGCTGTCGACACCAGCACGGCAACCGGGCAGGTGGATGCATTCGTGCTGACCAACAGCGGATTGATGGCCGGTGCGTCGCTCGACGGCACCAAGGTCAGCCGGCTCAAGTCGCTGTAGCCAGTCCGCTGGATGGGACATGGCGTGCATCCATGTCCGTCTTCGAGTGGGGGG
The DNA here is from genome assembly GCF_900104845.1 of Paraburkholderia caballeronis. NCBI lineage: Bacteria > Pseudomonadati > Pseudomonadota > Betaproteobacteria > Burkholderiales > Burkholderiaceae > Paraburkholderia > Paraburkholderia caballeronis. The sequence continues at coordinate 1,561,683 of NZ_FNSR01000001.1, read as the reverse complement.
AAACCATCATGCTACGCAGCATCGAGGATCTGCACGGCTGCACCGTCAGCGCGCTCGACGGCGACATCGGCACGGTCGATCAGGCCTATTTCGACGACGACGCGTGGGGCCTGCGCTATCTGGTGGTCGAAACGGGCACCTGGCTCAGCAACCGCCAGGTGCTCGTTTCGCCCCGGTCGGTCAGGCGCTCGGATGCGGCGGCGAACGTCATCTACGTGAACCTGACGCAGCAACAGGTGCGCGACAGCCCGAATGTCGATACGCACAAGCCGGTATCGCGTCAGTACGAGATCGACTATCTGCGCCACTACAACTATCCGACTTACTGGGGTGGCCCGAACCTCTGGGGCATGGGCGCGTGGCCGGCGTTCGACGCGACGGATCCGACAACGGATTCCGCACCGGAGCCGCCGTCGCGGATCGACCGGCCGGCCGCCGAGCCGCCCGCCGACGTTCATCTGCGCAGCACGGACGAGGTGAAGGGTTATCACATCGAGACCGTCGACGGCGATATCGGCCACGTCTGCGGTTTCATCTACGACGACGAAGCCTGGGCCATCCGCTACCTGCGCGTCGATACGCGCAACTGGTGGCCCGGCGGCAAGGAGGTGCTGGTGGCCATCCGCTGGATCGTGCTGGTCGACTGGTTCACGTCCACCGTGTCCACGACGCTGACCCGCGACGCCATCCGGCACAGCCCGGCATACGACGGCACGACGCCCGTCCATCGCAGCTACGAAGTCGCGCTCCATCAGTACTACGGCCTGGACGGATACTGGTCGCGCCGCGAGCCGGCGTCGCAGGCTGACGCCCCGCACAACGCCGAACGGTAGGCGCGACGCCGCGCAATACGACACCATGCACGCCCGAGACGCCCGGGCCGACATGGCCGCTCCGACGCACGCGCCGCCTATGCGGCGCTACTGCTGTCGGCCGGCTCGCGGCGGGTAAATCGAAGCCGGTGTGCCGCGAGGCTGACATTGCCACGTCGGCGAACGAGGCATCGGGCATTTCGGCGCTTCCGAAGTCCTGCTGCGCGAACAGAGCCACCACGACCGACGACCTCCGCGCGTGCACGCTGGCGCTGCTGCCCCGGTCATAGCCGGACAGCAGGCGGGTCTCGCCAACGCACGCGAACCCAGGCGCCCCGCACATCCAGACGGCCGTCACATCGCCGTCTGTGCCGCGAGCGTGCTGTCGATCAGCGCCTCGGCCTCGTCGACGATACGCGTCAGGTGATCCTCGCCGAGAAAACTTTCAGCATAAATCTTGTAGAGGTCTTCCGTTCCCGACGGTCGCGCGGCAAACCATCCATTCTTCGTGACCACCTTGATCCCGCCGAGGGCCGCGCCGTTGCCCGGCGCGCGGTCGAGCACCTGCCCGATCTTCTCGCCCGCCAGTTCGGCATGAGGAAACTGCGCTGGCGACAGCCGCGCGAGCAGCGCGCGCTGCGCCGCCGTCGCCACCGCCTGAACGCGGCGCTCGACCGGGTCACCCAGCCGCTGCGTCAGATCACGGTAGATTTCCGCCGGGTCGCGGCCGGTACGGGTCGTGATTTCCGCCGACAGCAATGCGGCCACGATGCCGTCCTTGTCGGTGGTCCATGCCGTGCCGTCGAGCCGAAGGCAGCTCGCGCCCGCGCTCTCTTCGCCCCCGAACCCCAGCGAGCCGTCGAGCAGGCCGGCGACAAACCATTTGAAGCCCACCGGCACTTCGTAAAGCGGCCGCGCGAGCCTGGCCGTTACGCGATCGATCATCCCGCTGCTGACGATCGTCTTGCCGACCGCCGCGTCGGGCCGCCATTGCGGACGATGCCGATACAGATAATCGATCAGGACGGCGAGATAGTGATTCGGCGGCAGCAGCCCCGCGTCATGGGTGACGATGCCGTGGCGGTCGTGATCGGTGTCGCATGCAAAGGCCACGTCGAAGCGATCCTTCTGGCCGATCAGCGTTTGCATCGCATACGGCGACGACGGGTCCATGCGAATCCGGCCGTCCCAGTCGACGCTCATGAAGCGGAAGGTCGGATCGACCTCGTCGCTGACCACGTCGAGATTCAGGCCGTAGCGCTGTGCTATCGGCCCCCAGTAGTGCACGCCGGCGCCGCCGAGCGGATCGACGCCGAGGCGGATCGGCGCGCCGCGCAACACGTCCATGTCGACGACGTTGACGAGATCGCCGACGTAGGCATTGAGGAAGTCGTGCCGATGGGTCGTCGTCGCGCGCAACGCCCTGGAGAGCGGCATGCGCCGCACGCCATGAAGCCGGTCTTCGAGCAGGCCGTTCGCCACGGCTTCGATCCAGCCGGTCACGGTCTCGTCGGCCGGGCCGCCGTTCGGCGGGTTGTACTTGAAGCCGCCGCTTTCGGGCGGATTGTGCGATGGCGTCACCACGATGCCATCCGCGTATCCCGCTGTGCGGTGGTGGTTATAGGCGAGGATTGCGTGCGACACCGCCGGCGTGGGCGTGTATTCGCCATTCTGCGCGATCATGACCTCGACGCCGTTGGCGGCCAGCACCTCCAGCGCACTCGCGTACGCCGGTTCCGAAAGCGCATGCGTGTCGATGCCGAGAAACAGCGGACCGTCGATCCCCTGCTGTGTTCTGTAGCGGCAAATGGCCTGCGTGATGGCGAGCACATGCCACTCGTTGAAACTGCACGTGAGCGCCGAACCCCGATGGCCCGAGGTGCCGAACGCGACCCGTTGCGACGCAACTGCCGGGTCCGGCCTGTCGCTGTAGTACGACGTGACGAGCCGGGGAACGTTGACCAGCAACGCGCGGGACGCCAGCTTGCCCGCGAGAGGATTGATGCTCATTGCGATACCCTCCGTAGTCCGGCCTCATGATGGCGCTGCCCGCAGGCGGCGACAACACGGACCGGCAAATATGGGTCGGGCTGTCGACAGACAGCGCTGTCTCTTCGGTGCTCTCCGTTTGTCGCAATCGAACAGGTACACATCGTCGGTTCAGGCGCCACGGGACTCCGCCATCGCCAGCAGGACCATGCCGCCTATGGGATAACGGATTGCATACCCCTCTGCCGGTGGCGGCATTTCAGCAACGCGTGCACGCCGCATCACACAGTCCACCGGCTCGATGCCGTCGAACTTCTGCATCGCGGTCCGCGCTTCGCCAGGCGCTGCTCAAGACAGTACGTCGGATTCGGCCCGGACGCGGTACGTCAGCGTACCAATCGCCTGCGTTCCGGCAAACGCCCTTCTCACATGCGCCGAATCCAGAACGGCGGCCAGCGCCATCCCTGCTCCTTGACCGATAGCGTACCGACTGCGCGTCCAGCGCCGTCTACACTGAACTGCGAATTCGACGAACAGGAAACGCAGGCCGGATAAGCCGCCACCTGCTGCATGCGGCTCCAGTCAAGGCAGGATCCGGGTCATTCGATCCGGATTCCAGTTTAATGACGCTATCAATTTCCACGGAGAATGAACATGGGCATGATCGTTTTGATCGTTGTGGTTTTGCTGCTGATCGGCGCATTTCCCAGCTGGCCGCACAGCCGCAACTGGGGCTACTTTCCGAGCAGCATCCTCGGCGTTGCCGCCGTGGCTGTGCTGGTCCTCCTCCTGATGGGACACCTGTAAAAAGCGGGTCCTGCCGGCATCGCGATGGGCCATCGGCAGGAAACCGCCCGCACGGAAAACGCCGCTACTTGCCGACCTGATTGCCGACGACACCGCCGACGGCCGCGCCGCCGACCGTACCCAGTACGCTGCCGCCCGTCAGCACCGCTCCGGCAACGCCACCTGCCCCTGCGCCGACCGCGGTGTCCGCATCCCTATGCGACATGTCACTGCATCCAAACATGAGAATCGCCACGGAGGCCAGAACGACCCCAGCGACGACGGTATGAACCTGTTTCATTTCGATACTCCCTGGAACTGATACGGCGAGCCGCCACGGCCAACCGGGCCGGACCGGGTGGGACCGGGCGGGCCCCATCCCGCCGCGAGTCCGCCAGGTCCGAGCTACGCGCATTGTGGCTGAAGGCGGCAGGGCAGTCGGTCCGCCAGCGTACCGGTGCCGTTCTTGTGGAAACGGGCAGATGTCCCAATGGATCTGCGTCGAACGGAAGGACACGAACGCACGGCGCTTTTTCGTCACGAGGTTGCGTTACCCCGCGACGATGTTACGCACACGCCGATTCCATTCGCCGGCACGAGGGAAAGCGGCTGCCCGTCCGACCGGCACGCATCGGCCAGTTACGACGAGAACCGCACAACAGCAGACGGCCGATGCCGTCCCTGGCCGCGTCGAAGATGCCCGATGCCCGCAGGAGCAAATCACGGGAACGCTCCTTTGAGCCGCGAACGAAGTACGGCACCGTACCGACTTCGTTGCCGCTCGCGCGCACCTTGATTCCGTACCGTACCAGCCTCGCACCGCAATGCGCCCGAAGCGACAGCGGCAACGCCCCTCCGAATTCCCGTACCGTTGGGAGACCTTCCGCCAGGAACGGCGACCACCATGACTCTCACTACACTGCTTCTCTTTCTCCTGTCCGCCTGGATCGGCTTTTCCGCCGCGAAATGGCTAAGACATTCCTTCGCGCACCCGGCCGCAGTTCGCGGCATTGCGTCCGGGTCAACGCACAAAATCTCGTCGCAATCGGACCGAAGCCGGCGGCACGATCACCGTCGATGGCGTAACCGCTCGTATCAACAGTCCACGAGGCGCCGCAATTTCGGACACGACACAGAAGGACGCACTCGCCATGCGTCACCCGGTCCTTCGGCCGCCGTCCTTCCGGTTCGATGCCACCGTGCAGTAGCACCGATCCTTGCGCCCGACCCGATGCCCGACACCGATCATCGTCTGGATTGCCCTCGTACCGATCTGCGACCCGATCAACGGAACCGGCCGGCACGCTCCCACCCGTCCCGGTTGGCACTGGCGCTATCGCGTTCCGGACGGCAGCGGATGCGCGACCAGTCAGCGGACGATTCCGCGCAACGGACAGAATGCCGGCCGCGCATTTTCCACGGCAAGCTGCGCCGCGGCGAACCTGCGTAACGGTGAAGATTTCCCCCACGCTCGCCACGGAGGCGCCATGCAAGTCGGCATGACAGGATTGGGACGGATGGGCAACGGCATGGTCCAACGCTTGATGAGGAAGGGTCATGAATGCGTCGTCTACGATTCCGATGGCGAGGCGGTCACAGCGCTTCGTCAAGCGGGTGCGACCGGCGCCGCTTCGCTGGAGGATTGCGTTTCGCGCCTGACCAGACCGCGCATCCTCTGGATGATGCTGCCCGCCGCGGCGGTGGATCGCGAGTTGGCCGCGCTGCTGCCGTTGCTCGATGCCGGCGACGTCGTGATCGACGGCGGCAACTCCCACTATCACGACGACATCCGCCGCAGCGCGCAATTGCAGGCGCACGGCATTCACTACGTCGACGTGGGGACGAGCGGCGGAATCTTCGGGCTCGAAAGAGGCTACTGCCTGATGATCGGCGGAGACAACCGCACCGTGCAGTCGCTCGATCCGATTTTTTCCGCGCTCGCGCCGGGTGCCGACCGGGTGCCGGTGACACCGGGCCGAACCCGCCACGGCCGCACCGCCGAGCAAGGCTACCTGCACTGCGGTCCGCCTGGCGCGGGACATTTCGTCAAGATGGTCCACAACGGCATCGAATACGGACTCATGGCGGCTTATGCCGAAGGCCTGAACATCCTGCGCAACGCCGACATCGGCAAGCGGCAGAGCGAGGCCGATGCGGAAACCACGCCGCTTCGCGACCCGCAGCACTACCAGTACGCATTCGAACTGCCGGAGATCGTGGAAGTCTGGCGTCGCGGCAGTGTGATCGGCTCGTGGCTGCTGGACCTCACCGCCGCCGCGCTCGAAAACGATCCGTTGCTGACGCAGTATGCCGGCCGCGTATCGGACTCCGGCGAAGGACGCTGGACGATCGTCGCGGCCATCGACGAAGCCGTGCCCGCGCCGGTGCTGAGTGCGGCGCTCTACGAACGCTTCAGCTCGCGCGGCGATGCGGACTTCGCCGACCAGGTATTGTCCGCCATGCGCCATGCGTTCGGCGGCCATCCGGAAAAGCTGGCGGCAAGAGCGGACGTCTGAGCAGGGTCACGTCCGGGTCGGATGCCCGCGTGTTTTCGGCGCGACCGGTGCTCCGGAGACGAAGGCCGCCACGGCGCCCTGACCGGCACCGTCGTCACGCTTGCCGGGCGAACTACAACGCCTGCAGATCGGGCAGCAGGCGGTCGAACTCGCGCTTCACCACGCCGTAGCACTCGCACACGCGCTTTTCGAGCCCGGGTCGATCCAGCACCTCGATGTGGCCGTAGTTGTAGCGGATCAGGCCCGCGTCCTGCAGCTTCATTGCCGCTTCGGTCACACCGGGCCTGCGCACGCCGAGCATGTTGGCAATCAGTTCCTGGGTCATCTTCAGTTCGTTGGACGGCAGACGGTCGATGCTCAGCAGCAGCCAGCGGCACAACTGTTGATCGATCGAGTGATGCCGGTTGCACACGGCGGTCTGCGCCATCTGGGTAATGAGCGCCTGGGTATAGCGCAGCAGCAGCCGCTGCATCGCGCCGGCGCGGTGAAACTCCTCTTTCAGAATGCGCGCATTCAGCCGGTACGCCTGTCCGGCGCTCTGCACGACCGCGCGACTCGGCGTGGTTTCGCCGCCCATGAAGAGCGCGATGCCGACCATGCCCTCGTTGCCGACGATCGCGATCTCGGCGGACGCGCCATCCTCCATCACATAGAGCAGCGAGATGATGGCCGTGGTCGGGAAATAGACATGGTCAAGCCGCCCCCCGGGCTCGTAGACGACCTGCCCCAACGGCATATCGAGCAGCACCAGATGCGGCCCGAGGCGTTCCCACTCGGCCGCCGGCAAAACGTCGATCAGGTGGTTGCCACGAGGCGGATTCACTTTCGACATGGGACACTCCTCGATACGCACAAAACAACGGTGTCGTCTTTGCGCAGTTGTGTCTGACAAGACCGATGCTGACTGCGGCAAACCGGTATTCCGGAATGGCGTTCCCGCCGCGCATGCCGGTTCACCGTGCGCTCGATCATTCCTTCCGGATGCCGTTGCGCCGATGCAGGGGAAACCGTCACGCCGCCGCGCGAGATAACCGCGAACCGTTTTCTCCCAGCGACGCGCGGCCGCCTCCGGACTACGTGCGTAACGCGCATTCCCCGGCCTGGTTCCGGGTCGCGTCCCGTCTCGGGATCGCTCCCGGCGTTTCCCGCCTGGCGGCTCAGCGTGCGTCGGAATACGTCCGGAAAGCGATAACGAATACCGGCTTTGTATCGTACCTCAGTGTGGCTGGAGCGGACCATCGGCTTACGCGCGCGAGATGCGCCAACTGCGCGCTGCGCGCTCGCGCGAGTGCCCCATTCATGTGATAGACAGCCGCGCTTTCTGTTTGCCTGCGTCGTTATCGATCGGCTGACGGCCGACGGCTCCCGTCGGCCTATCGAAGCTGCCCCGCGACGATGAGCCGCCTGCGGATCGCCCCGCAATTGCAGAATTTTCGCTCCGCGAGGTCCGCTGCTCGTCGCTTCGTTTCACGAAGCACCTGCGTTGCTTCGCCTGATCGTCGAACGCCGCCCCCTGCGCAGAGCCGATCGCGGCGGAAAGGGAAACGGGTGAAAACCACAGCACGCCGGCCTCGGCCTCGTCGCGATCCCGTAGCCGGTGCATGGTGTCGTCGCCCGATGACCCAGGTAGCGTCGAGGTCGAGTTTCCGGATGAGCCGGTTCAGATGGAACAGGGTCGGCCGGTAACGTCCGGCGTACTTTCTCGAACCGGAAGATTCGACAGGTACACCGGCCCTCTGCACCCGACGAATCCCGCATAGCCAATGGCGACTACGCTCCGGGTCCAGCCTGACGCCGATGTTCAACCCTGAACGGCGCCGGCAACCACGACCGAAACCTGCATTGACGGCCCATGAAACCGTGGCGCGCGTCGTGAACGGGTTCATACGGGCGTTGCCGGTGTCGCGGAGAGAAGCTTGCGTCGATGGCCTGCACGGCGCATCTGTCTGCCGGCGACGTCGTAGGTGCCGGTCGTCGTATATCTGCTGGAGCCGCCGGCCGTGTGCGCGATGGAAACGCCGTCGAATGCCGGGTGATTTCATACATGGCATTCACGTCATACAAACGTTATGCCGAATCCAATCCGGATGCGGTACGTCAGCGTACAGACCGAGTCTCGCGTTGAATAAAAGGCAGGATTTCGTATGGCCCAGACGCTACGTGAGCCACTGAAAAGAAGTGTCGGGCATCGCGCAGGCTGTTCCCGTAGAAGCACTTCCGCGTATGGTCATTTTCGCGCGGCGACGTGAATTCGCAGCCCCTGGCATCGAGAAGAAAGAGCGTCGGCCCACACCCGCCCGTCAAAGCGCTTTCAGATCGGGCAGCAGGCGGTCGAACTCGCGCTTCACCACGTCATAACACTCGCAAACGCGCTTCTCCAGTCCGGGGCGATCCAGAATCTCGATATGCCCGTAGTTGTACCGGATCAGCCCGGCTTCCTGCAGTTTCATTGCCGCTTCGGTGACCCCTGGTCTGCGGACGCCGAGCATGTTGGCGATCAGTTCCTGAGTCATCGTCAGCTTGTTCGACGGCAGGCGGTCGACACTCAGCAGCAGCCATCGGCACAATTGCTGATCGATCGAATGGTGCCGGTTGCAAACCGCGGTTTGCGCCATCTGTGTGATGAGTGCCTGGGTATAACGCAACAGCAGGCGCTGCACCGGCCCGGCCCGATGAAACTCTTCCTTCAGGATGCGGGCTTCCAGCCGATACGCCTTACCCGCACTCTGCACGACCGCGCGACTCGGCGTGGTTTCGCCGCCCATGAAAAGCGCCACGCCGACGACGCCTTCGTTGCCGACGATTGCGATTTCCGCCGATGCGCCATCGGCCATCACATACAGCAACGAAACGATTGACGTCGTTGGAAAATAAACGGAATTCAGACGGTCGCCCGATTCGTAGACAACCTGCCCCAGTGGCATATCGACCAGCACCAGGTGCGGCGAAAGGCGCGACCACTCGGCCAGCGGCAGAACGGCGAGCAGATGATTCCCGCTGAGATGCTGCTCATCCGCCATATGCCACTCCCGACCGCGCGCGCGGAAAAATACCGTCCTGGTAGCACGGCGATTGCCAATATGAGATGTCCGGCGAAACGGGATGGCGACGCCCTGCTGTGTCCCACTGCCTCACATCCACCGTATTCACGGATGACGAACGCCCGCAGTACGGTGCAGCGCGTCCGTCGTCGCAAGGCCCGGCAACCCCCGCCTCGTGGCCCGCGGCGTCACCCATGGAACCCCGCCATCCGGCATTCAGCAGACGCACTGTTCGACGACCACGACAGGCAGCCGCAGCGTGAATTCGCTGCCCTTGCCCGGGCCGCCGCTGGCGGCTGTCACCGTGCCGCCATGCGCTTCCGCGACGGCCTTCACCACCGCGAGACCGATCCCCAAGCCACCGGCACTCGCTGCGAGCGTCCGGCTGGATTGAGCAAACAGATCGAAAATGTGAGGCAACAATGCCGCGGAAATGCCCAGACCGCTGTCCTTGACGGACACGACTAGGTCCCGTCCCTCGGCGATCGCGCTCACCTCGATCGCGCCACCCGCAGGCGTGTACTTCACGGCGTTGCGCACCATGTTGTTGACAGCCTGCCCGAGGCGCATCGGGTCGCCCTCCAGACGCAGCATCCTGTCAGGAATCTGAACGGTGAATGTCTGGCCGCGCGAGGCGGCCGCGACTGCGGCCGCATCAAGGAAATCCGACAGCACGTCAGCCAGTACAACCCGTGCCTTTCTCAGACGCAACTCGCCCCGGCTGACTCGCGTGGCATCGGTCAAATCCTCCGCAAGCCGCGCGATCTGCGCAATCTGCCGGTCGATGACGTCAATCATATTTGACACTTCGGGCCGTTTCACTGACGCGAGGCGGAGGGCGCGGGCGGCAAACTGCAAAGGAGTCAGCGGGTTGCATAGCTCGTGCGCAACGATGGCCAGAATCTCGTCACTCGGCGCAGTCGTGCCGGGCGAAGCGCCGACTGGCGCAGAGCCGTCCGCGAAGCGCGCCACCACCCGCGTGAAAGGGCCGTCCACCACCCCGTCCGGTATGTCCTGATCCGGCTGGCCGACCCCGTCGGCCGGTGGTGGGAAGGAGTGTGCATGCGCTGACATGGTGATCTCCATTCATCAATGCATCGATCGCAACCGGCGGCGCCGAACGCAGCGCCGCGGATTGATCGTACGGCTGACCGGCAGTTTCGGAGACACCTGTTCGCGACACCTGCCGAGCGAGAGCGGCCCGAAAGCCGCTGGTGCGTACAGGACCAGAACTCACGTTCTCACATAAGACAACGCGCAGTCTGTACGGTGACGGTCAACGCGCCTCGCTACGCGGCATCATCCGCGATGAGGGCTTTCGCAGCCGTTCAATTCAACGGCGCCGCGGCAGGCCGCTTTTGCACGAGCGGCGCTTCACGAACCGAAGCCCAGTCACTTCGCCGCACATGGTGGATGATCAACGGGATGCCCGCGAAGACCACGATGCCGAGTACGACCAGTCCGGTATAAAGCAACGGCGAGCCGACCGGCAACTGGTCGGGCGGAAAGAACGACACGACGAAGCTGAACAGCACCCCGGCAAAACCGATGCCGGCAATCAGCCACATGCCGGCCAGGCCGCCCGGCAGCCTGAACGGTCGCGGCAGTGCGGGCGCGGAATAGCGCAACTGGATCGCCGCCGCATACATCAGCATATAGGCGATCAGGTACAGCGCGATCGTCATCGCGGAGATCAGAAAGAAGGCTACCGACACGTCGCGGATCACAAAGTAGAAACATGAAATCACGGTCACGACCAGCCCCTGCACCAGCAGGATATGCGTCGGCATGCCCTTGCGGTTTTTGGCCTGAAGGATCGGCGGCAATTCGCCCTCCTGCGCGGTCGCGAGCAGTCCCCGCGACGGGCTGCCGAGCCATGCGAGCACACCGCTGATCGCGCCGATGCCGACCAGCAGCGACAACGCAGCGACCAGCCAGCTCATATGCCACAGATCGCCGATCACCGCGCCGAACGCATCGAATACGCCCGACTGCAGCGAGATTTTGTCGTACGGCAGGATCGCGGCGATCGGCAACGCGCCTAGCGCAAAGATCAGGACCGAGATCAGCGCGCCCAGACCGATTGCCGCCGGATAACCGCGGCTCGGGCTGCGCATGTCCATCACGTGAACGGCCTGCACTTCCACGCCGGCGAACAGCAACACGATGCCGGCCAGAAACGAGATCGTGCCGAAGCCGTGAATCGCGGGCCAGAATCGCGCATGACCGTCCTGCGACAGCGCGCTATCGTTCAGGTGTTGCCACCCGATCGGATGGCCGCTCCTGATCCAGTAGCCGAGCAGCACCAGCAGCACGATGCCCGGCACGATGGTGCCGATCACGAAGGTCCAGTTCGCGATTCGTGCAAACACCTCGACGCCTTGCAGCACCACCCACGTCGAAAGCCAGTACGCGACGATGCAGAAAAGGCCGACGTAAATGCCGTTCGTCGCCAGTTCCGGCCGGCCGATGGTATAGGCGAGCGCCGCCGCGCCGAACGTCAACGCAACCGGATACCAGACCACGTTCTGTATCCATTGCAGCCAGATCGCGAGGAAACCCCAGCGCGTGCCGAAGGCTTCCGCCACCCACGCGTAGATGCCGCCGCGCCGGTCGGCAAACGCGCCGCCCAGCTCGGCCGACACCAGCGAAGCCGGAATCAGGTAAAAAACGACCGTGAAGGCCAGATAGACGAACATCGTCATTTCCTCCTTCGCGAGCAACGGCAGTCCGCGCAGGCTCGTGACGACGGCCGCCGCCGTCATCAACCCGATCGACGTGACGCCCAGATATTTGCCGCGTGTCGCGGCATCGGCTGCCGGGGCATTCGCAGCAGGGGTTGCATTGTCCATTTCGTGCTCCTGTGAGCAGATGACGTCAATCGTGATGGAAGGTAGGACGGGCCGTCGAATGCGGCACCGGATTTTTCGCCAGATGAGCGATCGCGTGCCGGATGTCTTCAAGCAACATCGCCGCCATGTCGCGGGTCACGCCGCGCCGGATCAGCACACGCTGCACGATGGTCTCCTCGCGCCCCGGCGGCAGCTTGTATGAGGCGATCTGCCAGCCGCGCATGCGCACGTGGTCGGACAGATCGAACAGCGTGAAACCCGCCGTCTCCGGATGCCTGAGCTTGTAGCAGACCGCCGGCAGTGCGCCGCGACCGTCGTAAATCATCTCGATGGCCTCGATCTTCGACAGGCCGTCGGCGAGCGCCTGAGCCGTATCGGCGCACTCCTGCTGGATGTGCCGATAGCCCTCGCGCCCGAGACGCAGCAGCATGTAGTACTGCGCGATGATCTGCCCGGCCGGGCGCGAGAAGTTCAGCGCGAAGGTCGGCATGTCGCCGCCCAGATAATCGACGCGGAAAATCAGGTCGTCGGGCAGGTCCTGCACGCTGCGCCACACCACCCAGCCGACCCCGAGCGGCGCGAGTCCGTATTTGTGACCGGATGCGTTGATGGACTTGACGCGCGGCACACTGAAGTCCCATTCGAGGTCCGGCTGAATGAACGGCGCGACGAATCCGCCGCTGGCCGCATCGACGTGAATCGGAATGTCGATCCCCACGTCGCGTTGCAGCGTGTCGAGCGCGGCCGCGAGCGCCTTGACCGGCTCGTAGACGCAGGTGAACGTGATGCCGAGCGTCGCGACCACGCCGATGGTGTTCTCATCGCAATACGCGGCCAGGTCTTCCGGGCGGAGTCCCAGCGAATCGCCGCTCAGCGGCACCTCGCGCATCTCGACGTCGAAGTAGCGCGCGAATTTCTCCCAGCACACCTGCACCGGTCCGCAAACGAAGTTGGGCTTGTCCGTCGGCTTGCCTTGCGCCTCCCTGCGCTTCTTCCATTGCCATTTGAGCGCCAGGCCGCCCAGCATGCATGCCTCGCTCGAACCGGTCGTCGAACAGCCGGTGGTCTTCCACGACCGCGACGCGTGCCACAGGTCGGCGAGCATATGCACGCAGCGCATTTCGATCTCGGCGGTTTGCGGATACTCGTCCTTGTCGATCATGTTCTTGTCGATCGACAGATCCATCAGGCGGCGTACCTCGTCGTCGATGTAGGTGGTGCAGAACGTCGCGACGTTCTGCCGCGAGTTGCCGTCCATGAACAACTCGTCGCGCACCAGATCGAACACGGCGCGTCGATCGGAAGAGGCGTCGGGAATCCGGTACTTCGGCAGCGATGCGCCGGAAATCGTCGCGGCGTATTCGTCGGCAACGGCTTCGGGGCCGGCGGGCGGTGACTTGAGAAAGGTCATGTCGTAATGCTCCTGACTGGCAAAGGGGGAATGCGACAGGTGCCGTATCGATCGCATGAAAGGACAGAAAGCGGGTCCGTTGCGCGTTCGGCGTCGTTCGCGAAAAACAGGTACATGCAGGTGAGCAATGGGCTGATCGGTGACAGGCCATCGGCAACCGACGCCCGTCGTCGGGAACGAGGGCGCCAGACGGACGCTTCCGGTCGACGGGATAGAGGAGAGTCGAAGCGTCCGGCGCTACAGTGCGCGCGACGGCTGTGGGGAGTCGGTACGGTGGCGTACCGGCGTGAAAGTTGAGTGCCCGCCGACCATCGCGCCGGCCCGCCCGCCGCTGAACCGGCTTCAGGCATCGGCGTATCCGCGTCGCCCCATGTCGATGCGCTCGTCAACGACGGGCAAGCCAGGGCGCGGCCTTAACGATTCAGATGGAGCACGGCGCCACGAGACCTCGGTTCACGCTACCTGCGTGCAGTTTTTCCAGCAAACACGCGCTTCCGTGAAAACAACCGGTCCGGTATTGCCAGGGGGATGCACCAGCCGCCCGAATCCCGGTACGGCACCGTACCGACTTCTTGTCCCGGTTTCGCGCATCGTTGGGTGTGGGCGCTTCCTGCTTTCGTTCTCGATGCCGCGGGTCCGCGGATCGGGTAGCCAGTGCGTAGTGAATGCCGCCGCACGCGGCGGCGTCCGCAGGAAACAACGGCAGCCTGCGTTGCTTTTATTCGACGCCATCGTGGACAGAACAACCCGAGATCCGGGCTGCCCTCTTCAAACGGCGGCCTGGAACCGGAATTCGTGCTCGCGCGACAAGACCGTCCGAATCGAGCATTCAGTTTGCGTCGATGTCGGCGAGCATTGGCGGGCAACGCGAACGACTGTCACGTGCAGCCTGTCGCGCGACCGATGTGCACCATTCATTACGGGATGCAGGCGAACCGGGCCGGCGTGCCGCGAAGTCAACCCAGGAGGTAATCATGAACACATTCGACTCGACCAATCGTCCTTTGAACAGCAACACCGGTGCCGCGATCGTGGGCAGCGGAACCGGCGATGGGCCAGGCCCGAACGTGATGGCGGCCGATACGCTAACGGGCAACAAGCTGTTCACGTCCGACCACCAGGAAATCGGGAAGATCTCCGAAATCATGCTGGACGTACGTGACGGCCGGATCGCTTACGCGGTGTTGTCGAGCGGGAGTTTTTTCGGCATGGGCGGCAAGCTTCACGCCATTCCGTGGAACGCGTTGATCCTGGACACGGACGAAAAGTGCTTCCGGCTCGACGTCACGTCGGATCGCGTGAAGAATGCCCCCGCCTTCGACAAGGAGCACTGGCCCGCGATGGCGGACGAGCAGTGGGGTTCGTCGCTGCATAAGTACTACAACCGGCAGCCTTACTGGTTGGGCTCGCGCGACGTTGCCGGGACTCTCCCGCCCGAGCCTCAAGGCGCATTCGTCGATCACGAAAAGGATCGGAACAAACCGTGATGCTTGTCGGATGCGGCTAGACTGCGCCGGTTCTGGTAGCGGCTCCGACTCGCGAGAGAATGGGGCGGCGATCAGGCGAAGCCGATTTCCCCGAGGTCCGGGATCGGACTGTTCGCCCGCTACCCGAACGGCGTGGCTGGCGTCCTGCATAGCGGGCGATGGTCGGAACCGAGGCTGCCCCGAATCAGAGCCGCTCTGAATTGAAAATTTCCGGGTCGGTCTCTGTTCCCGCCGCTATCAACGGTTGTTCGCGTCGCCGAATTCCTTTAACACGTGGTTTTTTTGGCCCCACGAACACCGGACAGCAACGCCGCCGTGGCACGAGCAACCTTGCGCCTCGCTTCCATCACCCGCAGCCATATGGCGGATAGCTCCAACTCGACACCCATACCCCCGCATACCCCCTGCTGTCACCAGGCAAACCTGGCAAACCCTGGCAACAAAAAACCCCGCGAGATGCTGTCTAGCGGGGTTTTCTTGTAGACCTTGGTAATCCTTGGGCAACTACTTGGTGTGGGGACCGGACTGGAATTATTCACCCATGCACCTGAAAAACATAAATAATTTTAAATATCAATTTCTCATATGCCCCCAAAAATGCCCCCAAATCCGCTGCTCTGCAAATCTGGACCTTCCTGGACTGTACCTAAGCGAACGGAAACGGAGCGTAAATTGTAGCCCGGTGACCGGCCGAGTTCGACCCATCCCAGTCATCCGGCTACCAGCGACTTTGACGGCTGCTTTCAAAGGCAAAGCAGCCGCTCGACAATTTGCAGAATAAAAAATACTGTTTTCTCCCCACTTGCGGCTATCTGGCACGCTCGGCGGAATACAGCGACGAAGCGAAGCGCTGAGCGGGCTGGTCGCTTCTCGCGGCGTACAGATTGACGGCGCAGATATCGTACGCTTCTCAGTTCGTTGATGCGGGGGCGCGCGGAATCTGCACGCTAAAGACCGTCCTTGTATCGTCAGATTCGACAGCAATCGTTCCGCGATGGGCGCTCGCGATGCAACGGCAGATGTAGAGACCAAGTCCGACGCCGGAGGAAGCCCGGTTCTGCTCTGATGCCGGAGCGGCGCGCGTCAAGGGATCGAATAGCGTAGGAAGTGCATCTGCCGGTATCTTCGGACCGCCATTAGCGACGGCAACGATAATCCGGTTGCCGTCGCCCGCCACGTCCACGCGGACGCGTCCGCGGCCGTGTTGAACAGCATTCGTCAGTAGATTGACGAACATCTGGTTGATGCGGGCGCCATCACAGATGCCGGCAACGTCGCCCGTCGATTGCACGCCGATGTCCGCATCCGGTCTGGCAGCACGCACCTCCTCCGCGGCCCCTTCGCAAATACGTCCGAAGTCCTGTCGGGTGAACTCAACGGGAAGCGTGTCGCCGAGGCGCGCCCGCGCAAAAACGAACAGGTCGTCGATTAATGATTTGAGACGCTCGGCGCTTCGTTGCAGGCTCGCGCCCGCCCGGATACTGGTGGGCGATAGATTTTGGTCATGCAACAAAACGTACGCTGAATTCAGGATCGCCCCGACGGGCGAGCGCAGGTCGTGTGCGAGCACCCCGGCGAAAAGATCGCGGATGCGCTCGGTGCGTTGCGCGAACTGGCTGACGGACTCGGTGACCATCTGATCAAGGGCTTCGTTGAAGCGGATCATTTCCTGAAATGCGCTCGAATCGAGCTCGCACCGCTGCTGCCATCTGCGCAGGACGCTCGCCCGCAGTGCACGATATTCCGCCACCAGGGCATTGATCTCGAAGCCCTGCGCTTGCCGGTCGTCCGCGTGTCCGCGGCCAACCTTGTTAAAGGCTGCATCCTTCGCCAGCTTGTTGCCGTGCGACTTCTCCTGCTGCTGAGCGTCGGTTTGTTCGCCTCGCATGTCTGCCGCGATTTCCATCAGCAGTTCGCGGGCCGAGTTACGCAGTTGCTGTTCGGAAAGATGGGTGTTCGTTTGGCTGAGCGTGCGGGCGTATCGGGTCCAGTCGTCGATTAGCTCGTCAAGGTCTGCCTCGATAAAGTCCGAGAGAGTCATTCGTTCCTCCAGATCGAGAGGGCAAGGCCGGTATCGCCTGCCACGGTCCTGAGCGCACGTGTCTTTAGCCTCCTTTCATCTTACGAGAATATCGAGTGATGCGAGTTCTGACACGCGGGTCCGAATTGCCGACATCATCGCACGGCTTACTTCCCATCTAGACAGGCAGTCCTTGACGACGCTGGGACTATATATTGCCCCGCATCGTTCTTTCCCCGCAGCGTTTCTCGGGACAGTTGCAATTCGTCAAATGGGCGCACGCATTTCGCCTCGCATTCAGAGTGCCCGAGCTCGTGTTCGCCGCAGGTATGTGAACCAAGCTCGCGCTTTTGCTACTGAAAAAGGCAAAAGACCGGGAACAATTGATGCTCTCCCTCGAACACCCAGCCACCTCACCGTTTTCGCATGCCCCTTTCCCCTCCCGCAGCCGCGCACGACGCGCTGCGGTCCACCGGCATTCAGGCCGCGCGCATCGGCGCGTTATGGAACCTCACGCTGATCGTCTGCGCGCTGGTCTTCGCGGCGGTGCTCGTCGCAGTGCTGGTCGCACTCGCGCGCGCACCGCGCGGCAACCGCGACACGCCCGCCGAAGCCGGCCGCGCCGCAATGCCGCGCGACGCGCGCGCCCGGCGCTTCGTCGTCGGCGCGACGGTTGTTTCGGTGTTGCTGCTGGTCGGCCTGACGACCGCCGACGTGCTGACCGACCGTGCGTTGTCGAGACTGCCGGCCGCGAATCCGCTGCGTATCGAGATGACCGGAGCGCAATGGTGGTGGCAGGCAAGCTATGCGGCCGACGGTGGACAAGCTGGCTTCGTCGTCGCGAACGAACTGCATGTGCCGGTCGGACGGCCGGTGATCGTCTCGCTGAAGGCCGCCGATGTGATTCACACCTTCTGGGTGCCGAACCTGCACGGCAAGAAGGACATGCTGCCCGGCATCGATTCGACGATCGAGTTCCGCGCAGACGAGCCTGGCATCTATCGGGGCCAATGCGCGGAATTCTGCGGCACGGAACACGCGTTGATGGCGATGTACGTGACCGCCGACGCCCCCGCGCAATACGCACGCTGGGCCGCCCATCAGCGCGCGAACGCGGCGCCGCCAGCCAGCCCGCTCGCGCTGCGCGGCCAGCATTTGTTCGAGGCGGCTGACTGCGCGCAGTGCCATGCGGTGCGCGGCACCTCGGCGGGCGGGCAGATCGGCCCCGACCTCACGCACCTGATGAGCCGCCGCACGATCGCGGCCGGCACGCTCGTCAACGAGCGCACGAATCTCGAAGCGTGGCTGCGGGACCCGCAGCACTTCAAGCCCGGCACCTCGATGCCGGCCGCGCACTTCTCTTCCACCGATCTCGATGCGGTCGTCACATGGCTGACCACGCTGAACTGAAGCCGTCGCGTGTGTTCGACGGCCCCGATGTGGGCGACGAAGCCCGCGCCGCGCTCGAACGCACCTGGCGCGATCCGCCCGGCTTCGTGGGCGCGCTTTCGGCGATCAATCACAAGACCATCGCACGGCGCTTCATCGCAACGACCTTCGCGTTCTTCCTTGCGGCCGGGCTGCTCGCGCTCGCCATGCGCACGCAGCTCGCGGTGCCAGGCAACCGGTTCGTCGGCGCGGACTTCTACAACCGCCTCTTCACGATGCACGGCACGACGATGATGTTCCTGTTCGCCGTCCCGGTGATGCAGGCGGTGGCGGGTTACCTGGTCCCGCTGATGATCGGCGCGCGCAGCGTCGCGTTTCCGCGTATGAACGCCTACGCCTACTGGGTGTTCCTGTTCGGCGGCCTCACGCTCTATATCGGCTTCGCGTGCGGCGCCGCGCCGGCCTCGGGCTGGTTCAGCTACGTGCCGCTCGCCGGCCCCGACTATGCGACCGGCAAGGGCTCGGACATCTGGGCGCAGATGATCACGTTCACCGAACTCTCCGCGCTGCTCGAAGCGATCGTGCTGATCACGACGATCCTCAAAATGCGCGCGCCCGGCATGTCGCTGAACCGGCTGCCGCTGTTCGTGTGGGCCACGCTCGTCACGCAGTTCATGGTGCTGTTCGCGATGCCGGCCATCATGCTCGCGAGCACCGCGCTGATTCTCGACCGCCTCGTTGGCACGCAGTTCTACAACCCGGCGCTCGGCGGCGACGTGCTGCTCTGGCAGCACCTGTTCTGGTTCTTCGGTCACCCGGAGGTCTATCTGATCTTCATTCCCGCGCTCGGCTTTCTGTCGGCCATCATTCCGACCTTTGCGCGCCGCTCGATCGTCGGTTATCCGGCGATGGTGCTCGCGCTCGTCGCGACGGCGTTTCTCGCGTTCGGGCTCTGGGTCCACCATATGTTCGCGACGAGCGTGCCGGCGCTCGGCAAGAGTTTCTTCACGGCAGCCAGCGTGATGATCGCGATTCCGTCCGGCATCCAGATATTCTGCTGGGTCGCGACGCTGGCCACCGGCCGACTCAACCTCAAGACGCCGCTGTTGTTCGTGCTCGCGTTCTTCGTGATTCTCGTGCTCGGCGGGCTGACCGGCGTGATGCTCGGCTCGGCGTCGCTCGACCTGCAGTTGCACGACACCTACTTCGTGGTCGCGCATCTGCACTACGTGCTGCTCGGCGGCGCGGTGTTTCCATTGTTCGGCGCGTTCTTTTACTGGTTTCCGAAGATGACCGGCCGGCTCCTCGACGAAACGCTCGGCCGTTGGCAGTTCTGGCTGTTTTTCGTCGGCTTCAACGTGACGTTTTTCCCGATGCATCTGCTCGGTCTCGAAGGCATGCCGAGGCGCGTGTGGACCTATCCGGCCGGCATGGGCTGGAGCGGGATGAACCTCGCGGCCACGATCGGCGCATGGACGATCGGCGCCAGCGTGCTGCTGTTCATCGTCAACGTGTGGCGTGCGTGGCGGCGCGGCGCGCCGGCCACCGCTGATCCGTGGGGCGGCGGCACACTCGAATGGAGCGTGGGCGCGCCGCCACCCGCGCACAATTTCGACGTGCTGCCAGTCGTGCGCGGCCGCGATCCACGATGGGAAACAACGGGCCCCGATGCGAGGATCGACAGCGTGTCGGGCCTCGCCGCCGACGCGCGCGAAGTGCTGCTGACGACCGCGCTCGACGCGCGTCCCGATCTGCGCATGTTGTTTCCATCGCCATCACTATGGCCCCTGATCGCGGCGCTCGCCACGACGCTGCTGTTCATCGACTCGATCTTCACGCCGTCGGCCGTGATCTGGGGCTCGGTGCCGGTCGCAATCGCGCTGATCGCCTGGTTCTGGCCGCGACGCGACGATCACGCGACTGCCGTTTCGCTCGAACTGCCGCCTTGGGACGCGCGCGTTTGCGAAGGCGGCGAGGTGCGAAGAACCTGCGCCTCGCGCGCGACGATCGACGTGCGCGCGCTGCCGAGCTTCGGCTTCGGCGCACGCAGCCCCATGTGGTGGGCGACCCTCGGGCTGATGCTGATCGAAGGCACCGTGTTCGCAATCGCCGTCGTCATGTACTTCTATCTGCGTAGCGCGAACGCGACATGGCCGCTGAATGCGCCGCCGCCCGACTGGCGCTGGGGCACGCTGAACACGTTCGTGCTGCTCGCCAGCCTGTTGCCGAACGAGGCCGCGCGGCGCGCGGCGAACCGCGGCGACCGCGCGGGTTCGCGTTTCTGGCTGAGCGTCTGTCTCGGCTTCGCACTGGTGTTTCTGATTGTGCGCGCAGTGGAATTCACGGCACTCAACGTGAGCTGGTACACCAACGCCTATGGCTCGATCGTATGGCTGCTGCTCGGCCTGCACACCACGCACCTGATCACCGACACCGTCGATACCGCGGTACTCGCCGTACTGCTGTTCACCGGGCCGTTCGAAGGCCGACGCTTCGTCGATACGAGCGAGAACGCGGTTTACTGGTACTTCGTCGTGTTGAGCTGGTTGCCGATTTATGCGGTCGTGTATCTCGCGCCGCGACTGCAAATCTGAACAGGGAGGATCGCGCGGATGAATACATGGCTCGCGCTTCTCGCCGCGCCAGCGCTCGTCCTGGCCGTTCAGGCCGCGAACTACGCGCTGGTGCATGTCGCCTGCGCGCGTCAAGCCGCGTGGCCGCTCGCGGCGTTGAGCGCGTTCGGCGTGCTGTTCTCGGCGGCCATCGCGTGGCTCGCCTGGCGGCGGTGGCGCTCGCTGATTCCGCCTCACGCCGACGACCCGGCGCGCCGCGCGCGCGCCGCGATGCTCGCGTGCGCGGCGACGTGGGTCGGCGCGCTCTCCCTGCTCATCCAGTTGACGATGTGGTTTCCGCAATGGCTCCTGTCACCCTGCTACTGAACGCGCTCGCCGCGTGGCTGCTGCTCACACCGAACGCCGACGCGCATGTGCTCACACCCGACGAACTCGCCGCGCCGCGCCTCGAATGGACGTTCACGCCCTGGGTCGTCGCGCTGCTTGCCGCGAGCCTCGTAGCGTATCTGATCGGCTACGCGCGCCTGCAGCGACGCGGCGAGCACGACCGCGCCGGGCGACGAACGCGGCTCGCCCTGTTTCTCGGTGGCTGGCTCGCGCTCGCGGCCGCGCTCGTCTCGCCGCTCGACACGCTCGGCGCGCTGCTGTTTTCCGCGCACATGGTTCAGCACGAAACGATGATGCTCATCGCCGCCCCGCTGTGCGTACTCGGCAGACCGGCCAGCGTCTGGTTGTGGGCGCTGCCGCGCGGCGCGCGCAAGGCGGTCGGCGCGATCGTGCGCGCGCGCGCGTTCGGCGCGGCTTGGGGCTCGATTAGCGCGCCCGTCGCCGCATGGGTGCTGCACGCGGCGGCGCTGTGGGCATGGCACGCGCCGATGCTGTTCGACGCGGCGCTCGCGAACCCGGCCGTCCATACGCTGCAACATGCGAGCTTTCTGATCACCGCGCTGCTGTTCTGGTGGGCAATATTCGGCGAAGGCGGCCAGCGGCGCGACGGCGGCCGCGCGATGCTGTTGCTGTTCACGACGATGGTGCACACGAGCGCGCTCGGCGCGCTGATCACGCTCGCGCCGGCGCTCTGGTATCCGTCGTATGTGGAGCCGACCAGTTCGCTCGGGCTCAATCCGCTGCGCGACCAGCAGCTCGGCGGGCTCATCATGTGGGTGCCGGGTGCGCTGGCGTACCTGATCGGTGCGCTTGCCGTTTGCGCGCGATGGCTGATGGGTACGCCCGCCCCGTGGCTGGCCGACCGCGATGCGGCGGCACGCGGGAGCAGCGTGCAATGAAGCACTATCTCGTCGTCGTGGGCGCGGTGGCCGCCCTCATAACCGCCACGGCCGCAGCATCGGCGCACGCCTCGCCTCCATCGCCTCCATCGGCCGCATTGCTCGCGCGCGGCGCCTATGTCGCGAAGGCCGCCGACTGCGCAGGCTGCCACACCGCACCCGAGCACGGCGTGCCTTGGGCCGGCGGCCTCGGTATGGGCTCGCCGTTCGGCACGATCGTCACGAGCAACATCACGCCCGATCCACGCTACGGCATCGGTGCCTATAAGCTGTCCGATTTCGAACGCGCGATCCGACACGGCGTCGCGCGCGGCGGCAAGCGGCTTTACCCGGCCATGCCGTATGTTTCCTTCTCGAAACTTTCGGATGACGACGTCGCCGCGCTTTACGCGTACATCATGCATGACGTACCGCCGGTCGCGAAGCCAACGCCGCCATCGGACGTCGCGTTTCCGTTCAACCAGCGCTGGGCGCTGCGTTTCTGGCAATGGATTTTCGTGCCCGGCCATCCGTATGCGCCGAAACCCGGACGCGACGCGCAATGGAACCGTGGCGCATATCTAGTGCAAGGCGCAGGACATTGCGGCGCGTGCCATACGCCGCGCGGCCCCGCCTACCAGGAAAAGGGCCACGACGAGACCTCGGCGTCGTTTCTCGCCGGCGGCATCAACGACCACTGGTTCGCGCCGAACCTCACCGGTGACCCCGGTTCGGGCCTCGGACGCATGAGCGAAGCGGACATCGCCGCGTTCCTGAAAACGGGCCACGGCAGCGGCGCGCTCGCCTACGGCAGCATGGTCGAGCAGATCGAGGACAGCACCCAGTATCTGACCGACGTCGATGCGTCCGCCATCGCGTATTACCTGAAGTCGCTGCCGGCGCGGCAGCCTTATGGCGGGTACACACCCGAGAGGGACACGAACCGCTCCGCGCAAAACGGCAACCGTGTTTCCGATGCGCAATCGCTCGGCTATCGGGTCTATCGCGGCTTCTGTGCGCGTTGCCACGGCCACGACGGCAAGGGCGCATTGCCGGCGTTTCCCGCGCTCGCCGGCAACCCGTCGGTGCTGACCGGGGACACGACGTCGCTGATCCGTCTGCTCGTGGAAGGCGGCAATAGCCCGTCGACACTCACCGGGCCGCCGCGCACGCAAATGCCCGCGTTTGCCGGCGTGCTGACCGACGTGCAGATGGCCCAGTCGCTCACCTACATACGCGGCGCGTGGGGCAATGACGCGCAACCGGTCACCGCGAACGACGTAAGCACGATGCGCGGCACGCTGCACAAATAGGCACGCACGAGGCTCCCATCAGGTCCCGCCTTGCTTCCCGCTGAAATCCGAAATCGGATTGGGAATGTCGCGATCGAGCCGTTCCGCGAAGGTCTTGACCGCCTCGGCGAGCGGACCGAGCGCGCGCCACAGGTCGTCGTCGTGCAGCATTCGATAGACGCCGCGCACGCCGGGCGCGGCCGCGTCGTGTTGTTCGCCTGGCTGCTCGCGCCCGTGCGGCCCCGACATCGCGTCCACCGCCGCCGCGAACGCGCTCGCGAGCTTGTAAAACCGATCCGGCGGAATCCGCGACAACGCTATCAGCAGCGCGGCGATGTTCTGCACCGCGTTCAGCGCGCCCTCGCGGCTTAATCCGTCCACCAGCACTTCGGCGATCTTCGTCTGCGAGCAGACGACATCGTTCGCGAAGCGCAGCACGCCATGCTCGTGCAGGCTCTGCAGCAAACGCTCCAGCGCTTCGTGCGCGTCCGGTTCCACCGGCGCGGCCTGCTTCACCTTCCATTCGATCGGCTCGGCCATCAGCATCGCTCCGGATGAGGGCTGTGCTCGGGCGGCGGCGCGTAGTCCTCGCGCGCCCACTTCACGTGCGCATCGACGCCGGCGTTCGGCGTACGCTGCCCATTGCGGAAGTTGTTGCGCGGTAGCGGCGGCGCGCCATGGCGGCGCGGCAGCACGTCGAGGCGCACCGCCGTTTCCTTGTACGCGGGCGTGTTGACGTCCGGGTCGTGATGCTCGCCGGTCAACTCGTTCACGCCGGGCTTGCCCTGATGGATCGGCACGAACAGCGTGCGGCCGCTCACCCGCCCGGTCACGAGCGCGCGCAGTTCGACCGAGCCGCGCCGCGAACTCACACGCACCCACGCGCCGTCCTCGATACCTCGTTCGCGCGCCAGTTCGGGACTCACCTCGACGAACCACTCCGGCGCGCTCGACCACAACCGGGTGCCGCGCCCGGTCTGGTTATTGCCCTGGAACTGTTCGAGCATGCGGCCGTTGTCGAGCGTGAGGTCGTATTCGGTGTCCGCTTTTTCGGCCGGCGCTTTCCATTCGAGCGGATACAGCGTCGCGCGGCCGTCGTCGGTGTGGAAGCGGTCGGTGTAGAGCAGCGGCGTGTCGTGCCCGTTTTCGTCGACGGGCCAGCATAGCGATTTCCACCCTTCGAGCCGTTCGTAGCTCACGCCCTTGAAGATCTTCGCAATCGACGCGCATTCGGCCATGATCTGCGACGGATGCGTGTAGCCCCACGCGTGCCCCATCCGCGCGGCGAGATCGGTCAAGATGCGCCAGTCCGGGCGGCTCTCGCCGAGCGGCGGCATCACCTCGTAAAAGCGCTGGATGCGCCGTTCGGTGTTCACGAACGTGCCGTCCTTCTCGGTGCTCGGGCAGCCGGGCAGCACGACGTCCGCGAACTCCGCGGTGCGGCTGAAGAACAGGTCCTGCACGACCATGAAGTCGAGCGATTCGAACGCGCGATGCACGTTCTCGGTGTCCGAGTCGGAAAACGCGGTTTCCTCGCCGATCACGAACATCGCCCGCACGCGCTTTTGCGCCGCTTCCTCGACCATCAGGAAATTGTCCGCGCCGGGCCGGTTCGACAGCGCCTCGGGCGCCACGCCCCAGGCGCGCGCCCACTTCTCGCGCATCGCCGCGTCGGTCACTTTCTCGTAGCCCGGATAGACGTCTTTCAGGCAGCCGAAATCGCTCGCGCCCTGCACGTTGTTGTGGCCGCGCATCGGAAATCCGCCGGTGCCGGGCCGCCCATAGTTGCCCGTCACGAGCAGCAGGTTCGACAACGCGGTGCTGGTGTCCGCCCCATGCGTGTGCTGCGTGATGCCCATCGCCCAGACGATGCAGACGCTGCGCGCCCGGCCGATGCGCTCGGCCGCCTCGGTCAGCCGCGCCTCGTCGATACCCGTCACGCGCGCGGCGAACGCCATCGTGAACGGTTCGAGCGAGCGCCGGTACGCCTCGACGTTGCTCACGCGCTGCGCGAGGAACTCGCGGTCCGCGTAGCCGTGATCGAACATATAGCGCGCGAATGCGCTCGCCCAGACGAGATCGGTGCTCGCGCGCGGTTCGAGATAAAGATCGGCGCGCTCGGCCATTTCATGACGGCGCGTATCGAACACGATCGACTGCTGGCCGCGATGCTTGCGCGCGGCCTTGAGCCGCGAGGCGATGACCGGATGATTCTCCGCCGTGTTGCTGCCGACGATCACGACGAGATCGGCCTTTTGCAGATCGTCGATGGTGCCCGCGTCGCCGCCGTAGCCGACCGTGCGAAACAGGCCCATCGTGGCCGGGTTCTGGCAGTAGCGCGACGAGTTGTCGACGTTGTTCGTGCCGATCACGAGGCGCGCGATTTTCTGCGTCAAATACGCTTCCTCGTTGCTCGCCTTGCTCGATCCGATGAAGCCGATGCTGTCCGGGCCGTGGCGGTCGCGAATCTCGATCAGGCGCCGCGCCACGAGGTCGAGCGCTTCGTCCCAGCTTGCTTCGCGAAAGCGGCCGTCCTCGCGGATCAGCGGCGTCGTGAGCCGCTGCGGATCGTTGATGAAGTCCCAGCCGAACTTGCCCTTCACACAGGTGGAAATGCCGTTCGCGGGCGCGTCGGCCACCGGCTGTACCTTTAGCAACTGGCGATCGCGCGTCCACATCTCGAACGAACAGCCGACGCCGCAGTAGGTACACACCGTTTTCGTGCGGCGAATCTCGGGCTGCCGCCAGTGCATGTCGATCACCGACAGCGCCGCGATCGGCCGCGCGCCGATCGTGCTTTCCCACGACTTCACGAGATCGATGGCCTTCCGTTTGAGCGGCTGCGGCAGCGCGGTGAACGGGCCGGCGTCGGGCTGCATCGTGCGTTCGAGCAGCGCGTTGCACGGACACACGGTCACGCAATGCCCGCAGCTCACGCAACTCGATTCGTGGATCGGCTTGCCGCCGTCCCAGCGCACGCGCGGATGCTCCTCTGTGAAATCGATCGACAAGGTCTCGTTGACCTCGACGTTCTGGCATGCCTCGACACAGCGCCCGCACAGAATGCACTGGTCGGGATCGTAGGTATAGAACGGGTTCGTCTCGTCCTTATCGTAGGGCTTGCGCTGGTAGGGATAACGCTGCACGGGAAGGCGCATGTCGACCATCGTGTTGTGCAGCGTGCAGTCGCCCGAGTTGTGCTCGCAGACCGTGCAGTACAGCTCGTGCTTCGCGAGCAGGCGGTCCATGCCCTCTTCGCGCGCCGCCCGGCTCACGTCGGTTGCGGTGGTCAGCACGAGGCCGTCGGCCGCGCGCAGCGAGCACGAACGCACGAGTTCGCCGCCGCTTTCGACCCAGCAGACGTCGCAGGTCTGCAAAGGTCCGAGCGACGGGTGATAGCAGACGTGCGGCAGGTTCACGCCGTGGCGCGCGAGGAAATCGATCAGCGGCATGCCGACCGGCCCGCGATACGGATGGCCGTCGAGCACGACCGTGCATTCAGCCACCGCCTTGGCGGCCGGCAGCGCAGGAAGCTGGTATTCGTTCATGGCTGATGGCGTGGGAAAACATGACCGTACCAAAGGCCTCTAGCATCGAGCGTTCCCGCCCGCACGACCGGCACGGCGGGTGGCCCGAACACCGTTGCGCAACTGGCGCCAGAACCCGGCTGGCCCCCGTGAGGAACCCGGCGAATCCGGGCGGGGAGGCAAGTAAGCGGGCAAGCCGGCCACACTATGGCTTCAACACGACCTTGATGCACCCGTCCTGCTTGTCGCGGAACGTCTTGTACATGCCGGGGCCGTCCTCGAGCGCGACGGTGTGCGTGATGACGAACGACGGATCGATCTGCCCTTCCTGAATCCGCCTCAGCAGATCGTCGGTCCAGCGGTTCACGTGCGTCTGCCCCATGCGAAACGTCAGCCCCTTGTTCATGGCCGCGCCGAACGGAATCTTGTCGAGCAGCCCGCCGTACACGCCCGGAATCGATAGCGTCCCCGCCGGCCTGCACACGTAAATCATTTCGCGCAGCACGTGCGGCCGGTCGGTTTCGAGCATCACCGCCTGCTTCACGCGGTCATAAACCGAATCGAACGAACGCGTGACGTGGGCCTCCATTCCGACTGCGTCGATGCACTTCTCCGGCCCCTTGCCGCCCGTCAGTTCCTTCAGGCGATCGAGCACGCTCTCGTTGTCGAAATCGATGGTGATCGCACCGCTCTCGCGCGCCATCGCAAGACGCTCTGGCACATGGTCGATCACGATCACCTGCTTCGCGCCGAGCAGCATGGCACTGCGCGCGCTCATCTGTCCGACCGGCCCCGCGCCCCAGATCGCGACGGTGTCGGTCGGCTCGATCTCGCACTGCGCGGCCGCCTGCCAGCCGGTCGGGAAGATATCGCCAAGAAACAGTACCTGCTCATCGGTCAGGCCGTCCGGAATCCTCACGTGCGTAGCGTCGGCGAACGGCACGCGCACATACTCGGCCTGACCGCCCGCGTAGCCGCCGGTCAAATGCGAGTAGCCAAACAAGCCCGCCGTGGCATGGCCGAACACCTTGTCGGCCTTGTCCTTGTTGCGATTAGTGCGCTCGCAGACGGAGAAGTTGCCGCGTCGGCACTGGTCGCACTCGCCGCAAATGATCGTGAACGGCACCACCACGCGATCGCCCACCTTCAGCGCGCGGTTCTCGCCGCCGACCTCGACGACTTCGCCCATGAACTCGTGACCGAGGATGTCGCCGCGCTCCATTGTCGGCATCAGGCCGTCGTATAAGTGCAGATCCGATCCGCAGATCGCGCAACTCGTCACCTTGACGATCGCGTCGCGGCCATGCTCGATCGCCGGATCGGGAACGGTGTCGCAGCGGATGTCGTGTTTTCCATGCCAACGTAGGGCTCGCATTGGGATTCTCCTTTGACTGGTCGGTGCGCGGGTGCACCAGTCACGCCGCCTTTGCCTGCGGGTTGCCGACCTGCTCGGCGAAGCCGCTCAGCTTCTGGTCGGTGGCCTTTTCTTCGTCGAGCGTCTGCTTCAGGAGCTTCGCCGCCTCCGTCTGGCCGAGTTGCTTCGCGAGCGCGCAGAGCGTGCCGTAGGCGGCGATCTCGTAATGCTCGACCTTCTGCGCCGCGCCGATGAGGCCTGTATCGAGCACTGGCCCTTTTTCGATCTCCTCGATCAGTTCCTGCGCCTCCTCGATCAGTCCTTCCATCGCGACGCATTTGATGCGCTTGAGCTTGAACCCGGTGGCCTCGGCGACCTGATCGATTCGTTCGATCTGGCCGTGCGTTTCCTGAAGATGGGTTTCGAATGCTTCGGATAGCTGCTCGTTCTGCGCCGAGCGCGAGAGCTTCGCGAGCGCCCGCGTCAACTGTTTTTCAGCGCTGTAGACATCCGACAGCGAATGGACAAAAAGGTCTTGTAGCGATTTGCGCGATGCCATGGTTTCCTCCGTGGGTTGAAGTGCCGCGATGGCCAGTGCGCAACCCTCGTTCCGCGAACGCGGAGGTCGGCCTCTGCAGTGCGCGAGTAGGCGACGCCTAGGCAGCGGACCTGCGCGGCTTATGTTAGCGAGATGTCCCAGCTACTACGGCGTCACGGGGAATGACCACTTTTGCTCGACAAGTGCGCGCTGAGCGTCGGGCAGATTTCGGAGCGGACCGGCCGTTCGAGTGACCGCTGCAGGGCTCAGGCGAGTGGCAGAAAATGGCCGGACACGGAAGTTCGCCGAGCGCCGGTAATCGCTGCGGCTCTGTTGACTAGCGAGCTTCCGTGGTCGACCATTGGTGCGCCTCCCTCTCCGTGATTTGCTCCCGACGGCCACTCAATGCGAAATGCATGAATATGAACACCCTGCGGCGCAGTACAAAATTTACTTTCAAACTGCCTGCGCATCGGCTACCCTTTCGTAAATTGTGGGGAAACCGTGTGACGAAACACATGTAGCGTTCAGACCAAACGAACCGAAAGAGGGGACCATGAAAAGAAAATTCTTAGTTCCAGTAGGAACGATTGCCGCCGCGATCGCGACAGAATATGCGACCGCTGCGGTCGCTCCTGCGGACGCGATACACGAACCACGTGAGATGGGCAGAACGGCGAACGACGTGGCCCACGCGCTTGAACCGCAGAATTTGACTGTTCGGGCCGGTGACGATGCGTACGATTTCGTGCTCAAGCGCACCCAAAGTGGTCAAGTGATGGCCTACCACAGCTCCCATTCGTCTCATAGCTCTCACTACTCGCACCGCTCATCCTCATCGTGAATGTCGCTGCCGAAGGGCTTGAAGTCCTTTTCGACCGGCAAGTCTACGCCCTGGAAATCGTCCAGAAGGCCGCGTATCGTCTCGTGGACCGCGCCGCCGTGAGCTTCGATCTGACGCCAACACACGTCAGGTGTGTGCTGCTTGTCGACACAGGGAATGCCGTTGACGAAGTGGCGCGCGATTTCCACAAGGAGGTGCTGGACCAGCAGCTTCGGGCAAAAATCGCATCAGAGACCGAATCAATCAGGCATCTCATCCTTGCGCACGCGTTCTCAAGGACAGGGCTGACGTAGGAGCTGGCTGTGAGCAAGTTTCTTCCGCCGTCCGCTTTCGCAACTGACGGCGTGTATTCGCTATTGCCGTTTAACTTCACAAGGCTGGACAGCGAGCGTTACGTCGCCACCAACATGGTTGGCGAATACGTGACTCTTGACCGGGGTAACCTCGAACGGCTCGTTGGTCACGAGTTGCATCCTGCTGAAACATTGTTCCGCGAACTACGAGCGAAGCACTTCATCGAAGTGCAGGGCGATCGCTCGCCCCGGGAACTGCTCGCACTCAAGACACGAACCCGTTACCAGCGGCTACCGAATTTTACGAACCTGCACATCTTCGTAGCCACCCTCCGTTGCGACCATAGCTGCCCATACTGCCAGGTATCCAGACAGTCTGAGGACAGGGCGGCTTTCGACATGTCGTACGAAATTGCGGACCATGCGCTCGACCTGATGTTCCGGTCACCATCGCCGGCGCTGAAACTCGAGTTTCAGGGTGGCGAGCCATTATTGAATTTCGACCTGGTTCGCTACATTGTTGAGAAAGCCGAGCAGCGTGCGAGGATTGCATCGCGCGAACTGGAAGTCGTTATCGCGACGACGCTGTCGCTCGCGACCCAGAAAATCCTCGAATACTGCCGCGACCATCATATCCTGCTGTCGACATCGCTCGACGGCCCGGCGAACCTTCATAACCGCAATCGTCCCCGGCCGGGACGCGATAGCTATGAACGCTACCTGCAAGGTCTACAGAAAGCGCGCGAGATTGTAGGTTTCGACCGCGTGTCGGCGTTGATGACTACAACGCAGCACAGCCTGTCACGCGTTAGGGAAATCATCGACGAATATGTGACGCATGGCTTCGATGGAATCTTCTTGCGCCCCCTGTCCCCCTATGGATTCGCAGTTAAGACCAAAACCATTGACGGGTATGACCTGCCCCGCTGGCTAGATTTCTATTTCGAGGGTCTTGAATACGTCCTGGAACTGAACCGGAGTGGCGTCCCCTTTCGAGAACACTACGCGGCACTCGTACTCCAGAAAATGCTGACATCGAATGACCCGGGCTATGTCGACCTCATGAATCCAGCCGGCATTGGCACCGCTGCGGTGGTTTTCAACTATGACGGTGGCGTTTTCGCCTCTGACGAAGCCCGAATGCTGGCAGAAATGGGCGATACGACTTTCAAGCTCGGAAATGTCCTGGAGAACAGCTACGAGGACATCTTCCTTTCAGAGCAACTGCTTGGGGCGCTCGAAGACTCCTTCACGCTGTCAGTCCCGATGTGCTCGGAGTGCGCATTCGAACCGTTCTGCGGAGCGGACCCCATCTATGCCCATGCTGTACATGGTGACGTCGTGGGGCGTAAGCCATCATCTGATTTCTGCCGGCGCAATATGACAATTTTTCGACGGCTCATTGCGATGATGGAATCCGACTCCAGTACAAAGGATATTTTTCAAAGCTGGGTGGCGCAATGCTGAAGCTCGGCGGGAAGGTCATTTCGATCACCCCTATCCAAGGCCTAGCGAAGAGCGAAAGGCAAGCGCCTCGCACCGTCCGAAGTAACGTTCTTCTTCCTGTTGTTACCGGTTCCCGGTTTGTGACAGACGCTGTGCGCCGGAAGAGCGCCTACCTGCTGCGCGATGGCTCGGCACCGACTGGGTATGCTCACTATTTGGTCCTGAAGCGGGACTCGGGCAGTGTGTCGCCGGCCGAATTCGATTCGGCACTAACCGTGCTTCCTGATGAATTCCACTATCTCGACGATGGCGACATTGTGCGACTCAATACGGAGGGAGGCAACATCCGCGTTTTGTATCGACGTAGTAGCCCTCACAATACAATCCTGGTAACAGAGCAGTGCCAGCACTATTGCCTTATGTGCTCGCAGCCTCCGAAGAATGTTGACGATAGTTGGCTCGACGACGAGGCGAAAGAACTGATTCGGCTCATGCCGCGTTCTACGGAGGTGTTGGGTTTTACAGGAGGAGAACCGACGCTCTTCGGCGACCGGTTCCTCGAAACGCTACGCCTTACGAAGACGTTATTGCCGCACACGAAGATTCATATTCTCTCCAACGGCCGGAGCTTCGCCGACCGTGTGTTTGCAAGGCGGTATGCGGCCATTGCGCATCCAGACGTAACCATCGGAATCCCGCTCTATTCAGATGATGCGTCGATTCACGACCACATCGTGCAAGCCAAAGGAGCGTTCGACGAGACGGTGCGCGGCGTCCTGAACCTTAAGGAATTTCAGCAGAAGGTCGAGATTCGTGTGGTCTTGCATGCGTTGAGCGTCCCAAGACTCGAGCAGCTCGCGATGTACATCGTACGGAATCTCCTATTCGTCGACCATGTCGCGCTCATGGGGTTGGAAATTACGGGATTCACTCGCGCAAACCTTGATGAGTTATGGGTTGACCCATTCGACTACAAGGATAGTCTAAGCCACGCCGTTCGGATGCTGGAGGATTATGGGCTGCATGTTTCGGTGTACAACCATCAACTCTGTCTTGTGAACGACGACATCAAAAGCGCGTACAGACGGTCTATCTCGGACTGGAAGAACGAATACGTTGAGACTTGCAGACCATGTGCCCGCAGACACGAATGCGGTGGATTCTTTT
Source organism: Paraburkholderia caballeronis (assembly GCF_900104845.1). Taxonomy (NCBI): domain Bacteria; kingdom Pseudomonadati; phylum Pseudomonadota; class Betaproteobacteria; order Burkholderiales; family Burkholderiaceae; genus Paraburkholderia; species Paraburkholderia caballeronis. The sequence goes on along the minus strand of NZ_FNSR01000001.1, from coordinate 1,529,081 downwards.
CATCTGCGGTTCAGCACAAATACAGCGCTTACATCCGCCCTTTTTAAGGTAGCCGGACAATATTGCCGTCACTACCGCTGAAATAGTCGTAATCAATAAATATGCCCCTGCCCGAAGGTCCCGCCAGCAATGTCGAATGACAGAAAGTGGCTGATCGGTGCACTCAGACCACGCTCCCTCGATTCAGCGACCGATTTCAGATCCCAGAAATTTTCAGTCATATATCACGAACCTGAGCCGGGCACATCGCCCGCTCCGCCGGCGCAACTCCGCGCGGGCGCACATCACGAGGAACGTGATATGTCCAGCAGTTCCCCCCTCGAATACCTGCTTGCATTCGCTGTCGTGTTCATTGCCGGCGTCATCTGGTCGTCGGGTCTCGGCTGCCAATTCCGCAAGATCGGTCACCATGCATGACCCCTTCGACAACGAACCCGACTGGAACCGTGACGGCGAAAATCACGGCACAACCTATCCTCCGTACAGTTCCGGAGCCCACCTTATCTGTCCGTATTGCCAGTCCTCCCGTGTCGAGCCACTCAACCGCGCAAGAAAAGTCGGCGGTACCGCCGGCACCGTGGCAGGCGCCGTCAGCAGCATAACCATCGCACTTTCTGGCGCGGAGGCCGGTGCCACCTTCGGCCTCATCGCCGGTCCGGTCGGCGCTGCCTGCGGCGGCATCGCCGGCGCCATTCTCGCCGGGCTCGCCGGCGGGGCGGCCGGCTGCGCAACCGGCATCGCGCTCGGTGAAATGGTCGACGCCCGCGTGCTCGACAACGCCCGCTGCCTCGACTGCCAGCGCACCTTCAGCACTACCCAGCCCTGAACCGTCAACCGGTCACCCTGACCGGTCTGTTTTCTCCCCTGTCTCCTTTCTCGGCGCCCGGCTTCACGCCGGGCCTTATGCCCTTTCCTTTACTGGAGGTATTCATGCATCTCGTACAAAGCATGGCCTATGTGGGCCAGACGCCGTGGCACAGCCTCGGCAACCAACTCTCCCCTAATCAGCCCATCGAAGTCTGGGCAAAGCAGGCCGGCATGGACTGGCGCATCGAATCCTCCGAAGTCCGGTTCGTCGCCGGTCCGGCCGGTGGACTCGGTGCCATCCATGCCTTTCCCGAGCAACGCGTGCTCTACCGGTCGGACACGAAAGCCCCGCTGTCGGTCGTCTCATCGCGCTACCAGGTCGTGCAGCCGGCGGAAATCCTGGAGTTCTACCGGGATCTCACCGAGGTCGGCGGCTTCCAGCTCGAAACCGCCGGTGTGCTCAAGGAAGGCAGGAAGCTCTGGGCGCTCGCCCGTACGGGTCAGTCGGCTTCGCTCAAAGGCAAGGACCAGGTGAACGGCTACCTGCTGCTCGCCACTGCGTGCGACGGCACACTCGCGACCACCGCGCAGTTCACGTCCGTGAGGGTCGTGTGCAACAACACGCTGGCGATTGCGCTCGGAGACAGCGCGGGCGCCGTCAAGGTGCCGCACCGCAGCCAGTTCGACGCGCAGGCGGTCAAGCGCCAGCTCGGCATCGCAATCTCGTCGTGGGATGGCTTCATGGTCCGCATGAAGGCGCTGGCCGAACGCAAGGTGAATGACGCGGCGGCCGAAGCGTTCTTCCGCCGCGTGCTGACGTATCCGGCGACGACCGGCTCGCCGGCACCCGCCACCAACGACAGCGCGGTCAAGGCTGTGCAGATGCTCTACGCCGGCCGCGGCAAGGGCGCAACACTGCCCTCTGCGGCCGGTACGGCGTGGGGTCTCCTGAATTCGGTTACCGAATTCGTCGATCATCAGCGCCGCGCGCGCAGCGACGACCACCGGCGCGACGCCGCATGGTTCGGTGCAGGTGCCACGCTCAAGCAGAAAGCGTGGGACGAGGCGATGAAGCTCGTCGCATGACCGTTTCCAATGACCTGCACGCCCGGCCGGGATCTTCCCCGCCGGGCGTTTTCACATCTGGAGGTTTCTATGTCTCAACCCGAAAAGAGAGGCTCCAGCCGGAACCGTCCGGCACTGCGGCTCGTGGAAACGAAGGATATGCCGCGCGAGGACTGGCTGGAAGTACGAAAGTCCGGGATCGGCGGTTCCGACGCCGCCGCTGCCGTGGGGCTGAATCCGTACATGAGTCCGCTCGAACTGTGGCTCATCAAGACCGGCCGCGATGCCAGCCTGCCGAAGCCCGATGCCGACGATACGACCGAGCCGGTGTACTGGGGCACGCTGCTGGAGCCGATTGTCGCCGCCTCGTATACGAAGCAGACCGACAACCGGGTCCGGCGCATCAATGCGGTGCTCCGGCATCCCACGATCCCCTTCATGCTCGCCAACATCGACCGCGAGGTCGTCGGGGTGCCTGGCGTCCAGATCCTTGAATGCAAGACGGCAGGCGAATTCGGCGCGCGGCACTGGCGCGAAGGCGTCCCCGAGTACGTGCAGGTCCAGGTGCAGCACCAGCTCGCCGTTACCGGCAAATCCGCGGCAGACGTCGCCGTGCTGCTGTGCGGCCAGAAACTCGACGTGCACCGCATCGAGCGCGACGACGCACTGATCGCGCGGCTGATCGAACTCGAAGCCGCGTTCTGGCGGTATGTCGAAACCGATACGCCGCCGCCAGCGGACGGCTCGGAATCGGCCGACCGTGCGCTGCGCTGCCTGTACCCGGGTGCCGGCGGCACGGTCGATTTCTCTGGCGACCGGCAACTGTCGTCGGTATTCGCTGATCTGGTTGCCGTGCGGGCCGACATCGAGGCACGCCAGCAGGTCGAAGCGACGCTGAAGCAGACGATCCAGCAGGCGATGGGCGAAGCCGACCGGGCGCAGTTCGAGACGGGCTCGGTGTCGTTCAGGCGCAGCAGGGACGGCTCCGGCGTCGACCTCAAACGCCTGCTCGCCGATCACCCGGAGTTTGCCGCGCAATACGCAATCAAGAAGCCGGGTTCGCGCCGGTTTCTCGTGTCGGTCTGACTACCATTTTCTCCCCTGCCTACAGGAGCATTCCCATGCTGAAGGGTTTCGCCATCACGCCGCCCGTCATCGGGCGGATTTCCATTGGCCGCGTCGTCGAGAAGAACGGCAGGCGGCTTCCCGAGAAAGACGACCAGTTCACAATCACCACCCAGGTCCAGAACCGTGAAGGCTGGATGCTGCATCCGCTCAACGAATCGCTGCGCAGGGCCAGTACCGGCAAGCTGCGCGCGATTCCCGTTCGGTTCCTGTTCAACGATCCCGACCTGAACCTGCGTGCCGAGTATTCGCTGTTCGACCGCGAGTCCGGACGGCCCGTCTGCGTCGGCAACGGCGAAATGTGCCGTCGCGCCGGAGACGCCGGTATCGAGGAACTGCCCTGCCCGTCGCCGGACGGCTGTGCGTTCGGTCGCACCGGTAACTGCAAGCCGTACGGGCGGCTCAACGTCACGATCGGCGATGAGGATGAACTGGGTTCGTTCATCTTCCGAACGACCTCGTACAACTCGATCCGCACGCTCGCCGCGCGGCTGCATTACTTCAGCGCGGTATCAGGCAACCTGCTCGCCTGCCTGCCACTGGAACTGAGGCTGCGCGGCAAGTCGACCACGCAGAGCTACCGTTCGGCGATCTACTACGTGGATATCGGTGTTCGCTCAGGTAGCACGCTCGAAGCGGCGATTGCCGAGGCGCGTGAACTGGATGCGCGGCGCAGGACGGCCGGGTTCGATCAGGCAGCACTCGACACTGCCGCACGTGCCGGGTTCGGTAACGGTGCGTTCGAGGACAGTATCGAGGATGGGGCGGCCGTCGTCGACGAGTTCTATCCAGCCCAGCCGGAAGGCGGCAGCAGTACGGCCGTAACTGACACCATGACGGAGCGGCCGAGCCTGAAGGACCGGCTGGAGCAGCGGGCAGCCCTCCTGGGCGGGGCGGCGGCATGATCTGGCTGCGCCCTGCCCGGCTTCTGGCCGTCGCGGCAACGGGAACGGCCATCTGCATGTCGGTGCTGGCCGGCTGGCAGCGCGGCGGGTGGCCGTCGGAGCGGCTGGTGTGGGTGGCGGTGGGCGTCGTACTGGTCGGCGGCGCGCATCTGCTCCCCGCACTGTGCCGTCCGGCACCGCTTGCGGTTCGTGGTGTCGGTATCGTGCTGTGGCTCGGCTGCATGGTGGCGGCATCGTACGGGCATGCGACGTTCTTCCTGCTGTCGCAATCACACGCAGGAACGCTTCGGGCGACATCGCTACCGGCGAACAGCCTCCCAGCTCACCGCAGTCTCCCGGCGGTCATGTCGGAACGGGCGTCGGTCACGGCCGAACTGGCGGTAGCGAATGCCCGGCGATGTGTGCGTGACTGCCCGTCGCTGCGGGCGCGTCGCGTATCACTGGCGGCGAGACTCGACGCGCTTGATGCGGAAGCAGGCGAAGTCCGGCGGCTACAGGGAATCGAGGACACGAACGCTGCGCGTCGCGACTCCGCCCGTGACGATCCGGTCACAGCGCGGCTCGGGGCTCTCATCGGGATGGCGGTATCGAAGCTCGACCTGTTCGCCGGGCTGACCTTCGCGGCCGTACTCGAAGGCATCGCCTGCCTTCTGTGGTGGATCGCGCTGCTACCGTCACCGGACCGGGGTGCCGCCGCAGCAGGTAATCCAGTCGTCACGATAGTCCCATCCGAAACGGTTGGATCGCCTCCCATAGTCGCGGAAACGGAAACTGAACTGACGCAGCTGACCCGCGACATCGCGGCCGGTCTCGTGCGGCCAACCGTTTCCGGTATCCGGCAGCACCTGCACTGTTCCCAGGCGAAGGCCGCTGCCCTGCGCCGGCAGATCGTCACTCCCACGGCCGGATCGACGGCATAAACCGGGCGCATCCTGCGCCCGTTCTCTCTTCCTTCATTCCAGCGATCGCCTGTCCGGTTCTTCCGGAGGCCCCAGCTCGCCCTTTTTCTGGAGAAATATCAATGAATCAGCCCACACGGCTCAAACCGCTCTTTCACCCAGGCCGGCTACTCGTCACGCCTGCCGCGCTTGCCGCGCTGCGCTCGAACGGCGTTCCTGTCATCAGCGTCCTGCTCCGGCATGTCGCGGGTGACTGGGGCATCGTGTCCGACGACGACAAACGCCAGAACGACCTGTCAGTCGTAGCCGGTCTGCGCGTGCTATCCATCTACCGGCTGCCGGACCATACACGCATTCTCGTGGTCACCGAATGGGATCGCTCCGCTACCACCATCGAAAGACTCAACGAGGTTCCGCATGAAGATGAGCCCCGGCAGCCGCGATCGTCGAACCGGCGTTACCCCCGCTGGCCGAATCCCTGCTATAGACAGGGAGCTAGCGCATGAGCCGCTACACGAATGGTCCGAGATTTCCGATGGGTCGGCCGGTCATCACGCCAGGAGCACAGGCGGCTCTTGATGCTGTGGGGCTGTCAGCCGTTGTGCTGCTCGCGAGACACATTCACGGCGACTGGGGCGACCTGTCACCCGAGGATCTGGCAGCGAATGAACTGGCGCTGCTGACCGGCAAACGCCTACTGTCGAGCTACGCTTTGCCCGATGGAAAGAAAATATGGCTCATCACCGAGGCGGACCGGTCGACCACGACAATCCTGTTGCCCAGCGAGTATTGACGAAACCTGGTGGCTCCCGCACCGCAACTTAAAACCATAACCCCTGTAAGGTCAGGTGTACCGTACGGTGCACCTGACACAATTCGTGGTGCTCTTTTTTTGCCTGTTCTCCGGCGCAGACAGATCACTAACGCGAACGGGTAACGTGCTTTGCACAAAGCCGCATCAAGCCCAGTGCGATTGACGTGACCGCCATGATGCAGGTCGAGTAGGCCGCAGCCTGCGAGACGAACCCGTTCTCGTCGAGCTGCATCACCGCGACCGACGCAAGGTTCAGCGATGGCGTAACCAGAAAGACCACCGCCGAGAGCGTGACCATCGAGCGCATAAAAAGAAAGAAAAACACGCTGATGGCCGTCGCGGCGACGAACGGCAGAACGGCATCCTTTAGCACCTGTCCCAGGCCGCCGCCGAGGCAGTCCACTACCTCTTCGAGTGCGACAGGCACGGCACGCATCCCGGTGCTCATCGTCAGAAAGCCCTGGGTATGGTAGTGGTAGAAGTTGCACAGCACGATGATTGTCGCGCTACCGTAAAGCCATGCGCCGAGCGGGCCGCTATTGAACGCGAGAATATACGCAAGTCCCACGACCATGCCGGGCACGGCCGCTGGCAGCACGGAGGCGGTATAAATCAGCCTCGATACCGCAGCGGGCACGCGACGCGCGCCGTAACTGAGCGAGAACAGCAGGCAAACACCGAGTGCTGCCGCGGCCACTGAAATTTCGAGCGACGTCAGAATCGCACCGTATCCGCCGGATAATTCACCGCTATAGTTGGCCAGCGTGAGTTCCAGCCGGTAAGGCCACAAGCGCACGAAGCTCGCGAAGACGACCGTGGCCACCGAAGCCACAACGGGAAACAGCGCCGCGAAGCAGCCGAGTCCAAGCAGGACGTCGCGCATGCGGTTCACCCTTGGGATTACCTGCACGCGGCTTTCCGATGCTGCGCCGAATTGCCGTTGTGATGCAACGCGCTCGATATAGACGGACGCGAGCGATGGCAGCAGCAGCACGATGCCGACCGCAGCTCCAACACCGAAATTCATCTGACCCGATACCTGGTTATAGATTTCGGTGGCAAGCACGTGATAGTCGCCGCCGATCACCACCGCATTGCCGAAGTCCGTGATCGTGACGGTAAACACAACAAACGCAGCGGACAACAACCCGAATTTCGCGTTCGGCAGCGTCAGTCCGAAGAACTGCTGACGGCGCGTCGCGCCCAGCACGTCGGCTGCATCGTAATAGCGCGCGTCCGACTGCGCGAGCGCCGCACCGATGATCAGCACCGCCTGCGGCAGCGCATAGATGACGTCTGCGATCAGCAGGCCCCAGAAACCATAGATCTCGACGTCCCAGCCGGTCCATTTATGTACGAGACCGTTGCGTCCGAGCAGGAACAGAATGCCGAGACCCTGCATCAGCGACGGCGCGAGCATGGGCAGCAAAAGTGTTGCGCGGATCGCATTTGGCGAGGGTAGCTGCGAGCGGTACAGCGCGAACGCGATCATGAACCCGAGCACAATGCTGACGATCGTGGTCGCGACACTCAGCACGATGCTGTGCCATGCCGACTGGATCATGCCAGGCGTCTGCCAAAGCGCGACGTAATTCGCGAGTCCGATATGGCCATCCCGGTCCGCGAGGCTGTGGAACGCAGCGACCACGAGCGGATACAGGAAGAAGACTGTGAGGGCTGCAAGCGGGATGGCAACCATCGCCCCGCGCACGCACCGCGACATCAGGCGGCTGCCACGTACACCCAATGCGGTACGTGAGGACGTAAGCGACACGTTCATGCGCTCACCCAGGCGCAGCGGTCGCTGGCGACAGAAAGCGACACGGCCGTGCCCGGCGCAAGCACGTCGCCCCGATGTTGCTCGGCGACAAGTTCCTGCCCCCGCCAGTCGAGCCGCAGGCGGGTCGTGCTGCCGAGGAACATCGCATCGACGACCCGGGCATCGTCTTCGCGACGGTCTGCTGCGGCACGGCGCGTGACGACCAGATCTTCAGGCCGCACGCAGGCTTCGAATGTTGTATCCGGATCACCGGGATAAGTTGCCATCAGCGCTGGAAACGCGTCGCAGACCCAGCCGGCGGGCAAGAGGTTCGAGGTGCCGATGAAGCGCGCAACGAAGCGTGTGCGCGGACTTTCGTAAAGGTCCCGCGGTGCGCCGATCTGCTCGATCCGGCCGTGGTTCATGCAGATGATCTTGTCGGCGAGTGTAAGCGCCTCCTCCTGATCGTGCGTAACCATGATGGTTGGAATGCGCAGCCGACGCTGTACGTCGTGAATCTCGCGGCGCATCTCCACACGCACCTGTGCATCGAGTGCGGAAAGCGGCTCGTCGAGCAGCAGCAGCGACGGATCGACGGCGAGTGCCCGGGCAATGGCGACCCGCTGCTGCTGGCCGCCCGACAATTGACCAGGATAGCGTTTCGCCAGCTGCGGCAGCCTGATCAGTTCGAGCAGTTCGTTGCAGCGGGCGTCGATGTGCGCTTTGGATAGCCCACGGATTTTCATTCCGTAACCGATGTTCTGTGTCACGGTCATATTCGGGAACAGCGAATACGACTGAAACACGATGCCAAATCCCCGTTCGCGGGCCGGTACGTCCAGAAGCGACTGCGAGCCCATGGTGATACGTCCCCCATCGGCGTCGAGCAGGCCGGCAATGATGCGCAGCAACGTGGTCTTGCCGCAGCCACTCGGGCCAAGCAGGCAGACGAACTCGTCTTGGTTCACGTCGAAGTCGATTCTTTCGAGCGCGACATGCCCCGAAAACGTCTTGAGGAGGTCGGTGACGGACAGATGCATGGTGGAACTTTCCCGGCGTTGGCGGTCGGCCTGGGAGCAGGCCCGGGCCATGAAGCGAGAGGCTGGAGCGTCTCGCGCTTCAGTGCATGACTTCCGTCTTGAAGCGCCTGAGCACAGCGTCGTGCATCTTCGCAGAGGCGGTGAAATCCATTGGATAGAGCACCTTCGATACGTCCACTGGCAGTCCTTCGGCGATCTGCTCCTGGGTCGGTTTCACGCCTGGTGTCGTGACGATTTCCTTGTATTGCTGATAGACTTTTGCCGCCTCGGGCGACGCAACCCATTCAAGGAAACGCTTCGTGTCGGCCTGATTCTTCGACGTCTTGAGCATGCCGGAACCTTCGAGTTCATAGCCGACATACTTCGACGGGATCACCATCTTCACAGGGAAGCCGGCCTTGATCGACTGCATCGCGACGAACGCAAACGATGCGCCGACCGCATATTCGCCAGTGCGCGCGAGCTTGCACGGCTGCGAGCCCGACGACGTAAACTGCGCGACGTTCGCACCAAGTCCCTTGAGAATTTTCCAGCCCTGATCTTCGCCCGCGCCCTGCAGGATTGCGGCTATCTGCAGATAACCCGTACCTGACGACGCCGGGTCCGGCATGACGACATTGCCCTTGTAAACAGGCTTGGCCAGATCCTCCCATGAAGTCGGCATCGGCAGTTTCTTTGCCGCGAGGGCGTCGGTGTTGACGCACAACGCCGCCATGTAGCCCGTCGCGGCGAACCATTTGCCGCCCGGATCCTTGAACTGCTTCGGCAAGCCGGAAATGTTGCCGCCCTGGACCGGCGCAAGCTGGTCAGCGATGCGCGGGTCCAGCAGATTGGTGAGCGCCTCGCCCCAGACAGCGTCGGCGTGCGGGGCACTGGCCTCCGCGATCATGCGCGCGGCAAGGTCGCCGGTAGACAGACGCAGCACGTTGACCTGCAGATCGGGCAGAGCCTTTTTGGCGGCCGCGATATAGGTCGCAATCTCGTCGCTTTCGAGCGCGGAGTAGACCGTGATCTGGCCGGCGTGCGCCGTGCCGATGGCCGAACAGACGAGCAGCGTAGTTGAGAGAACCGAGGTGAATGTGTTGCCGAAGCGCATGGCGATTTTCCTAAAAGAAAGAGACCAACACCGGAACCGGGAGCACACGGCGCTGCATAAAACCTGGCAAACCAGCCGACGAGCGATGTGTGTTTTTGGGGATATTTGCAAAATATTGGCACCGAGTCTAGAAATCAAAAATGTCCGGTGCGATCATCTCGACCATGGACGGCGAAGCTCGACTCCGTGTGGCCGCGACGTCTGTTCCCATCACGGCGGCAAAGGTGCCGCCCCTGGCTGAGGCATTGACGATGAACGACGAACAGCAGGACGGGTTGAACGAATTCGCGGCGTTTGCGGCGCAACTCGCCGACGAGGCACGGCAGATTTCGCTCGCGTATTTCCGCAGGAAGCTCGAGGTCGAAACCAAGTCCGACGAAAGCCCGGTGACGGTCGCCGATCGCGAAATCGAGGCACGCCTGCGCGCCCGCATCTCGGCGCACTACCCGGCGCATGGCATCCTGGGTGAAGAGCACGGGCGCGAACGCATGGACGCGGAATACGTGTGGGTCATAGACCCGATCGACGGCACGCGCAGCTTCGTGACGGGCTGGCCGATCTGGGGCACGCTGTTCGCGGTGCTGCACAAGGGGCGCCCGGTGTTCGGCCTGATCGACGCGCCGGTGACCGGCGAGCGCTGGACCGGTGGCCCGTCCGGCGCGTACGACCAGACCAGCGGCAGACTGCAAACCAGCGACTGCCGTCGTCTCGCGACGGCGAACATCTATGCGACGTCCCCAGACATCTTCGACGACGCGGAACGCAGGATCTTCGAGGAAGTCAGCCGCACGGCGGGCAGCCGGCGGTTTGGTGGGGATTGCTACGCCTACGCGATGGTGGCGGCCGGGCACGTCGACGCGGTGGTCGAGGCCGGCTTGCAGCCATACGACTATCTGGCTATCGTGCCGGTCGTGGAAGCAGCGGGCGGACGGGTGACCGACTGGCGGGGAGATACGGTGGGCCTCGGCAGCGACGGCCGGATCATCGCCGCCGCGACCCCGGAACTGCACGCCGAGCTGCTCGCGATTACGCGCCGCCTGTAGCCGCGCGCTGATCGTTTCTCTTACGACAAGCGAAAAAAGACATGCTGGCTGAAGAGCGTTATCGGCGCATCAGGGCGTTGCTCAGGGATCACGGAACGGTATCGGTCGAGCACATGACCGAAAAACTCGGCGTATCGCGAGAAACGATCCGCCGCGATCTGGTCGAACTCGATACGCTCGGCGAAATCCGCCGTGTGCATGGCGGTGCAATGCTGGCCGAAAGCGAGCCACCGATCAACGTACGCGCGGGTATCCGGGTCAAGGAGAAACGTGCGGTTGCCCGTGGCGCACTGACGCACGTGCGAAGCGGACAAACGCTGTTCATCGACGCTGGCACGACCACAGCGATCCTGGCGGACGCACTCACGACGCTGGACGGCCTGCACGTGATTACCAATTCAGTTGCCGTTGCGTCGAAGCTGGCCGATATACGCGCGGCGCGCGCCGGTACTCACGACGTCCATCTGGTGGGCGGCACGTTCAACGCATCGGTAGGGGCGACCTACGGCGGAGCGGCGATCAGCGAGGTCTATCGTTTCCATGCCGATCTCGCACTGCTCTCGCCGGTCGGCGTGGACGCAGCACATGGCGCGACGAGCTTCTTCCCGGAAGAAGCAGAAATGGCAGACGCGATGAGCCGGAACGCAAAGCAGACGGTGATCCTTGCCGACTACTCGAAGATCGGCGTGCTCAGTCGCGTGGTGTCGTGCCCGCCGCAGCGGATTTCGGTGCTGGTCACCAATGCCCGTGCCTCGAAAATTCCAGGGGCCGGTGAACTGTGCAGCGCATTCGGTGCGGTCGACTACGTGTAATTGGCAATGCTGCCGGGAAGCGCCGTTCCCGCTTACGAGAGCGCGACGAACGGCGCGAACTTTCGCGTGACCCGCTATCATTCGCGCGACATGGATATCCTGGCTTGCCGATGAACTATCTCGAGATTGAAAACCTGACCAAATCGTTTGGCACACTGCCTGTTCTATGCGACGTGAGCCTTTCCATTAGCAAAGGCGAGCTGTTTGCACTGCTCGGTCCGTCAGGCGGCGGCAAATCCACCCTGCTACGGATTATCTGCGGGTTCGAGCGGCCGGATCGCGGCTCGGTCTCGATCGAAGGGGTTTCCGTCGAAGGCATTACATATGTGCCCCCCGAGCGGCGACACATCGGTTATGTACCGCAGGAGAGTGCGCTGTTTCCGCATCTGACCGTCGCTGAAAATATCGCCTACGGGCTCGACAGGGCGGCGCGACGCTCGCGCAAGCGTGTGGACGAGTTGCTGGGGGTCGTCGGTCTGCCCGCCGCCTATGCACAGCGTAGCCCGCAGGAACTCTCCGGCGGCCAGCAACAACGCGTCGCGCTTGCGAGGGCACTAGCGCCGCGTCCGGCACTCATAATGCTCGACGAACCTTTCTCCGCGCTCGACACCGCACTGCGCGCCGAGATGCGCCAGACCGTGGCCACGGCGCTCGAAGCAGAGCGCGCTACCGCGATCCTGGTTACGCATGACCAGCCGGAAGCACTTTCACTTGGCGATCGTGTCGCTGTGCTGATACATGGGAAGATCGCGCAGGTGGACACGCCCCGGGCGCTGTATGCCAATCCCGCGGATGCCGAGCTGGCTTCATTTGTCGGTGAGGCCGTCTTTCTGCCCGGCGTCGCGGCTGACGGCGTGGTCGACTGCGAACTGGGCCGGCTACCGCTGGCAGGCGTTGATGTGCCGGCCGGTCAGGTACAGGCGATGATCCGCCCAGAGCGGATACGTGTTGCACGACCTGGAACGAACGGAGCGGTGCCCGCCATTGCGGAACAGATTGCCTTCTTTGGCCACGACGCAAACGTCGACGTGCGTCTGCATGCGACAGGACGGCGGGTGCGGCTACGCTTGTCGGGGGGCATATTCCACATATCGGCGAACCGCTTTTGCTGTCTGTTGAGGGCCCGGTCGTCGCCTATCCGCGTCACTGACTGCTTTCATCAAGCCTCGATTTTCCATTCCCCGTTATTTCAAATTTCACTCAATAACCTTTCATCCAATCGATCAGGTCAGTCGATACTGCGAATGATTTTCACTCCTGCAGGAATGGCGTTACCATGCGGATTGTGACATTTACGTGACAACCGTTTTCTGCCGAGATGAAAATGACAACACCGCTTTTTGCCCGGTTACTCGCAGTTGCCGTGGTGGCACTTGCCGGTAGCACTGCGCTGGCCGCGCCCGCCGAACTTACGCTCTACAACGGCCAGCATAAGCAGACAGGGCTCGCGCTGGTGGATGCCTTCGAAAAAGCCACCGGCATCAAGGTTGAAATTCGCCAGGGGTCGAGCAACCAGCTCGCGAACCAGATCATCGCGGAAGGCAGTCGTTCGCCCGCAGACGTGTTCTATGCGGAAGAGTCAACGCCACTTGCAGCACTCTCCGAGCATGGCCTGCTCGCCCCGCTTGATGCGTCGACGCTCAACCAGATCCCGAAGGAATACACGAACAAGGCCGGCGACTGGGTGGGCGTCACTGCGCGCACGCGTGTGGTCGCATTCAATCCGGCGCTGATTGAGGAAAAAGATCTGCCGCAGTCGGTGCTCGATTTCCAGAAGCCGGAGTGGCAGGGCAAGATCGCAATCGTGCCGACGAGTGGTGCATTCCAGGAGCAGATTGTTGCGATCGAACACACCAGCGGCCGCGATACAGCGCAGGCGTGGCTCACCGGCCTGAAGCGCAACGCAAAGATCTACAACAACAATGTGGCTGCCCTGAACGCAGTCGACCGGGGTGAAGTGGCCATCGCGCTCATCAACAACTATTATTGGTACGGTCTTGCGAAGGAAGACGGCGAGAATAACATCAAGGCGAAGCTGCATTACTTCGGTCACGGCGACCCTGGCGCGCTCATCACCGTATCCGGCGTCGGCGTGCTCAAGTCGAGTCCGCATCAGGCGCTCGCACAGAAGTTTGTGGCGTTCATGGTCAGCGAAGCCGGGCAGAAGGCTGCCGTGGCCGCTGTAGCTGAATATCCACTGCGCCCCCACATCCGGTCGCCGTTTGCGTTAAAGCCGTTCGATCAGATCGATCCGCCGAAGGTGACGCCGGCCGATCTCGGTAGCGCACACGATGCGCTTGTGCTGGAGCGCGAGGCCGGCCTGAATTGACGGCGGCTTCGGCGCAGGTGCCACGCAGGCATTTTGCGTGGGTCGCCACCACGATTGGTGGAGGTGTATCGTGGATTCCGGTTGCGTTGACCATTGTACTTGCCGCGATTCCGCTGCTGTATGTGCTCCTCGGAAGCATGGACGCCGGCGTTGCCCGGCTGAGAGCGCTACTGTTCCGGCCATACATCGGCATGCTCCTGATGCATACGGCGCAACTGGCTGTTTCGGTTACTGCGGGAAGTATCGTGCTGGGCATTGGTGCCGCGTGGCTGGTCGAGCGATCTGACCTGCCGATGCGCTCAATGTGGCGTACGCTGTTGCCGTTGCCACTTGCGGTACCGGCATTCGTAAGCAGTTTCGCGTGGGTGTCGATCGGACCTGTGTTCGAGGGCATCGGTGGTGCAGTTTTCATTCTCGCGCTGGCGGAGTACCCGTTGATCTATCTGCCCGCAGCCGCTGCATTGCGTGGGATGGACCCCGCGCTCGACGAGATTGCCCAGTCGCTTGGGCTGTCGCGCTGGGAGATCTTCTGGCGCAGCACTGTCCCGCAACTGCGACCCGTAATCGCGAACGGCGCTTTGCTGGTCATCTCGCATATGCTGGTGGAATTCGGGGCATTCGCGTTCCTGCGCGTCCAGACATTCACTACTGCGATCTACGAGGAATTCGACTTGGAGTTCAACAGCGCGACGGGAGTCTCGCTGGCCGCCGTTCTGTTGGTACTGTGCCTGCTGCTGCTCGCATTTGAGGCCCGTATGAAGGACAGCCTGCGCCGCTATGCGCGCGTTGGCACTGGCACGCGTCGCGCGGCACATCAGATCAGGCTTCGCGCGTGGCGCTGGCCGGCTATGGCGGTGCTGCTGACGCCGGTTGCAACCGGCGTTGGCGTGCCGGTCGCAACGCTATTGTACTGGGTGACATCAGGTCATTCACGAGCAACGGTAGGCGAGATGGTGAGCGCGACTGGCACGACGGTCTGGCTCGGTGCGCTGGGTGCGCTCGCGGCGACAGCTCTTGGTACGGCGCTTGCACTCAGCGTGCGGCGCTATCGCGGCGCATGGCTTGCCCGTATCGCGTCCCGGTTGCCATTCTTCATTCATGCGTTGCCTGGCCTCGTGATTGCGCTCGCACTGGTGTTTGTTGCATTGCGCTACGCGGATTTCCTGTACCAGACAACAGCGCTGCTGGTGGTTGGCTACGTGACGCTGTATGTGCCGCTCGTCCAGACGGCGGTGCATACACCGCTGGCGCAATTGCCGGAGCGGATCGAGGAAGTCGCGCGTAGCCTTGGACACGGGCCGCTGTCGGTCTTCGTGGGCATAACGCTGCCGAATATCTCGGCAGGAATCGGCGCGGGCGCTGCGCTCGTATTTTTACAGGTGATGAAAGAACTGACCGCGACGTTGATCCTGCTGCCTACCGGGCTGGACACGCTTTCGATCGAGATCTGGCAACACGCGCGGGATATGGAGTACGCCGCGGCGGCCCCTTATGCGTTGTTGCTGATCGTGCTTTCAGGCGTACCGGTGTATCTGTTGATGCGAGATCTGTACGGTCGAGACAGAACCATCTCATCTGAGTGGATTCAGTAAAGGGTCCGATCAATCAGGTGCAGGTCATTCCGGTCGCAAATAGCGCCTGGCGAAGCGGGGAGTTTGTTGTATGTAACCGGCGGTGCCTTACCTGGATGCAGGTTCTGGTGGGAAAAACATGAAGCGCAGCTACGACTACCGTGGCCACACAATCGAGGTAACGGTAGAGATTGATTCAGGACGAGGGCCGCAACGCCACGTGCAGCACATCGGATTCGTCGCCGTCGTCCGCGTTCTACGGACTGGTTCTCCGCTGGCCTTCTTTTCGCCATTGCGGATCGGGGCACAACGTGGTTATCCCTTTACATCTGCAGATGACGCCTTTGACGGAGGTTTTATCGCTGGCCAACGAATTATCGAGGATCTGATGTTGCCTGATGCTAGTTGAAAAAAGATACCGGCATTGCGAGCCGGCCACAGATCCCCTTTCAGGGCGATGAAATGTCAGGGTACGACTGATTGCAAGTTCTATATCCAATGGCGCCGTAGCAGATTGACCTGTCGTCGGCGATTAGCGCCTACGCGGAGGCGATACTGATGATACTGGTACAAACGCATAGCCTCAGCAACACGTTCCGCGTGGAATTTCTGCCCCCTATGGTGGCAAGAAAACCGAACATCCATTGCCCTTCCAACTCCCGAGCGACGTCCGCCATCGTGCACTCTACGATCATCAGAACGCGGGCTACATCCTCTTCTGTTGTAGTCCACGACTCAGTGCAGACGTTTTAGTATCGTCCGCACTCGTATTGACTTCGAGCAATTCATATAGACATCTGAACAAGCGACTCTGACAGATGAGATAAAGGAGGCCTGGTGATAAGCAATATCGAACTGCTTGCGCGTCTCGTGATTGCCGCGCTCCTCGGGAGCGTAATCGGTTTTGAACGGGAACGACTCTCATGGGCTGCGGGGCTACGCACACATATGCTGGTCTGCGTCGGCTCATGCCTCATCATGCTCGTATCAGCCTTTGGCTTTACCGATGTGTTAAACCAGAAAAATGTCGTCCTTGACCCCTCTCGCGTTGCTGCACAGGTGGTCTCGGGTATTGGGTTTCTCGGGGCGGGTTCGATCCTTCTCCGAGGTGAAATTGTGCGCGGCCTGACAACGGCCGCCAGCCTATGGTCTGTGGCGGGAATCGGGCTCGCAGTCGGCGGCGGTATGTACACTGCGTCGATTGGTGCAACGGTTATCATCCTTGTCATTCTCGCAGGTGTCAAACCACTCGAGCGGCGCTTCATTTCAGTTAAGCAGCAACGCGGCATCCAGCTACTCGCCGAGCATGGCAGCGTCACAATCGACGGCGTGAATCGGACTCTGGGCACTGGCAGCGTGCGGGTGAAGACGTTCATTGTCCATCAATCGGAAGATGATCCCGAAGTTGACGAGGTTCAGATTGAACTGTCACGCGCCGCCAGCAATGAATTTGCGGCGATTTTCGGACGACTTGAAAAAATGCAAGGCGTTCGTGAATGCCGGCAGGCAAAGTGAACGCAAGGGGAAAATGCAGCGCAGCTACGACTATCACGGCTAGACCGTTGAGTGTCGCACTGAAGCAGACTTCTTGGTTCGGGTAATCGAGCCGCCCCCGTCATCAGCAAGCTACGTTGCATTCGTGGGAGTCACGAAAACGGGGACGATCGTGATGCCCCTTTTTCTTTTACCTCTTGGAGACATCGTCGGGAAACCGTTTGTACCCGAAATTGACCCGTCGATGAGCGGCTAGGCGAGTAAGATCATCGGGAACCGGGTGAGCCGGGATTCTAACCAAGCACCCAGATCAAAGAGCGGCCCCGAACGCCCCATGGCCGAATTTCTATGTTGCATCCATAGGAATTTCCCACTTCTGCCACATCGAACACCAGCCACCTATAGTTGCCCGCTGCTGAATCTCCCCGCACACCAATGCGGTGGCCGAGTCATCGCCGAGCCAACCGCATTGCCAGCCGCTCCACAATCTCGATCACCATCGTCCGGTCATTGCCATTGAGCTTCGCCAGAAGCTGACCGACATACCTTCCCTGATCGCTCGTACGGCTGCTCGCCTCAGTCAGTAAGTCCGCCGCGTCGCAACCAAAGATTTCCGCCAGTTCCACCAGCCGCGCCACCGTAGGCATCACCAGTCCGCGCTCCATGCGCGAGACTGCCTCATTCCCGATTCCAAGCTGCTCCGCCACCTGCTCCTGCGTAAAACCGCTGTCTACGCGGTGCTTGGCAATCGCCCGGCCAATCACGGCCGCCAACTGCTCCAGGTCCGTTTCCACGATGCGCCCTCCCATTCGACCTGAATGGTTGAGCATCGCCCTATTCAATTTAAGGACTTTACAGGTTGATACTAAACTTTGTACGATGAATTGCCGTTATCTTTTCTGCCACCCAGCACTTCGGGCAGGGTCCATGCGGGACTACGCCACCTTGATCGGCTGTGAAGCCTATGAATTCATGGATTTACCGGATCGACCGTCGGCACGGACAGATATGCCGAAGCATCATTGCCGCACTTGAGGCAGCCATCCACACAGGACAGGTTCGCCCCGGCGACGTCCTACCGTCCCAGCGTTTGATGGCTGATTTCATGGGAGTGCACGTGAATACCGTCAACCGTGCAATGCGCGAAGCAGCTCGACTCGGCTTAACCACCGGTCGTGCAGGGTACGGAACCACGGTGATCGGAAGAACACCGGCCTCCCGCTTCCACGGCAATCCGTCAAATAGCAGTCGTCTCTCCAATCAACATCTATAACCAACCCAACCAGAAGGATAAGAATGAAGACCAGATTCAACACGGGGATCACACGGTTCGCCCTTTGCGCTGCTGCCAGCGCTATGCTCGCGGCATGCGGTGGAGGGGGCAGTAGCGCCCCCTCCACCGCCGGTAACCCGCGGTCAGCTGCTGCATCTCTCACCGGGACCGTCGCCATTGGACACGCGCTCGTCGGCGCTCCGGTTACGGTGACGGATTCGACGGGCAAGACCGCGACGGCAACGTCCGGTGCGAACGGCATCTATACCGTTGCGATCTCGAACCTCACCGCACCGCTGCTCGTATCAGCGGTCGACAAATCGGGCGCGTCGTCCACCACGCTGTATTCCGTTGTTGCAAGCACCCAGACCACCGACGGCGCACCAACGACTGCCAACGTTACGCCGCTCACGACAGCTATTGCCGCATTGCTCACGAAAAGCGGCAGCCCTCAGGATCTTGCGGCATCCGGTGGACTCTCGGTGGCAACCGAGGACACCGTCCGAACCGCGGTCACGACGCTGGACACGGTCCTCGCACCGATCCTCGCAAAGAACAAGCTTTCGTCGTCTTTCGATCCAGTCGGCGGTACGTTCACGACGAACCAGACAGGAGCGGACGCGGTCATCGATTCGGTTTCAGTAACGCCCTCCGCTAGCGGCTCCGGCTTGCAGATCGCGAGCCTTGCCGATCCCAACAAGGCGCTCCAGCTCAACGCGAGCACGACGGCATCGACGACGCTCGATGCACCTGCCCAACCGGCGAACTATCTCGCGGCGCTTCAGAGTCAGTTGTCCCAATGCATGACCGACATGCAGGGCGGAGCAACGAGCAGCGCGGCATGCGGTACGGCCGTTGACGCAAACTACAGGCGCTACGGTGTAACGAGCTTCGGCAAGGCCGAAGCCCTCTTCTTCGAGAAAGGAGTCACGCTGACCGGTATCAAGACGATCGCGTTCCTGCCCCCAGGTACATTGCCCGCTATCACCAATCCGGCCGCGCTTGTGTATTTTCTGGTGACCAACCCCGACGGAACACCGAGCTTTGCACCCGACATCGTTCAGCAAAAGCCTGACGGCACATGGGACATCATCGGCAACCAGCAGAAATACGACATTCGTATCGCCTCGTTCCTCGGCCGGATCCAGTACACCGATACGGCGCGCGCCAATGACGGCCATTACGAATCAGGGCTCGATATCCGGATCTACCAGTTCGACACGCAAGACGGAACGCAGCCCCAGATTTATTCTGCGCGAGTACAGGGGCCAGGCCTGCCCGATAGCGGTGCCTGGCTTGAGGCCGACAGCGACAGCGGTCTGACCATCCCGAGATCTCCGATGTCCGGACCATGGTTCGAGAACAGCGGTGTTCTGCCGCCGCTGGAAGCTGGGATGAACACCACATACAAGTGGTCATGGGCGCCGCTTTCCGGCGATACCACGCCGTTCACGCCCGGTGGCCTTCCGGAATATGCACAATCGCCTGAGGACGTATCGGGGATCAGCCAGTTTGGCGTCTATACGGTGACGTTGTACGACCTGAACACCGGCGTCGTCACCGATACGGAAAAGGTACTGAATACGGCCCCGAATCTGTCAGCCGCCGCGGGATCGGTCGTCCCATGGCAAACGTTGAGCACTGACACCATCGCCAACCTGCTCACGGCCAATGGTCCCGGTATCCCGCCTGATGCTTCCAGCGTCTCGTTTAACTGGACCGTACCGTCAGCGGATGCACTGTACCCGAACTTCTGGTCGACGATAAAGGGCGTGACTCCGCCGACTACCGAGGCCGGTCAAACCTCGACGGGACGGCTTTATCACGACGACTTTTTTAAACCGACCATCGAGGGTGTGAACTATACCCAGATCGTTCCTCTAGAGTTCCCGAATGGGATAAGCATGGATGGATCGTTCCCCCCGTTGCTACCAAATGCGGCCGGAACCGAAGCCGGGCAGATAGAGTTGGGCTGGCTTGCCGGCGGAAACTATTACCTGAATACATGGCAATTTGACCGTTAATCACGCATCGGTTACCTGACAAGCGTTGCAATGGTTAAGGCCACCTCGCCGTATGGCGTCCGCCGCTGCGCGGGTGCCATCTTCGACGGTGGCCTCGCCCGTTCCTCCCTTCCCGGTTCGGCGTGACTCACTCACACCGTCAGCTCACCTGATTACGCCGCTACTTTTCAACGTGAAGCTGCGATAGCGAACGCTGGCTTCTGAACCGAACGACTGCGAATCCTACCCATGAAATATCGTACAACCCGCACAGCAGTACTCCTGTCAAGCGTCATAGCATCCCTTCTCCTGTCCGCCTGCGGGGAAAAGGTGCTCGACTATCGCAATGCCGAGGTCGTCAACGGCGCACTCTACGCCCGTGGTGCCAACGAACCGTTCTCAGGGAAGGTAACGAACGTTCTCGCTGCCACGGTATTTGAAGCGCAGGCGGGCTTCAGCACTTTAATCAAAACGCTGAAAAACGTTGACCCGATGGACACTATCGGAGGTACCGGGGTCATTTCAATCTGCGATGTAAGTACAAACAAAGGCGTGCTGGACGGGCCAGTTTCCTGCAAGCTTCCGAGAACGGATACGGTACAGCTAGAAGCCGCGTTCTCGAACGGTGTACTGGATGGCAACCTCACACTTCATGACGAGACGGGGGCGCATACGCTTCTCGAGCTCGCCTTCAAGGATGGGCAGCCGGACGGAATCATGAAACTCTACAGTTCCGCAACCGACAAGCTGACCCACACCGTCGAGTGGAAAGCCGGTGCACTGAACGGCGGGGAAGATGGATTTGATCCACAGACGGGAAACCGGATTCTTCACACCACATATCTGAACGGGGTTCTCGAAGGGGAAATGACCCAGTACGCAGCCGACGGAAAAACCCTTACCTTCAAGGGTACCTTTCAGCACGGCCTGTTAAACGGTGAAGTCGACAAGTTTGATATCAAGAGCGGCATTCGGTCTGTCGATCACTATACCGACAGCAAGCTCGACGGCATTTCACAGGCTTGGGACGCCAGCGGCAAGCTCATCGGGGAAAAGACATTCACGAACGGCGAGGATGCCGTCCAGAAGCAGAAGGAGGAAGAAAAGGAAAGACTCGGCAAGGAGGTTGATGTTGCGATCAACGATCCGGACCCTGAAGTAAAGGCGTGTGTCAATTCGTATCCCTGGAGCAAGGCCGTTACTCCGAGTGATGACGAAGCGATTGAGGAAGACAGGAAAATTCTGGCATGGAGAGACGAGTGTCGGGCCAACCCGGATTCGCATCCGGCCGTTGACAGATCGATCAGTCAGATCAAAACGGTCCCGACGACACAGTACAACAACGGCAAATAACCGGCAGAAGCACCTACTCTGGCTCCTGCGCCGCGGGATTCTGCAATCGTCAGCCACGGCTTTGCTATTCGACGAGGTAGCGGGATCGATGATGACATGCCGTCCAGCTCTCATTGCAGGATCGCGATGGAGAATGGCATATCATCAGCGGTCAAACCCGCGCCGAGCCGTCTGGATTCGACAAGAACATGCCTCTAACGAACAAGGGCAATTCGTGCGACTGGCTGACTGTGCAGACCAGCAAACAGACGATGCAGATCGTCAACGTAGTCAGCGGATCACTCAAGCCGGTTTCAGCATGCCAGAACGACAAGAGCCTGCATCATCGATAATCAAGTCCGTACATCGTAGTGTCCTCGGATGACGGCATCTTTTCTGACCCAATTCTCGATCCTATCGATACCTCCTGGATGTTCTGTGGATTTTTTACACGCATCTCTATGAATATGAGATGGGTGATTTTCCTCGTGATAGTTGCAGCCACATCTGATTGTATAGAAGGGATACTGTACTGGAATGAATAAGGGGAATTCGGTACGCGCACTTACCGTTTCTCCAAAATCCAGGCATCAGTACCAGCTCACGCCAATCAATCGCTCGTCTCCAAACGCGGCCAGCCACCAGCGCTGGCCGTTTTCTTTTGCTCCAGGAGAAAGGGTAGCTGATCATGGCAAGCTTCCATCATCGAATCAAGAGCGGCAAGAAAGGTTCAGCAACGGATCACAGCACTTACATCACCAGACAGGGCACGCACCGCAAACGTGAAGAAGATCTCGTCGCCACAGGCTTCGGCAACATGCCGGGCTGGGCACAAAACGATGCGGCGTCGTTCTGGCGATCCAGCGACAGATATGAGCGCGCCAACGGTGCAGTCTATCGTGAACACGAAATCGCCCTGCCAGAAGAACTCACGCTCGAACAGCAGCAGGAACTTGTTTCTCAGCTCGTTCCCGCGCTGGTCGGAAACAAGCCATTTCAGTACGCAATTCACGCACCCGATGCTGCGCTGGGAAGCTGCACGAATACGCATCTGCACCTGATGTTTTCCGATCGGGAAAATGACGGTATAGAACGCTCCCCCGAGCAAACATTCCGGCGCTACAACGCAAAGCATCCTGAACGCGGTGGGCGCAGGAAAGACAGCGGGGGAAAAACCGGCATGGAGCTCCGTGATCAGATGATCGCCACGCGCAAGAAATGTGCAGACATCCAAAATTCCGTACTCGAAAAATATGGCCACACAGCTCGCGTCGATCACCGAACGTTGAAGGCACAAGGGATTGATCGACAGCCCGAGCGTCATCTAGGCCAGGCGAGAATTCGCAGCATGTCGCCTGATGATCGGGAGCAATACGGCGCACAGCGCCGGAAGCAGGTGCAAGGGTAGCGCCGTTTTCGCACCATGTTAAGTAAAGCGGTGCGGGTAGTGAGCAAAGAATTTTCCAGCAAAAAATGCGCAGATTTTACGTCGCCGGCACATATACCCACGTAAGTTTTCTCGAAAAATTTATCGTGGATGTTTTGGTCTGAATTTTTCAGAAACCAGGTGCAACAGCAACGCGAGACTGACGTCACCCGCCTTAGGAGAGCCCCCTCCCAAGGCGGAATCGATGAAATCATCTCCCTATAAAAATCAGCAAGTTAGCTCTTTTGGATACCGATTTCGGGCGGAATCAGGCACACGCCCGACCCGATCTATTCGGCCCATACCCCACCTTTGGGAGCCCGGGGCGTGCTTCGTGGCTTCCGATTCTTCATATCGAAATACTGCCCCTTCGGCTCATTTTTCAGGCGTACCAGCGCACGCCTCATTGCCAGATAGCCCAGCGCTTCTTTGAGTTTTTTACGCAGTACAGCATCACCGGCACGCACCTCGCCATGCACCCAATCCGATCCGTAAAGCCCCGGGCTTTTGTCACTCCGCAAATAGCATCCGTGCCCATCCGTCACCCCTTCCACCCAGTACCGCCCAACCAGATCCTGGTGCTCCAAACAACTGCCAAGCCCGCTCGCCTGAACTCGCAGGTCTTCGATCATTTTGTTGTATCCGGCTGTGGGCAATAGCAATGTCAGGTGCAGCGTGTAGCCGTACTGCATCCCCGGCAGGATGCTCCACACGTACCCCGGATCATGCGTGAACAGGCTCGGCTTTCGCCTCATGCGATCGAAGAATTTGGTACGGTAGGCACGCAGTACCTGAAGGTCGTTGTGCTGGCTGCGGAGCTGGGTGGTGACCAAGTTGGCACGCGTGCGCGAGTGCATTAATCGCAGGTGTATCACTGTCAGGCTGTCGTGCTGCTCGAACCGCTGGCCGAGATATTGATCGAGGTTTGTGAGATTTTCGGCGCTGCCCAAATACCAGTTGTTCAGTTCATGATGAAGTCCATCTTGTATCCGTGCAGCCAGTCGGAAGCGGCGACTGAAGTCGTTATAGATTTCCGCTCGAATCAGCCCATGCGCGACCGGCCCATCGAGGCGCGGATTTCGCAGCGCATAGTCACTGATCGGATGATCGTGGAACACCTTCAGCATCAGCCGGATATGCGGCGCAACGACCAGTTGGCTAACGGCCAGGTGAGTGGGAAGGAAATCCCGGTTGCGATGTGCAGACTGCATCATTAACTGGGCCAGTTTTAACGTAGATTCACTCGCCCGATTAGGCTCAGCGGTTCTGATAAACCCCACGGCAGGAACTATCCGGGGCGGCCGGAAAACATCAGCATCTACCCTGGGCCTGGTATACACCAGAAACGGATCGTCCACGGTCTCGAGCATCGCCCGAGCGAGACAATCAAGCTCAGTGAGTGCCCCTAGCTCTGCGGACGTTACGCTCTCAGGGGCAGCACGGTAATTCAGGCTGCGATTGATGTGGTGCACAAATTTGCTGCCCAGTTGCTGACTCAGCGCGGCGCTTGGTCTAGGAGAATTCATAGTCCTGGTGGGTCGAAGAGGATTCGGATATCTGGCGACGCGGCGATGCCGCGTGCAGGACAAAAAGCCTCGCCGGCTTTCGCCGGACGAGGCGTTCAGCAAGTTCACACCAGGGACGCTGGGTCACCACCGGAAAAATAGCTCGATCGTGCCGAGATCAGTTCGAGTTTGATAATCCGGCGACCGTTTTCGGTGCGCGGCATGACCCGTGCCAAACCTCGCCCACAGATCAGGCGGATTGCCTCCCGGATCTGCGCCTTGTTCCATCCGAAGTTAGGCGCCAGAGCCACGATATCCGATTCACGCCAGCTCGGAAACTGCATCCCGAACTGAATCGCCTGACGGTGCAGATAATCGAGCAGGTACTGCCCGCGCAGCACTGCATCGGGCACCGGCTTCGGCGGAAAAACCGTCGACAGCCAGCATGCGCCGAAATATTTCGCGATCGTCACCGCTCGGGCCATTGTGTCGGCCGTCACCGCACCTTCGTAGCCTTCGTAAACGTGCATGCAGCCGGCAATTCGCCGGGCATTCGCTGCCAAACGCACAGCAAATACAATGGCATCGCGCGATGACAAGACTGGGCCGGGCATACTCTGGAAGCACACCCTCGCCTGCCGCAGAACCTGCTCTGCATCGGGCGACACTTCGATGACCGGCAGCTTGTCCACCGACATTTTCTTGAGCTTGAGCAATCCACTCGCGATCAGTTCACCAATCCGGTGGTCGTAATCGAGAAGCGCGTATTCCTGCTGCAATCCTGCTGCCCCCTCAATCGCAAGCTCGTCGGTCTCCATCATGAGCAGGCGAAACAGGTAGCCTGACGCCATGGCTTCCTCACCATACCTGTCGAGCCACGAGCGATGTGCGTCATCCTGCACGTTGACGCACGTGACGAGAAGCGCGCTATCGGGCGCACGCTCGGCAAGCATGTCATCGTCATCATCTGCACGATCAAACTGCGGGACAGTGGTGTCGTAAAGGTCGCTGAAATCCTGAAACGAACGACTAAACCTGTCCGCCAGGTGGCCACGCCCCTCCGACATGCTGAACATCGTCCAGACTGATCCCGCGCGGATTCTACGCAGATAAGCCGCGCGCGTCGTATTATCGAACAGCCATCTTTTTTTCCAGTCCTTCATGGCCTCCACGATCGGCGCGTTGAAGCGGACATGTGCCGCCGACTTTCCGCTCAATCGCGCTCCCGCAAACCGAAGATGCAGGCTGAGCGGCATCGATCGGCCGTTGTCGCCGTGGATACGAAAATTGCTCGCAACCGCGAACGACACGTTGCCGAGCAGGTTCGCAAGGACAGCGCCATAACCCGGCCCGTGAATAGCGCGGCACTCGCAAGCTGTCCGGTACAAATCTGACGTCAGCGCATCGATAGATTGCTCCAAGGAGGACGGACAATAGCCTGCCGGCAGATAAACCATCGACTGGGGCGACGAACTGAAATACAGCGAGGGCGTAACGCCCCCACCGTTTGGATCGGTAGGGGCAACCATTACACGCCCTCCCCGTCGTTCGCGCTCACGTGCAGCGTCCCCGCAGACTCATCGGCGAGAAAACCGTCGCCGGGGGTGTCATCGTCGCCGGCATGGTCCATATCTAGCTCCTTGTACAGAGCTTCGGCCTCCTTTCTAGTGAGCGAGGGTCCGTTGTGCTGGCGGACGAGTTTCGCGATTGCAGACCACGACCAGTTCGCAGCCAAAGCCTCGGCGATTACCGGGATGAAGGGATGAAAGCGTTCGGCCTTGAGTTGCGCACGCGACTTTTTCGAGCGGATTTCATGAAGTGCGCCAGCAACATCGGCTTTCGCCGCACCGGGAGCAGTGTTTTTAGCCACGTTCCCCCCCTTTACGCTGCGTTGTCGTCCTTGCAGCGTTGCTACCGCGCGGGCGGTTTGCAAGCCACGTTTCCAGCTCCTCGACGAGCCACCCACGTGCGCGGCCGCCCAAGGCAATCGGGCGCGGAAATTGACTGTCATACTGCGGGCTACGCGGATCGCCCTTCGCATAGATCGAACTGCGGCCCAAGCCCGTCAACGCTTTGACACCCGGGAGACGGAGAACCCCCTTGCTACCATCTGTCATTTTCAACACCTCAAGCAATGTCCCGCGCATCCCGTCAGCAATGAACGGAATACGCCGGTCGACATGACTTGCTCCCCATAAGCAGTCACGGGCGCGAAAACGCCACAACGAGGCAGCGGCGCGCCGGGCCATAACGGCCAGTTTCAAAGGAATGGGGGGAGAGACCACGAGCGCATCCACCGCCCAGCATTGCGCAAGGCGGACGAGAACATGCTCGCCTCTCGTCGAGAGAGGACTTAGGTCGGTCTTGGGTGTCTTAATCTCGCCGTTAGGCTATAGCCTAACGGCTCTCAGGCCTCGTAAAGCCCGAGCAATGCATGGGTGTAAGCGCGAAATCTACCCGAATTAAACGCCGAGATCAAGCTGATACCAGCCACCGGTAGTATTTTTGCAACTGGCAACACTCAAGGAATCCGAGCATCGCTTTCACGTTACCGATGCAATAGAAGTAACCGGAACCGTAGTTTTCAAAACCTCTAGATAGTCTGCCCATTTCTGCATCATCAACCGGCGCTCCTTGAGAAATTTCGTACGGTTATACGCCTTGCCTAAGTTATCAGGAACTGCATGGGCGAGCTGGTGCTCGATCACTTCGGGTTTCTGCTCCAGCTCTTCGTGAAGAATTGTGCGCGCCATCGCGCGAAAACCATGGCCGGTGATTTCCGTGCGAGTGTCGTAGCCCAGGCGGCGTAACGCTGCATTGATCGCGGCGTCGCTCATCGGGCGCTGAGCTGAACGAGCCCCTGGGAAAACATAACGACCGTTGCCGGTCAGCGCGTAAAGTTCTCGCAGGATCTGAACAGCCTGGGTCGCGAGAGGGACCAGATGCTCAGTCCTGGTCTTCGTGACAAGGTACCGCCATTCCCCCTTGCCCAGATCGAACTGGGACCATTCAGCTTTGCGCAACTCTCCGGGACGGGTGAACAACATGGGAGCCAGCTTGAGTGCACAAAGAACCGGAAATGTGCCGGAAAAGCCATCGAACGCGCGTAGCATTGCTCCAACCTTCTCCGGTTCGGTGATCGAGGCGAAATGCGTGGTCTGCGCCGGCGGGATCGCGTCCACCAGATCGCGAGCAGGATCAGTCTTGCAGTACCCTTCTTTAATGGCGTACCGAAACACCCGACTGACTTCGCTGCGCACGCGGTGAGCCGTAAAACGCGCCCCACGGCTATCGATCCGTTTCAGTACAGCGAGGATTTCCGGCGCATCAATCTCGGCAATCGACCGCTTGCCGATCCACGGAAACACATCCTTCTTGAAGCGCGCCAGCGTCTTTTCATACTGGCCGATTTCAACGTACGTCTTGCGCTCCGCCATCCAGCCGAGAGCCACCATCTCAAATGAATTAGTCGCAGCAAGACGGACTGCCCGTTTCTCAGCTTTTTTCGCTTCGCCTGGATCGATCCCGGCTGCCAGCTTCCTACGTGCCTCGTCGCGCCTCGCCCGTGCCGCGGCAAGCGGAACGTCTGGATAGACGCCCAGTGCCAGGCGTTTTTCCTTCCCCGCAAAACGGTACTTCAAACGCCAGTACTTCCCACCTGCGGGAGAAACCTCCAGGTACATCCCTCCGCCATCAGCCAGACGGTATGTTTTGTCACGAGGAGCGGCTTTGCGGATTGCGACATCGGTCAGAGGCACGGCAACACCTTCAAGGGGGCATTTTTCCCGGGGGCATCGCAAATTTCACCAAATTCCCCCGAAGGTGCCCCCTGATGCCCCCGGATTCACGCGGACATTGTCGGACGTTACCGGCACAAAAAAACCCGCGAAGCCTTATGCTATCACGGGTTTCAGGATTTTATCGGATGTGCTTGGATGGGTTTCTGGTGTCGGGGACCGGACTCGAACCGGCAAGCCGTTAGGCGGCGGATTTTCGTCACACTACGTCTTTCGACGCCGCGCCCGCCGCGTCGCCGCGAGCCCGTTCGTGCGCTGGACTATGCCTTCGCCGTCGCCGCGCGCGCGATCAATGCGCCGCGCGGCCTTAGGCGCCCCCCGTCTAGTCTCTACACCTTCCGCGCCGTCGCTCGCGCGACAGCCGGCTTGGCTCGGCGTTGCCTCGGCGCCGCCGGCATGCGCCGCGCGACCCAGGGGATTCGCCGAATTTGAGGGGTTCTGCACCAGCCGTTTCCAGCCGGGCACTCAATCTCTCAAGTCCGCTATGTTTACCAATTTCATCACCCCGACAGCGCGGTGAAGCGGACGAGATACTACCACACCGCCTTACCCGGCAAGGCGCAGCGCGATTCCGGCCGGTCCTTCGCGCGCCTGCACGCCGCTGTCATCCGCCGCCCGCATCGTCGTCCCGCCGCGCGATTTCGCCGTTCCCCGCACGCTCGTTCCGTTATGACGTCACATGACGGTCATAGGGCCTCCCGATAATCGCTGGCGTCGAAAACGTTTTCAGCTTCGGACTGCCTCGCATGACGCCAACGATCAAGGATGTCGCCGCCTACGCCGGATTTTCGATCGCGACGGTATCGCGCGCGATCAACGCGCCGCACACGGTCAATCCGCTCACGCTCGCAAAGGTCCGCGAGGCGATCGCGGCGCTGAACTTCCGCCCGAGCCCGCTCGGCCGCCAGTTGCGCTCAGAGCGCACGCGGCTGATCGGCGTGATCCTGCCGACACTGTCGAACCCGGTGTTCGCCGAATGCCTGCAGGGCATCGACGAACTCGCAGCCGCGCAGGGCTACCGGCTGATGCTGATGACCACGCAGTACGACGCGGACCGCGAACGCCACGCGATCGAGACGCTGCGCGAGCAGCGCGTCGAAGGGCTGATCCTGACGGTCGCCGACGCGGACACGCACCCGCTGCTCGACGAACTCGACCGCGACGGCCCGCTGTACGTGCTGATGCACAACGACACGGTGCGCCGTCCGTCGGTGTCGGTCGACAACCGCCAGGCCGCGTATGACGGCGTGCGGATGCTGATCGCGCACGGCCATCGGCGCATCCTGATGCTGGCCGGCACGCTCGCCGCGTCCGACCGCGCGCGGCTGCGCCACGCGGGTTACGTGCAGGCGATGCAGCAGGCGGGCCTGACGCCCGCGCCGGCGCTCGAAGTCGATTTCAACGCGGAAGAACTGGCGCCGTCGGTGCTCGCGCATCTGACGAACGGCGCGGCACGGCCGACCGCCCTCTTCTGCAGCAACGACCTGCTCGCGATGGTCGTGATCCGCGGGCTGCGCCGCGCGCGCTTCCAGGTGCCGCGCGACATGTCGATCCTCGGTTTCGACGGCCTCGCGATGGGCGAACTGCTCGCGCCGGCGCTCGCGAGCATCGGCTCGCCGAACCGCGACATCGGCTGCGCGGCGTGGGAGCGTCTGATGACGCGCATCGACAGCGCGCGCGCGAACGCGGCTCCGGTGCAGAACCAGTCGCTGTCGCTGACGTTGCCGCATACGCTGCGCACCGGCGCGACAATCGCGGCGATTGCGCACGAACCGGCGATCGTGAACGATGCCGGCAGCCGCCACGACAGCGCCGACGATGCGGCGATCCACGCCATCGACGCGCTGCGCGCGCGCTGAACGCCGAACCAGACAAGCGCACGACGAACCCCGGACCCAAGAACGACGGCACGCCGACACCGATGCGCGACTGCCGGACATCCCGCTTTTCTCACCGACCTGGAGACCCGCTGTGACCCGCCAACCGGCCCTTGCTGGCGCACTCGCGCGCCCGCTGTCCCGTCCGCTGCCGCGCCTGTGCGGCGCGGCCTCGCATCTCGCGGCGCGCGCCGCATCGCGCGTCGTATCGCATGCGGCATCGCACGTCGCGTCGCTTGCGGCCGCGCTCGCGCTCGCGTCCGGCTTCGCGTTGCCGCTCGCGGCGCACGCGGAAGAAACCGCGATCTGCTACAACTGCCCGCCCGAATGGGCCGACTGGGCGAGCCAGATCCAGGCGATCCAGCAGAAGACCGGCATCCGCGTGCCGTTCGACAACAAGAACTCGGGCCAGGCGATCGCGCAGATGATGGCCGAGCAGAAGAGCCCGGTCGCGGACGTGGTGTACCTCGGCGTGTCGTCGGCGTTCCAGGCGAAGGACAAGGGCGTGATCGAGCCGTACCGCCCCGCGCACTGGGACGACATCCCGGCGAACCTGAAGGACCCGCAGGGCTACTGGTTCGCGATCCACTCGGGCACGCTCGGCTTCTTCGTGAACAAGGACGCGCTCGAAGGCAAGCCGGTGCCGCGCTCGTGGGCCGACCTGCTGAAGCCGGAGTACAAGGGGATGATCGGCTACCTCGATCCGTCCAGCGCGTTCGTCGGTTATGCGGGCGCGGTCGCGGTGAACCAGGCGTTGGGCGGCACGCTCGACAACTTCCAGCCGGCGCTCGACTGGTTCGGCAAGCTGAAGGCGAATCAGCCGATCGTGCCGAAGCAGACCGCGTATGCACGCGTGTTGTCCGGCGAGATTCCGATCCTGCTCGACTACGACTTCGACGCGTATCGCGCGAAGTACAAGGACCATGCGAACGTCGAATTCGTGATCCCGCAGGAAGGCACGATCTCGGTGCCGTACGTGATGAGTCTGGTGAACCACGCGCCGCACGAGGCGAACGGCAAGAAGGTGCTCGACTTCGTGCTGTCCGACGAAGGCCAGCGGCTGTGGGCGAACGCGTATCTGCGTCCGGTGCGCGCGAGCGCGCTGTCGCCGGAAGCGGCCGCGAAGTTCCTGCCCGCGAGCGACTATGCGCGCGCGAAGGCGGTCGACTTCTCGAAGATGGCCGCGCAGCAGCAGTCGTTCGGCGAGCGTTATCTGCAGGTCATGCACTGACCGGCCCAGGCCACGAAGCGAGTCGCGACCATGCACGACCTCACGTTTCCGCTGCGCTGGCGCGTCGCGCTCGTCGCGCCGGCGCTCGCGGTGTTCTGCGCGTTCTGGCTGCTGCCGATGGTCGCGCTGGTGCAGGTGAGCGCGGACGGCCATCTGCTCGACACCTACCGCGCGCTGCTGACGAACGGCCGCTACATGCGCAGCCTCGCGGCGACGGTGCTGCTGTCGGCGGCCGTCACCGCGACGACGCTGGTGCTGTCGGTGATCTGCGGACTGCTGCTCGCGCGCCGCGCATTCCCGGGCCGCCGCACGCTCGTCGCGCTGCTGACGTTTCCGCTCGCGTTTCCGGGCGTCGTCGTCGGCTTCATGGTCATCATGCTGGCCGGCCGCCAGGGGCTGATCGGCGCGCTCGCGCTGCGCTTCACCGGCGAACGCTGGGTGTTCGCCTATTCGATGGCCGGGCTGTTCGCCGGCTACCTGTATTTCTCGATTCCGCGCGTCGTCGTCACGGTGATGGCGTGCGTGTCGCAACTCGACGCGTCGCTCGAAGAGGCCGCGCGTTCGCTCGGCGCGTCGCCGTGGCGGATCATGCGCGACGTGATCCTGCCCGCGCTCGCGCCGGGCCTGATCGCGGCGGGCGCGGTGTGCTTCGCGACCGCGATGGGCGCGTTCGGCACCGCGTTCACGCTCGCGACCGACATCGACGTGCTGCCGATGACGATCTACACCGAGTTCACGCTGAACGCGAACATGGTGACGGCCGCCGGGCTGTCGATCGTGCTCGGCTTCGTCACGTGGGCGGTGCTGACGGTCGCACGCACGCTGACCGGCGCGACGGTCGCCGCGACCGCATGAGCGCCGCCGCCCTGCCCTTCGCGGCTTGCGCGACGGCGACGGCCTGCGCGGCTGTCGCCGCAAACGCGGCGCTCGTCAACGTTACGATCGCCGCGCGTTTCGCCCCGTTTCCGGAGACGTCCGCATGAATTCGCTCGCCGATCCGTCGTCTTCGGTGCGCACCGCATCCGCGACCGGCACGCCGACGCAGCCCGGCCTGCCGCCTTCGTCGCAGCGGCGCGGCCTCGCGCTGCCCACCGCGCGCCACTGGCTCGCGTTCGGCCAGTGGCTAGTCACGCTCGCGACCTGCGCGTTCCTGATCGTGCCGGTCGTGATGTCGATCGTCGCGGGTCTCACCGTCAACTACTTTCGCGGCGTCGCGAGCGGGCTCACGCTGCGCTGGCTCGACGAGGTGTGGACGCAGTATCACGCGTCGGTGTTCCTGTCGCTCGAAGTCGCGTTCGCGACGCTCGCGGTCACGCTCATCACCGGCGTGCCGGCCGGCTACGCGCTCGCGCGCAGCCGCACGCGCGTGTCGCGCGCGATCGAGGAACTGCTCGTGATGCCGGTCGCGCTGCCGGGCCTCGCGTCCGCGCTCGCGCTGCTGGTCGTGTACGGCGGCTTCAGCGCGTTCCGCATGAGCGTCTGGTTCATCGTCGTCGGCCACGTCGTGTTCACGCTGCCGTTCATGGTGCGGCCGGTCACGGCCGTCTGCGCGTCGAACGACCTGCGCACGCTCGAAGAAGGCGCGGCGAGCCTCGGCGCGAGCTTCGTGCAGCGGTTCACGACGATCGTGCTGCCGAACGCGCGGCCCGGCATCGTCGCGGGCGCGCTGTCGGTGCTCACGCTGTCGATCGGCGAATTCAACCTCACGTGGATGCTGCACACGCCGGACACCAAGACGCTGCCGGTCGGCCTCGCGGACACCTACGCGTCGCTGCGCATCGAGATCGGCAGCGCCTACACGATCCTGTTCTTCATCATGACGATGCCGCTGCTGGTCGCGATGCAATGGCTCGGCGTCGATGCGGCCGGCGCGGCGACGTCGAAGCGCGCCGCGCGCCACCCGGCACGCAACAAGGAATCCCGATGAAACTCGACTCCGTTCCGATCACGCTGTCGAACTGCGCGAAGACGTTTCGCGGCACGCGCGTGCTCGAACCGCTCGACCTCGACATCGCGGCCGGCGAAACGCTGGTGCTGCTCGGCCCGTCCGGCTGCGGCAAGACGACGACGCTGCGGCTGATCGCGGGCCTCGAAACGCCGGACGCCGGCGGCCGCGTCGCGTTCGGCGACGACGACGTAACCGGACTGCCGATCGAGCGCCGCAAGGTCGGCATGGTGTTCCAGAACTACGCGCTGTTTCCGAACCTGACGGTGCGCGGCAACATCGGCTACGGGCTGAAGATCCAGCGCGCGCCGGCCGCCGTCGCGCGTGCGCGCGTCGACGAACTGCTCGCGATGATGCGTCTCGAAGCGCACGCCGACAAACCGATCGCGCAACTGTCCGGCGGCCAGCGCCAGCGCGTCGCGCTGGCGCGCGCGCTCGCGCCGCGACCGCGCGTGCTGCTGCTCGACGAGCCGCTGACCGCGCTCGACGCGCGGCTGCGCGATGCGCTGCGCGGCGAGATGAACACGCTGCTGCGCGAACTCGGCGTGACAACCGTGTACGTGACGCACGACCAGGCCGAAGCGATGGAACTCGGCGACCGCATCGTCGTGATGGGCGCGGGCCGCATCGAGCAGGCCGGCACGCCGCGCGACATCTACTATCGGCCGGCGAACCGCGCGGTCGCGCAGTTCGTCGGCACGCTGAACCGGCTCGCGGGACAATGGCGCGACGGCGCGCTCGCGACGACCGGCGGCGCAGTGCCCGCGCCGCATCGGGTCCATGCGGCGCACGCGGACGCGGACGCGGCCGAACTGTTCTTCCGCCCCGAGGACGCATGGCTCGCGGATCCGGCCAACGCGCAGCTGCGCGGCGTCGTCGAACACGCGGCGTTTCTCGGCGAGCGCACGCGGCTCACGATCGGCGGCGCGGCGCCCGATGCGCTGATCGTCGACGTCGCGGGCCGCATGGAGCTGGCGCGCGGCACGCCGGTCGGTCTGTCGGTCGCGCCGGACGCGCTGATCGCGCTGGCGTGAACCCGTTCGACGTCTTTACGTCATTCATCACCTGAGAGGTTTCGATACCATGCTGCTCGCCCAGATCAGCGACCTGCACGTGAAGCCGCCCGGCGCGCTCGCGTACCGCCGCGTCGATACCGCCGCAAGCCTCGCGCGCTGCATCGCGAAGCTGAACGCGCTGACGCCGCGCCCCGACGCGGTCATCATGACTGGCGACCTCGTCGATCGCGGCACGCCCGAAGAGTATGCGCACCTGAAGTCGCTGCTCGCGGCGCTCGAACTGCCGTATTACCTGCTGGTCGGCAACCACGACGCGCGCGAGCCGCTGCGCGCCGCGTTTGCCGAGCGGCCCGAGCTGCGCGCGGGCGGCGAGTTCGTGCAGTACGCGGCGGACGTCGGCCCGCTGCGCGTGATCGCGCTGGACTCGATGCAGCCGGGACAAAGCGCGGGCGCGCTGTGCGACGCGCGGCTCGACTGGCTCGCCGCGCAACTCGAAGACGCGCGCGGACGGCCGACGATCGTCGCGCTGCATCATCCGCCGTTCGACTGCGGGATCGCCCACATGGACGCGATCCGGCTCGCGCCCGAAGCATCGACGCGGCTCGAAGCCCTGGTCGCGCGATACCCGAACATCGAACGCGTGATCTGCGGCCACGTGCACCGGCCGATGTTCGTGCGCTTCGGCGGCACGATCGCGTCGGCGGTGCCGGCGCCCGCGCATCAGGTGACGCTCGATCTGCGCGCCGACGGCCCGTCCGCGTTCTCGCTCGAACCGCCCGCGTTCGCGCTGCACCGCTACGATCCGCGCACCGGCATCGTCACGCACCATGCGTACGTCGACGACGCGGACGGCCCGTATCCGTTCCACGACCCGGGCGGCGACCTGATCGCCTGACGTTTGCACCGGCTCGCCGCGCCGCCGCCTCGAAACGGCGGACGGGCTGCGCACGCGTTCGGGCGCGCTCCGGTAACATCGGCAGCCTCTGAGCCTGCCGACCGAAACCGGGCGACGCCCGCCTCGCGACCATGTCCACTTCCGACGCATCCGCCGCCGGCGCGCCCCGCCCGCTGCACGGTCTGCTGCTTCTGCTCGCGACGATCGCGGGCGTGACGGTCGCGAACATCTACTACAACCAGCCGCTGCTGGACGACTTCCGCCGTTCGTTTCCGGACGCCGCCGCCGCGTGGATCGGCGCGGTGCCGGCCGGCACGCAGCTGGGCTACGCGGCCGGCATGCTGCTGCTCGCGCCGCTCGGCGACCGCGTCGATCGCCGCCGGCTGATCCTGTTGCAGACGGTCGGGCTCTGCATCGCGCTGTTCGTCGCCGCGACCGCGCCGACGCTGCCGGTGCTGATCGGCGCGAGCCTCGCGATCGGCGTGCTGTCCACCATTGCGCAGCAGGCGGTGCCCTTCTCCGCCGAGCTTGCGCCGCCCGAGCGGCGCGGCCAGGCGGTCGGCATCGTGATGAGCGGCCTGCTGATCGGCATCCTGCTCGCGCGGACCGCGGCGGGTTTCATCGGCCAGTACTTCGGCTGGCGCGCGGTGTTCGGCGCGTCGATCGCGCTGCTGATCGCGCTCGGCGTCGTGATCGTGCTGCGGCTGCCGCGCAGCCGGCCGACCTCGACGCTCGGCTACGGCCAGTTGCTCGCGTCGCTGTGGCATTTGACGGTCGAACTGCGCGGGCTGCGCGAGGCGGCCGCGACCGGCGCCGCGCTGTTCGCCGCGTTCAGCCTGTTCTGGCCGGCGCTCACGCTGCTGCTTGCGGGCGCACCGTTCCACCTCGGGCCGAAGGCCGCCGGTCTGTTCGGGATCGTCGGCGCGGCCGGCGCGCTCGCCGCGCCGTATGCGGGCCGGTTCGCGGACCGGAGCGGACCGCGCGCGATCGTCACGATGTCGATCGCGCTGATCGCGATTGCGTTCGTGATCTTCGCGCTGTCGTCAGCGAGCATCGCCGGGCTCGTGATCGGCGTGATCGTGCTCGACGTCGGCGTGCAGGCCGCGCAGATTTCGAACCAGTCGCGCATCTATGCGCTGCGGCCCGAAGCGCGCAGCCGCGTGAACACCGTGTACATGGTCTGTTATTTCATCGGCGGCGCGCTCGGGTCGGCGGTCGGCGTCGCCGCGTGGCATGCGCTCGGGTGGACCGGCGTCTGCGTCGGCGGGCTGGGGTTTACCGCTATCGCCGGGTGGGTGCATTGGCGTACGCGGCCGCGAGAGAGCGCCCCGGCGTCTTGAGCGTCGGACACGCTGGTTTCCTTCGAACGCCTGCGCGCTGCAGGCCGCCGGCCACGCGCGGCACCGCGCCGGGCGAGTCTCCCGACTCACGCGGCGCGCAGCTTGCCGGGCCGAATCCGCCAGCGCTTATTTGTCCAGCAGATCCGTCATATCGTCCGCATGCTCCTCCTCGACCGCGAGGATCTCCTCGAAGATCCGTCGCGTCGTCGTATCGCTGTCGCCGAGGAAACGGATGATCGCGCGATACGTCTCGATCGCGATCCGCTCCGCGACGAGGTTCTCGCGAATCATGTCGGTCAGGTCGGTGCCCTCGCGATACTCGGAATGCGCGCGCTGCGCGAGCGTCTGCGGCGCGAAATCCGGCTCGCCGCCGAGCTGCACGATGCGCGCGGCGAGTTTATCCGCGTGCTCCTGCTCCTCCGTCGCGTGCTGGGCGAACTCGGCCGCGACCGATTCGGACTCGATTCCCTTCGCCATGAAGTAATGGCGCTTGTAGCGCAGCACGCAGACCAGTTCGGTCGCGAGCGAGTCGTTCAGCAGCTTCAGCACGGTGTCGCGATCCGCACCGTAGCTGGCCGTGACGGGACCCTGTTCCATGTTGTGCCGCGCATCGTCGCGCAGGCGTTTCACGTCGATCTCGAATGAGGATGGGGACTTCGACATCTGCTTCTCCTTGGGACGGAATGGAAACGACGGCGCTTCGCATGGCGCGGCGCGCCGGCGAACGTCATGCACTCATGAGCGCAGCACGCCGAGCAGCAGCGTGACCACGAACACCACCAGGAAAATGTAGAAAAGGATCTTCGCGATCTCGGCCGCGCCGGCCGCGATGCCGGTGAAGCCGAACACCGCGGCGATCAGTGCGATCACGAAAAACACGATGGCGTAATGAAGCATGGCGTTGTCCTCCTGTGGGGCGCGAGCGGCGCGGACCGCGTTAGCCGCGGGCCGGCGTCGTTCGTCGTCGCTCTCGTCTACGTTATCCGGCCCGATGCGCGATGCGCTTCGAAGGCCGCTGCCGGATTCGAGCAAGCCGCGGACCTGGCGCGCGCGAGGCGCAGGAGGTGTCTCGCGCGTGCACGCGGGGGGCCAGGCACGCCGCGTGCTGTGCGTTGGCTTCCTTACTTGCCTTACACCCGGAGGACACGTTCATGAAACGCTACATCGCATTGCTTCTGGTCGTCGCATCGGCCGCGCTCGCCGCGTGCAACACGGTCGCCGGCGCGGGAGAAGATCTGTCCGCGGGCGGCCACGCCGTGACGAACAGCGCCGAGAAGTCGAAATAACCGCACGGAGGAAAGTCGTGAGGACGATGGCCGTCGCGCGCGAGCGCGGCGGCCCACGCCGCAACGACGGCCGGACATTGCACAGCGCGATTGAAGAATCGGCGCGTGGGCCGACCCGCGTGTCAACGCGCGCGCCGGCGATCGAACACGAACGACAGTCCGACGCTCGCGAGAATCAGCATGGTCGCGACGACCGTCGACGACGTGACCGGCTCGCCGAGCAGCAGCGCGCCGAGCGCGACCGCGACGACCGGATTCACGTACATGCAGCTGCTCGCGATGACCGGGCTCGTGTTGCGGATCAGATAGCCGTACGCGACATAAGCGGCCATCGTGCCGATCAGCATCAGGTACACGAATGCGAGCGCGGGCAGGAAATGCAGCGTCCCCATCCGTTCGCCGGCGATCCATGCGGCCGTCGTCGAGATCGCGCCGCCGAGGCCGATCTGCAACGCGGTCGCGACGAACAGGTCCGACGGCAGCGTGAGGCGCGACGCGAG
Source organism: Paraburkholderia caballeronis (assembly GCF_900104845.1). Taxonomy (NCBI): domain Bacteria; kingdom Pseudomonadati; phylum Pseudomonadota; class Betaproteobacteria; order Burkholderiales; family Burkholderiaceae; genus Paraburkholderia; species Paraburkholderia caballeronis. Next base: position 1,490,896 of record NZ_FNSR01000001.1, on the reverse strand, counting down.
ATGCGCGCCGCCGGCCCACGCGAGCGCGCCGCACAGGATCGCGAGGCTGCCGCCGGGACTGCCGGACGCGCCGCCGCCGTGGCTCAACACCGCGATGCCCGCGAGCCCGAGCGCGATCGCCGCCCACTCGCCCCTGGCGATGCGGCTGCCGGTCGTCGCGGCGATCAGCGTCGCGAACAGCGGCACGGTCGCGATCAGCACGGCGGCGGGACCGGTGCCGACCGTGCGCATCCCATAAGCGAGCATCCCGCTCGACACGCCGACGAGCATCGTGCCGACGATGCCCGCGTTGCGCACTTCGATCAGGTTCGGCAACGGCGGACGACGACGCATCGCGAACCCGAACAGGCCGATGCCCGCGAACAGGTTGCGCAGGCCCGACAGCAGCAGCGGCGGGAACGATTCGAGCGCGACGTGCACGCCGAGATACGTGGAGCCCCAGGCGAAATAGACGACCGCGAGCGACAGCGCGATCCGGCCGCCGCGCGTCTGCGGCAGCCGCACGGATGCGCAAACGCGCGCGAGCGCCGCCACGACGCGCGCGGCGGCGCGAACGAACAAACGAAACGAACGGAACGACATCGTCGGCAACCTTGCGTCAGCGGCGATCCGGGACGGATGCGAGGGGCGAACAGCGGGAGCGTCCAATGGAGCCGGAACCGGCGCGGGTGAAACACGAATGCATGATGGACGCGGGCAACGAAGGTAAAGCGAAACGAAAAAAGCGCGGGGACGTGACGCGCAATGCCGCGCCGGAAAGGCGCGGTGCATCGCGGCGCCCGGCATTATGCAACAACCGGTAACGGTCGCGATGCGCGCTTGAAATGCCCCGCATACCATGCGAGGATGAACGTCATCAGTTCTCCTCGCCGACTCATCCGCCACCATGCGTTCGTCGCTGTTTCGCCGTTCCGCTTCGCTGCCGCCGCTGCACGCCATGCGTGTCGCGCGCGCACGGGTGCGCGCGCGGCGGCGAAACGCGTCGCGCGTCACTGCCGTTCCGCTCCTCGCCGCCCGGCGTCCGGCCTGAACTCCTCTCCTGATCCCGGAGCCGTTCGACCGGGCTCCGGGCCGATCCCGTCCGCTTCCGCCCACCGCCGCACCGGCTTCCACGCGTTGCATCCGGATCGAAAAGGAGAACTCATGCGCAAGAAAATCCGCTATCTGACCGAACTCGACGTCGCACGCCTCGAAAAGAGCGCGTCCGAGCCCGGCGCGCCGCCGTCACGCGAGGCGCTGCTCGACGAACTGCTCGACAGCGCCGAGATCGTCGAAGGCGCCCAGATCGCCGCGAACGTCGTCACGATGAACTCGCGGGTCACGCTCGTCGACGAGGGCTCCGGCGGCTCGCTCACGTGGACTGTCGTTTACCCGCAGCACGCGGATATCGGCGCGGGCCGCCTGAACGTGTTCTCGCCGGCCGGCCTCGCGCTGCTCGGCGCGAAGCGCGGCGACACCGTGCGCTTCACGCCGCCGGGCGGCAGCACGCAGACGCTGAAGATCGAGAAGGTGCTGTTCCAGCCGGAAGCGGCCGGCGATCTCGCGCTGTAGCGTTACGACGGGACGCTTGCGTTCTCGCGTTACGACGCGGCCGCGCTGCGCGATGCGAAGGCAGCAAACCGCCGCAAACGCCGCCCCAGCCGCCGTCGCAGCACGAACGACGGCCGCGCGCAATCCCTTTTGTCGCCGCAGGGGGTTGCCACGCGCGGCGCTCGCGGTGTATCGTTGGCGCTGCTTACGCGGGGGTCCTGCGTCGAGCGCCGCAGCGGCGGTGTCTCGGGGCGGGTGAGAAATACCCTTTGAACCTGATCTGGATAATGCCAGCGCAGGGAAGCGTCCGGACTTCGCCGTCTTGCCCTGTAGCCTCACCCTTCTCGCGCGAAGTTCGTCCACGTTCATTTCGTCTCCTGCGAAGCTGCCGCCCCCACATTGCTTTGCACGGGACCGGAAAGGCGCTGCCGCCCCGTTCCGGCCGACACAGGAGAGAATGCATGAACGCGAATCCGAAATTCATTTCCGCCGACGCGCACGTCGACGCGGCCGCCATCGCGCCGCTGCCCAACTCCCGCAAGATCTACGTGACCGGCTCGCAGCCGGACATCCGCGTGCCGATGCGCGAGATCACGCAGGCCGACACGTCGACCGCGTTCGGCGGCGAGAAGAATCCGCCGATCTACGTGTACGACACGTCGGGTCCGTACACCGACCCGACGGCCACGATCGACATCCGCGCGGGCCTGCCGGCGCTGCGTCAGAACTGGATCGAGGCGCGCGGCGACACCGAGGCGCTGCAAGGTCTCACGAGCGAATACGGCCGCGAGCGCGCGGCCGATGCGGCGACCGCCGAACTGCGTTTTCCGGGCCTGCACCGCACGCCGCGCCGCGCGCAGAGCGGCCGCAACGTCACGCAGATGCACTACGCGCGGCAGGGCATCGTGACGCCGGAGATGGAGTTCATCGCGATCCGCGAGAACCAGCGCCGCGCCGAATACGTCGAAAGCCTGAAGACGAGCGGTCCGGCCGGCGCGAAACTCGCGGAGATGATGGCGCGCCAGCACGCGGGCCAGGCATTCGGCGCGGCGGCGTTCGGCGCGAACGCGCTGAACGAGATCACGCCGGAGTTCGTGCGCGAGGAAATCGCGCGCGGCCGCGCGATCATTCCGGCGAACATCAACCATCCGGAAAGCGAGCCGATGATCATCGGCCGCAACTTCCTCGTGAAGGTCAACGCGAACATCGGCAACTCGGCTGTCACGTCGTCGATCGGCGAGGAAGTGGACAAGATGACGTGGGCGATCCGCTGGGGCGGCGACACGGTGATGGACCTGTCGACCGGCAAGCACATCCACGAAACGCGCGAGTGGATCATCCGCAACAGCCCGGTGCCGATCGGCACGGTGCCGATTTATCAGGCGCTCGAAAAGGTCAACGGCAAGGCCGAGGACCTGACGTGGGAAATCTTCCGCGACACGTTGATCGAGCAGGCCGAACAGGGCGTCGACTACTTCACGATCCACGCGGGCGTGCGCCTGCAATACGTGCCGCTGACCGCGAAGCGGATGACCGGCATCGTGTCGCGCGGCGGCTCGATCATGGCGAAGTGGTGTCTCGCGCATCACAAGGAGAGCTTCCTGTACGAGCACTTCGAGGACATCTGCGAGATCATGAAGGCGTACGACGTGAGCTTCTCGCTCGGCGACGGCCTGCGCCCCGGCTCGATCTACGACGCGAACGACGAGGCGCAACTGGGCGAACTGAAGACGCTCGGCGAACTCACGCAGATCGCGTGGAAGCACGACGTGCAGGTGATGATCGAAGGCCCGGGCCACGTGCCGATGCAACTCATCAAGGAAAACATGGACCTGCAGCTGGAATGGTGCAAGGAAGCGCCGTTCTACACGCTCGGGCCGCTCACCACCGACATCGCGCCGGGCTACGACCACATCACGTCGGGCATCGGCGCGGCGATGATCGGCTGGTTCGGCACCGCGATGCTCTGCTACGTGACGCCGAAGGAACACCTCGGGCTGCCGGACAAGGACGACGTGAAGACGGGCATCATCACGTACAAGCTCGCGGCGCACGCGGCCGATCTCGCGAAGGGGCATCCGGGCGCGCAGGTGCGCGACAACGCGCTGTCGAAGGCGCGCTTCGAGTTCCGCTGGGACGACCAGTTCAACCTCGGCCTCGATCCGGACAAGGCGCGCGAATTCCACGACGAGACGCTGCCGAAGGACTCCGCGAAGGTCGCGCATTTCTGCTCGATGTGCGGACCGCACTTCTGCTCGATGAAGATCACGCAGGACGTGCGTGAATTCGCCGCGAAACAGGGCGTCAGCGACGAAGAGGCCCTGAAAAAAGGCATGGAAGTGAAGGCGGTCGAGTTCGTGAAGCAAGGCGCGGAGATCTATCAGCGCCAGTAACGCGTCCATGCAGGACCGTGTGCGCGAGACCAGCGAAGAAACACTTCTTTACGAAACCTGCACTCCGCTGACAAGCGCACACAACCGGATACCGTTTGCGTCGATACCATCGTGGATATCGACGCGCGGTTCGCATCGTTCATCGCGATGCGCGAACCGCGCCGCCATCCACGAGGAGTCGAACATCATGAAGACCATCCGGCAAGCCAGGGTCGTGCTGACCGTCGCGGCGCTCGTGACCGCCGTGTCCAGCCTCTCCGCGTGCGACAACATGACGAGACGCCAGCGCGATACCGCGATCGGCGCGGGCGTCGGCGGCGTCGCGGGCGCGGTGATCGGCGGCGGCGCGCTATCGACGCTCGGCGGCGCGGCCGTCGGCGGCGTGATCGGCAACCAGGTCGGCAAGTGACGTGACGCGCCGGCGCGTTGCGCATCGCGGCGCATTGTTGTTGTCGTGCGTTGAGGCTTCGAGGCCATGGCCTCACGGGACTACGCGGCGCGTTTCCGTCCGGAAGCGCGCCGCGTTTTTATTGGCGTGCTGTGCGTGCGGTCCGGCCAACGCAGCATCGGCGCCGATGCGCTGCGCATGCAACGCGCCGTAACATAGTTATGCGCCGCGTAGACGGGCAGCGGCGTAATATCCTCGTCGCCGGCCGCTCGAAGCTGGCCGATCCGCGGAGTTGCTCCATGAACCGTTCGTCCCGTCGTACCGCGTCACCCTCCCCCCGTTCGCGCATTGTCCGTGCATCGCTGCGTGCGTCCGTCTGCGTGGGCGCGTCGCTGTTCCTGCTGTCCGGCTGCTACTACTATCCGCCCGCGTACGGATACGGCTACGATTCGTCGCCCTATTACGCAACCGCGCCCGCGCCGGCCGGCGTAGCGGTCGCGCCCGCGTATCCGGCTTATCCGGCCTATCCCGCGTACCCTGCCGTGTATCCCGCCTATCCCGGCTACTACGCGTATCCGTCCGTATCGCTCGGCTTCGGCGGCTACTGGGGCGGCGGCGGCCGGCGCTGGCGTCGTTAAGCGGCCCTTCCCTCCGTTCCTTTCCGTCCCGCCTCCTGAGTCAGTCCGCCTCGCCCGCGCGCCATGCCGGGCCGCGTCCGCTCGCCCTTTTCCGCCCGAATTGAGTATCCGACCGTACTTTCCCTCCTTGACGCGGGGGCGCGGTTTTCTATGCTGCTAGATGGCACCGTAGTGAAGCATCGTCTTAAAAGCCGGCCTCGCGCGAAGCGGGCACGCGAGGCTACCCGCCCTGCACGCCGTCCGGCGCAGCAGCGCAGCGGCAACGCGCCGATTCGAACCAGCACAAAGGAGACGCGATGTTCCATCAGTTGCTCACCCCCATCGGCAACGCGCTGTTGCCTTCCTTCATCGTCGCCGCGCTGCCCATCGCAACGGTGCTCGTACTGCTAGGCTGGGCGCGGCGCCCCGCGTGGCAGGCGTCGCTCGCCGGGCTGCTGGTCGGTCTCATCGTCGCGATCTTCGGCTGGCAGTTCCCGGCCGGGCTCGCGATCAATTCGGTCGTCGCCGGCGCGGTGTTCGCGCTGTGGCCGGTGATGTGGATCGTCGTGAACGCGATCCTGCTGTACAACATCGCGCAACGCTCGCAACGCTTCGCCGCGTTCCGCATGTGGCTGCTCGACAACCTGCCGAACGACCGGCGCATCGTGCTCGTCGTCATCAGCTTCTCGTTCGGCGCGCTGCTCGAAGGCATCTCGGGCTTCGGCACGCCGGTCGCGATCACCAGTTCGCTGCTCATCATGCTCGGCTTCCCGACGCTGGAGGCGCTGACCTACACGCTGATCTTCAACACCGCGCCAGTCGCGTTCGGCGCGCTCGGCGTGCCGATCACGGTGCTCGGCGCGGTCACGCACCTGCCGTCCGACGCGCTCGCGCAGATGGTCGGCCGCCAGTTGCCGTTCTTCGCGCTGCTGCTGCCGTTCTACGTGATCGGCTTCTACGCGGGCATCCGCGACATGCTGCGGATCTGGCCGGTGCTGCTGGTCGCGGGCGGCAGCTTCGCGCTCACGCAGTTCGTCACGTCCAACTTCGTGAACTACAGCCTGACCGACGTGCTGTCGTCGCTCGTGTCGCTGATCCTGACCATCGCGTTCCTGCGCGTGTGGAAACCCGCACCGGACCCGCGCTACGAGATTCGCGTCGACCGCGCGAAGGAGGTGCGCGGCGAGATCAGCGGCGCGCAGGGCTGGTATCCGTGGATCATCGTGTCGGTCGTCGTGATCGTGTGGACGGTCGCGAAGGTGTTCATGATCGGCGACGTGAAGATTCCGTGGCCGGGGCTCGACAAGGCCGTGTTCATCACGCTGTACAACACGCCGTACGGCGCGATCTGGGACTTCCAGCCGCTCGCGACCGGCACCGCGATCCTCGTCGCGGCGATCATCACCGCCTTCGTCGTGAAGCTGAAGCCGTCGGACTTCTTCCGCGCGATCGGCGACACGTGGGTGCAGACGCGCATCGCGATCCTGACCGTCGCGACGATCGTCGGCCTCGCGTACCTGATGAACTATTCGGGGCTCACGTACACGCTCGGCCTCGGCGTCGCGTCGGTCGGGCCGTTCTTCCCGCTGGTGTCCGCGTTCCTCGGCTGGGTCGCGGTGTTCCTGTCCGGCAGCGATACGTCGGGCAACGCGCTGTTCGGCAACCTTCAGGTCGTCGCCGCACAGCAACTGAACCTGAACCCGGTGCTGATGGCCGCGACGAACTCGTCGGGCGGCGTGATGGGCAAGATGATCTCACCGCAGAACATCTCGACCGGCGTGGCGACGACCGAACTGAAGGGCAAGGAAGGCCACGTGTTCGCGAAGACGTTCAAGCACTCGATCCTGCTGACGGTGGTGCTCGGCATCCTCGTGTGGCTCCAGCAGAACGTGCTGACGTGGATGATTCCGCATTGAGCGGGGCGGCGCCGCGCGGCTTTCGATGGCTATCGCCGCCGCGGCGACGGCAATAAAAAACCCGCCTGTGCGTTTCTGCGCGCAGGCGGGTTTTTCGTTCCGGCTGACGCCGGGCGAACTCAGTGCAGCTGATCGACGACGAGCGCCATGATCTCCTGGGCCGGACGCGACGTGTCGACATTGCCCTTCGTATCGACGATCGCGACGCGGGTCTGGCTCTCGGTGACCGCGCGCACGTTCAGCAGATACTGCTTCGCGACCTTTTCCTTGCGGCCGTGGAACACCTGGTTCCAGAAGCCCTGCTCGGCCGACGTCATGTCCCGCGGATCGACGTAACGCACGTAGTACAGACCCTTCGTGCGATCGCGATCGTCCACCGTGAAGTTCGCGCGGTCGAGCGCGACGCCGACGCGCAGCCACGCGCGGTCGTACGGCTCGCCGAGCGTCAGCTCAGTGTGCGAGTACTGGCCCGACGCGTCGCGCGACGACGCGTTGCCGCGCTGCGGCTGGGCGGACGCGATCACGTTCTGCGCGGCGGTCGCGGCCGCGGCCGTGTCAGGCGCCGCAGTGGGCGCGCCCGCCGCCTTCGCGCCGGACGCCGGCGCGTCGGCCTCGGCCGCGATCTGCGCGTCCGGCACGCCCGGCTTCGCGCGCGCGAGCGTGATCATCAGGCGCTTCAGGTATTCGGTTTCGAGCGCCGGGTCGTTCGGCTTCGGCTGCCATGTGCTGGTGTCGTTGTTGTTGCCGCTCAACGCCTCGCGCAGACCCTTCTGGCTGATGAACACGTAGGTGCCGCCGCCCGGCGCCGCTTCGAGGCGCGTGCGGTACTTGTTGCGCTCGGCGGTCACGTACGAGTTGCCGGTCGCCCACGTCAGCGTGTTGCGGATCAGGCCGTCGTTGATCTTCGGATGGGTCTCGTTCCAGTCGGTTTCCATCACGCCCTTGTCGCGCTGGTCGACGACCAGCAGGAAACCCTGCTCCTGCCAGAAGCGGCGGACCTGCGCCCACACGTCGCCCGGCGTGCGGCTGTCGATCACGAGCCAGCTTTCGGTGCCGTCGCGCTGGATGTGCATCCCCGGGACCGGCGGCAGCACGGAATTGTCGTCCGCCGGCGCGGCCTCCTGCACTTCCTTCAGCGCGGACAGCGACGTCTGCCCGCCTGCCGGCGGCAGCGAGCGCTGGTCGGGGTTCTCGTCCAGCATGTTCGGCGGAACGGCGAGCGAGACCTGCTTCGTCCTCGAATCGCTGCGGTAATCGATCTTGCCCGGCGACGGCGAGCTGCAGCCGGCGACCAGCCCGCCCGCCATCAGGAGTGCTGCGGCCCGGCTGGCAAGACGTTGATGAAAATCACTCATGTTCGGGTAATCCTTCGCTTCGGCTACGCCCACGGCCAGTTTCCGTGGATCAACCAGCCATTTTACCGGCGCGGCGGCGCGCTGTGCAAAAACTGCGGGGTTATTGGCCGTTTGGACAGGAGAAGCTGGCGTGGCGTCGGTGGGTCGGGGTGGAGTGGCGGCCTGGGTTCGGGGCTGTTTCGCGTCGTTCGTGCGGCAGCTTCGTCGTTCGCCGCACTTTCCTGCGCTGCCGCGCGGGTAGGCGCGCAGCATTGTTTCGGCGTGGTGTTGCTGACGCTGGCGTTCCCGCGCGGGCGGACCGGTCGTCCGCGCGGGGCGTCACCGCGCCTGGCGGTCAGTCGTTGCGGCTTGCCGGACGCGCGGCCGTCGTTTTCGCGAGATCCGCTGGCGCGATCCACCGGAACGACGTCAGGCCGGACTCGTCGAACGTGCACTCCGCCGCGGTCGGCGTCGTCTTGCGCGGCTGCGAGAAATGCGCGACGAGCGCGCCGATCGGCGTCCTCGGGTGAGCCGGCGCGGGTTGCGACGCGGCGGTGGGCGTGGCCGCGCGGGTCGTAGCGAGCGGCGTAGTCGAAGACCCGGTCGAAGCCGTCGCGCTTGCGGCGCCGGCGGCAGTCGCCGCGCGAGTCGCGCCGGACGAACCATCCGCATGACTGACCGCGCCGCTCGCGGGCGCGCCCGCGTCGGCCGTGCCGCTTGCCGGCTGTCCCGGCGCGGCCGACGCCGGTTTCGCCGCCGTGGCCCCGCCGGTCGAAGCGGTTGCAGACGCGGCCGCCGGCTTGAGCGTCCCTTCGATCACCACGCGCTGGCCGCGATACGACACCGCGCGATTCGTGACCGACAACTCGCCGAGCGACGTATCCCCGAGCCGGCTGCGCATCTCCGCGACGCACGAAGCGGGATTGCGATACTGCGCGGCGCAGCCCGTGAGCAGGGCGGCAGCGGCCGCGAGGCCGACGATGCTGGCGTTCCGTTTGATCATGAAGGTTCCGTTTTCAGGCTCGCGCAATTGTAGCCTACGGGTCGTTTGGGGCCGGGCGGTATCGGCGGCCGATGGCAGGCGGCAGGGGGCATCGCACAGGCTTGCGCTATCGCTTTCCGCGCCGCTCCGGCCTGCCGTGCCGGTCGCCGGGCAGTGGGTTATCGCTTCGAGCGCTCTCCAACGGCCCTTTCCGGCTGCGGGCCGCCCCGCTCCGCCGGCTCTTCGTACCCGGTTGCGTCGTCAAACTCGCCCGCCGCAGGCTACATCGCCGGTCAGCGGGCCTTTCGGCTTCACGCCCATCCCGATCCACGGGTTAGCGTGTTCCGCCGATTCCTCGTAACTCACCCGCCCCACCGCTCCGCTTCCCGCCTGCTATCATCGCGCCTGTATATCCATACAGTGCCTCGCGTGTACGCTCCGCCGCCCGATCCGTTCTATTACCTTGCGAACTTCCAGCGGGCGCTCGCGTGGCTCGATGCGCGCTGCGCGGACCTGCTCGACGACGCCGAGCGCCGCTTCGCCGACGGTTTCGCGGACACGCCCCGCGCCGCGCAGGCGCTGCTCGTGCGGATGCTGATGCGCAAGGGGCCGTGCTTCCGCGTATCCCGCCTCGACTACGCCGAAATCGGCTGCCCTCTGAGCGCAGCCGCGCCGCTCGTCGCGGCGGGCTGGCTCGACGACGCGCCCGCGCTCCCGTTCGACGCGCTCGCGCCGCTCGTCACGAAAGCCGAATTGCAGACGCTCGCCGCGAACCTCCGCATCGAAACCGGCCCGCGCCCCACGCGCGCGCAACTCGTCGATACGCTGAGCGCCGCGAACCTCGCGCCGCGCGCGTGGCAACACTGGTATCCGGATTCCGCCGACGCGGTGCTGCATCTCGCGGTCGCGCCGCTGTGCGAACGGCTGCGGCTGATGTTCTTCGGCAATCTGCATCAGGACTGGTCCGAATTCGTGCTCGCGGATCTCGGCGTATTCCGCTACGAGCGCGTCGCGTTCGACGACGCGTCGCGCGCGTTTCGCCGGCGCGACGACATCGACGCGTATCTCGCGCTGCGCGACTGCCGCGACGCGCTGGAAACCGTTCTGGCCGCGCCGGCGGCACCGTCGAACGTCGCGAGCGCGCTCGACGCCACGCTCGACACGCTGGACCGCCTCGCCGCACAAACGCACGACAACGCGTGGCTGCGCGCGCGGCACGACAGGCTGCGCTACGCGACCGGCCAGCACGCGGAGCGGCTGCGGGAGCCGTCGATCGCGTGGCGCGCGTATGCGGACTGCGCGCACCCCGACGCGCGCTACCGGCGCATCCGCGTGCTCGAACAACTCGGCCGGCGCGACGACGCGCTCGAACTCGCGCAACAGATCGCGGCGTCGCCCGCGAACGAAGAGGAAGCGCAACGCGCGACGCGCACGCTCGGCCGCCTGCACGGCAGGCGCGGCAAACACGGCAAACACGGCGGCGGCGCGGCGCCGGATCGTGCGGACGCCGCTCCCGCAGCGAACGAAGCATCGCTGGTGATCCGCGAAATCGTGCTGCCCGCGCCGGACCCGGCGATCCGCGTCGAGGAAGCGGCGCGCGCGTGGCTGTCGTCCGCGGACTCGCCCGCGTTCTACGTCGAGAACACGCTGATCAACGCGCTGTTCGGCCTGCTGTGCTGGCCCGCGCTGTTCGCGCCGCTGCCCGGCGCGTTCTTCCATCCGTTCCAGCGCGGTCCCGCCGACCTGCATGCGCCCGACTTCGTCGCCCGCCGCGCGGCGCTGTTCGACGCGTGTCTCGCGGAACTCGACAGCGACGCATACCGCGACACGATCGTGCGCCGCCATCGCGACAAGGCCGGCACCCAGTCGCCGTTCGTCGCGTGGGGCGCGCTGACGCCCGCTCTGCTCGATCTCGCGCTCGACTGCCTGCCGGCCGCGCATCTGCGGCTGTGGTTCGCGCGGCTGCTGGCGGACCTCAAGACGAACCGCTCGGGCCTGCCCGACCTCGTGCGTTTCTGGCCGCGCGAACACCGCTACGAATTCGTCGAGGTGAAAGGCCCCGGCGACCGGCTGCAGGACAACCAGCGGCGCTGGCTCGCGTACTGCGTCGCGCATCGGATGCCGGTGTCCGTGTTGCAGGTGCGCTGGTCCGAAGCAGACCCATATGCGGAGGATGTGCACGACGCCGCCGACGCGCATCGCGAACCCGCCGGAGCCGCGCGATGACGTACACGGTCGCGGTGCGCACGCTGTGCGAATTCACTGCGAAGCGCGGCGACCTCGACCTGCGCTTCACGCCGTCGCCGGACGCGAACGAAGGACGCGCGGGACACCTCGCGATCGCGAGCCGCCGCCCCAATGGCTACGAAACCGAAATCGCGCTCAGCGGCACGTTCGGCGCGCTGACCGTGCGCGGCCGCGCGGACGGCTACGATCCGGCCGCGCACCGGCTCGAAGAGTTCAAGACCTATCGCGGCGACCTCGATTCGATGCGCGAGAACCAGCGCGCGCTGCACTGGGCGCAGTTGCGCGTCTACGGCTGGCTGATGTGCGAGCGCCAGCGCGTCGATTCGATCGAGCTTGCGCTCGTCTATTACGACGTCGGCTCCGGACGCGAAACCGCCCTCGTCGAACACGCGAGCGCCGCCGAACTGAAGCGCGCGTTCGACGACCAGTGCCGCCGCTTCGTCGCGTGGGCCGAACAGGAAAGCGCGCATCGCGCGACGCGCGACGCGGCGCTCGCGCAACTGCGGCTGCCGCATCCGTCGTTCCGGCGCGGCCAGCGCGAACTCGCGGAGGCGGTGTGGCGTGCGGCGTCGCAAGGACGCTGCCTGCTCGCGCAGGCGCCGACCGGCATCGGCAAGACCATCGGCACGCTGTTCCCGATGCTGAAGGCCGCGCCGCGCGCGGCGCTCGACAAGGTGTTTTTCCTGAGCGCGAAAAGCTCCGGCCGGCAACTCGCGCTCGATGCGCTCGACACGCTGGCCGCCGCGCAGCCGGACGGCGCGACGCTGCCGCTGCGCGTGCTGGAACTCGTCGCGCGCGACAAGTCCTGCGAGCACCCGGACCTCGCGTGTCATGGCGAATCGTGTCCGCTCGCGCGCGGCTTCTACGACCGCCTGCCCGCCGCGCGCGCGGCCGCCCTCGAACATCGGCGTCTGGATCGATCGACACTGGCCGACGTCGCGCGCGAGCATCGCGTCTGCCCGTATTACCTCGGCCAGGAACTCGCGCGCTGGAGCGACGTGATCGTCGGCGACTACAACTACTACTTCGACACGAGCGCGATTCTGTTCATGCTCGCCGCGCACAACCAGTGGTGCACCGCGCTGCTCGTCGACGAGGCGCACAACCTGCCCGAACGGGCGCGCGCAATGTATTCGGCCGAACTCGCGCAGACGCAGATCGACGCGGTGCGGCACAGCGCGAATGCGCCGGTGAAACGCGCGCTGACCCGGCTGCAACGTCACTGGAATACGCTGAACGCGGTGCAGCCCGGCGTCTATCGCGCGACCGACATGCTGCCGTCCGACCTGCTCGCCGCGCTCGGCGAACTGATCGCGGCGCTCGGCGACCAGTTCGCCGAACCCGCCGAGCCCGCCCTGCTCCGCGATCCCGAACTCGAACGCTTCTATTTCGACGCGCTGCATTTCGTGCGCATCGCCGAACGCTTCGATACGCAGTCGCTGTTCGACGTGACGCCCATCGCCGCGCCAACGACACGCGGACGGCGCGGGCCGCGCACGACGCTATGCATCCGCAACGTCGTGCCGGCCGGCGCGCTGCGCGCGCGGATCGCGGCCGCGCACAGCGTCACGCTGTTCTCCGCGACGCTCGCGCCGTCGCACTACTACGCGGACATGCTCGGGCTGCCCGCCGACACCGTCCATCTCGACATCGACGCGCCGTTCGCCGCGGACCAGCTCGAAGTGCACGTCGCGCGCCGGATCTCGACGCGCTATCGCGACCGCGAGCGTTCGCTCGACGCGCTGGTCGAACGCATCGCGACGCAGTACGACGCGCGGCCGGGCAATTACCTGTGCTTCTTCAGCAGCTACGACTACCTGGAGCGGGCCGCGAACGCGTTCGTCGCGCGCCATCCGCAAGTGGTTACGTGGCGGCAGTCGCGCACGATGGACGAAGCCGCGCAGCACGCGTTCGTTGCGCGTTTCGTCGAGGACGGCTGCGGGATCGGCTTCGCGGTGCTCGGCGGCGCGTTCGGCGAGGGGATCGACCTGCCCGGCACGCGGCTGATCGGCACGTTCATCGCGACGCTCGGGATGCCGCAGGTGAATCCGGTCAACGAGCAGTTGCGCGCGCGGATGGACACGCTGTACGGCGCGGGTTTCGACTACACGTATCTGATTCCGGGGCTGCGCAAGGTCGTGCAGGCCGCGGGCCGCGTGATCCGCACCGAGCGCGATCGCGGAGTCGTGCATCTGCTCGACGACCGGTTTGCGCGCGCGGAGGTGCGGGCGTTGTTGCCGGGGTGGTGGAGGATCGAAGGAGGACGGGGCGGCGATGTTTGACGTCGCGGTTCGTCACGCCGCTGCATTCGCTGCGCGAGCGATTGAGCACTTGTGCAAACAGCTTGAACGCGCTTGCCGCGCAGATGCAATGCTTCTGCTACCGGAACAACGAAAGCGGGAAAGCGCGTCCGGGACCTCGGCGCGCTGATGGACTGGTCAGGCGGCACGATCGAGATAGACGAATACCGCCAGCGCCAAAGACAACGACACGCAAACCCGCACCGGCGGCGTGACCTCCCCCGTCACGCCGCGAACCGGACACGCGCGCCACCGCTCAATTAAGCGTCCGCGACACCCCCACGACGAACCCCACATCCGGCGAACTGAGCGTCGGCGCGAGCGTCAACCCGCCGTTCACGCGCCATAACCCGTTGCTCGACGTGCCGCCGACCCCGATCGCGACGCCCACCTGCCCGTGGTAATACCCGGTCGCCGCCGCGGCCGAGATCTTGTCCGGCCGCTCGTCGTAGCGCAGCCCCGCGACCGCCATCGCGGCCGCCGCGCCCGCATACGCGGCCTTCCGGTTGTCCGTGATCTGGTTCTGCAGATTGCCGAGGCCGCTGTTCAACTGGTTCAGGTTCACCGCGTCGGTGCCGTTCACGCCCGGCGCGACGTTCGTGATCGTGCGCTCGAAACCCGGCGCGCCCACCGACACCGAGTTCGCCTGGCTGGCGACCGAATTCGCGCCGATCGCGACCGAGTTCGCGCCGGTCGCGCGCGCGCTGTCGCCGAGCGCGGTGCTGCCGTTGCCCGATGCGACGCTGCCGCTGCCGGCCGCCACCGAGTTGGTCCCGGTCGCGGACGGCGGCACGTAGTTCTCCGGATTGCCCGCGATCGTCGTGTTCGACGACGACCCGCCGCCCCCGCCGCTGCCGCCCTGGTTGATGATCTGCTGGATGCGCGTCTCGAACGTTTCGTTCACCGACGAAACCGCGCCCTGCAACTGGCCGAGGTTCACCGCGTCGGTCAGTTGCGTGCCGGGCGCGACGTTCACGAGCTGCCGCAGCGCATCGGGCGCGCCGACCGACACCGCGCCCATCAGCGTCGAAAAACTCGCGCCGGTCACCGGGTCCACGTAACTGCCGGCCGCGCGCGTCGCGACCGACCCCGCACCCAGCGCGACGCCGCCCGCCGCGGACGCCGCCGCGTTCGTGCCGAGCGCGGTCGACGACCCGCCGGTCGCGCTCGCGCCCGCGCCGATCGCGACGTCGCCAGTCGCGGCGGCCGGCGCGCCGGCGAGGCCGGCCACCGCATCGCGGCCCTGCGCGATGCTGTCGTCGCCGTAGGCGGCGGCGGCCGGCCCGACCGCGACCGAGTTCGCGCCCGCCGCGTTGGAATCGGCCAGCGTCGAGTTCGCGTGGAAATAACGGATGCCGCCGCCGGTCATGATCCCGTTCACGGTCGTGCCGAGGCTGTCCACGGCCTGGTTCGTCGCGTACAGCTGCGAGCCGTTGACCGCATCGGTGCTCGTCGCGCTGACCTGCCCCGCCGCGACGTTGATCAACTGCCGCTCCGCCCCCACCGCGCCGACGCTGACCACGCCGTTCGCCGCCGACCCCGGCCCCGCATACGCATACGTGGTGCCGTTGATCGTGCCGCTGCTGACGGTGGTCGCCGCGCGGTCCGTCGAGCCGTTGCCGAGCACGACGCTGTTGGCCTGGGTCGTCGTCACGTGGTTGCCGACGACGAACGTGTTGTCGGTCGCGACGGTGTTGTCGTTGCCGACCGAATACGACCCGCTGCCGGACACGACGCTCGGGTCGCCGAACGCGCCCGAGTTCGCGCCGCTCACGACGTTGCCCGCGCCGATGCTGATCGACCCGCCGCCGGTCGCCTGCGCGCCGACGCCGATCGCGATGTTGTTCGCCGCGCTGCCGCCGACCGCGCCGGTCAGCGCGCGCTGGCCGAGCGCGATGTCGCCCGCGCCGTTCGCGGCCGCGGCGTCGCCGATCGCGACCGCTTCGTCGCTGCCGGCGACCGCCGCGTTGCCGACCGCGACCGTGTTGCTGACCACAAGCGACGTGATCGAACTGCCGATCACGGTGCCGTCCGCCGCATACGTGAACGACGAGCGCGTACCCGCCCCGCTGCCGAGCGCCACGTTGTTGCTGCCGGTCACGAACACGCCGGCGCCCGCGCCGCTGATCGTGTTGAAGCTGCCGTTGCCCGACAGGCCCGCGTAGATGCCGCTCGCGAGGTTGTGGTTGCCGGCCACGTTGTAGCCGGCCGAGTAGCCGCTCGCGAGGTTGTAGCTGCCGCGCACGCCTGTGCCCGCCTGGTAGCCGGTCGCAATGTTCAGGTTGCCGACCGTGTTCGCGCCGGAAAAGTTGCCGTTCGACAGGTTGTGATTGCCGGTGATGCCGGTTCCCGCGCCGTCGCCCGACGCGATGTTGTAACTGCCCACCGTGTTCGCGCCGGCGTTGTTGCCGGTCAGCAGGTTGTAGCTGCCATTCACGTTGATGCCGGCCGACGGGCCGATCGACACGTTGTACGCGTTCAGCGCGCTCGCCCCGACGCCCGCGCCCGCGCCGATCGCGATCACGGCCGAGCCGACCGCGCGCGCGCCGTTGCCGAGCGCGACCGCGCCGGTCTGCGGCGAGCCCCCGCTCGCGCCGCTCGCGGTCGCGCCCTGCCCGAGCGCGACGTCGCCGGCCTGCGACGTTCTCGCGCCGTTGCCGACCGACACGCTGCCCGCGCCCGTCGCGCCCGCGTTCGTGCCGGCCGCGAGCGCATTCGCGCCGGTTGCGCCGCCGTTGTTGTAATTGGTGTCGGTGGACGGACTGGTCGAATTCACGCTGTAATTGTGAAGAACCTGCGCGTGCGCAGCCGCAACGCCGCCCTGTAATGCGACGAATGCCGCATGCACAATCAAATGCCGGATCGACACAATACCGGATAACCTGCCGCCGCGCATGCGGCGCGCGGTCTCCGATACCGCCGCATAAAAATCACTGAAATTGCTGGAATGTCCCACGATCTCGCTCCCCAATCCGTTTCGAATGCGAAGGGAGAGCAACCGTGCATCCGCACGGCAGGCGGGCCTGAAACCAACAGGTTTTTTCGATAACCGTTCGACACCGGACTGGCCGCTCGCTGCTTCGCCTGCCGATGTTAATCAGTACGCCGGATTTTTAAGATCGGAGAACTGTAAATTATTGTAGGAAATTTGTCAGAAGATCGTTTTATTTAAGTGACCGGCCCAATCCGGTTAAAAATAAAGAAGTGCTTTATTCGCGGCCGACGTTTTCGGCATCTTAATTGCTTCCGGATTCATAAAACATCAATCATAAAATCCGTAATCCGGCTGGTTTTCCGCATACAAAATTCATGTGGAAAACCGGCCGGAGAATCGTGAAATGCGAACCTGCGACCCGCTCAACGGCGGTTCGAACCCGACACCACGTCGATCCACACCGCGAGCACGAGGATGCCGCCCTTCACGATCATCTGCCAGTACGCGTCGACGTCGAGCATCGACATCCCGTTGTCGAGGCTCGCCATCACCAGCGCGCCGATCAGCGCGCCGTACACGGTGCCCGAGCCGCCGCGCATCGACGTGCCGCCGATGAAGCACGCGGCGATCGCGTCGAGTTCGCCCATCGAGCCGGCCGACGGCGACCCCGCCGCGAGCCGCGCGGTGTTCACGATCCCGCCGAACGCGCACATCAGCCCCATCAGCGCGAAGATCGCGAGCTTCACGCGGTTCGTGTTCACGCCGGAGAGCCGGGTCGCTTCGAGGTTCGAGCCGACCGCGTAGATGCGGCGGCCGAACACGGTCTGCGTCGCGATCCACGAGAAGATGCCGAGCAGCGCGAGCAGCAGCAGCACCGGCACCGGAATGCCGCCGTAACGGTCGAGCGTCGCGACGAACGCGAACACGACCACGCCGGCCGCGACGATCTTCACCGCGTCCTGCCACACCGGCACGACGGAGAGTTGATAACGTCGGCGGTTCGCGCGCTGGCGCACGGTCAGCACCGCGAGCAGCAGGAACAGCACGACCGCGAGCGAATCGCCGACGAGGCGCGGCAGGTAGCCCTGGCCGAGGAACACGAACGGATCGGACACCGGCGCGATGGTCGAGCCGCCGGTCACGCCGAGCAGAATGCCGCGATACGCGAGCATCCCGCCCAGCCCGACGATGAACGACGGCACGCGCCGGTACGTCGACCACCAGCCGTTGAAGAGGCCGACCAGCACGCCGAGCAGCAGCACGGCCGGCACCGTCACGCCGATCGGCCATTGCCGCTGCACGTCGAGGATCGCCGCGACGCCGCCGAGCAGCCCGAGCAGCGAGCCGACCGACAGGTCAATCTCGCCCGCGATGATGACGAACACCATCCCGCACGCGAGCATGCCGGTGATCGACATCTGCCGCAGCAGGTTCGACACGTTGCGCGGCGTGATGAACGCGCCGTTCGTCAGCACCGAGAAGAAGACCCAGATCGCGGCGACCGCGAGCAGCAGCGCGAGGATCTTGTAGCGCGAAAACAGTTGCTGGAATTGCCGGGAACCGCCTGGGCGGCCTTGCGCGCCGGCCGCCGGCCGGGAAGTGACGTCGGGTGTCATGCTGCACTCGCTGCGGTTGGATGCGGGGGACGCTTCGCGCTCTGGATCGCGGCGCCGAGAATGTGTTCCTGCGTGAGTCCGTCGTTGACGAAGTCGCCGCGCAACTCGCCCTCGCCGATCACGAGCACGCGATCGGACAGGCCGAGCACTTCCGGCAACTCGGACGACACGACGATGATCGAGACGCCGCGCTTCGCGAGCATGAACACGAGCTTGTAGATTTCGTACTTCGCGCCGACGTCGACGCCGCGCGTCGGCTCGTCGAGGATCAGCACCTGCGGGTCGGTCAGCAGCATCTTCGTCAGCACCGCCTTCTGCTGGTTGCCGCCCGACAGGCTCGCGATCGACAGCATCGGATGCGCGGCCTTCACCGCGAGCCGCTGCATCTCGGTGTGGATCGTGTCGAGTTCGGCGGCCGCGTCGATGCGGCCGCGCTTCGCGAAGCGGTGCAGCACCGACAGCGTGATGTTGTGGCCGACGCCCAGTTGCGGCACGATCCCGTGGCGCTTGCGGTCCTCGGGCACCATCGCGATGCCCGCGCGGATCGCGTCGAGCGGCGAGCGGATGTTGAGCGGCCGGCCGTCGAGCAGCACGGTCGCCGAACTCGCGCCCGGATACGCGCCGAACACCGCCTGCATCAGCTCCGTGCGGCCCGCGCCGACGAGGCCCGCGACGCCGAGAATCTCGCCGCGCCGCAGCTTGAACGACACGTCGTCCACGCGCTTGCGGCGCGGGTTCGTCATGTCGTAGCAGGTCACGTTGCGCGCCTCGAACACGACGTCGCCGATCTCGTGCGGCTCGCGCGGAAACAGGTTGCGGATCTCGCGGCCGACCATCATCGAGATGACGCGGTCGGTGGTCAGGTCCTTCATCGGTTCGGTCGCGACGTGCCGGCCGTCGCGGATCACCGTGACCGTGTCGCAGACGGCCTCCACTTCGTCGAGCTTGTGCGAGATGTACACGCACGCGACGCCGCGCCGCTTCAGGTCGCGCACGATGTCGAGCAGGATCTTCGTCTCGGTCGACGTCAGCGACGACGACGGTTCGTCGAGAATCAGCAGCTTCGCGCGCTTGTTCAGCGCCTTCGCGATCTCGATCAGTTGCTGGTGGCCGCCGCCGTAGTTCATCACCGGCTGCGCGACGTTGATCGCGTCGATGCGCAGCTCGCGCAGCAGTTCGTCCGCGCGCTGGTACATCGCCGCGTAGTTCATCCGGCCGCCCGGCAGCGTGATCTCGTTGCCGAGAAAGATGTTCTCCGCGACCGACAGTTCCGGCACGAGCATCAGTTCCTGGTGGATGATCACGATGCCCGCGCGCTCGGTGTCGCGCACGCTCGCCGCCTTCAGCGGCGCGCCTTCCCAGAGGATCTCGCCGTCCCAGGTGCCGTGCGGGTACACGCCGGACAGCACCTTCATCAGCGTCGACTTGCCGGCGCCGTTCTCGCCGCACAGCCCGACGCATTCGCCGGGATGCACGACGAGGTCGATGCCGTCGAGCGCCTTCACGCCGGCGAAGGACTTGACGATGCCGCGCATCGTCAGCAGGGGTTCGGTCATTCGCTTGTGTCCGCTTGTGTCCGCCTGTGTCCGCTTATTTGCGTTTCCAGGCCGCTTGCATTCCCGGTTACATGCCGGGCTGCAGGTTCGGCTTCATGCCGGTTCACCGTCCGCGGACAAAACGCGCGCGGCGCAACCGCCCGCGCGCGTTCGTCCGCCGACGGCGGCGCGCTTACTGGCTCGCCAGTTGCGCCTGCGTGTAGAAGCCGTCCTTCACGACGATGTCCACGTTGCTCTTCGTCAGCAGCGTCGGTTGCAGCAGCACCGTGTCGACCTTCTTCTTGCCGTTGTCGTACTGCGCGTTGAAGTCCGGCTTGTCGCCCTTCGCGAGATCGACCGCGAGTTTCGCGGCCTGGCCCGCGATCAGCTTCAGCGGCTTGTACACCGTCATCGTCTGGGTGCCGGCCGCGACGCGCTTCACCGCCGCGAGGTCCGCGTCCTGGCCCGACACCGGCACCTTGCCCGCGAGGTGCTGCGCGGCGAGCGCCTGAATCGCGCCGCCGGCGGTGCCGTCGTTCGACGCGACGATCGCATCGATCTTGTTGTTGTTCGCGGTCAGCGCGTCCTCGGTGATGCGCAGCGCGGTCGACGCGCTCCACTCCGGCACCCACTGCTGGCCGACCACCTTGATGTCGCCGCGGTCGATCGCCGGCTTCAGCACCTTCAACTGGCCCTGGCGCAGCATCTTCGCGTTGTTGTCGGTCGGCGCGCCGCCGAGCAGGAAGTAGTTGCCCTTCGGCTGCACGTTGTACACGCCCTGCGCCTGCAGTTCGCCGACCTTCTCGTTGTCGAACGAGATGTACGCGTCGACGTCCGCATCGAGGATCAGCCGGTCATACGACACGACCTTGATGCCCGCCTTCTTCGCTTCCGCGACGACGTTGCCGAGCGTCTTCGAGTTGAACGGCACGATGACGATCACGTCGACGCCGCGCGAAATCAGGTTTTCGATCTGCGAGATCTGCCGCTCCTCGCTCGCGTCGGCCGACTGCACCGACACCTTCGCGCCGAGCTTCTCGGCCGCCGCGACGAAGTAGTCGCGGTCGCGCGACCAGCGCTCGACGCGCAGGTCGTCGATGCAGAAGCCGATCTCCGGCTTGTCCTTGCTCGCGTGCGCGAGCGGCGCGGCGAGCGACAGGCTGGCGAGCACCGCGCCGGCGACGAGAGACCCCAGAACCGAACGACGTGTTGCGAATTTCATGTCTCCACTCCTCTTGATGGTCGGAACAACCAGATCATTGGCCGGCGCGACGACTGCTGCGAGGACGCGAACCACCGGAGGTCGTTCACGCTTCGCCACGCTGCGGCGATTCCACAGGACTGCCCGTTTGCCGTGCGGCTGCATAAGGCCGCGCGGCTTCTCTTCACCGGCGCACGGCGACGCTCGCGCGTCGCGTCATGCGCCGGTTGCGAATACTGGTTCGAGCGCGCGATAGAGCGCCTGGAAGGTCGGACGGCGCGCGTCGCGATACCACGCATGGCGCGCGGCGTCCGGCTCGCGCACCGCGACGATGGGCGGCTGCGGGCACACCGCGTCGAGCGGCGCATCGGGCGCGAGCGCCAGATGCGCGAGCCGCGCCGCGCCGAGCGCCGGGCCGACTTCACCGCCCGCGCGCAGCGTCAGCGAGCGGCCGCTCAAGTCCGCGAGCATCTGCGTCCACCACGCGCTGCGCGAGCCCCCGCCGATCACCGTGATGTCGTCGGGCACGAGGCCCGCCGCGTGTAATGCGTCCATCCCGTCGAGCAGCGCGAAACCAACGCCTTCGAGCGTCGCGTTCGCGAGGTCCGCGCGGGTCGTCTGCGGCGCGAGGCCGTAGAACACGCCCTTCGCGTTCACGTTGTTGTGCGGCGTGCGCTCGCCGCTTAGATACGGCAGGAACCACGGACGCGCGTCGCGCGCGTTCGCCTCGGCGTCCGCGAGCAAGGCGGCGACGTCCGGATAACCGGTCAGTTGCGCGGTGTAGTCGATGCAGCCGGCCGCGTTCAGCATCACCGACATCAGATGCCATGTGTCGGGCAGCGCGTGGCAGAAGCTGTGCACCGCCGACGCCGGATTCGCGAGAAAGCCGTCCGACACCGCGAAATAGACGCCGGACGTGCCGAGCGACAGCATCGCCTGCCCCGGCCGCACGATGCCCACGCCGACCGCGCCCGCCGCGTTGTCGCCGCCGCCGGCGACCACCGGAATCTCGCGCAGCCCGAATTCGCGCGCGACCTGCGGCAGCAGCGTGCCGGTCACGCGGTTGCCTTCGTAGACCGCCGGCATCTGCTCGCGCGACAGCCCGCACGCGGCGAGCAGCGTGTCGCTGTAGTCGCGCTTCGCAACGTCGAGCCACAGCGTGCCGGCCGCGTCGGACGGATCGGTCGCGAAACCGCCGGTCAGCCTGTAGCGCAGGTAGTCCTTCGGCAGCAGCACGTGGGCGATCCGCGCGAACACATCCGGCTCGTGACGGCGCACCCACAGCAGCTTCGGCGCGGTGAAACCCGGCATCGCGAGATTGCCCGCGATCGCATGCAGCTCCGGCGCCGCGCGTTCGAGTTCGACGCATTCGGCGTCCGAGCGGCCGTCGTTCCACAGGATCGCGTCGCGCAGCACGTTGCCTTGCGCGTCGAGCAGCGTCGCGCCGTGCATCTGGCCGGTCAGGCCGAGCGCCTCGATCTGCGCCGCGTCGATGCCTTCGGCGCGCGCGCCCGTCAGCAACGCGCCGAGCGCGCTGCGCGTCGCGTCCCACCAGTCGGCGGGTTTCTGCTCGGACCAGCGCGGCTGCGGCCGGCTCGCGACGAGCGGCGCCACTGCGCTGCCGCGCACCGCGCCGTCGCGGTCGAGCAGCACCGCCTTGACGCCGGACGTACCGAGGTCGATACCGATGAACATGTCTCCATCCTTTTTATTCGCGCTGCTGCGCGCCGTGGCCGTTCGATCTCGCCCTGTCGCGAGATCGACGGCCGACGGACCCACTTCGTTCGCGCCGGACCGCTCGACCGCTCATGGCCCGGCGCGTGCCGCGCGACGTTCAGCGCGGCGCGTAGATCGCCTGGTTCACGACGTTTTCGAGCCGTTCCTGCTGACCGCTCGCATGCTGCGGATTCACGCCGCGCGCGGCGGCGTCGGCGGCAAGCGTCTCAAGAGAGTAGCCGCCCGCGAGAATCTTGCGGCCGAACTCCGTGTCCCAGCCCGCATAACGCTGGCGACGGAACTGTTCGAGGCGGTCGTTCTCGACCAGCGCCGCCGCGCGTTCCAGCGCGATCGCGAGCACGTCCATCGCGCCGATATGGCCGTAGAACAGATCCTCCGGGTCGACGCTCTGGCGGCGCACCTTCGAATCGAAGTTCATCCCGCCGGTCGTGAAGCCGCCGTGGCGCAGGATCTCGTAGAACGCGAGCGTCAGTTCCTCGACGCTGTTCGGAAACTGGTCCGTGTCCCAGCCGTTCTGCTGATCGCCGCGGTTCGCATCGAGGCTGCCGAACACGCCGAGCGCGAACGCCGTCGCGATCTCGTGATGGAACGAATGGCCCGCGAGCGTCGCGTGATTCGCCTCGATGTTCACGCGGATCTCATTCTGCAACCCGTATTGCGTGAGGAAGCCGTGCACCGTCGCGACGTCGTAGTCGTACTGGTGCTTGGTCGGCTCCTGCGGCTTCGGCTCGATCAGCAGCGTGCCCTTGAAGCCGATGCGATGCTTGTGCTCGACCACCATCGACAGGAACCGCGCGAACTGCTCGCGCTCGCGCGCGAGGTCCGTGTTCAGCAGCGTGTCGTAGCCTTCGCGGCCGCCCCACAGCACGTAGTTCTCGCCGCCGAGCCGCTGCGTCGCGTCGAGCGCGTGGCGCACCTGGGTCGCCGCATACGCGAACACTTCCGGATCGGGACTCGTCGCCGCGCCCGCCGCGTAGCGCGGATGCGAGAACAGGTTCGCGGTGCCCCACAGCAGCTTGACGCCGGTTGCCTGCTGACGCGCTTCGAGGTAATCGACCATCCGCGCGAAGTTCTCGGTGTAGTCCTTCAGGTCCTTGCCTTCCGGCGCGACGTCGGTGTCGTGGAACGTGTAGTACGGCGCGCCGAGCTTCGAGAAGAATTCGAACGCCGCGTCGGCCTTCTGCTTCGCGCGCTCCATCGCGTCGCCGGGCTGCTGCCACGGACGATGGAACGTGCCCTGACCGAAAATGTCGAGGCCTGGCCACACGAACGTATGCCAGTAGCAGACCCCGATGCGCAGATGCTCTTCGAGCGTCTTGCCGAGCACCTTCTTCGTGCGGTCGTAGTAGTGGAATGCGAGCGGGTTGTCCGACTGCGGGCCTTCGTAGCGGATGGCCGGGATGTGTTCGAAGTACGACATGCTGTGTTGTCTCCTATGTCGACCGGAGTTATCGCTTTAGCGATTACTCCGGTCCCATGTAAAACCTGTCGATCAGAGTTAGCGCTTCAGCGCTTACTCTGATCCCATGTAAAGCTGTCGATCAGAGTTAGCGCTTCAGCGCTTACTCCGGTCCCACGTAAATGATTGCCGTGTCGATCCGGGTTGACGCCTTGGTGCTTACCCTGATCCCATGCAGGTTGATTGATTTTCTTGTCGCGGCGCATCGTGCGCTGCACGCGAGCGATACCCGCCTGTCGTTCGACGCCATACTGCCCGCGCCCCGTAACAGGGGGCAATTGCGAAATTGCGCGGCGACGCTAATGTTTCTTGCCAGCGCACTGCGATGCGCTGCACGCGGCGACGATTGTCGGCCTAGAATAACCGGACGCTTAAAAAACGCCGGCCGCCGTGCCGGCCGCGCCGCGCGGCAGACAAGCGCCGCGCGCGACGCATCAGCCTACATACGGAGACGATTGCGCGGACACCCAATGCCCCGCGAACACCCAGGGCAAACCCGCGCAGGAGAGGACATGAACCGCGCCCCTTCCGCCCAGACGCCGCACCGCATCGCGCTGCTGTTCAACGCGAACAAGGTGTACGACCGCGAGATCATCACCGGGATCGGCCACTACCTGCGCTCGACGCGCGTCGCGTGGGATCTCTTTCTCGAAGAGGACTTCCGCTGCCGGCTCGCGGGCATCGAACGCTTCGCCGGCGACGGCATCATCGCCGACTTCGACGACCCCGCCGTCGCCGACGCGCTGCGCGGCTCGCCGCTGCCCGTCGTCGCGGTCGGCTCGTCGTTCGAGGACCCGTCGCACTATCCGTCCGACGTGCCGTACATCGCGACCGACAACGAGAAACTCGTGTCGCTCGCCTGGACCCATCTGATCGGCGCCGGCCTGCAGAACTTCGCGATGTACAGCCTGCCCGCCGCGCAGGAGAACCGCTGGGCGCAGCAGCGCGAACTCGCGTTCGAGAAGCTGTTGCGCGCGGAAGGACTCGACGCGCAGATCCATCGCGGCCTGCCGACCAGCGCGCCGGTCTGGAACCAGTCGATCGAGCAGTTGACCGAGTGGCTGCGCGCGCTGCCGAAACCCGTCGGCGTGATCGCCGTCACCGACGGCCGCGCGCGGCACGTGTTGCAGGCGTGCCTGACCGCCGGCATTCCGGTGCCCGAGCAGGTCGCGATCATCGGCATCGACAACGATCCGCTCACGCGCACGCTGACGCGCATTCCGCTGTCGTCCGTGATCCAGGGCACCGAGGAAATGGGCCGCACCGCCGCGCACCTGCTGCACCAGATGCTGCGCGGCGCGCGGTTTCCCGGCCAGCGCATCCTCGTGCCGCCAGTCGGCATCAACGTGCTCGAATCCACGCGGCACGAACCGCTGTCGAGCCCGCACGTGATGCGCGCGCGGCACTTCATCCGCCAGTACGCGTGCCAGGGGATCAAGACCGAACAGGTCGCGGATTACGTCGGCGTGTCGCGTTCGTCGCTCGAAGAGCATTTCCGCCGCGAACTGCAATGCACCGTGCACCAGGAGATCCTGCGCCACAAGCTCGACGCCGCGAAGGCGCTGCTCGCGAGCCGCGACGCGTCGAGCGCCGAAGTCGCGATCCGCTGCGGCTTCACTTCGCTGCAATACATGTACGCGGTGTTCAAGCGCGAACTCGGCTGCACCCCGCGCGAATACCAGGAACAGGTCGCCCCGTCCTCCGCCAACTGAAATCGTCCCGCGTCCGATGATTCCGTCCGAACCTCTCGCTCCCATGATCAGCACTGCCCGACTCTCTTCCGAACCGTGGGGCGCGCTGCCCGGCGGCGACCCGGTGCGGCTCTACACGCTGCGCAACGCGCACGGGATGAAAGTCGCGATCAGCGACCTCGGCGCGACGCTCGTGTCGTGGCACGCGCCGGACCGCGCGGGCCGCCTCGCGGACATCGTGCTCGGCCACGACACGCCGGCCGACTACTGCGCCGCGTCGACCTACATGGGCGGCCTGATCGGCCGCTGGGCGAACCGCATCAGGGCGGCGCGCTTCACGCTCGACGGCATCGAACACGCGCTCGACCGCAACGAAGGCGGGAATCTGCTGCATGGCGGCGCGAGCGGGTTTCATCGCGCGTTGTGGCAGGTCGAGGAGGATCAGGGGGCGCTGGTGATGCGGCTCGAATCGCCGGAGGGGGATGCGGGGTTTCCGGGGAACGTCGGCGTGCGGGTGCGGTATTCGCTCGACGACGACGGCACGCTGACGATCGATTATGAAGGCGTTACGGATGCGCCTACGCCGTTGAATCTGACGAGTCATCCGTATTTCAATCTCACCGGGGAGCCGGGGACCGATATTCGCGGGCATATGCTGATGATCGATTCGGATGCGTTTTTTGAAGTCGATGCGCAGATGATTCCGCAGCGGGTCGCGGATGTTTCAGGGAGTGCGTTTGATTTTCGGCATGGGGCGCCGCTTGGCGCGAGGCTCGATTGGCCGCATGCGCAACTGGCCAGGGCCGGTGGGTTCGATCATTGTTATGTGTTGCGGGATCGGCGCGGCGGCGAGGCCGTGCGGACTGTCGCCCGGGTTTACGAGCCTGGGAGCGGGAGGGAGTTGACCGTCGCTACGGATCAGCGGGGGTTGCAGTGTTATACGGGTAACTATCTTGCCGGTGCGCCTGGCAGGCATGGCGCGGCTTGCGTGAAGCATGCGGGGATGTGTCTCGAAGCCGGGGGGTTTCCCGATCAGGTCAATATGGATGCGCCGCTCAAAGACGAAGTGATTCTGCGGCCTGGGATGACTTATCGGCAGGTTACGCAGTATCGGGTGGGGGTGCGGGGGTGAGGGATATCCAGGTTGCTGGCAAATAGAGAGCTTTGGATTCCGCCGTCAGGCTCTATCAGACCGAACACGTGGTTCTGTAGTGGAGCCGCATGCCTTTTCTGAGCACTTGCTTACCGGGTAAGCATAAAAAAGATAATTCCTTACAGATTGACAGAAAAGTTCCCCCACAATTAATTACGCAGTATTTTACATACAATCGTTAATATTTATATAAATTGGCAAATAGGGACCATTCCGTGACGAGCTTAATAATATTATTAATAGAGTCTATTCTAGTGCTGTGGATGGGTATTATTTTCGCCATAGGCGCTCTCTTCGGCGCTTCAATTATCTATTTCATCTCCATGCATCGCGCCGGTACCGCAGGCTACGCGGCGAAGACCGTTGTTATCGGTCTGTTGACCGTTCCTGTGGCGATTCTTTTAACACTAGCGTCTGCTTCTTATGTGGTAACTATGGCGGCACGCAAGAGTCTTCGAGTCGTCGGTGCCGTTTCGCGACGGATATTCGGATTCAAGCCAACCGAGGACACATGCGACGACGATCCCGCGGATACAGCAGAGGTGACCGTTCATCTCGTGCATGGCACGTTTGAACGCCGCGCGCCGTGGACGCTGCCTGGATCGGAGATGCGAAAGGCGATCGAGGGCATCAAACACAAGGTGAAAATTGCGCGCTTCTCCTGGAGCGGAAAAAACTCTCCTGCAGCACGCAGTCGCGCTGCTCAGGCCTTGGCCCAAAAGCTAAAAGCTTCGCCTAGCAGGCGACACTACATCGTCGCGCACAGCCATGGCGGCAACATTGTCCGTGAAATGTCCCACTTATACCCTGAGATCGCGAGCAAAATTCATGGGGTCTGTTTGCTATCGACGCCGTTTATTTTCCGCAGGGAAATCAATCGTACGGCAGGGAATTTCATCTACCTGAACAGCATCGGTTTTATATTTGCCACCTTGATTCCGGTCACCGCCGCGACCCTGCTCTTTCGTTTCAACGCATATTTACCGGACGCGCTAATCATAGCTTCAATTATCGCGTTTATTGTGGAATTGGTACTGTCAAAATACTGTCGCCGTTCGTATGCCCAAGAATTGAAGGTGGCGAACGAAATGATGGACTTACGGGATGTCCAGATCTACCACGCTATCGGTGACGAGGCCGACTCTGGGCTAAGATTCGTGAGTTTTCTGCACGAAGCCTGCTTTGGCGTCCTATCCCAGCTCAAAGCCGCCGCGAAGTTGGCCAAGAGCAAGTTTCACTGGCCTTATGTGGCGGCCTACGTCTTTTTTATCTGCACTATCGGCTATGTGGCTTTTTTTCCATCGGTATCGAAGATTTGGATGGCGGTGAATTTGATAGGTCTGGGAGTAACTATCGCGGTTCACGTAATGCAGAGGTTTCACTCGTCTACAGACGATCCGCCGGTGCTGGTGGCGGCAGCCCTGCCGATTGTCACGTTCTCATTTTGGCTGGCTGCTGCGAAAGCGATAGCTTTCGGCGACTGGCGTCTGATCTTCTGTCCGGAGATCCTCGTTTCCTCGTCCGAAACACCGGCAGGACCTCATCAGGTACTGAAATTCGCGCCTCAAACCGATGGCACAATGGTTCACTCAACGCATTCGCACCCGGAAGCGGTACTGAATGTTGCTTCGTGGCTAGACTCTCGCCTTGACGCCGAAGAGGCCGGGGACGCACGAAACAAGAAGCCGCATGCAATCTCTCAAAACATAGCCTGAGGATTTCAATGCATGCGTGGTCAACGCCAATATGTACACGATCGCTAGTGTAGCGGTGAACCCAGTGTCTGCGATGGGTCAACATCATGTGCCGTTGCGCCGAAGATGGCCATAACGCCCAACTCTCGGACATGGTGAGCATACGAAGCAAGTGCCCACGCGAAAAACAAACGCGGCCGTCACCTACCCGCCGCGTTCTCTCTAAAACTGTCCCGCTCTCAAGCCCCCTTCCCGTAATCGTAAACGCCGTGCCCCGTCTTCCTCCCCAACCGCCCCGCCGCCACCATCTCCCTAAGCAGCGGACACGCGCGATACTTCGAATCCCCGAAGTCCTTCAAAAACACGTCCATCACCGACAGACAAACATCGAGCCCGATCAGATCCGCCAGCGCCAGCGGCCCGATCGGATGATTCGCGCCGAGCTTCATCCCCGCGTCGATCTCCTCGGCAGACGCGGTCCCTTCCGCCAGCACGAAAAACGCCTCGTTGATCATCGGCACCAGAATCCGGTTCACGACAAACCCCGGCGCGTTCTTGACACCGATCGGCGTCTTTTCCAGCCGCAGCGCCAGCTCGCGCACCGCGTCAAAAGTATCCGCCCCGGTCTGCAACCCGCGAATCACCTCGACCAGCGGCATCATCGGCACCGGGTTGAAGAAGTGCATCCCGATGAACCGCGACGGGTTCGCGAGCGTCGTCGCGAGCGCGGTGATCGAGATCGACGACGTGTTCGACGCGATGATCGCGTCCGGCCGCGCGGCCGCCTCGATCTGCTTCAGGATGCGCGTCTTCAGTTCCGCGTTCTCGGTCGCCGCCTCGATCACGAGGTCGGCGCTCGCCAGACGCTGATAGTCGGTGGACGTCTCGATGCGCGCGAGCGCCGCGTCGCGCACGGCCGCGTCGAGCTTGCCCTTCGACACGAGCCGCTCCATGCTGTGCGCGAGCGTCGCGACGCCCTTCTTCAACGCGTCGTCGCTGACGTCGATCATCACGGCCTTCAGGCCGGCGACGGCGACGGCCTGCGCGATGCCGTTACCCATCGTGCCCGCGCCGACGATACCTACGGATTCGATTGCCATTCGCTGCTCCCCACTCCATTCCCGCGATGCCGCGCATCGCCCATTGATGACACCTGCCTGTGACGTCGTCACGCGCGGCATGCTGCCATGCCGCATCGATCGCCGACAAGTGTAGCGGGTCGCGAGGAAAGAAAGCGGCTGCGCGGCAATGCGCGCAGCGCCGGGCTCAGGAGGCGTCGCCTAGATGGCCGAACTCGATCGGCGTGCGGGTGTAGAACAGCTTGACGCCGCCCTGCGCGAGCTTCGCGACGAGCGCGTCGATGGCCGCGTCGTCGGACACGACGACGACCACCGCCGGCTCGTCCGCGAGTTCGAAGAAACGCGCCGCATGAAAACGGCCGCGCGCATCGACGCCCTCGCTGCCCTCGACGACGGTCGCGCCGTGCACGCCGGCCGTCTTCGCGGTCTCAAGGATCCACTCGACGACGGTGTGATTGCCCCTGCGCTGGTTGCGGTTCGCGTACAGCGTGAGTTGACTGCCGGTTGCCATGCCCTTCTCCTGCCGGTTCGGCGGCGCGGCCGGCCATCGCGTTCGCGGGCGGCCGGCGGCGCCTGATGCACCCTGCGCCACAGTATGCCACCCGCGCGGCCGGCTTCAGAAGTTGTACTGCACGTAGATCTGGCTGAAGTTGATGCCGGGGTTCGGCTTCTTGATGCCGGCGTTCGACAGATGCTGGAAGCGGAAGCCGGCCTGGTAGTTCTGGTGTTCGCCGAACTGCGCGCCGACGCCGACCATATCGGCGAACTGGAAGGAACTGGACATCGTGCGATCCGGGGTCTGCCGCGCATGCGAAAGCAGCCGCACGCCGGCGCCGGCCTCGAAGTACGGGCGAATCCACCCGGTGTCCTTGATGATGCGGAATACCGGCGTCAAGCCGAATTCCCAGATATTGCGCCGGACGGCGTCGTCGGCCTGCAGGTCCCAGTACGACACGTGCGCCTCGCCGACCACGGTGAAATGGAAGCCGGCGAAGTGCCACCACTGGAGGCCCGGGTCCCACACGCCGCCGAGATCCAGTTTCTTCACGTCATGGTCGGCAACGCCGGCCGCGAACTGGACGCCGAACTGGTCCGCGTACGCTCCCGCGGAACCGATGGAAAGCAGGGTGACGAGTGCGCCGCGCACGGCCAGTCCCTGCCAGATCGATTTTTTTTCCGTCATGAAAAAATTCCCCGATACGAACCGAAGTCCACAGCGCGCGGGACCATGACGTTCGCCGT
The DNA here is from genome assembly GCF_900104845.1 of Paraburkholderia caballeronis. Taxonomy (NCBI): domain Bacteria; kingdom Pseudomonadati; phylum Pseudomonadota; class Betaproteobacteria; order Burkholderiales; family Burkholderiaceae; genus Paraburkholderia; species Paraburkholderia caballeronis. The sequence continues at coordinate 1,459,847 of NZ_FNSR01000001.1, read as the reverse complement.
CAAGGCCGCACGCCCGCGAGGGGCTAAAAGCTACCGGTCGAGCCGCAACCGATAAAGCTTCAATGCCGCAATTCATCATTACGCCAGTGACACGGACGGGGCACTGCTCAAGCCATTGCAGTGAAGCGTCTCCGGCCATGAACACGAACAACATTGCGCGGCCAGTCGAGCCGCGAGCGAAACCGCTACGATCGACGCTGCGATCAAGTTCGCCAGTTTAAACGGGAAAACCGGATCACGGGGCGCGTTCCGGCAATCACGCGGCGCGCTCGCTGCCGTTGCATCAACCAATGCCAACATCGACCTTACGAACGGTATCGTTTTCCGGGCATCGGTCAAACGGCGCTGCTTTTTTACCGACGATCCACGTGCAAGACCGAAGCGGTCATGGGCGCCGGTCACGCAAACAAGGCCGGTGATAACGATTCGACAAATGCTTGGTTGCCTGCGGAACGCCGAATCCCCCACGCTAACGGCTTTCCCTTTCTGCGCGTGTCACCATGACCTCACACGACACTTCCGTTGCGCCGACCAGCGCACAAGACATCGCCGACGCCGCCCGCATCGCGGGGGACAACGAACTGACGCGCCGCTTCGCGCCGGTCTTCGAGCGGATCGCCGAAGGCGCGGTCGAACGCGAGCAGCAGCGCACGCTCGCGTTCGACGCGGTCGGCTGGCTGCGCGACGCCGGTTATACGCGGCTGCGCGTGCCGCGCAAATACGGCGGCGAGGGAATCGGCTTTGCGGACTATTTCGCGCTGGTCGCCCGGCTCGGCGAAGCGGACTCGAACCTGCCGCAAATCCTGCGCGTGCACGGCGGTTTCGTCGAGGCGCTGCTGGAGAGCGACGACGAAGCATTGCGCGAGCGCTGGTTCGCGCGGATCGCGCGCGGCGAGATCATCGGCGGCGCGGTGTCCGAGCGCACGGCGGTCACCGGCAACAGCGTGAAGGTCACGCATCGCGACGATGTCGTGCAGCTCGACGGCGAAAAGTACTACACGACCGGCACGCTGTACGCGGACTGGATCGACGTGTCCGCGAACGACGGCCAGAGCGACGTGCGCATCCTCGTCGATGCGAACGCGCCGGGCGTCGAGCGCGTCGACGACTGGGACGGCTTCGGCCAGCGGCTGACCGGCAGCGGCACGACGCGCTTTCACGGCGTCGAGGTGCCGGCCGACCAGTTGTACCGCCGCTTCGACGGCTCGCAGCCGCGCCGCAACTCGATTCTCACGCCTTATTACCAGACGCTCCATCTCGCGAACCTCGCGGGGATCACGCGCGCGGTGCTGCGCGACGCGGTGGCGTTCACGCGTGCAAAGACCCGCACGTTCGGCGTGCCGGGCGAATCGCGTCCGCGCGACAACCCGCTCGTGCAGCGCGTGGTCGGCCGCATCGCGAGCCTCGCATATTCGGCGCAGAGCATCGTCGCGACGCTCGCGCGCGGGTTCGACGACGTGGCCGCCGCGCGCGCCGAAGGCCGCGCGGACACCGACACCTACGTGCGCCTCGACATCCAGACGTTCCAGGCGCAGCAGATCGTGATCGACCAGACGCTCGAAGCGGCGACGCTGCTGTTCGAAACGGGCGGCGCGTCGGCGACCAGCGAGGCGCTGCGTCTGGACCGCTACTGGCGCAATGCGCGCGTGCTCGCGTCGCATAATCCGGCGACGCTGCGCGAGGCCGCGATCGGCCATTTTTATCTGAACGGCGAAGGCCACAACGAGCGGTTCAACGTCGAGCGGCCCGCTCGATAACACACGCGGCAATCCATGCGAAAAGCGCCGGCTGCATCGAATGCAGCCGGCGCTTTTTTACGCGATGCGACGACGATTCGCTTCGTCGCGAAACCCTACGCAGCCTGGCCGACCGGCTGCGCCCTGCCCGGCACGGCGTCGAGCAGCGCCCGCGTGTACGGATGCGAGGGCGCGCGCCACAAACCCGGATACGTGCCGCTCTCGACGATCTTCCCTTGCTGCATCACGTGCACGCGATCCGCGATGTAGCGGACCACCGACAGATCGTGCGAGATGAACAGATACGACAGCCCGAGGTCCTGCTTCAGTTCGACCAGCAGATTCAGGATCTGCGCCTGGATCGACACGTCGAGCGCGGACACCGGCTCATCGCAGATCACGAGGTCCGGCTCGACGATCAGCGCGCGCGCAATGCCGATCCGCTGCCGCTGACCGCCGGAAAACTCGTGCGGGAAACGGCGCGACGCGGTCTGCGCGAGGCCGACGCGGTCGAGGATCGTTGCGATGCGCTTCGCGCGCGCCGCCGCGTCGGCGAGACCGTTCACGACAAGCACGGTGTCCAGAATGTCGCCGACCGTGCGGCGCGGATTCAGCGACGCATACGGGTCCTGGAACACCATCTGCACGCGCCGGCGCAGCGGCCGCAGCGCGCGTTCGCCCAGCGGCGCGAGATCGACGCCGTCCAGCACGATCTGCCCTTGCGCGGCCGGCACGAGCCGCACGATCGCGCGCGACAGCGTGGACTTGCCGCAGCCCGATTCGCCGACAAGGCCGACCGTCTCGCCGCGCCCGATCGAAAGCGACACGCGATCGACCGCGCGCAATGGCGCGTGACCGCCGCGTTGCGGATACTCGACGCACAGGTCGCGCACGTCGAGCAGCGGCGCGTTGGCGTTCCGCCGGTCGCCGTGATCGGCGTCGGCCGGCACGCGCACGCTGCGCGGCACGACCGTGAACGTGCGTTTGCCGTCGGCCGCCGTTTCGTGGCGAATCTCCGGCAGCTTCGCGCTGCGGTAATGCAGTGCGTCGTCCAGCCCGAGCGACGCACCGAGCAATGCGCGCGTGTACGGATGTCCCGGCGCATCGAACAGCCGCTCGACGCTCGCCTCCTCGACCTTCTCGCCGTCGAGCATCACCGCGACGCGATCCGCGTGGCCGGCCACGAGGCCGAGGTCGTGCGTGATCAGCAGCAGCGCCATCGACAACTCGCGCCGCAGCGTATCGAGCAGTTCGAGAATGCGCGCCTGGATCGTCGCGTCGAGCGCGGTGGTCGGCTCGTCCGCGATCAACAGGCGCGGCCGGCACGCGACCGCCATCGCGATCATCACGCGCTGGCGCTGGCCGCCCGACAGTTCGTGCGGATAGCTATGCACGCGCCGCTGCGGCTCCGGCACGCGCACGAGGTCGAGCAGTTCGACCGCGCGCCGCCACGCAACCGCCTTCGATACCGGCTCGTGCTGCCGCAGCGTCTCGACGATCTGCGCGCCGACCGACAGCACCGGGTTCAGCGACGTCATCGGCTCCTGGAAAATCATCGAGATGTCGCGGCCGCGCATCGCGCGCACGTCGCGCGGCGCGAGGCCGAGCAGTTCGCGGCCGTCGAAGCGGATGCTGCCGGTCACGATGCCCGGCGCGGGCACCAGTTGCATCAGCGACAGCGCGCTCGCGGACTTGCCGGACCCCGATTCGCCGACCAGCGCGAGCGTCTCGCCGGCGGCGATGTCGAAGTCGATGCCGCGCACCGCATGATGCGCGCCGAACGACACGCGCAGGTCGCGGACTTCGAGCAGATTCGTCGTGCTCACGCTCACTCCCCGCCGCGCCGGTTCAGGCGCGGATTCAGCGCGTCGTTCAGCCCGTCGCCGAGCAGGTTCAGCGCGAGCACCGCGAGCACGATCGCCGCGCCCGGAATCGCGGTCAGATACCACGCGGTGCGCAGCGACTCGCGGCCCGCGCCGATCATCGCGCCCCAGCTCTGCACGTTCGGGTCGCCCATGCCGAGGAACGACAGCGACGATTCGATCAGGATCGCGCTCGCGACCATCACCGACGCGGTGACGATCACCGGCGGCAACGCGTTCGGCAGGATCTCGCCGAAGATGATCCGCGCGTTGCCGAAACCCTGGGTGCGCGCGGCGAGCACGAAGTCCGCGTGGCGCAGCGTGCGGAACTCGGCGCGCACGATCCGCGCGACGGTCGGCCACGACGCGACGCCGATCGCAAGCGCGATCACGGTGACGTCCGGATGCCCGATCGCGACGATCACGATCACCAGCAGGAACGACGGCACGGTCTGGAACAATTCGGTGATCCGCACCAGCACGTTGTCGAGCACGCCGCCGAAAAAACCGCCGAGCGCGCCGACCAGCGTGCCGATCGCGAGGCCGACCAGCGCGGCCGACGCGCCGATCAGCAGCGACACGCGCGCGCCGTGCGCGATGCCGGCCGCGACGTCGCGGCCCATCGAATCGGTGCCGAGCCAGTATTGCGGATCGGCGCCCGGCCATTCGAACGGCGCGGCGACCATGTCGAGCGGATCGCCGGGAAAGAGCTTCCCCGCAAACGCCGCGACGAGCACGATCGCCGCGAGCAGGATCAGTCCGGCAAGCGCGGACGGATTGCGCCACAGCGCGGACCACACGCGGCGCGACGCGCGGGACGTCTGCGCCGGTTTCACGGCGCGCGAGCCGGCCAGCACGCCGAACAGCTGGCGACGCCACGGCGACGCGCCGGCGGGCGCGTCGTCGGCGGAAAGCAGGTCCGAGGATTCGGAGGACATCGGGGTTCTCCTCGAAAACGAACGGCGGGAAAAATGTGAGAGAAAACGCGCAAGAAAAAGCGCGTCAGCCGATGCGCGGATCGAGCCACGCCTGCACCAGATCGACCGCGACGTTCGCGGCGATCACCAGCAGCGACGACAGCAGCAGCACGCCGAGCAGCACGTTGAAGTCGCGGCCCATCACCGCGTCGAGCGCGAGGCGGCCGAGGCCCGGCCAGCTGAACACCGTCTCGGTGACGGCCGCGCCGCCGAGCAGCGTGCCGAAGTGCAGGCCCGCGAGCGTCGTCAGCGGCACCAGCGCGTTGCGCAGCACGTGCCGCACCGTCACGCGCGCGGGCGACAGCCCTTTCGCCTGCGCGGTCCGCACGAAGTCCTGGCGCTGCACTTCGAGCATCGCGGCGCGCGTCAGGCGCGCGTAGATCGCGATGAAAAACGTCGACAGCGTCAGGGCCGGCAGCACCACGTGCTTCGCGGCGTCGACGAAATATGCGAAACCGGTCAGCGATGCGCCGATCGTCAGGTTGCCGCCGCTCGGCAGCCAGCCGAGCCGCACCGAGAACAGCACGATCGCGAGCAGCCCGATCCAGAACCCCGGCGTCGAATAGAACACGAGCGCGAGCACCGACAGCACGCGGTCCGGCCATTTGCCGGCCCAGTGCGCCATCACCGCGCCGAGCGCGATGCCGGCCACGATCGCGAAACCGAGCGCGACGCCCATCAGCAGCAGCGTGTTCGGCAGCCGCGACAGGATCAGCGTCATCACCGGCGTGTCGAAGCGCGGCGAGTACCCGAGGCTCAGATGCGCGAGCCCGTTCAGGTACGCGCCCAGTTGATGCAGCAGCGTCTGGTCGAGACCGAACTTCGCGCGCAGCGCGTGCATCGTCTCGGCGGTCGCGGAACCCGCCTCGCCCGCCATCACGTCGGCCGCGTCGCCGGGCATCAGCCGCAGCAGCAGGAAGTTCAGCACGACGATGCCGAGCACCGTCGGCAGCGCCTGCCATGCGGTGCGGCGCAGCACCGACGCGATACGCGAAGAGCGGTTCATCGGGACTCCCGGGTCATGGCGGTCAGGACGCGAGCCACACGTCCGCGAGGTTGCCTTCGAGGCCCTGCGCGGAAACGGTGTGATTGCGCACGCGGCGGTTCGCGAGCGTGACCATCCGCGGCGCGACGAGCGGCAGGATCGGCAGGTCCTGATAGACGATCTGCTGGAACTGCGTGTAAAGCTGCACGCGCTTGCCTTCGTCGGTCTCGATCGACGCCTGTTCGAGCAGCTTGTCCACCTGCGGGTTGCTGTAGTGCGGCGCGTTCGAGAACGGCACGCCGGGGCGGATGCTCTGCGACCAGTAGAGCCGCTGCACGCCGACGCTCGGGTCGAACAGCGTGTTCACGCCGATGCTCGTGAAGTCGAAGTCGCGATCCGCGTACACGCGCTTCAGGAACGCGGGCAGGTCCTGCGCGCGCACGGTCACGTCGATGCCGACGCGCGCGAGCGCGGATTTCACGTAGTCGGCCTGGCGGCGATACAGGTCGCCGTACGGCAGATAGTCGTGCGTGAGCGTGAAGCGCACGCCGCCCGCCTTGCGCGGATAACCGGCCGCGTCGAGCAGCTTTTCCGCCTGCGCGACGTCGAACGCATACGGCTTCAGCGCGGCGTCGTGATACGGCGACGCGGGCGTGATCGGCGTCGGCGACACATCCGCGTAGCCATACGCGATCGTGCGCTGGATCACGCGCGCATCGATCGCATGCGCGATCGCCTCGCGCACGCGGCCGTCCTTCAGCACCGGATGCTGAAGATTGAAGTCGATTTCGGACAGTGGTTCGAGAAAGCGATAGCCGCGCGTCTCGACGCTCAGTTGCGGCAGTTGCGACAGCCGTTCGAGGTCGTTCAGCGGCACCGGGTTCTCGCCGCCGAGATCGAGCGCGCCGGTTTCGAACGCGGCCGAGCGCGCGGCGCCGTCCGGAATCACCTTGTAGACGAGACGGTCGATGTACGGCTTGCCCGGCTCCCAGTAGTCGGGGTTGCGCTCGTACACGATGTTCGAGCCGCGCTGCCACGCGCTGAAGCGATACGGGCCGGTGCCGACCGGCGCGTTGTTGTGCGGGTTCGTCAGCGGGTCGCCGTTCGCGTACAGATGCTTCGGCACGATCGGCGACTCGCCGGCCGACAGCGCCTTCAGCAGATACGGCGCGGGTTTCGACAGTTCGATCACCGCGGTCCGCGCGTCCGGCGTCGAGATGCGCACGACATTCGCGAAAGTGCTGCGCCCGCGCGGATGCACCTGCTTCAACAGGTCGATCGAGAACGCGACGTCCGCCGACGTGAATGGCTTGCCGTCGTGCCACTTCACGTTGTCGCGCAGCGTGAACGTGTATTTGAGGCCGTCCGGGCTCGTCTGCCACGCGGTCGCGAGCTGCGGCTTCGGACGCATGTCGAAGTCGTATGCGAGCAGCCCTTCGATCACCTTCGAGCTGACCGCGAGCGCCGGGCCGGTGGTCTGGAAGATCGACACGAGCACCGGCGGCTCGGGGTTGATCAGCACGTTCAGCGTGCCGCCGCGACGCGGCGTCTGGGCGGCGTCCTGCGCGCGGGCGAGCGCCGGCAGCCCGGCGGCCGCGAGCGCGGCGCCGGAGGAAAGAATGAATTCGCGTCGGGTGAAGCCGGACATCGGGAGGATTCCTGTTCGATCGGGAGGCGCATCGCGGCGTCGTGAATCACACGATGCGCATGCGGCGGGCGTGCGGAACGCAGATCGTAGCAACGCGCGCACGCGCGACGAACGAAGACATGCTGATATGGATATGAGCGGCGATGGGCTGGCGAATGCGGTCGTGGCGTGGGGTTTCGCGCGGACCGCTCGCGGTGTGGGCGCCGCTGATCGTGAAGAGCATCAGCGCCAGCGCGAACAACTTGACAGTTGGCCTGCTCGCGACGATGCCCCAGATCGCGACGATCGCCGCGAGATCGTGTGGGGACGCCGCTCCGACCGCCGGCAGGAGCGCAAAGGGCACCTCGTCGCGCCGATGCTGCTGTCCGCCGTCGGCTGCGTGCTGACCGCACAGGGAACGCTGCCGTCGCTGCAACTGCTCGGCGTGTGCCTTGCGTCGGCGGGCGCCTATACCGCGATGTCGATCTTCTGGACCACGCCCGACCAGGCGTTCAGCATCGAGGCGCGCGCGGTCGGGCTCGCGGTGATCAACGCGATCGGCAACCTCGGCTCGGCCGCGAATCCGCTCGTCGTCGGCTGGCTGAAGGACGTCACGCACAGCTACGCGGCGAGCCTGTTCTATGCGGCGATCCTGCTCGCAATCGGCGCGGCGATCGTCGTCACGCTGCCGATGGGCGGGCCGACACGGCGTGCGGCCCGCCCATAACGGCTAACGCTTCGCGTCCGCGCGACGGCCGACCCGCAGGCCCGGCAGCCGCGACACGAAGCCGGTCGCGAGCACCGTCCCCGCGAGGATCGCGGCACACGCCTCGACCATGCCGGCCGACACGTGCTCGCCGAGAAACAGCGCGCCCCACAGGATGCCGAACACCGGGATCACGAACGTGACGGTGATCGTGCGCGACGGACCAATCGACGCGATCAGCCGGAAGAACATCAGATACGCGAGGCCGGTGCACACGACGCCGAGCGCGAGCACCGCGCCCCACGACTGCGCGGACACCGGCCCGCTCGGCCACGTGAACGCCGCGAACGGCAGCAGCACGAGCGACGCGCCGGTCATCGTGCCGGCCGCGACCGTCAGCGGCTCGACGCCGGTCAGGTGACGCTTCGTATAGGTCGCCGCAACGCCGTACAGCAGCGCCGCCGCGAGGCCGGCGGCGGCCGCGAGCGCAGTCGTCGTCGCGGTCGCGCCGCCGGGCGGCGGTGCGGCGACCTGGTCCCACACCAGCGCGACGACGCCCGCGAAGCCGATCGCGAGGCCCGCGATCCGCATCCCGCCGAGCCGGTCCTTCAGCCACAGATACGCGACGAGCGCGCCCCACAGCGGCGTGGTCGCGTTGAGCACCGACGTGACGCCGGCCGACAGCGTGAATTCGGCCCACGCGAACAGGCTGAACGGCGCGGCCGAGTTCAGGATGCCGACGATCAGCAGCGGCTTCGCACGCGAACGCAGTGTCGCGAGCACTTCGCGCGCCGGCCGCCGCGTGAACAGGACCGCGAGCAGGAACAGCGCGCCGACGCCGACGCGCAGCGCAACGAGCGGCGCGACGCCGAAGTCGGTCACGCCGACGCGGATGAACAGGAACGAACCGCCCCACACGGCGGCGAGGACGAGCAACTGGACGATGTCTGCGGGATTCATGGAATGAGCGGTGGTGCGCGCCGAAGGAGACGCGTGGGGTAATCGTAAGCGTCGGGCGGCGCGGCGCATAACGAGCAATTCTCACCGATATGTGAGAAATTTTGCGATGAGACGGGACCGGGATGCCGACCTGTTGGCCGGAATGCTTTTAGTCACGCGGTAATCCGCAAACGATCGGCGTGAATCCAGTTAAACGAATGGCATATTCACGCCGCTATTCACTCGCCCGAATAAACGGAATCCGATTTACTCACAATCAATACGGATGACGGATTAATTCCCTGCCGGAAATGGGCCGACCGGTTATGCGATCGACGCCCGCCCACGGCCGATTCGCGGCAATGCGGCATTTCTGCAACGCACTCGATCATCACCCGAAAGGCCGTCAACACGATCTCAAACCTGCGACAATTGCTCCCGGCCATCCTGCCCCATCCCGCGCTGCCGCGCCATTGCGCAACGATATCCGTCACGATTCGATGCGCCCCGTATTTGACGCGACACGCGAACTGGCTCATCCTTACACACCGTCATCAAACCGTCACCGGCTTGCCATCCGACGGTAACCGCGCGTTACTACATTTGCCGAAAAAGTTTAATTACCTTTCGACGAGGAACGCACCATGCGAGATTTGCCGACGCCCACCCCGCCCCTCGTTTCGAACCCGTTCGAGTCGCACCGGCGGCTCCCGCGCGCCGCGGAAACGGTGACCGCGCAGCATCGTCTGCAGGTCGCATGGGCGCGCACGGACGAAGAGCTGCGCGAAGCGCAGCGGCTGCGCTATCGCGTGTTCGCCGAGGAAATGGGCGCGCGCCTCACCGGCCCGGCCGGCCTCGACGTCGATACGTTCGACCACTACTGCGATCACCTGCTGGTCCGCGACCTCGACACGCTGAAGGTCGTCGGCACCTACCGCGTGCTGCCGCCGCACGAGGCGCTGCGCGCCGGCCGTCTGTACGCGGAAAGCGAATTCGACGTGTCGCGGCTCGCGCATCTGCGCCCGAAGATGGTCGAAGTCGGCCGCTCGTGCGTGCATCCGGACTACCGCAGCGGCTCGGTGATCATGTCGCTGTGGGGCGGCCTCGGCGCGTACATGACGTACAACGGCTACGAGACGATGCTCGGCTGCGCGAGCGTCGCGATGGCCGACGGCGGCCACTACGCGGCGAACCTGTACTGCTCGCTCGACGCAAGCGCGCTGACGGACCCCGAGTACCGCGCGTTCCCGCATACGCCGCTGCCGGTCGACGAACTGCGCACCGGCACGACCGCGGTGCCGCCGCCGCTGATCAAGGGTTATCTGCGCCTCGGCGCGAAGATTTGCGGCGCGCCCGCATGGGACCCGGACTTCAACACGGCCGATTTCCTGACGCTGTTCCGCCTGTCGGAAATCAACGCGCGTTACGCGCGGCATTTCCTCGCCGACGCGTAAGCGAACCGCTGTTCGGTCTCAAGCAAAAAGCCCGGCGATTGCCGGGCTTTTTTCATCCGCGCCTCGCAGACCACACCGTCACTCGTCGGTATAAACGACGCGATACGGAATGCCGACCTTCCCCCACTCCGCCGCTTCCTGCACGAGGTTGTAGTCGGTCAGCGGGTTGTTGCCGACCCACGCGTTCGGCAGCAGCACTTCGAAGCCGTTGCCTTCGCGCGCGACCGTGATGTGGGGCAGCCCGACGTCCGTGCGGCGGCGGCACAGCAGCACCGCGAGCCGCAGGCAGAACAGCAGCGGCCATTCGACGTCGCGCGTCTGCGACAGCTTGCCGAGCTTGCCGACGTGCCCGAGCACCAGCGCCGCGAGCCGCGCCTGGTCGGTACGCGAGAAACCCGGCATGTCGGCGTTGCTCGCGATATACGACGAATGTTTGTGGTAAGCGCTGTGCGAAATCGACAGCCCGATCTCGTGCAGCGACGCGGCCCAGCCGAGGAACATCCGGTTCTCCTCGCGGCGCTCGTCGTCCGGTTCGTCGAACTGGTCGTAGAACTTCGTCGCGAGCGCGCCGATCCGCGCGGCCTGCGCGCGATCGACGCCATAACGCCGCATGAACGCGCCGACTGTCACCGTGCGCATGTCCTCGTGCTGCGCCCGGCCGAGCAGGTCGTACAGCACGCCGAGGCGCAGCGCGGCGTCGGTGGTGTCCGCATAATCGATGCCCAGTTCCTCGAACACCGCGATCATGATCGACAGCCCGCCCGCGAGCACCGGCACGCGGTCCGGCTTCAGCGCGACGAGCTTCAGCCGGTTCACGTTCTCGGCCTTGATCAGCGCGCGTTTCAGCCGTTCGAGGCCGCCGCGCGAGATGCCGTGCGTGATGCCCGGATCGTTGAAGCCGTTCGCCTCGACCAGTTCCGCGAGCGCGCGCGCGGTGCCCGACGAGCCGATCGCCTGATCCCAGCCGGTTTTTTTGTAGTCCGCGGAGATCAGCTGGATTTCGCGCGTCGCCGCGAGTTCGGCCTGGCGCATCGTGTATTCATCGACGTTGCCCGACGGAAAGAACTGACGGCTGTGGCTCACGCAGCCGATGTACAGGCTCTCCATCCGGATCGGCGTGTAGTGCGAGCCGATGATGAATTCGGTCGAGCCGCCGCCGATGTCGACCACGAGCCGCTTGCCCGGACTCGCCGGCACCGAATGCGCAGCGCCCGCATAGATGAGCCGCGCTTCCTCGCGGCCGGCGATCACCTCGATCGGGAACCCGAGCGCCGCTTCGGCCTCCGTCAGGAATTCGCGCGCGTTCTTCGCGATGCGCAGCGTGTTGGTCGCGACCGCGCGCACGTGATCCGGATGGAAGTCGCGCAACCGCTCGCCGAAGCGGCGCAGCGCGTCCCAGCCGCGCACCTGCGACGCGCGATCGAGCATCTTGTCTCTCGACAGCCCGGCCGCGAGCCGGACCGGCTCGCGCAGCGCGTCGACCGGATAGATCTGGGTTCCCGCTCCGGACTCTTCGACCCGACCCACGATCAGGCGAAAGCTGTTCGAACCGAGATCGACCGCGGCGAGCAGTTGCGGATTATTTACCATCGATTGTGCGGGCTCCATGCGTGCGAGCGCGGCCGCTCTCGCAGCGGCCGCGCTGTTCAAATTCTGCATTTTAAGCGTACCGGCCGTCATGTTGTCGCTCCTGCGGGCGTGGCATGAACCACTTTGCATGATTACGGCCTACGCTGTCGATACCGTGAAAATGCAGCGTAGAATTTATGACAGTCCGGTTTTCATCATAATGTCATCTTACTGTGAGAATTTCCGAGCGTCCTTTCGAGTCTTTACACGACCTTCCATTCTCACCGCCGATGTCCATCCGCTACCCCCTACTCAATCGCGAACTGGGCATTCTGGGTTTCAACGAGCGCGTGCTCGCGCAGGCGGCCGATCCCGCCGTCCCGTTGCTGGAACGCCTGCGCTTCATCTGCATCACGAGCAGCAATCTCGACGAATTCTTCGAAGTCCGCATGGCGGGTCTGCAGGAGCAGATGCGCGACAATCCCGGCGCACTGTCCCCTGACGGGATGTCGCTGCAGCACGTGTACGAACTCGTCGTCGAGCGCGCGCAGCGGCTCGTGCATCGACAATACAGGATGCTGCACGACATCGTGCTGCCCGCGCTCGAACAGGAAGGCATCTACTTCCACGGCACCGACTCGTGGAACGAAGCGCAGACCGCCTGGGCGCGCCAATACTTCCTCGACGAACTGCTGCCGGTGCTGACGCCGATCGGCCTCGATCCCGCGCACCCGTTCCCGCGCGTGCTGAACAAGAGCCTGAACTTCGTCGTCGAACTGGAAGGCAAGGACGCATTCGGCCGCCAGGCGATGATGGGCATCGTGCAGGCGCCGCGCGCGCTGCCGCGGCTCGTGCGGATGCCGCAGGAACTGTCCGGCTTCCAGCACGGCTTCGTGCTGCTCGGCTCGCTGCTGCAACGCTTCGTCGGCGAACTGTTTCCGAGCCTCGTCGTGCGTAGCTGCAACCAGTTCCGCATCACGCGCAACAGCGAACTGTTCGTCGACGAGGACGAAATCACCAACCTGCGCGTCGCGCTGCAGGGCGAACTGCCCGCGCGCCACCTCGGCAACGCGGTGCGGCTCGAAGTGTCGGCGGACACGCCGGTTCATCTGGTCAAGCGTCTGCTCGACGAAAGCGCGCTGAGCGACAAGGACTGCTACTACGTCGATGGTCCGGTCAACCTGGTGCGGCTGATGCAGCTGCCGGAGAAGGTCGACCGGCCCGAGCTGAAGTTCGTGCCGCACATTCCGGCGATTCCGAAGCGCATCGCGACCGGCGGCAACCTGTTCGACGTGATCGACCAGGGCGACGTGCTGCTGCATCACCCGTACGAGAGCTTCCAGCCGGTGCTCGAACTGCTGCTGCAGGCCGCGAACGATCCGAACGTGGTCGCGATCAAGCAGACGATCTACCGCACCGGCACCGACTCGCCGCTGATGGACGCGCTGATGCAGGCCGCGCGCAACGGCAAGGAAGTGACGGTGGTCGTCGAACTGCTCGCGCGCTTCGACGAAGAGACGAACATCAACTGGGCGTCGCAGCTCGAAGCAGTCGGCGCGCACGTCGTGTACGGGGTGGTCGGCCACAAGTGCCACGCGAAGATGATGCTGATCGTGCGGCGCGTGCCGGTCGACGGCCGCATGACGCTGCGCCGCTACGTGCACCTCGGCACCGGCAACTACCATCCGCGCACCGCGCGGATGTACACGGACTTCGGCCTGATGACGTCCGAGCAGCGCATCTGCGAGGACGTGCATCACGTGTTCCAGCAACTGACCGGCATCGGCGGCGAGTTGCAGCTGCACGAGATGTGGCAGTCGCCGTTCACGCTGCATCCGCGCCTCGTCGAATCGATCCGCGCCGAAGCGGAAGCGGCGCGCGCCGGCCGGAAGGCGCGCATCGTCGCGAAGATGAACGCGCTGCTGGAGCCGACGGTGATCGACGAGCTTTACGAGGCGTCGAAGGCCGGCGTGAAGATCGACCTGATCGTGCGCGGCGTGTGCTCGCTGCAACCGGGCGTGCCGGGGCTGTCGGAGAACATCACGGTGCGCTCGATCGTCGGGCGTTTCCTCGAACATCACCGCATCTACTACTTCTATGCGGGCGGCGCGGAAAACGTGTACCTGTCGAGCGCCGACTGGATGGATCGCAACCTGTTCCGCCGCGTCGAAGTCGCGTTCCCGATCCACGACCGGCGCCTGAAGCGGCGCGTGATCGCCGAAGGGCTGTCCGCGCTCCTCGGCGACAACCAGTCCGCATGGCTGATGCAGAGCGACGGTCACTACCGGCGTCGCCGTCCGGGCAAGGCGTCGCGCAACGCGCAGTTGAGTTTGCTGACGAAGTTCTGTTCGTGACCGGTCGCTGACTATCGTTTTCCGTCGCACCACGCAAAAGCCGCGCATCGATGCGCGGCTTTTGCGTTTGCCCAGAGGCGTCTTTCCGGAGCGTCTTCGCGACGCGTCACGCCGGCGTCGGATGCCGCCTCGTGGTCCGCGACGCCGGGAAACGCACGGTGAACGTGCTGCCGCGCCCTTCGTCGCTCTTCACTTCGAGCGCCGCGTCGTGCCGTTGCAGCACGTGCTTGACGATCGCGAGACCGAGGCCGGTGCCGCCGGTGTCGCGCGAACGGCTGCGATCGACGCGATAAAACCGCTCGGTCAGCCGCGGAATGTCGTTCGCCGGAATGCCGAGGCCGGTGTCGGTCACCGAGAACACCGCGCACCCCGCCTCGCTGCGCCAGTGCACATGCACGCTGCCGCCGTTCGGCGTATAGCGGATCGCGTTGGTCACGAGGTTGCCGAGCGCGCTCATGATCTCGCTTTCGGCCCCCGTGACGCTGAGCGAATCGTCGAGGTCGGCGCTGATCCGGTGATGGCCGCCCGACAGACTCTCCGCATCCTCGCGCACGTGGCACAGCACCGCGCGCATGTCGACGGTGTGGTCTCCCGGCGGATGCCCTTCGCCTTCGAGCTTCGCGAGCACCAGCAGGTCGTTCACGATATGGCGCATGCGCGCCGCCTGCTGCTCCATCAACTCGAAATAACGCTGGCGCTCGGACTCGGACAGCGGCAGTTCGCGGATCGTTTCGAGGAAGCCGGACAGCACCGTGAGCGGCGTCTTCAGTTCATGCGACACGTTCGCGACGAAGTCACGCCGCATCGCATCCGTGCGTTCGAGTTCGGTGATGTCCTGCGACAGCACGAGCTTGCGGTTGTCGCCGTACGGGAACACCTGCACGGACAGCACGTTCTGCCGCTTCTCGCCCATCCCGCGCATGATCAGCATCTCCGCGTACTGCTGCGAATTCAGATAGCGGATGAACTCGGGACGGCGCACGAGGTGCGTGATGTGCTGCCGCAGATCGCGCTTCGCGTCGAGGCCGAAGTGCAGTTCGGAGATCGCGTTGCACCACTCGATCTGGTCGTGGTCGTCGAGCATCGCGATGCCGTTCGGCGACGCCTGGATCGCCTGGATGAAGCGCGAGTGCTGCTGCTCGACCTGGCGCACCTGCGCGTGCCAGCGCTTCGCGAGCTTGTGCAGACGGTAGTAGATTTCGCCCCAGATGCCGGGGGCGCTCGGCACCTCGCCGTAGACCGGCGCGTCGAGCAGACGCCACAGCCGCTGCTTGTGAAACACGCCGAACATGCTCTGCGCGAGCAGCACGACGACGGCGAGCGCCAGCGCCGCCTTCACGCCGAAGATCGCACCGATCGCCGTGCAGGCGATGGCCAGCAGCGCGATCGATACGAGGGAGCGCGCCCAGATGATGTTCATGTTCGAGCGATCGAAGAAAGGACGGTACGCGCCGCGGACGCGACCCCGCTCCGCGACGGCCGATGCTGCGTGGACATCGGACGGAACGAACGACGACGCAGATCAGGCGCTCTTCGCGAGCCGGTAGCCGCTGCCGCGCACGGTCTCGATCATAGCATCGCACCCCGCGGGCTTGAGCGCGGCGCGCAGGCGCTTGATGTGCACGTCCACCGTGCGCTCCTCGACGAACACGTGATCGCCCCACACCTGGTCGAGCAGTTGCGTGCGGCTGTGCACGCGCTCCGGATGGGTCATGAAGAAATGCAGCAGGCGGAATTCGGTCGGGCCGAGGTCGAGCTTGATCTCGCTGCCGTCCGCATGCGCGGCGACGCGATGCGTCGCCGGGTCGAGCTTCAGGCCGTTGATCGCGACGACGTCCTCGGTCAGCTGCGGCGCGCGCCGGCGCAACACCGCCTTGATCCGCGCCATCAGCTCCTTCGGCGAAAACGGCTTCGTCACGTAGTCGTCGGCGCCGAGTTCGAGGCCGAGCACCTTGTCCTGCTCGTCGCCGCGAGCGGTCAGCATGATGATCGGAATGTGCTTGGTACGCTCGTTGTTGCGAAGATCGCGCGCGAAGGCGACACCCGACTTGCCCGGCAACATCCAGTCGAGCAGGATCAGGTCGGGCAGCACGTCGCTGATCAGGTTCTGCGCCTGCTCCGCGTTGTACGCGCGGATCGGGCAGTGGCCCGCGTGCTGGAGATTCACGGAAATCAACTCCGAAATCGCGGGCTCATCTTCGATGACGAGAATGCTGCTGGGCATCGGCACCTCTTGACCTTTCCTGGACGAAATTAACTGAGCGCTTCGCGTTCGAGCGCGTCGCGCGACTTGTGCCGCACGTCGGTGCCCTTCACGATGTAGATGATGAACTCGGCGATGTTCTTCGCGTGGTCGCCGATCCGCTCGATCGCCTTCGCGATGAACAGGAAGTCGAGGCCCGCCGAGATCGTGCGCGGGTCTTCCATCATGTACGTGACGAGCTTGCGCACGAACGCACGGAATTCCTCGTCGATCGCCTTGTCGTCTCGCACGATCTGCGCGGCGGCCACCGTGTCGAGACGCGCGAACGCGTCGAGCGCGCGGCGCAGGATCGTCACCGCCATCTCGCCGGACACCTTGATTTCGGCGATGTTGACCGTGCGCGACGTGCCGTCTTCCATCAGACGCTTCACGCGCTTGGCGATCTTTTCGGCTTCGTCGCCGGCGCGTTCGAGGTTGGTGATCGACTTCGAGATCGCGAGCAGCAGACGCAGGTCGCGCGCGGCCGGCTGGCGGCGCGCGATGATGTTGCTGCACTCTTCGTCGATCTCGACTTCCATCGCGTTGAGACGCTCTTCCGCGGTGATCACGCGGTCGGCGGCTTCGCCGTCGAAGTCGTTCAGCGCCTGCATCGCATAGACGATCTGCGACTCGACGAGGCCGCCCATTTCGAGGACCTTCGACGAAACGAGGTTGAGGTCGGCGTCGAACTGGCTGGACAGATGCTTATCGGACATGTGAGGCTCCCTGATGCGCCATCAACCGAAGCGGCCGGTGATGTAGTCTTCGGTTTCCTTGCGGACCGGCTTGATGAAGATCTTTTCGGTGTCGCCGAATTCGATCAGCTCGCCGAGATACATGTAGGCAGTGTAGTCCGAGCAACGCGCGGCCTGCTGCATGTTATGCGTGACGATCACGACCGTGTAGTCGCTCTTCAGCTCCGCGATCAGCTCTTCGATGCGGCCGGTCGAGATCGGGTCGAGCGCCGAGCACGGCTCGTCGAGCAGCAGCACTTCCGGACGGATCGCAATGCCGCGCGCGATGCACAGCCGCTGCTGCTGACCGCCGGACAGGCCGTAGCCGCTCTGGCCCAGCTTGTCCTTCACTTCGTTCCACAGCGCGGCCTTCGTGAGCGCCCACTCGACGCGGTCGTCCATCTCCGGGCGCGACAGCGTCTCGAACATCTTCACGCCGAACGCGATGTTGTCGTAGATCGACATCGGGAACGGCGTCGGCTTCTGGAACACCATGCCGACGCGCGCGCGCAGCAGCGAGATGTCGCGCGATGCGGCGAGCAGGTTCTCGCCGTCCATCAGGATCTCGCCTTCCGCGCGCTGCTCCGGATAAAGCGCGTACATCTTGTTGAACGTGCGCAGCAGCGTGGACTTGCCGCAGCCGGACGGACCGATGAACGCGGTCACCTTGCCTTCCGGAATCAGCAGGTTGATGTTCTTCAGCGCGTGGTACTTGCCGTAGAAGAAGTTCAGGTTCTTGACTTCGATCTTCGGCTTGCCCTGTACCGGCGATTGCGAGCCCTGGGCGGGGTCCTGACCGGTCGGCGCCGAGGCGGCCGTACCCGTCGTATTGAGGTGACTTTCTGCCATGTTCATCGGTGACTTCCGCCCTTATTTTTTCGAAAAGACCGTGCGAGCGAGGATGTTGAGACCCAGCACGCCCAGCGTGATCAGGAACACGCCAGCCCACGCAAGCGACTGCCACTGCGCGAACGGGCTCATCGCGAACTTGAAGATCGTGACCGGCAGGTTCGCGATCGGCTGATTCATGTCCAGTGAGAAGAACTGGTTCGACAGCGCGGTGAACAGCAGCGGCGCGGTTTCGCCGGCAATCCGCGCGATCGCGAGCAGCACGCCGGTCACGATGCCCGCCACCGACGCCTTCAGCGTGATCGCCGTCACCATCTTCCACTTCGGCGTGCCGAGCGCGAACGCCGCTTCGCGCAGTGCGTTCGGCACGAGCTTCAGCATGTTCTCGGTCGTGCGGATCACGATCGGGATCTGCAGCAGCGCGAGCGACGCCATGCCCGCCCAGCCGCTGAAATGGCCGAGCTTCGCGACGACGAGCGCATAGACGAACAGGCCGATCACGATCGACGGCGCCGACAGCAGGATGTCGTTGATGAACCGCGTGACGCTCGCGAGCCACGACTTCTGGCCGTATTCGGCGAGATACACGCCCGCGAGAATGCCGATCGGCGTGCCGACCAGCGTCGCGATCACGACCAGCAGCAGGCTGCCGACGATCGCGTTCGCGAGGCCGCCGCCATCGGTGTTCGGCGGCGGCGTCGACTGCGTGAACAGCTCGACCGACAGCCCGCCCACGCCGAGCTTCAGCGTCGTGTACAGGATCCACACGAGCCACACGAGGCCGAACGCCATCGCGAGGAGCGACGCGGTCAGCGCGATCGCGTTCTTCACGCGACGGCGGCCTTGCAGCCGCGCGCGCATGGCTTCGAGCTTCGGGCCGTAGATCGCGCCCGGAATCTTGATGGTCGGCTCGCTCATCGCGCGCCCTCCCCTTTTTCGAGGCGCAGCAGCATCAGCTTCGAGATCGCCAGCACGATGAACGTAATCACGAACAGGATCAGGCCCAGTTCCATCAGCGCGGCCGTGTGCAGGCCGGGGCTCGCTTCCGCGAACTCGTTCGCGAGCGCGGACGTGATGCTGTTGCCCGGCGAGAACAGCGAGATGTTGTCGAGCAGGTTGGTATTGCCGATCACGAACGTCACGGCCATCGTTTCGCCAAGCGCGCGGCCGAGGCCGAGCATCACGCCGCCGATCACGCCGGTCTTGGTGAACGGCAGCACGATGCGCCACATCACTTCCCACGTCGTGCAGCCGATCCCGTAAGCGGATTCCTTCAGCAGCACCGGCGTGACTTCGAACACATCGCGCATCACCGACGCGATGTACGGAATGATCATGGTCGCGAGGATCACGCCCGCGCACAGGATGCCGATGCCGATCGGCGGACCCTGCACCAGCGTGCCGACGATCGGCATGCCGCCGAGAATCGACTGCAGCGGCTTCTGGAACCACTGCGCGAAGATCGGCGCGAACACGAGCAGGCCCCACATGCCGTACACGATCGACGGAATCGCGGCGAGCAGTTCGATCGCGATGCCGAGCGGACGGCGCAGCCACGCGGGCGACAGTTCAGTCAGAAACAGGGCGATGCCGAAGCTGACCGGCACGGCGATGATCAGCGCGATCACGGACGTGACGATCGTGCCGTAGATCGGCACCAGCGCGCCGAACTGCTCGCTGGGCGGATCCCAGTCCGCGGTCCACAGGAACGCGAACCCGAATTTTTCGATCGACGGCATCGACGCGACGACCAGGGAAACGATGATGCCGCCGAGCAGCAGCAACGTAATGATGGCGGCGAGGCGTGCAAGGCCGCCGAAGATGATGTCGCCAGCCGGGCTCGGCGCTTTCTGCGCGGTGCTGCCGGGAGGATTCGACACGAGCGGGACGTCGGACATGGTGACCTGTTTCCGTTTGCCGCGCGACACGAAGGTCGGACGGCGTGATACCGCGAATGCTTCAGGCCGCGCGACGCCCGGCCTTGCGGCCGGACATCGCGCGGCACATCGGATGCGGGCCGCCCGCGCACGACGCGGCACGGCCCTCGATGCGTACTACCGGAGTCAGTCGGCGGCGATGGCCTTGCCGCCTGCGTCCTTGACCTTCTCCTTCCATTGCGTGCGGATTTCGGTCACGACCGATGCCGGCAGCGAGATGTAGTCGAGGTCGTCCGCAGCCTGGGTGCCGTTCTTGAACGCCCAGTCGAAGAACTTCAGCGTTTCCTTGCCTTGATCCGGCTTGTCCTGCGCGGTGTGCAGCAGCACGAACGTCGCGCCGACGACCGGCCATGCGTTCTTGCCCGGCTCGTTCGTCAGGATCTGGTAGAACGACTTCTTCCAGTCCGCGCCGGCCGCTGCGGCCTTGAACGTGTCGGTCGCCGGCTCGACGACGGTGCCCGCCTCGTTCTTCATCGAAGTGTAGGTCATGTGGTTCTGCTTCGCGTACGCCCATTCGACGTAACCGATCGCGCCCGGCAGACGCTGGACGAACGCGGCGACGCCGTCATTGCCCTTGCCGCCCGTGCCGACCGGCCAGTTGACGGTCGTGCCTTCGCCGACCTTCGACTTCCAGTCCGGGTTGACCTTCGACAGGTAGTTCGTCCAGATGAAGCTGGTGCCCGAACCGTCAGCACGGCGGACGACGGCGATGTCGAGGTCCGGCAGCTTCAGCTTCGGGTTCAGCGCAACGATCGCCGGATCGTTCCACTTCTTGATCTTGCCGAGGTAGATGTCGCCGAGCACCTGGCCCGACAGAACGAGTTCGCCGGCCTTCACGCCCGGCACGTTGATCGCCGGCACCACGCCGCCGACCACCGTCGGGAACTGGAACAGGCCGTCTTTCGCGAGGTCTTCGTCGCTCAGCGGCGCGTCCGAACCGGCGAAGTCAACGGTCTTCGCAACGATCTGCTTGATGCCGCCCGACGAACCGATGCCTTGATAGTTGACCTTGCCGCCGCCGGACTTTTGATAGGCGTCCGCCCATTTCGTGTAGATCGGTGCCGCGAAGGTGCTGCCCGCGCCGGTGATGTCGGCCGCTTGCGCGGCGATCGCGAAGAGCGCGCCAGCAACGCCAGCGAGCGCGGTTTGCATCAATTTCATGAGACCTCCAGTGTGTGAGCGGATGAACGACACCGCGAAGCTTAGGGTCTCTATGTGACAGTACCGTGACGATTCATGAAGGCAACGTGACAAACGCATTACGCCTGAAAGGGTGGCGCCGGCGCGCCAGGCGGGCGTTCGGGAACCGGGAAAGCCGCGACGGACGGGCCTGTGCGGCCGCTGGGACGGGCCGGCGGGGAGCCGTAAGGGGAAGGGGTGCCTCAGCCGATCGAAAGCGTTTGCGCCGCCGTTTTGCAGTTTTTACCCGGACGGAACGGGGTGCGGCGGGCCGCGCCGATGCGCCGCGCCCGCCGCGCGGGGACGGATCGATCAGGAGATCGCCCGCTTCACCGACCCCGCAATCGATTCCGCGTGATGAACCGCGTCGTGCTCGTCGCGGGCCTCGACCATCACGCGCAGCACCGGCTCGGTGCCGGACGCGCGGATCAGCACGCGCCCCTTGCCGTCGAGCGCGGCCTCGGCGTCGCCGATCGCGCGCCGGATCGTCTCGTTGCCCTTCCAGTCGGCGCCCTGCGCGATCCGCACGTTGATCAGCTTCTGCGGGAACAGCGCGACGCCGTCGAGCAGTTCCGCGAGCGTCTGGCCGCTGCGCTTCATCGCGGCGAGCACGAGCAGCGCGGACACGATGCCGTCGCCGGTCGTGTGCCGGTCGAGCGACAGGATGTGGCCGGAACCCTCCGCGCCCAGCAGCCAGCCGTGCTCGCGCAGTTGTTCGAGCACGTAGCGGTCGCCGACCGACGCGCGGACGAACTTCGTGCCGAGACGGCCAAGCGCCTGTTCGACCGCGAGGTTCGTCATCAGCGTGCCGACCGCGCCGTCGACCTTGCCGTCGGTCGCGATCCGGTCCTTCACGAGCACGTAGAGCAGTTCGTCGCCGTTGTACAGCCGGCCCGCCGAGTCGACGATCTGCAGGCGGTCCGCGTCGCCGTCGAGCGCGATGCCGAGATCCGCATGATTCGCGCGCACCGCGCGGACCAACGCGTCCGGCGCCGTCGCGCCGACGCCGTCGTTGATGTTGAAGCCGTTCGGCGACACGCCGATCGGGATCACGTCCGCGCCCAGTTCGTGGAACACATGCGGCGCGATGTCGTATGCGGCGCCGTTCGCGCAATCGATCACGAGCTTCAGGCCGCGCAGGTTGTACGCCTGCGGGAACGTGCTCTTGCAGAACTCGATGTAGCGGCCGCCCGCGTCGTGCAGACGCCGCGCCTTGCCGAGCTGCTCGGACGGCGCGCAGTCGAGCGGCTGGTCGAGCTGCGCTTCGATCTGGGTTTCGACGTCGTCAGGCAGCTTGTTGCCGTCGGCCGAAAAGAACTTGATCCCGTTGTCGTAATACGGGTTGTGCGACGCGCTGATCACGACGCCGGCGGCGAGCCGCAGCGCACGTGTCAGGTACGCGATGCCCGGCGTGGTCATCGGGCCGGCGAGCATTACGTCGATACCCGCCGCGGACAGCCCCGCTTCGAGCGCGGCTTCGAGCATGTAGCCGGACACGCGCGTGTCCTTGCCGATCAGCACGGCCGGACGCGGCCCCGACGTCGCCGCGGAACACGCGAGCACCTTGCCGGCCGCATAACCGAGCCGCAACACGAAATCGGGCGTGATCGGCGCCTCGCCGACCTTGCCGCGCACCCCATCGGTACCAAAATAACGACGTCCCATCTGGTCGTCTCCCTTGTCTGTTTTGATGGCCGGCGCGACGCCGGCCGACATTAATCTGCTCGCGGTCGGCGCCGGTCAGGCGCGCGCCGCGTCGCGCACGGCGGCCCAGACCTTCAGCGCATCGACGGTCGGCGCGACGTCGTGCACGCGGATGATCGCCGCACCCCGCTCCGCCGCGCAGACCGCCGCCGCGACGCTCGCGGCGACGCGCTCGGGCGCCTTGCGCCCGACGAGCGAGCCGAGCATCGACTTGCGCGACATCCCCGCGAGGATCGGATATGGCGGCGCCGCGCGCGGCGCGATATCCGGCAGATGCGCGAGCAACGCGTAGTTGTGCTCGATCACCGACTTGCCGAAACCGAAACCCGGATCGACGCTGATCCGCGCCTTCGCGACGCCCGCCGCCTGAAGCTCCGCGACGCGCTGTTCGAGAAAATGCCGCACGTCCGCGACGACGTCGTCGTATTCGGGTTCGTGCGCCTGCATCGTCTGCGGCTCGCCGAGCATGTGCATCACGCACAGCCCGCACTGGCTGTCGCGCACTGCATCGATCGCGCCCGGCAGCCGGAAGCCCCATACGTCGTTGATCAGATCGGCGCCGGCCGCGATCGCGGCGCGCATCACGCCGGGCTTGTACGTGTCGACGGACAGCGGCACATTCGCGCCGCGCAACTGCTCGACGAGCGGAATCACCCGTTCCAGTTCCTCGTCGAGCGGAACCGGCTCGACGCCGGGACGCGTGGACTCGCCGCCGATATCGATGAGGTCGACGCCTTCGCGCATCATGTCGTCCGCGCGCCGCAATGCGTCGTCGCGCGACAGATAACGGCCACCGTCAGAAAACGAATTGGACGTCGCGTTCAGGATGCCCATCACGAGCGGCCGCTCGAAGGTCAGCGTAAAACGGCCGCACTGAAGCGGCTCGGGAAGTGGAAGAACGGATACGGAGAAGTCGGACACGTCGATCAGTCCCAAAGGACCCGGAAAAGCAAAACGGGCCGATGTGAATTCACACCGGCCCGCGATTCGAAGCGATTTCGTTTATGCCGGCGCCGCGGCGCTGCCGGACTTGACTTCGCTACCGGTGCTGCCGCCCGACGACGATGCGTCGCTGGCCGGCGGCGCGCTCTTCGGTGAGCGCGGAGGACGGCCGGCCATGATGTCGTTGATCTGGTCGGCGTCGATCGTCTCCCACTCCATCAGCGCGGTGGTCATTGCCTCGACCTTGTCGCGGTTCTCTTCAAGCAGACGCCTGGCGAGGTTGTACTGCTCGTCGAGCACGCGGCGAATTTCCGCGTCGACCTTCTGCTGCGTCGCTTCCGAGATCGTGCGCGTGAAGCCGCGGCCGAACGGGCTGGCGTCGTTTTCGTCGTCCACGTAAACCATCGGTCCGAGCGCATCGGTCATCCCGAAGCGCGCAACCATCGCACGGGCCGTCTGCGTCGCCTTGTTGAAGTCATCCGATGCGCCGGTGCTCAACAGGTTCAGGAACAGTTCCTCCGCAACACGGCCGCCGAACAGGATCGCGAGACGGTCGAGCAGATAGTCCTTCGAATACGTCTCGTTGTCGTGCTCCGGCAACTGCCACGTGACGCCGAGCGCACGGCCGCGCGGGATGATCGTGACCTTGTGGACCGGATCGGCCTTCGGCAGCAGCTTCGCGATCACCGCGTGGCCCGACTCGTGATACGCGGTTGCCCGCTTCGCTTCCTCGCGGATCACCGCCGACTTGCGCTCCGGACCCATGAAGATCTTGTCCTTCGCATCTTCGAAGTCCTGCATCTCGACGATGCGCTTGCCGCGACGCGCGGCGAACAGCGCCGCCTCGTTCACGAGATTCGCGAGATCCGCACCCGAGAAGCCCGGCGTGCCGCGCGCGATCACCGCCGCGTCGACGTCGTTCGAGATCGGCACCTTGCGCAGGTGCACCTTCATGATTTGCTCGCGGCCGCGGATGTCCGGCAGGCCGACATACACCTGACGGTCGAAGCGGCCTGGACGCAGCAGCGCCTTGTCGAGCACGTCCGAACGGTTCGTCGCGGCAATCACGATGACGCCGGAGTTCGCCTCGAAGCCGTCCATCTCGACGAGCATCTGGTTCAGCGTCTGCTCGCGCTCGTCATTGCCGCCGCCCATGCCGGCGCCGCGATGACGGCCGACCGCGTCGATTTCGTCGATGAACACGATGCACGGCGCATGCTTCTTCGCCTGCTCGAACATGTCGCGCACGCGGGCCGCACCGACGCCGACGAACATTTCGACGAAGTCCGAACCCGAGATGCTGAAGAACGGCACCTTTGCCTCACCGGCGATCGCACGGGCGAGCAGCGTCTTGCCGGTACCCGGAGGACCGACGAGCAGCACACCGCGCGGAATGCGGCCGCCGAGTTTCTGGAATTTCTGAGGATCGCGCAGGAAATCGACGAGTTCCGACACTTCCTCCTTCGCTTCGTCGCAGCCGGCGACGTCGGAGAAATTGACAGCGTTGTTGTTCTCGTCGATCAGGCGGGCGCGCGACTTGCCGAACGAAAACGCGCCGCCTTTGCCCCCGCCCTGCATCTGCCTCATCATGTAGAACCAGAACACGATGATCAGGATCGTCGGCCCGAGGTAATACAGCGCGGACACGAGCGCGTTCGGCTCTTCATCCGCCTTGCCGCTCACCTGCACGCCGTACTTCATCAGATCGCCGACCATCCAGATGTCGCCGGGCGACACGATCTGGTATTTCTGGCCGTCCGCCGGAGTGACCGTGAGGTTCCGCCCCTGCACCACGACGTTCTTGACCTTGCCGTTCCGCGCGTCGTCCATAAACTGCGAATAGGAAACGCCTTCCTGGACACGGGGCTTGTCGAATTGCTTGAACACCGTAAACAGCACCAGTGCGATAACCAGCCACACTGCTGCTTTCGAAAACATGTTGTTGTTCAAAGCACCACTCCTTCACTCATAGACGGGCGCCTACATTTGCCTTGCGGCACCACCAAAGCATTCTAATCCAGTCCGAAGGCCCCTGCCATAACGATTAGCTACCGCAAGAATAGCCTCCGACGCCTGTCGGAGCCGCTTTCCGGACCGCCCAACCGCGCTTGACGAGAGCCCTGGATCGCTTCGTCAGCCGGGCCGCTTCAACTGTTTGCCCAAAATAAACGTTTCGGCCGACTTGTCCCGCGAAGCCTTCGGCTTGCGGGCGGCCACGACCTTGAACTGGTGCTTGAATTTCTCGACGATCTGGCTGTATCCGCTGCCGTGAAAGCACTTGACTAAAAGGGCGCCATCCGGCTTCAGATGATTCTGCGAAAATTCGAGCGCGAGATCGCATACGTGCTCGATGCGCGCCGCATCGGCCGATGCGACCCCCGACAGATTGGGCGCCATATCGGAAATTACAAGGTCCACCGGACGGCCGCCCACTGCTTCTTCGAGTTGCGCAAGTACGCTGTCCTCGCGGAAATCACCTTGCAGGAACTGGACATCGGCAATCGGCTCCATCGGCAGCAGATCGAGCGCGATGATCGTGCCGTCGATGCCGCCGCCCTGCTGCTCCGCGTCGCGCCGCGCGCTCTGCGCGAGCTTGTTGCGCGCGTACTGGCTCCAGCTACCGGGCGCCGCGCCGAGATCGACGATCACCATGCCCGGCCGGATCAGCCTGTCCTGCTCGTCGATCTCCTTCAGCTTGTACGCGGCGCGGGCGCGGTAGCCTTCCCGCTGCGCCAGCTTCACGTACGGGTCGTTGATATGGTCGTGCAGCCACGACTGGTTGAAGCGGTTTTTTGCCATTAAAGGTGAACTCTTGCTGCGTGATGCCGCGCTTTTAGCGGATAATACGCGTTTCATTCGTGCGGTCGCCGCGGCCCGCCCGGCTTTTGCCTCCGGATGCCGCCCGCGCGCCGCTTTTCTTCACGGTTTTCCGTTGTTTCCGACGCGCTGCCTGCCGGACGGTCCGATTGACGGACCGCGCGGGCGCCGTCATTTTAGTCGAGTCTGCCACATCCCATGCCCGCCCTCTCACTGTCTGCCGAACAGCGCGCCGAACTGCGCTCCGCGGCTCATGCGCTCAAACCGGTTGTGCTCGTCGGCGCCGAGGGGCTGACCGACGCCGTGCTGAAGGAAATCGGGGTTCACCTCTCCGCGCATCAGTTGATCAAGATCCGTGTGTTCGGCGACGAGCGCGAAACGCGCATCGCGATCTACGAGGAAATCTGCGATCGGCTGAACGCCGCGCCGATCCAGCACATCGGCAAGCTGCTGGTGATCTGGAAACCCGAGGAACCCGCGCCGACGACGACCACCGCACGCGCCGGCGCACGCGGCACCGTGAAGCGCCCCGCGGCCGACGTGCCGGGTGCACGCGAGGCCCGCGAAGCGGGCAAGCGAGGCGCCGCGCCGCGCGTCGTCAAGGTCGTCAAACCGAGCGACAACCCGATGCGCCGCCCGAAGCCGCAGAAGGTGGTGGTGCGCGGCAACGAGCGCGTGACCCAGGGCGGTAACGTCAAGCGCGCGAAGAAGCGCCAGACGAGCGCGAAGCGTCAGCATCAGGGAACGAAATAAGCGGTGTGAAGCCAAGCGGTGTGAGGCGGCGGTTCGACCGCCGCCCACGCTCAACGGCGCGGTAAAAAACCGCGCGCCGCGACAGCGAAACGCTTCAACGAGCCGCGTCGTCAGCGGGACGAGCCTGTAGCCCATGCGCCGGCAGCAGCCAGACCAGCGCAATCCCGAGCAGGCTCTCGATCAGATAAAAAAGACTCGACACACCATGCAGCATGCCGAAGCGGCTTGCATACGGCGAACTGCCGACGTCCATCCCCGCACTCATCGCCTGGATGCGCAGCGCGTTCATGAACGGCTGCAGTGCGAAATAGCCGATCAGCACGCAAGCGAGCATCCCGACGAGCAGCCAGCGCAGCCGCCGGTACGCAACTACGCCGCGGCGCGACAACCCGTTGCACAGCATGAGCAGCAACACACCGAACAGCACGCCGGCAATGCCCTCGATCCGGAACAGTTGCGCGGCGACCGAGCCCGCCGTCATCCGGTCGAGCGACGCGAACAGCACCGGTGCGACCACATAACCGATCGTCACCTGCCCGCCGACCCACAGCATCGCGAGCAACCCGAACAGGCCATGAGGCGCTGAGGTTCCAGAATCCACGTCGGGCCGCCGTTCGGACCGCAGTTCAGACATACCGCACTTCGATGATCTCGTACTCGCGTACGCCGCCGGGCGCCTGCACCGCGGCAACGTCGCCTTCGGACTTGCCGATCAGCGCGCGCGCAATCGGCGAGCTGACCGAGATCAGTCCGTGTTCGAGATCGGCCTCGTCGTCGCCGACGATCTGGTAGGTGACCTTCTTGCCCGATTCGAGGTCTTCGAGATCGACGGTCGACGCGAACACCACGCGACCGTCCGCGTCGATCGACGACGGATCGATGATCTGCGCGGCCGCCAGCTTCGATTCGATTTCGGCGATGCGGCCTTCGATGAAGCCCTGCTTCTCCTTCGCCGCATCGTATTCCGCGTTTTCTGACAGATCGCCCTGCGCACGCGCTTCGGCGATCGAATTGATGACGGACGGACGCTCGACGGATTTCAGGCGCTGCAGTTCGTCGCGCAGCTGGTCTGCGCCTCGCTTGGTCAAGGGAATCGTGCTCATAGACAACTCATGCGGCCGAAACCGGCCATAAAAAAAATCACCGCGGTTAAGTGCATCCCGATGGGGGCGGACGCGCAATCCAATGCGTCCAGCCGCTCCTGTCAGGGACGCCGCTTAACCGCGGCAGTTAGCGGTTGATGCCTGCGTCACCGGGGTTTCAACGCGGTTGGACAGGCAATCGAAACCTTAGTTTAGGCGAGCGTGGAGGCCTTGTAAATCATAGACTTCCAGGTTCTTCAGATAGCGCAGACCTTCGACCGCGGCCCGCGCGCCGGACATCGTCGTATAGTACGTGACCTTGTTCGCCTGCGCGCTCATCCGGATCGAACGCGAATCGGCGATCGCCGCGCGCGTCTCGTCGACCGTCGTGAACACGAGTGCGATCTCGCCGTTCTTGATCATGTCGACGATGTGCGGACGGCCGTCCTTCACCTTGTTCACGACCCGCACCGGCACGCCGGCGGCTTCGATCGCGGCCGCGGTGCCCTTCGTCGCGACGATCGGATAACCGAGTTCGTGCAGCATGTGCGCGACTTCGACCGCCTTCGGCTTGTCCGCGTCCATCACCGTGATCAGCACCGTGCCCGACTCCGGCAGACGCGAGCCGGCCGCGAGCTGCGACTTGAACAGCGCCTCGCCGAACGTCTGGCCGACGCCCATCACTTCGCCGGTCGAACGCATCTCCGGCCCGAGCACCGGATCGACGGTCGGGAACTTGATGAACGGGAACACCGCTTCCTTCACGCTGAAATACGGCGGCACCACTTCCTTCGTGACGCCCTGCTGGGCGAGCTTCTGGCCGACCATGGCGCGCGCCGCGATCTTCGCGAGCGGCAGGCTCGTCGCCTTCGACACGTACGGCACCGTGCGCGACGCGCGCGGGTTCACTTCGAGCACGTAGATCACGTCCTCTTTCGAGCCGTCCATCTGCGGCACCTGCTGGATCGCGAACTGCACGTTCATCAGGCCGACCACGTTCAGCGCCTTCGCCATCGCGGCAGTCTGACGCTTCAGCTCGGCCACGGTTTCCTTCGACAGCGAGTACGGCGGCAGCGAGCACGCGGAGTCGCCCGAGTGCACGCCCGCCTGCTCGATGTGCTCCATCACGCCGCCGATGAACACCGCGTCGCCGTCCGAGATGCAGTCCACGTCGCACTCGATCGCATCGTTCAGGAAGCGGTCGAGCAGCACCGGCGAATCGTTCGACACCTTCACCGCCTCGCGCATGTAGCGTTCGAGGTCGCGCGGCTCGTGGACGATCTCCATCGCGCGGCCGCCGAGCACGTACGACGGCCGCACGACGAGCGGATAGCCGATTTCGTCGGCGAGCTTCAGCGCCTCGTCCTCGGCGCGCGCGGTGCGGTTCGGCGGCTGGCGCAGGTTCAGGTCCTGCAGCAGCTTCTGGAAACGCTCGCGGTCCTCGGCCGCGTCGATCATGTCCGGCGACGTGCCGACGATCGGCACGCCGTTCGCCTCCAGATCGAGCGCGAGCTTCAGCGGCGTCTGGCCGCCGTACTGCACGATCACGCCGAGCGGCTTTTCCTTGTCGACGATTTCGAGCACGTCTTCGAGCGTCAGCGGCTCGAAGTACAGGCGGTCGGACGTGTCGTAGTCGGTCGAAACGGTCTCGGGATTGCAGTTGACCATGATCGTTTCGTAGCCGTCCTCGCGCATCGCGAGCGCCGCGTGCACACAGCAATAGTCGAACTCGATACCCTGGCCGATCCGGTTCGGGCCGCCGCCCAGCACCATGATCTTCTTGTTGTCCGTCGGGTTCGCCTCGCACTCTTCCTCATAGGTCGAGTACATGTACGCGGTCTTCGTCGCGAACTCGGCCGCGCACGTGTCGACGCGCTTGTACACCGGGCGCACGTTCAGTTCGATACGGCGCGCGCGCACGTCGGCGGGTTTCGCGCCGAGCAGCTTCGCGAGGCGGCGGTCCGAGAAGCCGCTCTGCTTCAGATAACGCAGTTCGTCCGTCGTCAGGCTCGCGAGCGTGCGGCCCGCAAGCGCCTTCTCCTTGCGGACGATCTCTTCGATCTGCGCGAGGAACCACGGGTCGATCGACGTTTCCTCGAACACTTCTTCGCGCGTCATGCCGACGCGGAACGCGTCGCCGACGTACCAGATGCGGTCCGGACCGGCTTCGCCGATCTCGCGGACGATCTCGTCGCGGCTCGTGGTCTTTTCGTCGAGCCCGTCGACGCCGACTTCGAGACCGCGCAGCGCCTTCTGGAACGACTCCTGGAACGTGCGGCCGATCGCCATCACTTCGCCGACCGACTTCATCTGCGTCGTGAGGCGCGGGTCGGCTTCGCGGAACTTCTCGAACGCGAAACGCGGAATCTTCGTCACGACGTAGTCGATCGTCGGCTCGAACGACGCCGGCGTCTGACCGCCAGTGATTTCGTTCTTCAGTTCGTCGAGCGTGTAGCCGACCGCGAGCTTCGCGGCGACCTTCGCGATCGGGAAGCCGGTCGCTTTCGATGCGAGCGCCGACGAGCGCGACACGCGCGGGTTCATCTCGATCACGATCATGCGGCCGGTGCGCGGGTCGATCGAGAACTGCACGTTCGAGCCGCCGGTATCGACGCCGATCTCGCGCAGCACCGCGAGCGACGCGTCGCGCAGGATCTGGTATTCCTTGTCGGTCAGCGTCTGCGCAGGCGCGACGGTGATCGAGTCGCCGGTGTGGATGCCCATCGGGTCGAGGTTCTCGATCGAGCACACGATGATGCAGTTGTCCTTCTTGTCGCGGACCACTTCCATCTCGTACTCTTTCCAGCCGAGCAGCGATTCTTCGATCAGCAGTTCGCGCGTCGGCGACAGGTCGAGGCCGCGCTTGCAGATTTCCTCGAATTCCTCGCGGTTGTACGCGATGCCGCCGCCCGAGCCGCCCAGCGTGAACGACGGACGGATCACGACCGGATAACCGCCGGAGCCGGTCGCCACCGCGATTTCCGCGTGGACCTTCAGCGCCTCTTCCATCGAATGCGCGGTGCCGGATTTCGCGGAGCCGAGACCGATCTTGGTCATCGCGTCCTTGAACTTCTGGCGGTCCTCGGCCTTGTCGATCGCTTCCGGCGATGCGCCGATCAGTTCGACGCCGTACTTTTCGAGCACGCCGTGGTGATGCAGGTCGAGCGCGCAGTTCAGCGCGGTCTGGCCGCCCATCGTCGGCAGGATCGCGTCCGGGCGCTCCTTCGCGATGATGCGCTCCACCACTTCCCACGTGATCGGCTCGATGTACGTCACGTCCGCCGTATTCGGGTCGGTCATGATCGTCGCCGGATTGCTGTTGACGAGAATGACCTTGTAGCCTTCCTCACGCAGCGCCTTGCATGCCTGCGCGCCCGAATAGTCGAACTCGCACGCCTGGCCGATGATGATCGGACCCGCGCCGATGATGAGGATGCTGTTGATGTCTGTCCGCTTGGGCATAACGCTCTCGCTAATGTATTGCTTTGTGTCGTTCGTCCGTTGGCAGCCCGCGTCGCAACTCGTGCGCCTTCGAGGCCGCGCCGGACGCTATATGCGTACCGCCGGGTAGGCGCCGGGAAGAACCGTGACCGGTTCCCGCCGGCGCGCCGTGTGCTTTTATTGGCCTGCGCGTTCGCGTCAGGCGGCCGCGCTGCCGCGCTTGCCGTTTTTCGCCGCGTCCATCGATGCGGTGAAGCGATCGAACAGATAGCC
This sequence comes from Paraburkholderia caballeronis, assembly GCF_900104845.1. NCBI lineage: Bacteria > Pseudomonadati > Pseudomonadota > Betaproteobacteria > Burkholderiales > Burkholderiaceae > Paraburkholderia > Paraburkholderia caballeronis. The sequence continues at coordinate 1,427,685 of NZ_FNSR01000001.1, read as the reverse complement.
GATGTCGTGCGGGCCGGGCGACGCTTCCGGGTGCCCCTGGAAGCAGAACGCGGGCTTGTCCGTCAGTTCGAAGCCTTGCAGCGTGCCGTCGAACAGCGAGATGTGCGTGACGCGCGCGTTCGCCGGCAGCGTGGCCGCATCGACCGCGAAACCGTGGTTCTGCGACGTGATCACGACGCGGCCGTCCGCGAGATCCTTCACCGGATGGTTCGCGCCGTGGTGGCCGGTCTTCATCTTCATCGTCTTCGCGCCGACCGCGAGGCCCATGATCTGGTGGCCAAGGCAGATGCCGAACGTCGGGATGCCGCGCGCGATGAACTCCTGCGTCGCGCGGATCGCGTAGCCGCACGGCTCCGGATCGCCGGGGCCGTTCGACAGGAACACGCCGTCCGGATTCAGCGCGAACGCGTCGGCGGCACTCGCCTGCGCGGGCAGCACGGTCACGTGGCAGCCGCGCTCCGCGAGCATCCGCAGGATGTTGTGCTTGACGCCGTAGTCGAACGCGACGACGCGATACTTCGGCGCGGCCTGCTGGCGGTAGCCTTCGCCGAGACGCCATTCGGTCGTCGTCCACTCGTACGGCTGCTGCGTGGACACGACCTTCGCGAGATCCATCCCGGCGAGGCCCGGGAACGAGCGCGCGAGCTCAAGCGCCTTTGCTTCGTCGCCGGAACCGGCGAGAATCGCGCCGTTTTGCGCGCCCTTGTCGCGCAGCACGCGCGTCAGCTTGCGCGTGTCGATGCCGGCGATCGCGACCACGCCTTCGTCACGCAGATAGTCGGCCAGCGTGCGCTCCATCCGGAAATTCGACGCGAGCACCGGCAGGTCGCGGATGATGAGCCCGGCGGCATGGACTTTCGTCGCCTCGACGTCTTCGGCGTTGACGCCGACGTTGCCGATGTGCGGGTACGTCAGGGTAACGATCTGGCGTGCATAACTCGGGTCGGTCAGGATTTCCTGATAGCCGGTGATCGCCGTGTTGAACACGACTTCACCGATCGTATGACCTGGAGCGCCAATCGAGTAACCACGAAAGACCGTGCCGTCGGCGAGCGCGAGCAGAGCGGGAGAGAAAGACGGCAACACGGGAGACTCCTTGGGGAACACCCTGTGCCGACCTGTTTATCCGACCGTGCGGCTTGCGGCGTGGGCATTGCGGGGAATGCTCGCGGCAGGCTCGCTCGCGGTTCGCAGCGTCGATTCCGGGGTATCGCGCAAGCCTCGCACAGCGGTCGAACGACCCGGCGGCTGGCCCGGCAACCCGCGGAATGCGCGCAACGCGCGGGCGGATGAACGGATGGGAGAAGGTAGGCGCTAGGGGTGCGGGTTGATAAGCTCAAACCTTGAAATTATAGCGCGAAAGTACCCTTTTCTTCAAACCGGAGATGGGCCAGCCGTCAGGGATACCGGCTCCGGCGCGGCACCGGCGCCGCTGTGCCGCCTGCCTTCGCCAGGCCTTGCACCGGGCGCTTCGACGGCCTGAAAACGAAAAACGCCGCCGCCCGGAGGCGACGGCGCATCAGGAAAACGATGAGTGATCGGAGCGCAATTCACGCGTTGCCCCCGCAACGCATGGGGTCACCCTTCGCGAGCCGCTTTTCTTGTTACTTGCTCTTTTGCGCCTGGGCCGCGGCCTTCGGGCGGCTTGCCACGTCCTTCGACGCCTTGCTGGCCGCGCCCGACGACTTGCCCTTCACCGGCTCCGCCACCTTCACGACCCCGGTTCGCGCGCGACCATGATTCTTATCGTACCGCGATCTGGAACCGCTGTTGTCGTTCATCCGGGTTCCGATCCGCTGGACCCCGCCGCCGCGCACGTTCGTCGCGATCCGCTCCGGACCCGGCTCGCTCGGCATCGCCTTGCCGACCGGCACGTGCAGCACCAGCACCTGGCCCGGCGCGACCGCGTCGCGGCGCGTCTTGTTCCACGCCTTCAACTGACCGACCGACACGCCGTAGCGGCTCGCGACCGCGACCATCGACTGCTTGCGGCGCACGCGGATCAGCATCTTGCGCGTGTCCGGCACGTCCGGCTCCATCGCGAGCACCGCGCTTTCGGCGACATCCGCGCTGATGTCCTCGTCGTCGCCATCGTCGGTGCGCGGCACGACGATCGTCGAGCCGGCCTTCAGCCGCATGCCGGCCGGGATCTTGTTCACCGACATCAGCGTGTCCGCATCGACGCCGATCTTCTGCGCGATCGCCGTCGGCGTCGCGCGCTGATCGACCGTGTAGGTCGTCCACGACGACAGTTGCCCCGCATACGACTTCAGGTTGCGCTCGAACGCGCTCGCGTTGTCGAACGGCAGCAGGATCTGCGTCGAGCCGAGAATCACCGGCTTCTTGAACGACGGGTTCAGCGTGCGGAACTCGTCGGTGGAGATGTTCGACAGCCGCGCCGCGACGTCGACGTCGATGTCGTGCGACGTGGTGACGGTCACGAAGTACGGGTGATTCGGAATCGACGGCAGCGCGAGCCCGAACTGCTGCGGGTTCATCACGATGTTCTTCACCGCCTGCAGCTTCGGCACGTAGTTGCGCGTTTCGTTCGGCATGCGCAGGCTCTGGTAGTCGGTCGGCAGACCCGCGGCCTCGTTGCGCGCGATCGCGCGCTGCACGTTGCCCTCGCCCCAGTTGTACGCGGCGAGCGCCAGATACCAGTCGCCGAACATGTCATGCAGGCGCGACAGATAGTCGAGCGCCGCGCTCGTCGACGCGAGCACGTCGCGCCGCTCGTCCTGCCACATGTTCTGCTTCAGGTTGTACGTGCGGCCGGTGCCCGGCACGAACTGCCACATGCCCGCAGCCTTCGCGACCGACAGCGCCTGCGGGTTGTACGCGGACTCGATGAACGGCAGCAGCGCCAGCTCGGTCGGCATGTGACGCGCTTCGAGCTCCTCAACGATGTGATACAGATATTTTTGCGACCGCTCGGTCATCCGCGCGACGTAGTCCGGGCGCTGTGCGTACCAGTTCGCCTGCATGTCGACGAGGTCGCTCTGCAGATCGGGCATCTGGAAACCGCGGCGAATGCGCGCCCACAGATCGGCGTCGGCGCTCGTCAGTTGAGCGACCGAGCTGTTGTCGACATCGATGGTTTCTTTCGCGGCGGAGGTCTTGCGGAGGGTATCGGCTAAGGCTTGAGGGTCGGCTAAGGCCGCCTTGCTGCTGGGGTTGCTCGCAGTTGGCCCCCCGCTCGCGCAGGCGGCGAGCAGCAGGACCAGCAGCGCACTAAAGATGAATCGCATGAACGTCTCGACTTCCGCATGGCTGGAATTTGCAGCCGATAGTACGGAAGCGAACCGTTCCCGTCAACGAAAAAAATCCAAAAAAACCATGCAAATCCATAGCTTGGGTGTCATTCCATACTTTTGGGATGAGCATACCCGCGCGATTCTCCTGGTCAGCGGAACCGGTTTTTCCATTCGCGCATCAACGCGAACGCGGCAAGCCGATCCGTCACCGTTTCGTGCAACTGTCCGGCGAGCGTCGCCTGAATGGCCGGCTCGCCGGCGCGCAAAAACGGATTGACCGCGCGCTCGTGCGCGATCGTCGTCGGCAGCGTCGGCTCGCCGCGCTCGCGCAGCGCGGCCGCGTCGCGGCTCCATGCCTGCAGCGCGTCGTTGCCCGGTTCGCACGCGAGCGCGAAGCGGATGTTCGACAGCGTGTACTCGTGCGCGCAATGCACGTGGGTCGCGCCGGGCAGCGCGGCGAGCGCGTCGAGCGACGTCAGCATCTGCGCGGGCGTGCCTTCGAACAGGCGTCCGCAGCCGCACGCGAACAGCGTGTCGCCGCAGAACAGGTGCGGCGTGCCGGACGGATCGGCTGCCTGGAAGTACGCAATATGGCCACGCGTGTGGCCCGGCACGTCGATGACGTCGAAGTCGAGCGACGGCGCATCCAGATGCACGCGATCGCCGCCCTTCACGCGTGTGACGAACGGATCGAGTGCGCCGAGCGCCTCGGTTGCCGGACCATAGACCGGCACGCGCGCATCGCTCAGCAGATCGGCCACGCCGCCGACGTGGTCGTTGTGGTGATGGGTGAGTAAAATAGCGACGAGCCGCCAACCCCGCTTCGCCAGATACGCGCGAACCGGCGCGGCATCGCCCGGATCGACGGCAACCGCATTCGCTCCGTCCGACACGACCCAGATGTAGTTGTCTTCGAAAGCCGGCACCGGCACATACGCAAGCGAATTCATGGGGCGACGCATTCTTCATTATGTCTGACCGAACGATTATAGACTGGGCCGCCTGGACCGCCTCGCCCGCCGGACGCTACGTGCTCGGCTGGGAGCAGCGGCAGCTCGACCGCGTCGTATCGGACGTGTTCGGTTACCATGCGCTGCAGCTCGGCATGCCGCAGCTCGACGCACTGCGCGAAAACCGGATGCCGTGTCGCGGCCTGGTGCTCGACGCGGCGGTCGCGTCCAGCGCGCCGTACACGCCGCCGCTCGCGCGCGCGAACGGCGGGTTGCCGGCGCTGCCGGGACAGCACGCGCCGGAAGGACGCAGCGCGGTCTGGTGCGACCTGCTCGATCTGCCGTTCGAGGCGCAGAGCGTCGACCTGATCGTGATGCCGCACACGCTCGAATTCACGAGCGATCCGCACCGGCTGCTGCGCGAGGCGGAGCGCGTGCTGATGCCCGAAGGCCGGCTGCTGATCGTCGGCTTCAACTCGCTCAGCCTGTGGGGCGCGCGGCAGTCGGCCGGCCGCCTCACCGGGCGGCCGTTCATTCCGGCGCGCCACGACCTGATTGCGTTCACCCGGCTGAAGGACTGGATCAAGCTGCTCGGCTTCGAGCTTGAACGCGGACGCTTCGGCTGCTATCGTCCGCCGCTCGCAACCGACAAGTGGTACACGCGCTACGCGTTCATGGAAGCCGCCGGCGACCGCTGGTGGCCGATCTTCGGCGCGGTGTACATCGTGACCGCAATCAAGCGCGTGCGCGGCATGCGGCTCGTCGGCCCGGTGAAGGTGAAAAAACCGGTGCTCGCGCCGAGCCTGAAGGCCGCCACTCCCTCGACCACACGCAACAAGGACTCATGACTGCTCCCGACTTCGTCGAAATCTTCACGGACGGCGCCTGCAAAGGGAATCCCGGCCCGGGCGGCTGGGGCGCGCTGCTGCGCTTCGGCGCACAGGAAAAGGAACTGTTCGGCGGCGAAGCCGCCACGACCAACAACCGGATGGAACTGATGGCGGTGATCGCCGCGCTCGACGCGCTGAAGCGCCCGTGCCGCGTGATCGTCCATACCGACTCGCAGTACGTGCAGAAAGGCATCAGCGAGTGGATTCACGGCTGGAAGAAGAAAAACTGGATGACGGCAGCCAAAACGCCGGTGAAGAACGACGACCTGTGGAAGCGGCTCGACGCGCTCGTCGCGCAACACGAGATCGAATGGCGCTGGGTGAAGGGCCACGCCGGCCACCCGGAAAACGAACGCGCGGACGCGCTCGCGAACCGCGGCGTCGCGACGCTCGCCCAGCTTTGACCGGCCGCCGCGCCGCCGCCCGACCGCACGAACAGAAATCTCGACTCATCCGACCATGCGCCAGATCATCCTCGATACCGAAACCACCGGCCTGAACGCCCGCACCGGCGACCGCATCATCGAAATCGGCTGCGTCGAGCTGGTGAACCGCCGGCTCACCGGCAACAACCTGCACTTCTACGTGAACCCGGAACGCGACAGCGACCCCGGCGCGCTCGCGGTGCACGGCCTCACGACCGAGTTCCTCCGCGACAAGCCGAAGTTCGGCGAGATTGCAGGCCAGGTGCTGGACTTCGTCCGCGGCGCGGACATCATCATCCACAACGCGCCGTTCGACATCGGCTTCCTCGACGCCGAACTCGCGCTGCTCGGGCTGCCCGGCTTCCGCGACCACTGCGGAGAGATCATCGACACGCTCGTGCAGGCAAAGCAGTTGTTCCCCGGCAAACGCAATTCGCTAGATGCGCTATGCGACCGCCTGGGCGTCAGCAACGCGCACCGGACACTGCACGGCGCGCTGCTCGACTCGGAACTGCTGGCCGAGGTCTATCTCGCGATGACGCGCGGCCAGGAAAGCCTCGTGATCGACATGCTGAACGAGACGGCCGAGAAGAACGACATCGCGACGCCCGGCGTGAAAATCGACATGCTCGCGCTGCCGGTGATCGCCGCGAACGACGACGAACTGGCCGCGCACCAGGCGGTGCTCGACGGTCTCGACAAGGCGCTCAAAGGCACGAGCGTGTGGCGGACCCAACCGGTCGCCGCCGACACGACGAATCCGGCGGATGTGCAGGCTGTTTAAAAAGTGCTTTACGAGACGGCCAAGTCCTGACATAATTCAAAGCTCTTCGGGTGGTTAGCTCAGCGGTAGAGCACTGCCTTCACACGGCAGGGGTCACTGGTTCGATCCCAGTACTACCCACCAGAATTTCTGGTGTTGGTAAAGACAAGACACCGAAGAACGAAGGGCTTGCTCAGCAATGAGCAAGCCCTTTTTCTTTGCCTTTCCTTATCTGCCAGATCAACGCGATACGCGCGCGGCAAGCCGCTACTCCACACCCGCCCCTGCCCCGATGCCCCGCGCCATCCCGGACGCGGCAAACAGCATCACGACCAGCAACACCGCCTGCACCGCGCCGATCCGCGAATACTTCGGCGCGGCGGTCAGATCCGGCACGTCGCCGCGCCGGCAGGCAAGACGCCAGCGCAGCAGCGCCATCATCGGCGCGACTTCCAGTGCGAGGATCAGCACCAGCGCGCCCATCTTCAGATGGAACAGCGGCTCGTGCAGATAGTAGTCCGCGCCCTTGTCGAACCCGCCGAAGGCGCGCATCACGCCGGTCACGATCAGCACGAGCGCGGAAACGCCCCAGCCGTTGTCCGCGCTGAACACGGCGGGCAAATCCTCGGTGGTGGTGCAGCGGCGCAGACCGCGCGAGCGCCGCAGGATCGACGCGAACGCGTAGCCGAATGCGAGCAGATGAACGGCGGCAAGCAACCAACTGGCGAGCATGGCGACTCCTTCGAAAGCGCGACGGGATCGGCAAGCGGGTCCGCGAAGCGTGTGGGCGCGGCGCGCGGGACAGCCGGTACGGCTACTACGGATTCTGTTACGTCTGCCTGAGCGCCGCGTCGAGCGCGCGCGCGGCCACGCGATCGCCCTCGGTCGCGAGCGGCACGCGAAACACAGTCTGTCGATTATGACCGGCCGCCGCCGGCGAGTCCCACAGCAGTTCCACGTTCGGCCGGCGCCCCCATGCGAAGCGCCGCAGCCCGGCCGCGTGCACGGCGGAAGAAGACGCGACGGGACGCACGACGACCGCCGTGCCCGACGCCTCCGGCGCGGCGGATACGTCGACCTCGCCGACCTCGCCGGACACATCGACCGAGGCCTGTGCCGCCGCGCCCTCCAGCGGCCAGCGCACCGACAACTCGCGCGCGTCGTATTGCCCGACCTTGCGGCTTTCGGCCCAGACGACCGTCGTGCGCGTCGCCGCATCGACCGACACCGCATAACGCCCGATCGCGAAGCGTCGCGCGGCGATGTTGGTGCGCCACAGCGCGCGCGGCCGGCAGATCCAGACCACGGCCGCATACAGCGCCGGCGCGACGACGAGCCAGCCGTTGGTCGCGGCGATCGCGTGAACGGTGCGCCGCCAGCCGGCGCTCCACACGAACGCGCCGACCGACCAGACCGCGAACAGGAAACCGAGCGCCGCGAAGAGGCGCAGCGCCTGGCGCAACCACTGCGGCAGCGGATGAAACGGCCGCTCCGCGCGCGGGCTCGCGCCGGGCAGGAAGATCAGCAGGAACAGAAAAACGAGATTGATGCACGCCCACGGCGACGACGCCATGCCGGTCAGCGCCGCGACGAAGTTCATCTGGGACATCGAGAACAACCACCGCGCGAGGATCACGAGACCGATCGCGCGCAATGCGAACAGCGTTCCCGCACCGGGAATCGCTGCTGCGCGCGTCTCTTTCGTCCTCGCCAAGGCCTTTCTCCTGTGTCGAACCCGCTTGGCGCTTTAGCGCCTGGTGGGTTCCCATGCAAAGCTGTCGACCGGAGTTAGCGCTTCAGCGCCAACCCCGATCCCATGCAGATGGTTGCCGCCCCGATCGCGCCGCGGGATGTTGCGGCACGGCCGCCATTATAGGGACATTGCTGCGCCGCCTCACGCTCGACGCGCTGGTACAACAGCGGCGAACAGCACGGACGCGACAACGCCCCGGTGCTTTCGCACACGGGGCGTTGTTCGGGATGAGGCGCAGAGTCGGAACTACCGCGCCACCATCGGCGCCGGTCCCACAAGCGGGCTGCGCGCCAAGGAGTCCGCCGCGATCACCCTGCCGCGACTTCGCGCAGCACGGTGCGGCGCTTCTGACGCAGCAGCTCTTCGTAGACGGCCACGTAGTTCTTCGCCATCACCTTCGACGAAAAACGCTTTTCGAACGCGGCGCGCACGGTTTCGCGCGGCAGCGACGACAGGCGCTTCACGGCGGCGACCGCGCTGATTTCGTCCTCGACGACGAAACCGGACACGCCGTTCTCGATCACTTCCGGCACCGAGCCGCGGTTGAACGCGATCACCGGCGTGCCGCACGCCATCGCCTCGATCATCACGAGGCCGAACGGCTCCGGCCAGTCGATCGGGAACAGCAGCGCATGCGCGTTGCCGAGGAATTCGGTCTTTTCGGCTTCGCTGATTTCACCGATGTACTCGACGTGCGGCAGCGCCATCAGCGGCTTGATGACTTCCTCGTAGTACGCGCGGTCGGCCTTGTCGAGCTTCGCGGCGACCTTCAGCTTCATGCCGGCCTTCTCGGCGATGCGGATCGCGGTGTCGAGACGCTTTTCCGGCGAGATGCGGCCGAGGAACGCGAGGTAGCCCGGCTTCACGTCCGGAATCGGCTTCAGCAGGTTTTCCGGCAGGCCGTGATAGACCGTCGACAGCCAGTTCGCCTGCGGCAGCGGGATGCGCTGGTTGTCCGAGATCGAGACGACCGGCACGTCGCTGAACGTGTTGAAGATCGGCTGCAGTTCCGGCAGGTCGAGACGGCCGTGCATCGTCGTCAGGAACGGCACCGGCTGGCGCGCGAACAGCGAGAACGGGTAATAGTCGATGTGGAAGTGCAGCACGTCGAATTCGTCCGCGCGGCGGCGCACTTCTTCGAGCAGCAGCATATGCGGCGCCATCACGTCGCGAATCGTCGGATCGAGGCGCAGCGCCTGCGGCCAGAACGCTTCCAGCTTCGCCGAGGTCACCGAATCGCCGCTGGCGAACAGGGTGACGTCATGGCCCTGCTCGACGAGCGCTTCGGTCAGGTAGGAGACCACCCGTTCCGTACCGCCATACAGCTTGGGAGGAACCGCCTCGTGCAACGGAGCGATTTGAGCGATTCGCATAGTTGGTGAACTCCTTCCTCAAAAATTCAGGCACTGCAATATGTTTGACAATCGACCTTCGCCGCGCCGGCCACCCGGCCGTGCGCCACACGAGGCGTTCCGTACCGCTACCGCACCGGCATTGCCGGTACACGAGCCGTTGCAGTTGCTGGACGAAACGGCACATGCGGTAAACGCGCAGGGGTCGCGGTCGTTGACACACAAGCTGTCAGATTCCCTACGCTATCGTCCGAGTCGGCATTATCGTTGCTGCGCACCACCTGCGGACGAGACATTTCAAATGCTTTACGTTGTTACAGACCGGAAACACTCGACAACCCCCTGTTTTAAAAGACAGTTCTAGATTGGGACGAATGTTTTGTGCAAAGCCGCAACGCGCACCCTCGACGACCGGCAACCCGTTGCGCAAGCTCGGGCCACTGGCTTCCGGGCTGAATGCAATCCGTAATTGTATCTCTAAAAAGGGCCGGGATTTCGCTTGAACCTTTGCCGCAACAACGCCGGACGCGGACGTCGCGGCAGACGCGCCATCGCGATATGATGCGCCGCCCGTCGAACGGCAGGCGGTGCGTCATGCGCAAGGGGTGTTTACAATGCGGGAAGTCCGCCATTGCCTGCGCGCAATTCTTTTCCCTTTGACCTCTCACGGACAGCCTGTCCGCCAGACCGACCACCGATCAATTGGAACATTTGACCATCGCCCAGCGTAACGCCCATAACGCCAAGCTCGCGAGCTATGCGCGGCGGCCGCTCGCGTTCCTGTTTCGTTACATCCAGCGCCACCCGCTCGCGCACGCGATCGTGCTGTGCAGCGTGTTCGCGGCCGTCGGCTGCGCGCTCGCCTCACAGTACGCGATCAAGCATCTGATCGACGTGCTCGGCGCCGGCCGGCACCATCCCGGCCCGCTGTGGAGCGCGTTCGCGATCCTCGTCGGCCTGATCGCCGCCGACAACCTGCTGTGGCGGGTCGGCGGCTGGGTCGCCGCCCGCACGTTCGTCACGGTCACCGGCGACCTGCGCCGCGACCTGTTCCAGTATCTGAGCGGCCATTCGCCGACGTATTACGCGGAGAAACAGCCCGGCACGCTCGCGAGCCGCATCACCGCGACGTCGAACGCCGTCTACACCGCCGAGAACACGACCGCGTGGAACGTGCTGCCGCCGTGCATCGCGGTGATGGGCGCGATCGTGATGATCGTCGCCGTGAATCCGCTGATGGCGGCCGGCCTGCTGATCTGCTCGGCGATCCTGTCGATCATCCTGTACAAGCTCGCCGGGCGCGGCTCCGCGCGGCACCACTTCTTCGCGTCAAAAGCGGCGTCGGTCGACGGCGAACTCGTCGACGTGATCAGCAACATGGCGCTCGTGCGCGCGTTCGGCATGACGTTCCGCGAGCAGCGGCGCTTCGGCCTCACCGTGAAGCACGAGATGGACGCGCGCCAGGCGAGCCTGCTGTATCTGGAAAAGCTGCGGCTGCTGCACGCGGTGATCACCGCGCTGCTGTCCGCCGGCCTGCTCGGCTGGGCGCTGTGGCTGTGGGACCAGGGCAAGGCGACGTCCGGCGACATCGTGCTCGTCAGCTCGCTCGGCTTCACGATCCTGCACGGCACGCGCGACCTCGCGGTCGCGCTGGTGGACGTCACGCAGCACATCGCGCGGCTCGCGGAAGCGGTGCAGACGCTGCTGGAGCCGCACGGCATGCCGGACCGCTCCGACGCGACCGAACTCGTGCCGCAAGGCGGCCGCGTCGATTTCGAGGGCGTCACGTTCGCGTATCCGCACCGCAAGCCGATCCTCGACCACTTCGACCTGCGCATCGAGCCAGGCCAGCGCGTCGGCCTGATCGGCAAGTCGGGCGCGGGCAAGACGACCGTGCTCGCGCTGCTGCAACGTTTCTACGAGGTCCAGGGCGGCGCGATCAAGGTCGACGGCCAGGACATCGCGGCGGTCACCCAGGACAGCCTGCGCCATGCGATCGCGCTGGTGCCGCAGGACATCTCGCTGTTCCACCGGACGATCTACGAGAACATCGCCTATGGCCGCCCGGAAGCGAGCCGCGAAGAAGTACTCGCGGCCGCGCGCGAAGCGCGTTGCACCGACTTCATCGAGGCGATGCCGGAAGGCTACGACACGATCGTCGGCGACCGCGGCGTGAAGCTGTCCGGCGGCCAGCGCCAGCGCATCGCGATCGCGCGCGCGATCCTGAAGAACGCGCCGATCCTGCTGCTCGACGAAGCGACGTCGGCGCTCGACAGCGCGTCCGAGGAAGCGATCCAGCAGGCGCTCGACCGGCTGATGGTCGGCCGCACGGTGATCGCGATCGCGCACCGGCTGTCCACGCTGCAGAACTTCGACCGCATCATCGTGATGAGCACGGGCAAGGTGATCGACGACGGCAGCCCCGACGAACTGCGCAACCGGCCGGGGCTTTATCGCGAGCTGCTCGCGAAGCAGTACGGCAAAGGCTCGACGCTGCATCTCGGCAGCAAGAAGAGCGACGAGAAACACGTCGCATAAGCCAGCCGAGCTGTGTCGGAAACGAAAAAGCCGCTTCGTCGACCGAAGCGGCTTTTTTATTGGTCGATGGTTCAGAAGCGGGCTTGACCTCCGGCCGGTCGGGTCAGTCCGCCAGCGGCATCGGCACGACGCCCGCCGCCGCCGACGCACCCGCCTCCCGCTTGCCGACCCGCGACAGATCCCGCATGAAGCGGTCGCGCCACACCGACACGTTGTTCTGGCGCAGTTGCGCGAGCATGTCCCGATGCCGCGCCTGGCGCTCGGCGACCGGCATCGCGAGCGCGACCGCCAGCGCGTCGGCCATCCCGTCGGTGTCGAACGGATTCACGATCAGCGCGCCGGTCAGTTCCTGCGCCGCGCCCGCGAAGCACGACAGCACCAGCACGCCGGGATCGTCCGGGTCCTGCGCCGACACGTACTCCTTCGCGACGAGGTTCATCCCGTCGCGCAGCGGCGTCACGTAACCGACGTGCGACGCGCGGAACAGCGCGGCGAGCACCGCCCGCTCGTACTGTCGGTGGATGTACCAGATCGGCGTCCAGTCGAGTTCCGCGAAACGGCCGTTGATGCGGCCCGACTCCGCTTCGAGCCGCAGCCGGATGTCCTGGTACGCATGCAGGTCCGCGCGCGTCGGCGGCGCGATCTGCACGAACGACACGCGGTTGCGCTGCGACGGCGCCTGGTCGAGCAGCCGCTCGAACGCGCGGAAGCGCTCGACCAGCCCCTTCGAATAATCGAGCCGGTCGACGCTCATGATCACCTTGCGGCCGTGCAGCGTCGCCTTCAGCGTGCGCACCGGCTTGCCGCGCTCGCCGGCCTTCGCGAGTTCGGCGATCTCGTCCGGATAAACGCCGATCGGATAGTCGCCCGCGCGCAGCGTCTGCCCGAACGCATCGATACGCGTGAGGCCGTCGTCGAGCCGCTCGACGGAGCCGCCCGCCTCGTTGACGATGTAATCGCAGAACGCACGCAGATCCGGCTTCGTCTGGAAGCCGAGCAGATCGAACGAACACAGCGCCTCGACCAGTTCGCGATGGGGCGGCACCGCGAGCAGCACCTGCGACGCCGGAAACGGAATGTGCAGGAAAAAACCGATCCGGTTGTGCACGCCCGCCGCGCGCAACGCCTGCGCGAACGGAATCAGGTGATAGTCGTGGACCCAGATCACGTCGTCGTCGCGCAGCAGCGGCACGAGTTGCTGCGCGAGCCACGCGTTCACGCGGCGGTAGCCTTCGAAGTCATGGCGATCGTACTGGACGAGATCCGCGCGATAGTGGAACGCGGGCCACAGCGTCGCGTTCGAGAATCCGCGGTAATACTGGTCGTAGTCGCGCCGCAGCAGCCCGATGGTCGCGAACGTCACCGGGCCGCGCTCCTCGACGGCGATCTGCGGCTGGCCGCTCGACAGCACGTCGCCGCTCCAGCCGAACCACATGCCGCCCGTTTCCTTCAGCGCGTCGTACACGCCGACCGCGAGGCCGCCGGCGGCCGGGCCGCCTTCCGAGATCGGCGCCACCCGGTTCGACACGATGATCAATCGGCTCATGAATTCCCCGCTCCGCGCAAGACTGGATGCCGGCGCGCGCTGCGCCGTGCGAAAACGGCCGCCATCATGCGCCGCGCATCGCCGCGACGATCGAATCGAGCCACTGGAGCAGCGCGTCGACCGACTCGATCCGCGTGCGCGCGATCGTATCGCCGCCGCCGACCTTGATCGACAGACCGCCGTGCGCGTTCACGACCGCGAAGCCCTTTTCGTCCGTGAGGTCGTCGCCGGCGAACACCGGACGGCGCCCCGCGAACGGCGGCTCGTCGAAAAACGCGCGCAGCGCACGACCCTTGTCCACGTCCTTCGGCTTGATCTCGTAGACCATCTTGCCGGGTTGCAGCACGTATGCGTCCGCGTAGTCGGCCGCGAGCTTCTGCGTGGCCTCGCGTGCGACGCCCTCGTGCTCGGGCGCATTACGGTAATGAAGCGCGAGCGACGCGCCCTTGATCTCCAGCAGCATGCCGGGATGCGTGCGCACCACTTCGGCCAGGACCTGCTCCATGTGGAGCAACCGCTGATCGTGGAAGCCGATGCGCTGCGTGTCGCCGTTCGCGTCGCGCCGCTCGGCGCCATGCAGGCCGGCGACCGGCAGATCGGGCATGCCGAGAAACGCGTCGATGCTGTCGATCCCGCGCCCCGACACGACGGCGACCGCGCCGTGCGTGAGCCGCCGCAACTCGCCCAGTAGCGCCAGCATGTCCGGGCGCACCAGCACGCCGTCGGGTGTCGGCGCCAGTTCGACGAGCGTGCCGTCGAAGTCGAAGAAAAATGCCGTCTGATCAGGCGGCAGCACTGCCGGAAGTACTTGCATTGCGTGTTTTTCGCCCCTCGGCCATCGGGCCGGGTTGGTCCGGCGACGTGCGGCCGGCCGCCGGGAAGTCTGCGAATCTTACCGCGCCTCCACTACTTTTTCGAGAAAGTGACGGCAGGCGGGCCTGTTTGGGGCCATTCATGCGCATTCGCGCAGAGGCGGCCCGACTGCCTGCGACGCGCGTCCGTACGGTTTTCGGGACGTTGCGCCGGATCGACCGCACACCGGCCGCATCGAACGATCCGGCGCAGCCCCGGCCGGTTTATTTGCTACAGTCGCTGCGAAGCACCGCGCTCACGCAACGACCCTCTGCCCGATAACCGAGTCAACGAGACGACCTTTGTTCCCCAGACCCGCATCTTCGCCACGCCCTGCGTCACGCATGACGGCGCGCGGCCGCATCGTGCGGCGGACTGCGGCGCTCGTGTTCGTCGCGGTGTCGGCGCTGCTCGGCGCGTGCTCGCGTGACGCGCACCCATATCGACTCGCGGACGTCAGCGGCCATCTGCCGAACCTCGATTTCACGCTCACCGCGGACGACGGACGCCCTGTCTCCGGCGACAGCTTCAGCGGGCATACCGCGTTCGTCTACTTTGGGTACACGCATTGCCCGGACGTCTGCCCGGAAACGATGGCGCGCCTGATGCAGGTGATAGCAAAGCTCGGCCCCGATGCCAAGAACGTGCGGATCCTGTTCATCTCGGTCGATCCGGCGCGCGACACGCCGCAGGCGCTGCACGCCTACGTCGACGCGTTCGATCCGCAGCACGCGGTCGGGCTGACCGGCACCGACCGGCAGATCGAGTCGATCGCAAGACGCTACCGTGTGGCGTATCAGACGGAACAGCGCGACCCTGACGGCGGTTATGAAGTCACGCATAGTTCGGCGGTCTACGTATTCGATGCGCGCGGCCGCGCGCGGCTGCTCGCGACCGACAACGATGCGCCCGACGTGATCGCCCAGGACGTGCGGCGCGTGATCGAAGAGACGCGCTGAATTTCGAAACCCTCGCAACCGGAAACATCACGACGATGAAGCTTCAATCCCTCGCTGCCTCACTCCTCTGTTCGCTGGCGCTCGCGACCGGTGCGCATGCTGCGGAAACGACGGTCAGCGCGCACGACGCATGGGTGCGCTGGCTGCCGGGCGATCTGCCGGCCGCGGGCTACGTCACCTTGAAGAACGAAGGCAGTCAGCCGGTCGATCTCGTGCGCGTGACGAGCGACGACTACGGCAGCGTGATGCTGCATCAAACGGTATCGAACGGTTCGACGCAGAAGATGATGATGGCCGACAGGCTGACGGTGCCGGCGCACGGTTCGGCGTCGATTGCGCCCGGCGGTTATCACCTGATGCTTCAGGCGCCGAAGCATCAGGTCGCGCCGGGCGCAACGGTTCACCTGAAGCTGCACTTCTCCGATGGCGCGGTGCTCGATGCGCCGTTCGCGGTGAAGTCCCCGGCGCAGGCGCAGTGATGCTGCGAAAGCGGTTTAAACGGTCCGCTGTATCGACCGCATCCACACGTGCGGGATGCCGTCCTCGTCATGCACGTCCGACACCGGCTCGAAGCCGAATGCGCCATAGAAGCGTTGCAGATGCGCCTGCGCATGCAACCGCACCGGCACGCCGGGCCACTGACGCGCGATGTGAGCGAGCGCCTGTTCGAGCAATGCGTTGCCGAGCTTGATGCCGCGAAAGCCGTCGGTGGTCAGCACGCGGCCGATGCGCACGTCGGCATCGGCCGCGTCAGGCAGCAGCACGCGCAGATAACCGGCCAGTCCGGCACGCTCGCCGCTCGTCGCATACGCGAGCAGATGCCATGCGTCGAGATCGAGTCCGTCGATGTCGCCGTACGCGCAGTTCTGCTCGACGACGAACACCGCAGAGCGCGCGGCGAGCAGTTCATAGACCTCTTTCGTATCGAGCGCGGCGAACGGCTTCCAGCGCCAGTCGAAGTTCATGGCGTGCGGCGTGGAAGTCGGCTCGTTCATCACGGAAGTCCTGATCGGAAGGTCGGGGAAGGCAACGATTATGCCGCGTGGTATCGGCAACGGACAAACGCGACCGGGCGTGCGGCAAGCCGCGTGCACGAAACCGTGCGCGGAAAAAAGAAAAGCCACCCGAAGGTGGCTTTTCTTTTCGTCTGGAGGCGCGAGCCGGAGTCGAACCGGCCTGGACGGCTTTGCAGGCCGCTGCATAACCGCTTTGCTATCGCGCCAGAAGCGGATTGTCGATACGTCGCGAACCCGTTGCGTCCACCACGACCGGACAGATTGGTGCTATGGCCTCACGGCCTGCCAAACAAAAGGGGAAGCGCTGCTTCCCCGGATGTCTGGAGCGGGAGACGAGTCTCGAACTCGCGACCTCAACCTTGGCAAGGTTGCGCTCTACCAACTGAGCTACTCCCGCATGGTCCTGCCTGTGGCGCGGCGCCGGTTACTGCTTCTACTGCAAACGCCGCACCTGAAATCTGGAGCGGGAGACGAGTCTCGAACTCGCGACCTCAACCTTGGCAAGGTTGCGCTCTACCAACTGAGCTACTCCCGCGTTTGCTGCTGCCTTGCTACTGCTTACTGCTTTTTTACCCCATCCGGCGCTTCGCTCAAATCCGCGTGCACCGGAGAAGTGAGATTATGTATAAGGTGCAGAATCGTGTCAAGCCCCCACGCGCATCTCTTTTCAGCCGCCACGGGCCGCGCACTCACAGGCTGCCACGCTCGCGGATCTGCGGCCACGCAAGCTTCATGTAGTACATCATCGACCAGATCGTCAGGAACGCGGCGACGTAGATGAGCCACGCGCCCCACACACGCGCGTCGAGCGTCACGCCGGCGACCGTCAGCGGCGCGTAGAACAGCAGCATCGGAATCGCAACCATCTGGCACGCGGTCTTGAACTTGCCGAGCGAATTCACCGCGACGCTCTTCGACGCGCCGATGTGCGCCATCCACTCGCGCAGCGCCGAGATCGCGATTTCGCGCCCGATGATGACGAGCGCGATCGCCGCATCGACGCGCGCGAGCTGCACGAGCATCAGCAGCGCGGCGGTCACCATCAGCTTGTCCGCGACCGGGTCGAGGAACGCGCCGAACGACGACGTCTGGTTCCACTTGCGCGCGAGATAACCGTCGAACCAGTCGGTCAGCGCCGCCAGCACGAAGATCAGCATCGCCGCAACGTTGCGCTGCATCGGGCTCAGCATCGTATCCGGCAGGTAGAACACGCCGACCACGAGCGGGATCAGCACGATCCGCAGCCACGTCAGGAAGATCGGAAAATTGAACGGCATTGGCGGGGCGCTGGCTGTCAAGGGAGATGCAATTGTGCCGCGTCGCCGCAAGCGCCACAAGCAACCGTAAGGCGGCCGGCGCCGCACGCGCGCCGCCAGCGCTGCCCGTCAGTGCAATTGCCGGTAGATCTGCTCGGCAAGCGAGCGCGAAATGCCGTCCACGCTCGCAAGATCCTCGACGCTCGCCGACATCACGCCGCGCAACCCGCCAAAGCGCGCGAGCAGCCGCTGGCGGCGCTTCGCGCCGACGCCTTCGAGTTCTTCGAGCCGCGACGTCTGCCGCGTCTTGCCGCGCTTCGCGCGCATCCCGGTGATCGCGAAACGGTGCGCCTCGTCGCGGATCTGCGCGACCAGCATCAGCGCCGCGCTCTCCTTGCCGAGTTCGAGCGGCGTGCGGCCGTCCGCGAACACGAGCGTTTCGAGCCCCACCTTGCGCCCTTCGCCCTTCGCGACGCCGACCAGCATCGACGGATCGAGACCCAGTTCGCCGAACACCTGCCGCGCGATCTCGACCTGCCCCTTGCCGCCGTCGATCAGCACGATGTTCGGCAGCGTGCCGCCGGCCGCGGCCGGACCGGCGCCGTCCGGCGTCGCGTTCGGGTCCGCGGCGTCGGCGGTCTGCAGCGTCTGCGCCTCGTCGGCCTCGTTGCGCGCGGACTGCGCGACCATCTTCTCGTAGCGGCGCGTGAGCACCTGGCGCATCGCCGCGTAGTCGTCGCCGGGCGTGATCCCAGTAATGTTGTAGCGCCGGTACTCGCCCGACTGCATCTTGTGATGGTGATAAACGACGCACGACGCCTGCGTCGCCTCGCCCATCGTGTGGCTGATGTCGAAGCACTCGATGCGCAGATGCGCAAGATCATCCAGTTCGATCGACAGCAACTGCGCAAGCGAGCGCGTGCGCGCCTGCTGCGAGCCCTGCTCGGACAGCAGCCGCGCGAGCGCGAGACGCGCGTTCTGCCCGGCCATCGCGAGCCACGCGCGCTTCTGGCCCTGCGGCTGGCGCAGCAGCGCGACCTTGTGGCCGGCCTGCTCGCTCAACACGTCGATCAGTTCGCGATTCGCGGGCGGATGGCTGACGACGAGCACCGGCGGCACGCGATTGCCGAGATAGTGCTGCGCGATGAACGCGTCGAGCACGTCGGATTCGATGCCGGGGCGACGGCGAGCGGACGATGCGCGGGATGGGGGATCGTCGGTGGTCGACAGGCCGTTCGCTTCGGCTGCTTCGGTCTCGATTTCGACGGCCTCGGCTTCGACCGCTTCGTCCGCTTCATCCCCGTCATCGGCCTCCGGCGGCAGATCGCGCGCCAGCGCCAGCGCATCGGACAGACCGTTCTCGGCGCCCGCATCGGAAGACGCCTCTTCGCCGTCCTCCGCTCCATCCGCCGACACGTCGTACCCGTCGGCTTCGACATGCACGCGTGCCGCCCGCGACGGCACGCCGGACAGCACGGTGGCCCCCAGCACGGTCTCGCTGTCCACCTCTTCCGCGACGCCGCCTTCCTCGCCCGTCAGCGCGCTCTCGACGTGCGTCGGGAAATACGCCTTGTCGCCCAGATGCCGGCCGCCGCGCACCATCGCGAGATTCACGCACACGCGCCCGCCGAGCGCGACGACCGCGAGGATATCGACGTCGCTGTCGCTGCCCGTCTCGATCGCCTGCTGATGCAGCACCGTCGCGAGCGAACTCATCTGGTTGCGCACCGCCGCCGCCTGCTCGAACTTCAGCTCGCCGGCGAACGCGTGCATCTTCGTCTCCAGCTCCTTCATCACCTCGTTCTGGCGGCCGAGCAGGAACCGCGACGCGTTGCTGACGTCGCGCGCGTAATCGTCCTCGCTGATCGCGCCGACGCACGGCGCGGTGCAGCGCTCGATCTGATGCAGCAGGCAAGGCCGCGTGCGGTTGTTGAACACCGAGTCCTCGCAGGTCCGCAACTGGAACACGCGCTGCAGGATCTGGATGCTCTCGCGCACCGCCGACGCGCTCGGGAACGGCCCGAAGTACTGGTTGCGCCGATCGACGGCGCCCCGGTAATACGCCATCCGCGGAAACGGGTGGCCGGTCAGCTTCAGGAACGGATACGACTTGTCGTCGCGAAACAGGATGTTGTATCGCGGCGTCAGCGCCTTGATCAGGTTGTTTTCGAGCAGCAGCGCTTCGGCTTCGGAGCGCGTGACCGTCGTTTCGATGCGCGCGATCCGCGTGATCATCATCGCGATGCGCGGCGACAGTTGCGTCTTCGTGAAATAGCTCGACACGCGCTTCTTCAGGTCGCGCGCCTTGCCGACGTACAGCACCGCGCCCTGCGCGTCGTAATAGCGATAGACGCCGGGCAAATGCGGCAACTGCGCGAGCGCCTTCTTCGGGTCGAAAACTTCGGAATCGGTCATCCAGGCTCGGGCCGGCCGCGCGGCGGCGCGCGGGAATCGCGCAGGCGGCGGACGCGGCGGCAGGGTGTGCTTTAGAATCGCCAGTTTAGATCATTCCGCGCGGGTCCGAACCTGCCGCCGCGGCCTCGCCAGCGCCCGCGCAGCGCACCGCGCGGGCTTGAGCCGACCCGCCGGCGGCTCGCCGGAAGGCCCGCGCGAAGCCGCCATGTCCGACGCCAACGTGTCCCCCCTCTGCGCGCCGATCGCGTGCGACCTCTTCTGCGCGGTGATCGACAACTTCGGCGACATCGGCGTCTGCTGGCGGCTCGCGCGCCAGCTCGCGGACGAGCACGGCTGGCAGGTCCGCGTGTTCGTCGACGATCTGCATACGTTCCAGCGGCTATGTCCGGCGCTCTCGATCGGGCGCGCGACGCAGACCGTCGACGGCATCGTCGTCGAGCATTGGCACGACCCGGCGCATGCGGGCGACACGCTGCGGATCGCGGACGTCGTGATCGAGGCGTTCGCGTGCGAACTGCCGCCCGCCTATGTCGCGGCGATGGCCGAACGTGCGCGCAAGCCGGTGTGGCTGAACCTCGAATACCTGAGCGCCGAGGACTGGGTCGCCGATTTCCATCTGCGGCCATCGCCGCATCCGCGTTATCCGCTGACGAAGACGTTCTTTTTCCCTGGCCTCGGCGCCGGCACCGGCGGCGTGCTGAAGGAGCGCGGCCTCGACGCCGCGCGGACCGCGTTCGAGGACTCGCCACAGGCGCGCGCCGAATGGTGGCAGCGCGCGACCGGCGGCCCGCCGCCCACGCCCGATGCGACGGTGATCTCGCTGTTCGCCTACGAGAACCCCGCGGTGGACGGCCTGCTCGCACAATGGTGCGACAGCGCGACGCCGGTCGTGCTGCTGGTTCCCGAGGGCCGCATCTCCGGCGCGGTCGCGCGCTTTTTCGGGATGCCGTCGTTCGGCGCGGGTGCGCACGCGGAACGCAGCGCGCTGCGCGCGCATGGGCTCGCGTTCACCGATCAGGCGGGTTACGACCGCCTGCTGTGGGCGAGCGATCTGAACTTCGTGCGCGGCGAGGACTCGTTCGTACGCGCGCAGTGGGCCGCGCGGCCGTTCGTGTGGCACATCTACCCGCAGGCGGACGACGCGCATCTGCCGAAGCTCGACGCGGCGCTCGACCACTACGCGCGCGCGCTGCCGGCCGCGCCGCGCGCGGCGCTCGCCCGCTTCTGGCACGCGTGGAACGGCCGCGGCGCGCCGGACTGGAGCGAGTTCGCTTGTGCGCTGCCGCAACTCGCCGTCCGCGCGCGCGACTGGGCGGCCGAACTGGCCGCGATCGGCGACCTCGCGGGAAATCTGGCGGAATTCGCAAAAAGTCAGTTAAAATAAGCGGTTATCCGACGGCAGCCGTCTCAAGCGATTCAAAGCGGATTCAAAGCGGGCGGATTCGCTCCGAACGAACGCGGCGAAAAACGAACGCGGCAACGAACGCGGCAGGCTCTGAACCGCGCGACAACGCCCGGCGCGGCGCGCGTGGTGCGATCGCCGCGTCGCATGAACCCGCTTGCGACGTTTGCCGTCGAGCACTCTCGAAGCTACTTAATCTGGACAGGACAGTTTTTTTATGAAGACCGCACAGGAACTCCGCACCGGCAACGTCGTGATGATCGGCAGCGACGCGATGGTCGTGCAAAAAGCCGAATACAACAAGTCGGGCCGTAACGCCGCCGTCGTGAAGATGAAGTTCAAGAACCTGCTGACCGGCGCGGGTATGGAAACCGTGTACAAGGCCGACGACAAGTTCGACGTCGTCGTGCTCGACCGCAAGGAAGTGACGTACTCCTATTTCGCCGACCCGATGTACGTGTTCATGGACGCCGACTACAACCAGTTCGAAGTCGAAGCGGAAATGATGGGCGACGCGCTGAACTACCTCGAAGACGGCATGGCCTGCGAAGTCGTGTTCTACAACGAGAAGGCGATCTCGGTCGAACTGCCGACCACGCTCGTCCGCGAAATCACGTACACGGAGCCGGCGGTCAAGGGCGACACGTCGTCGGGCAAGGTGCTGAAGACCGCGAAGCTGAACACCGGTTTCGAACTCCAAGTGCCGCTCTTCTGCAGCATCGGCGACAAGATCGAAATCGACACCCGCACCAACGAATACCGCAGCCGCGCATAACACGCGCAGCCGGTATTTCGCGCCGCCGCCCCGGCTGGCGCGGCTCCCGTGAAAGCGCCCCGCTGGGGCGCTTTTTCTTTTTTTGCCGAACGTGTATGTTTAGGACTGTCACGGGAAAAACTTACCGGTACTGCCGGTTCCATCCGGCGCGCATGAAAGCCGGCCGCCGACCGTTTTCCCGCGGCACGCTTTCTGCTGGTTCAAGGCTCAGCCCCTCGCGAGGCCTTTGTTTCCGAACCAGGAGATGCACGATGAATAACGACATCGCTGAAGGCAAGTGGAAGCAGTTGATGGGCAAAGCCAAGGCCGCATGGGGCGAGCTGACGGACGACGATCTCGTCAAGGCCGAGGGTCGCGCCGACCGGCTCGCCGGAATGATCCAGGAACGTTACGGCAAGACGCGTGACGAGGCGGAGCTGGAAGTGCGGCGCTTCATGGAAGCGAACCGTCCGCGCGACTAGCCTGGCCTGCGGCAAAACCGGCCTCTGCCCGATGTGGAGATGAAGCGTCCCGCGGCGTCCGCCGCGGGACGAGTCTGAAGGCGCCGCCACGCGTGGTCCGGCGCCGCATCTGCGAGGACCGGAACAACATGCATTGAACTGCACGGTGAATCACCCCCTTGCCGCGTCGCGTCCGGTCACCGGGCGCGACGCGGCGACCTGTCCCGATCACCCTGTCGAAAGCCGCTTCCGCCATGCCACACGCCCTGATTGTCGAAGACGATCCCAACAGCCTGTCCGGCCTGTCCGCGATCCTCGCGGCCGACGGTTTTTCGGTCGACACCGCGCCCACGCTGACCGACGCCCGCGCCGCGCTGGCGCGTTTCATTCCGGACGTGGTGCTCGTCGACCTGAACCTGCCGGACGGCCGCGGCCTCGACCTGCTGCACCATCTGCCCGCGCAGCCGCCGGGCGGCTCGCTGCCGGTGATCGTGATGACCGGCAACGCGACCGTCGAAAGCGCGATCGAGGGCTTGCGGCACGGCATCTGGGACTACCTGCTGAAGCCGGTCAACATCCCGCGCCTGCGCAGCCTGCTCGCGCGGATTCCGCGTCCTTACGAACTGAGCGAAGAGGTTCGCGCGCTGCGCGCCGCATTGCGCCAGTTGGGCCGTTTCGGTCCGATGATCGGCCGCAGCGGCGCGGTCCAGATCGTCTACGACACGATCGAGCAACTCGCGCCGACCGAGGCCGCGATCCTCGTCCACGGCGAGTCCGGCACCGGCAAGGAAGTCGCGGCGCGCACGCTGCATCAGTTGAGCCGCCGTCGCAAAGGACCGTTCGTCGTCTGCGACACGCGTCTGGTCGCCAACGAATCGGCGCTCGGCCGGCCGCTCGCGAGCGTGCTGTTCGGCCACGAGCGCGGCGCGTTCAGCGGCGCGGACCAGCGCGAGCCGGGACTCGTCGATCAGGCGTGCGGCGGCACGCTGTTCATCGACGAACTGACCGAACTCGACCGCGGGCAACAGGAAGCGTTGCTGCGCGCGCTCGATTCGCAGACGTTCATGCGCGTCGGCGGCAGCAGCGAGGTCGGCACCGATTTCCGGCTGATCGCGGCGACGCGCACCGTCCCGCGCGACGCGGTCGCCAACGGCAAACTGCACGAGGACCTGTGGCTGCGTCTCGACGCGGCCGCGCTCGCGCTGCCGCCGCTGCGCGAGCGCGACGACGACGCCGCGCTGCTCGCGACCGCGTGCGTCGACGAACTGAATCAGGCCACCCACGCGCGCGGGCTCACGGGGACCACGCGGCTCATCGCGCCGTCGTTCGTCCGCGAATGTCTCGCGTACGACTGGCCCGGCAACGTGCGCGAACTGCAGGAGCGCGTGAAGCGCGCGTATTACGCGTCCGGCGACGTGCTGGAGACGTTGCAGGCCGACGAAGCGGCCAGCAACGGCACACGCGAACTGAACGGCGGCCGCGTGCAGGTGACGGTCGGCACGCCGCTCGCGGACGTCGAGGAGATGCTGATCCGCGCGACGCTCGACGCGGTCGGCGGCACGCGCCATCGCGCGGCGTCGCTGCTCGGCATCAGCCCGAAGACGCTGTACAACAAGCTGCAACGGATGCGGCCGAACTAGATCGAGACGACCGGGCAGCAAAACAAAGGGCCGCTTTCATCGAGCGGCCCTTGCCTTTGCGGAAGCGGATCATGAGTCCGCCGGATGCGTGCACGCGAACCGCTCAGGGCATCGTTTCCCTCAACAGCGCCTGCGCGGCGAGATACGCGGGATCCGCAACGAGCTTGTTCCAGCGCAGCGCCTTGCCGCGCGGACGCAGCCTGCGAATGCGCCGGCGCGACGCCTTCGTCGGCTCGACGTGCAGCGCGTTCAGCACCTTCTCCGCTTCGTCCGGCTGGTTGCACACGAGCACCATGTCGCAGCCGGCGGCCAATGCCGCCTGCGCCGCCTCGGTCAGCGTGCCGCCCTGGCGCGCCGCCTCCATCGACAGGTCGTCGCTGAACACGACGCCGCCAAACCGCAGCTTGCCGCGCAGGATCTCCTGCACCCAGATCCGCGAGAAGCCGGCCGGCTTCGGGTCCACCTGCGGGTAGATCACGTGACCCGGCATCACCGCCGCGAGCGACAGCCCGAGCCAGTCGTACGGCATCGCGTCCTCGCGGAGGATCGCGTCGAGCGGCCGGTCGTCGATGGGCACCGCGACGTGCGAGTCTGCGTGCGCATAACCGTGTCCGGGGAAATGCTTGCCGCAGTTCGCCATGCCGGCGAGCGCGAGCCCGTGGTTCAGGCTCTTCGCGAGCAGCGTGACAACACGCGGATCGCGATGGAACGCGCGGTCGCCGATCGCCTTCGACTGGCCGTAATCGAGGTCGAGCACCGGCGTGAAGCTGAGGTCGATCCCGCAGGCACGCAGTTCGCTCGCGAGGATGTAGCCGACCGCGGTCGCGACCTTCGTCGCGAGCAGCACGTCCTTGTCCCACAGCTCGCCCACGCGCCGCATCGCGGGCAGCAACGTGAAGCCGTCGGTGCGGAAACGCTGCACGCGGCCGCCTTCGTGATCGACCGCGATCAGCAGGTCGTCGCGCACTTCGCGGATCGCATCGGTCAACGCAACGAGCTGCGCGCGGCTCTCGAAATGGCGTGCAAAAAGAATCACGCCGCCTGTCATCGGATGCGCGAGACGGCGCGCGTCGTCGTCGGTCAGCGTCTTGCCGACCACGTCCAGCATTACGGGTCCGGGACTGTTTTTCATCGGGAGAAACAAGGAGGAATGAAGCCGCGCGAACGTCGCCGCGCGGCGGGGGAAATCATGCGGCGGGACTGGCGGCGTCCACCGTCTCCGCGATCACGAACGACACCGCGTAGTCGCGTTCGTCGCTGATCGTCACGCGCACGCTGATGCCGCGCGCGTCGAGCCATTGCGCGAGTTCGCCGGACGCGACCATCACCGGCCGGCCGCTCGGCTCGTTCAGCGTCTGCACCGCGCGCCACGTCATCGGCCAGTGCATGCCGGTGCCGATCGCCTTCGAAAACGCTTCTTTCGCGGAGAAACGCGTGCACAGATACGCGAGTCCGCGCACGGCCGAGCGCGCGTTGCGCGCCTCGTACACGCGCAGTTCGTCGGGGCCGAGCACGCGCGACGCGAAACGCCCTTCGGTGCGCTCCATCACGGCCGCGACGCGGCTGATCTGGATGATGTCGGTGCCGATGCCGTAGATCGCCATGCCGCTCCCTGTCGCGTGGGTCCGTTCCGGTCCGGCTCAGGCGCGCGCGCCGAGACGCGCGGCCACCATGATCGCCTTCATCTCGCGGACCGCGTTGTCCCAACCCGCGAAGATCGCGTGCGCGACGATCGCATGGCCGATGTTCAGTTCCGCGATGCCGTCGATCGCGGCGATCGGCTGGACGTTCGTGTAGTGCAGCCCGTGGCCCGCATTGACCTTCAGGCCGAGGCCGATCCCGCAATCGACGCCGCGCACGACGCGCTCGTATTCGCGCTCCTGCTCGCCCGCGTCGTGCGCTTCCGCATAACGGCCGGTGTGCAGTTCGACGACCGGCGCGCCGGTTTCGTGCGCCGCGCGAATCTGCGTCTCGTCCGGGTCGATGAACAGCGACACGCGGATGCCCGCGTCCGCGAGCTGCCGGCACGCGGCGCTGACCGCATCGAACTGGCCGGCGACGTCGAGGCCGCCTTCGGTCGTCAACTCCTGACGCTTCTCCGGCACGAGGCACACGTCGTGGGGCTTGATCTCGCACGCGATGTCGAGCATCTCGGCGGTGACCGCGCATTCGAGGTTCATCCGCGTGCGCAATTGCGGCCGCAGCGTGCGCACGTCCGCATCGACGATGTGCCGGCGGTCTTCGCGCAGATGCAGCGTGATCGCGTCGGCGCCCGCCTCCTCGGCCTGCAGCGCCGCGCGGACCGGATCGGGATAGGACGTGCCGCGCGCGTTGCGCAGCGTGGCGACGTGGTCGATGTTGACGCCGAGTTCGATCACGTGGGGCGAGGTCAGGAAGAAGCTCATAGATTCTGCAGGTCGATCAGGATCTGGCGCGTCGCGAGCGGCGTGCCGCCAAGGTAGGTGTTCAGCAGGAAACGCATCAGCGCCTTGCTCTGCGTGACGGTCTGCGGGCGATGGTAATCGTCCTGCTCCATGTCGAGCAACGTCTGGCCGGACAGCACCGGCCACTGCGCGGGAAACTCGTCCGACGCGTCGCGCACGCCGCGCTCCGGGTCGAACACGTAGCGCCCCTCCGGCACGACCGCGCGGCGCGCGACGGTCCGGTCGAGCGCGAGCGCGTAGCCGGTCTCGCGCAACAGCACGCGTTCGAACGAGCGCAGCACCTGCACCGGCGGCTCGTCGTACGCGAGGCGAGTCAGCGTGACCACGTAGTGATGGAACAGTTGCGGATGCGCGTCCTCGCGCGCGAGGAACTTCACCAGCAATTCGTTCGCGTAGAAGCCGCACAGCAGCGCGTCGCCGGCGAGCGGCCGCATCCCGCCGACCCATTCGGCACCGGTCAGCGTGCGGACTTCGCCCTTGCCGGTCCACGACAACGACAGCGGCTGGAACGTCTGCAGCACGCCGCGCAGCGCCGAATGCGGACGCTTCGCGCCTTTCGCGACGAGCGCGACGCGGCCGTGATCGCGCGACAGCACGTCGATGATCAGACTGGTCTCGCGATACGGGTAGCTGTGCAGCACGAACGCCGGCTGCTCGGCGATCCGGTAGTCGGGCACCGACGGCGCACGAGGCGCGCGGCGCGACGCCGATTTCGTTCGGGCTTCGCTGGCAGAGGCTTCGCCGGCCGATGGCCGCGACTTGCCGCGGGCGCGCCGCGGCGCGGCGGCGGGGAGCGGTGCATCGTCCGGCGCGGGTTCGCCGCCGCCGAAGGCCGCGCCGACGTCGTCCGACGCATCGAGCGTCACGTCGCGCGTACCGGTGACCGTCTCGTCACTCGTAACCATAGGCGCGCAGCCCGGCGTCGTTGTCGGCCCAGCCGCTTCTCACCTTCACGAAGGTTTCGAGGTATATCGGCCCGTCGAACAGCTTCTCCATGTCGAGCCGCGCCTCGGTGCTGATCTGCTTGAGCTTCGCGCCCTTCTGCCCGATCACCATCGCCTTGTGGCCGTCGCGCTCGACGAGGATCGTCGCGAAAATCCGGCGCAGCCGCCCTTCGGTCTCGAACTTTTCGATCAGCACGGTGCTCGTGTACGGCAGTTCGTCGCCGGTCCAGCGGAACACCTTCTCGCGCAGGATTTCGGCCGCGAGGAAGCGTTCGCTGCGATCGGTCAGGTCATCCTCGCCGTAGATCGGATCGCCCTCGGGCAGATAAGGTTTCAGCGTCGCGAGCAGCCGCGTGATGTCGTCCGGATTCTTCGCGGACAGCGGCACGATCTCGCGGAATTCGCGCAGCGCCTGCACCTGCTGGATGAACGGGTACAACGTCGCCTTGTCGCTGACGCGGTCGATCTTGTTCGCGATCAGGATCGTCGGCGCGGACGGGGGGATCAGGTCGAGCACCTTCTGGTCGTCGGGACCGAAACGGCCAGCCTCGATCACGAACAGCACTGCGTCGACGGACGTCAGCGTCGACGTCACGGCGCGGTTCAGCGAGCGGTTCAGCGCGGTGCTGTGGCGGGTCTGGAAGCCGGGTGTGTCGACGAACACGTATTGCGCGTCATCGACCGTGTTGATCCCGGTGATCCGGTGCCGCGTGGTCTGCGCCTTGCGCGACGTGATGCTGATCTTCTGGCCGACGAGCGCGTTCATCAACGTCGACTTGCCGACGTTCGGACGACCGACGATCGCGACCGTGCCGCAACGGAAGCCGGCAGGAGTGGGGGTGAGAGCGTCGTTCATGATCGGACCGCGCGAAGAATGGAGGAAGCGCACGCGTCGCGTGCGCTGGTTGAATCAATGGCCGGCATCGGCGGCGCGCACCGGCACGGCCGCTGCGGCAGCGGTTTCCGCCGTGCCGTCGCCGGACGATGCCGGCGGCTCGGACGGGCTCGCTGCCGCATCGCGGCCGCGGTGCGACGAGCGGTCGGCCGGTTGCGAAGGCGCGTCCCGTTCGACCGCGCGCAGTGCGGGTTCAGTCTTTCCGGCCGGATGGCGTTGGGTAGAAGCGGCGGTGCCGGCGGCGTCGGGTTTGTCGGCCGGTCGGGCAGCGCCCTTTTCGGCCACGGCGGCTCGGGAAGTCGCGTCGGACTTCTCCGCCGACGCTGATTCGACCAGCGCCGGCTTGTCCTTGTCCACGCCCGCCGCCGGTGCCCGCTCCGGGCTGTACTCGACATGCGACGCGCGGATCATCGCCAGCGGCGCGGCTGCCGCGGTCGCCGGTTCGCCCGCGTCCACCACAGCCGGCGGCTGCCCAGACGCCGCCCGTTCGCCGCGCGCCGCGCGTTCGCGCCGTTCCGGCGAGCGCAGATCCAGCGCGCCCTGCACGCCGGTCACGCCGGGCACGACTTCGGGCTCGGCCTTCGCCGCCCGCGCGCCCTTCGACCGCTTCGGCTTCGCGACGAGCGCCGGCGCGGCCGCCATCACCTCGTCGAGCGCCTTCTTCGCGGCGGCCTGCTCGGCCGCGCGACGGCTCGCGCCGGAACCGGACACCTTCACGTCCAGCTTCGGCACCGTGCATTCCACTTCGAACTGCTGATTGTGCGCCGCACCATGCGTCGCGACCACCGTGTAGGTCGGCAGCGCGATCTTGTGGCCTTGCAGGTATTCCTGCAGCAGCGTCTTCGAGTCCTTGCCGAGCGTGCGCGGGTCGATGTGATCGAGAATCGGCACGTACAGCCGCTTGATTACCGTCTGCGCAGCCTCGAAACCGCCGTCGAGGAAAATCGCGCCGAAGATCGCCTCCAGCGCGTCCGCCAGAATCGACGGACGGCGAAAACCGCCGCTGCGCAGTTCTCCTTCGCCGAGACGCAGGCCGTCCGCGATATTCAGGGCCTGAGCAATTTCGTACAGCGACTGCTGCTTGACCAGATTCGCTCGCACGCGCGACAGATCGCCTTCGTCGAGTTTGCTGAAGCGTTGAAACAATAGGGCCGCCACCGCGCAATTCAGGACCGAATCGCCAAGGAATTCGAGGCGTTCGTTATGCGTGGCGCTGTGACTGCGGTGAGTGAGAGCCTGGCGCAACAATTCCGCATTGCGAAATTCGTAGCGCAAACGGCTTTCCAGCGGAGATTGGGGCATGGGGAGAGTATAACGCGCCGGCCAGCCCCGGCGAAAACGCGGGGCGGTCGGTGAAAAAGCCTGATACGGCGACGTGACGCCGTTTCTTCGATGGCGATCCGACGGTGCTTCGATGCTTGCGAAGCACCGTCGGGATCAATGGGCAGACCGGTTCGCTGTTGCGATCACTGGAACGAGCCGATGCGCCGCAGACTGCTGAAGTTCATCCAGATGAAGAACGCGCGGCCGACGATGTTCGCGTCGGGCACGAAGCCCCAGTAGCGGCTGTCCGCGCTGTTGTCGCGGTTGTCGCCCATCATGAAGTAATGGCCCGGCGGCACCTTGCAGATCACGCCGCGCTCGTTGTACTGGCAGTTGTCGTGATACGGGAAGTCTTCCGCGCCGATCACGTACGGCGGCACCGCAGGGTTGTTCAGGATCGCGTTCTTGCGGCCGTCGATCGTCTCTTCGAACTGCTTCGCATAACCGATGCGCTCTTCGTCGAAATAATCGGGCAGCGGCGTTTCCGGCACCGGCTGGCCATTGACCGTCAGCTTCTTGTCCTGGTACGCCACGACGTCGCCCGGCAGGCCGATCGCGCGCTTGATGTAGTCGACCGACTCGTCCTTCGGATAGCGGAACACGATCACGTCGCCGCGCTGCACCGGCGCGCCCTGCGTGATCCGCGTGTTCGTGATCGGCAGCCGGATCCCGTAGTGAAACTTGTTGACGAGGATGAAGTCGCCGACCAGCAGCGTCGGCACCATCGAGCCCGACGGAATCTTGAACGGCTCGACGATGAACGAGCGCACGAAAAACACGACCAGGATCACCGGAAAGAAGCTCGCGGTGTATTCGAGCCACCACGGCTGACGCAGCTTGTCGTTGCGCAGTTGCTGCCGCGTGACCGGCGCGTTCTCGTCGGCGAAACGCTCGCCGACACGCGCCTGCTGCCGGTCGAACTCGTCGACGGCGGCGTCCGCTGCGAGCCGCCTGCGCGGCATGAAAACCAGTTTGTCCGCTACCCATGCAATGCCCGTCACGACGACGAGCACAAAAAGAATCAGCGCAAAATTCATTAGACGGTCCAGTGTTCTGTTTTATTTATCTTCGACCCGGAGGATCGCGAGGAAGGCTTCCTGCGGAATCTCGACGGAGCCGACCTGCTTCATCCGTTTCTTGCCTTCTTTCTGCTTTTCCAGCAGTTTTTTCTTGCGCGTGATGTCGCCGCCGTAGCACTTCGCGAGCACGTTCTTGCGCAGCGCCTTGATATTCTCGCGCGCGATGATGTGCGCGCCGACCGCCGCCTGGATCGCGACGTCGTACATCTGGCGCGGAATGATCTCGCGCATCTTCGCCGCCACCTCGCGGCCGCGATACTGCGACTGCGACCGGTGCACGATCACCGACAGCGCATCGACCTTGTCGCCGTTGATCAGCATGTCGACCTTCACGACGTCCGACGCGCGATACTCCTTGAACTCGTAGTCCATCGACGCGTAACCGCGCGACACCGACTTCAGCCGGTCGAAGAAGTCGAGCACGATCTCCGCCATCGGGATTTCGTACGTGAGCTGCACCTGGCGGCCGTGGTACTGCATGTTGATCTGGTTGCCGCGCTTCTGGGTGCACAGCGTGATCACCGAACCGACGTAGTCCTGCGGCATGTACAGGTTCACGGTGACGATCGGCTCGCGGATTTCCTGGATCTTCGACGGGTCGACCGGCATCTTCGCCGGATTCTCGACCATCAGCACCGAACCATCGCTGCGCACCACTTCGTACACGACGGTCGGCGCGGTCGTGATCAGGTCCATGTCGAACTCGCGTTCGAGACGTTCCTGCACGATCTCCATGTGCAGCAGACCAAGGAAGCCGCAGCGGAAGCCGAAGCCGAGCGCCTGCGACACTTCCGGCTCGTATTGCAGCGACGCGTCGTTCAGCTTCAGCTTTTCGAGCGATTCGCGCAGCGCGTCGTACTGGTTCGCCTCGACCGGATACAGGCCCGCGAACACCTGCGGCTTCACTTCCTTGAAGCCGGGCAACGGTTCCGCGGCGGGCTTCGTCACGTGCGTGACGGTGTCGCCGACCTTCGTGACCGCCAGTTCCTTGATGCCCGCGATGATGAAGCCCACCTGCCCCGCGGACAGCGCATCGAGATTGCGCGACTTCGGCGTGAACACGCCGACGTGCTCGACCGGATACTGCGCGCCGGTCGCCATCATCTTGATCTTGTCCTTCGGGCGCAGCGTGCCGTTGACGATACGCACGAGCATCACGACGCCGACATAGTTGTCGAACCACGAGTCGATGATGAGGGCCTGCAATGGCGCGTCCGGGTCGCCCTTCGGCGGCGGCACTTTTTCGATCAGCGCCTCCAGCACGTCCTCGACGCCCACGCCGGTCTTCGCGCTGCAACGCGTCGCGTCGGTCGCGTCGATGCCGATCACGTCCTCGATCTCGGTGATCGCGTTTTCGGGATTGGCGGCCGGCAGGTCGATCTTGTTGAGCACCGGCACGACCTCGACGCCGAGTTCGATCGCGGTGTAGCAGTTCGCGACCGTCTGCGCCTCGACGCCCTGGCTCGCATCGACGACGAGCAGCGCGCCCTCGCACGCGGACAGCGAACGGCTGACCTCGTACGAGAAGTCGACGTGCCCCGGCGTGTCGATCAGGTTCAGGTTGTAGACCTCGCCGTTGCGCGCGCGATAACTCAGCGCAGCAGTCTGCGCCTTGATCGTGATGCCGCGCTCGCGCTCAAGGTCCATCGAGTCGAGCACCTGCGATTCCATTTCGCGGTCGGACAGGCCGCCGCACAACTGGATGATGCGATCGGCGAGCGTCGACTTGCCATGGTCGATGTGCGCAATGATCGAGAAGTTACGAATATGATCCATTCAGTGCCGATCAAGCAAAAAGGCGCGCCCAGACGAAATGCAGAGCACGCCTTGTAAGCAGATGAAAAACCTGGCTATTTTAGCCGAAAAGGGGTGCGGCCGGGCGCATTGCGGAAGGCTGAAAGCCGCCGCGCCGCGGTTATGCCGGCCTGGGCAGCAACGCGGCCCGCACGCGGACCTCGTCCAGATGGTAGTGACACAGCTCGACGCCGTCGCAAACCAGCACCGGCACGAGTTCGTCGTAGCGGGCCTGAAGCGCGGGGTCGGAGTCGACGTCGATCACGTCGAACCGCGCGCCGGTCCCGGCCAGCATCGGTTCGAGCGCCGCGCGCATGTCGTCGCAAAGATGACACCACGCGCGGCCGTACAACACCAGATGCGGTGCGCCCGGACTGGCACGCTGGTCCGGGCCGCCCGCAGCGGCCTGCGCGCCGGCCATTTATTTCTGGCCTGGCGTGCGCGGCCGCAGCGGCACGAACTGCGTGTTGTCCCCGCGCCGCACGAGCACCGCGACCATCTTCTGCGGATCGAGCTTCGACGTCACTTCCTCGAACTGCTTCGCGCTGGTGATATCGACATCGCCAACCCGCATGATGATGTCGCCGCGTTGCAGACCGGCGCGCGCCGCCGGCCCTTCGACCGCGTCCACCTGCACGCCGCCGTGCAGCTTCTGCGCATTCTGCTGGTCGGCCGGAATGTCGCTGACCGCAAGGCCCAGCGCGTTCGACGCGCGCGGCTTCGGCTCCGGCGCCTTCTTCTGGCCGTCCTTCGCCGCCTTGTCCGCCTGCATCTCGGCAACGGTGATCGACAGGTCGCGCGTCTGGCCCTTGCGCCACACGGTGACCGTCGTTTTCGTGCCCGGCTTCGTGTCGCCGACCATGCGCGGCAGATCCGTCGCCGCCTCGACCGGCAGCCCGCCGAACTTCAGGATGATGTCACCCGGCTGGATGCCCGCCTTTTCAGCCGGACCGCCCGGCTCCACGCTGCTGACCATCGCGCCCTGCGCCTTCGGCAAGCCGAGCGAGTCCGCGACGTCCTTCGTCACTTCACCGATCGCGACCGCGATGCGGCCGCGCACGACCTTGCCGGACGTCTTGAGCTGATCCGCGACGCGCATCGCCTCGTCGATCGGAATCGCGAACGAGATCCCCATGAAGCCGCCGGTGCGGCTGTAGATTTGCGAGTTGATGCCGATCACCTCGCCGTCCATGTTGATCAGCGGGCCGCCCGAGTTGCCGGGATTCACCGCGACGTCGGTCTGGATGAACGGCAGATAGTCGCCGGTGTCGCGCCCCTTCGCGCTGACGATGCCGGCCGTCACCGTGTTTTCGAGGCCGAACGGCGAACCGATCGCGACGACCCATTCGCCGACGCGCACCTTGTTCGAGTCGCCGATCGTGACGACCGGCAGGTTCGACGCGTTGATCTTCACGACCGCGACGTCGGTGCGGTCATCGACGCCGATCAGCTTCGCCTTGAATTCGCGCTTGTCGGTCAGCGTCACATAGATGCTGTCCGCGTCGTCGACGACGTGCGCGTTGGTCATCACGTAGCCGTCCGCCGACAGGATGAAGCCGGAGCCGACGCCGCTGTTCTGTTCGGTGTCGTTGCCGCCGTCCGGCGGCGACGTGTCCGGCGCGCCGCGCGGAATCTGGCCTTGCGGTCCCTGGGGACCCTGCGGCAGAGGAATGCCGAAGAAGCGGCGGAAGAACTCGGACATGTCGCCGTCGTCGAGACCGGGCGGCAGCCCGCGCTGCGAAGTCGGCACGCGCGCGGTGGTGCGGATGTTCACGACGGCCGGCCCGACCTTGTCGACGAGATCGGTGAAGTCGGGCAGATTGGCGGCGGGAGCCGCCGACGCCATGTGCGGGGCGAACGGCAGGCAAACCGCCACCACCGCGGCCGCGAAGAATTTGCGCACCGTGAAGATCGTCATATCGTAGTCAGCCGAAGGGGGTTACCTGGGAGCCTTGTATTCTATGGCAGACGCAAATTGCTGCAACGTGCTCTGGGGCACTTCGCCGAGCAGCGTGATCCAGTAGTCGCCGCGCCGCTTCACGAGCACGTGGGTCGCGCCGCTGCTGCCCGCGCCTTCCTTGCGGCTGTTGTGCTCGACCGGTTCGATGAAGATCGAGATCGCGGCGAGGCCATCGGAGAACACCGCCTGATCGACCGGAATCGGCGGTTCGTTCGCATCGCGCGCGGCCATCGGCCGGCGCAGCTCGCGAATCTTGCGGAAGCCCGGCACGGCAGACGGGAACGTCCAGCCCTGCGCTTCCATGTCGACCGACTCCAGCGGCGGCCGCACGACCGTCCAGCCAGCGGTGTCGCGCATGCCGCTGACGATCGGGGTTTTGTCGGCCGGCACGCCGATGCGGATCTGCGTGAACGCCATCTGTTCAAGCACCTGGCCGTTCGTATCGAGCGTCTGCGCGCGCAGCAGCAAACCGGTTTTCGCGTCCGCCCACAGCCGGTACGCGAAGCGATACGCGTCCTTCGGATCGAGCTGGATCACCTGGCTGTCGACGCCGGCGACGCGGTCCGAACCGAGCAGCTTCGGCTCGTAGACCGACAGCACCTGATCGCCGCTCGTCGCGAGCAGCGCCGGGAACGAGTCCTTGTTCTGCCGCTTCTCGACGACGCACAGATGCCGCTCGGGCACGAACGTGTACAGATCGTCGTTATGCCGCAGCATCTTGCGCGGCTTGCCGTCGAGGCTTTCGAGCTGCTCGTATTCGCCGTCGTTGCGCGTCGCATAATGCGCGATCTTCGACGACTGCACGAATGCGCCGCGCTGATAGACGAAGGTTCCTTCGTAGTTCTGCTGCTGGGCTGCGACGTGAATCCGGTCGAGCCATTGGGCGGCCGTTTCGCGCGCCGCGGGATCGGCGGCGGATGCGGACTGCGCATCCGCGCGGGGGGCGACAGACAGAGCGGTTAACAACACGGCTGCGCAGTACAGGAATGCCGGCAGCCGCCCCCAGATCGTCGTTTTATTCAACCGCTGTGTCTGCATCAGACTTACTGGCCTTGCGTGGTAAGCGCCGCAGCGCGGATAAGCGGCATCGAGTCCGACATCACCGGTTGCTGCGCGAACTGCTGGTGCGCTTCGAAATATTCGTCGAGCCGCGCGTCGCGGATGATGTTGCCGTCCTGGGTCGCGACGGCCGGCATCGCGACGCGCTGCATCGCGTCGACGTGCGACGGTTGCACCGACGCGACCTGCACGCCGCTCTGGCCGACGCCAACGCCGTGCATCTGTGGCACGACGATCCACGTGAGCGTCGCAGCCGCCGCGGCGACCGCGAGCGTCGGCACGACGCGGCGACGCAGATTCAGCAGCCGGCGCGTCGTCGACACCGCCGGCGCGATCGCAGCCGGCGCGAGCACGTGCGGCTCGGCGTCGAGGCGCGCGGCAAAGCCGGCCATGAACGCGCTGCTCGCCGCCGGGCTGAGCGCCAGATCGTCCGAGCGCAGCACGTCGCCAATCAGGTGATAACTCGACCACGCCGCGCGATCGTCGCGATTCAAGTCAGAAAAAATACCGTTCGGCTGCCCGTCGCCGGACAACTCGCCGTCCACGAATGCGGACAGACGCTCGCCGCGCGAACCTGATACCGATTGCATCGAGATCGACCCCATGATGCTCCCCAATCCTTTCAGACGCCCCGTAGTGACACCAACCACCCCTGTGAATCGCATCCGTGCCCGGCCGGCCACTGGTTTACCAGCGCTTGCCTTCCGGTGTGTCCAGCAGCGGACGCAATTTTGCCGCAATGGCCTCGCGAGCGCGGAAAATTCTCGATCTGACAGTGCCGATCGGGCAACCCATCATCTCCGCGATTTCCTCATAGCTCAAACCTTCAATTTCCCGAAGCGTGATTGCAGTGCGCAGTTCTTCCGGCAAAACCGCCATCGCGGCATTGACCGTCTCCGCGATCTGCTTGCTCATCAGCATCGATTCGGGCGTATTGATATCCCTTAGTTGATCGGCGTCCGAGAAAGTTTCAGCCTCTTCTGCATCCGCTTCGGTGGAAGTGGGCGCCCGCCTACCCTGCGTCGCAAGGTAGTTCTTCGCCGTATTGACCGCAATACGGTACAACCACGTATAAAAAGCGGACTCGCCGCGAAACTGCGGCAGCGCGCGATAAGCCTTGATGAACGCGTCCTGGGCCACGTCCTCGACCTCCGCGGGGTCCCGCACGAGGCGCGAGATCAGCCGGATGATCTTGCGGTGGTATTTGGAGACCAGCAGTTCGAACGCGGCCTTGTCGCCTTTCTGCACGCGTTCGACCAGAATCTGGTCGATTTCTTTTTCGCTCACCTGAGAATCCGTTAGCTAGTAAGTGGACGCGGGGGCACCATTGTAGCGTTCCCGTCATCGGCTCACGTTACGCGCGTAACAGCGGTTACAGCCGTTACAGCGCCGCGGGAATGCGGCGGCGACGCTCACCGGCCGGACGCGCAGCAGCCCCGGACGGCCAGTTCGCGAAACGCTTCGGGCGCGATCGCGTCGGCGGCGACCAGCAGCGTGCGACGACTCCGCCCAACGCCGACGGCCAGCACGAGAAGCGCCCCGCCCCACTGCGCGCAGCCGGTCAGCCGGCCGCTCGCGAGGCGTGCGCCGTCGCGCGCGAACGCCTCGACGCCATCCGGCCCGATTTCGATGCTGTGCGGTTGCCTGCGGCACCAGGCCACGGCGCCGAGCCCGGCCGCAGCGGCGAATGCAAGCGTTGCCGGCGCGGCACGCCAGCCGCCGAGCCACGGCGCGAGCGCGGTCCACAGCGCGGCGGCTGCGACCAGCAGGCTAACGACGGGAAAAACGACGAGCGTCGCGGAAGGACGCAGAGAGATGCGCGGGGCGCCGGAGCGCCCCGCCGGAGAAAGGGAGTCGCGGCCGCCGCCCGGACCTGCCGGCGCGGCCGCTGTCCGCGGCAACGAAATCAAGCGTGGCGCTTGAAAACCAGCGTACCGTTCGTGCCGCCGAACCCGAACGAGTTCTTCAGCGCGACGTCGATCTTCATCTCCCGCGCGGTGTTCGCGCAGTAGTCGAGATCGCACGCCGGATCCTGGTTGAAGATGTTGATCGTCGGCGGAGACACCTGGTTGTGCACGGCCAGCACCGTGAACACCGATTCCAGACCGCCCGCGCCGCCGAGCAGGTGCCCGGTCATGGACTTCGTCGAATTCACGACGATCTTCTTCGAGTGGTCGCCAAATGCGCGCTTGATGCCGGTCGTCTCCGCGAGGTCGCCGAGCGGCGTCGACGTGCCGTGCGCGTTCAGATAGTGCACCTCGTCCGCGTTGATACCCGCGTTGCGCAGCGCGGCCAGCATGCAGCGGCGCGCGCCGTCGCCGTCTTCGACCGGCGCGGTCATGTGATAGGCGTCGCCGCTCATCCCGTAACCGGACACTTCCGCGTAGATCTTCGCGCCGCGCGCTTTCGCATGCTCGTACTCTTCGAGCACCATCACGCCCGCGCCCTCGCCGAGCACGAAACCGTCGCGGTCCTTGTCCCATGGACGGCTTGCCGTCGCCGGATCGTCGTTGCGCTGCGACAGCGCGCGCGCGGCGGCAAAGCCGCCGACGCCGAGCGGCGACACCGTCGCTTCCGCACCGCCCGCGATCATCACGTCCGCATCGCCGTACTCGATCAGCCGCGACGCCTCGCCGATGCAGTGCAGGCCGGTCGTGCACGCGGTCACCATCGCGAGATTCGGACCTTTCAGGCCGTACTTGATCGACAGGTGGCCGGAAATCATGTTGATGATCGACGCGGGCACGAAGAACGGCGAAATGCGGCGCGGCCCCCGGTTCAGCAGTTCGGTCTGCGTGATCTCGATCATCGGCAGGCCGCCGATGCCCGAGCCGACGACGACGCCGACGCGCTCCGCATTCTGTTCGGTGATATCGAGACCGCTGTCCCGCATCGCCTGGATGCCGGCAGCGACGCCGTAATGGATGAACGTATCCATGTGGCGGGCTTCCTTGCCGGGGATGTAGTCCTCGATATTGAAGCCCTTCACTTCACCGGCGAAACGGGTCGAGTAGTTCGACGCGTCGAAGCGGGTGATGTTGGCGATGCCGGACTGACCGGCGACCAGATTGGCCCACCCGTCGGCAACATTATTGCCAACAGGCGAAATCAGTCCCAAGCCTGTAACAACAACACGACGACGGCTCACGGTAACCCCTTTTCCATAGAATGACAAAAGCAAAAGCCACAGAAGCCACAGGAAATGCTCCTGTGAGCCCTGTGGCTAGTTAACCGGCGGAGGGCGCGTGCAGCAACTGCAACAGACGCTCGCGGGTTCACTGGCGAATGTGCTGGCGGGCGGTGCCGGCCCATTGCCGACGCCAGCCCGGACAGACGCGAACGCCTGTTACGCCTTGACGTTCGCGCGCGCGTAATCGATCGCCTGCTGAACCGTCGTGATCTTCTCGGCTTCCTCGTCGGGGATTTCCATGCCGAATTCGTCTTCGAGGGCCATCACCAGTTCGACGGTGTCGAGCGAGTCGGCGCCCAGATCGTTCACGAACGACGCTTCGTTCTTGATTTCCGCTTCCGCGACGCCCAGTTGTTCGGCGACGATCTTCTTGACGCGCTGTTCGATGTTGTCCATTACCCCTCCAAGGGAAAGTTAGTTCAGAAATGCGAGTGCGCGCATTTTATCAGGTTTGTTCCGGCAAAAAAGCGGCGCTCAAGGTTCCAGACCGGCAGTCCGCGCGACGCCCCGAGCGGGTGCTGCGACGCGCGGATACTACCTCAATCCGGTTAAGACATATACATGCCGCCGTTGACGTGCAGCGTGGTCCCGGTGATGTAGCCGGCCTGCGGCGACGCGAGGAACGCGACCGCGTGCGCGATATCCTCGGGGCTGCCGAGGCGGCCGAGCGGAATCTGCGTCTTCAGCGCGGCCTGCTGCTCTTCCGGCAGGTCCTTCGTCATGTCGGTGTCGATGAAGCCCGGCGCGACGCAGTTCACGGTAATGCCGCGGCTGCCGATCTCGCGCGCGAGCGCGCGCGCCATGCCCGCGACGCCGGCCTTCGCCGCCGCATAGTTCGCCTGGCCGGGATTGCCCGCCGAGCCGACCACCGACGTGATGTTGATGATGCGGCCGCCGCGCGCCTTCATCATCGGGCGCAGCACCGCGCGCGACAGGCGGAACACCGACTTCAGGTTCGTGTCGATCACCGCGTCCCACTCGTCGTCCTTCATCCGCATCGCGAGCTGGTCCTGCGTGATGCCCGCGTTGTTCACGAGGATCGCGAGGCCGCCGAACTCCTTCACGATGCCGTCGATCAGCGCCTCGGCCGCGGCCGCGTCGTTCACGTTGAGCACCGCGCCGCGGCCCGCGAGGCCTTCGGCTTCGAACGCCGCGCCGATCGCCTGCGCGCCGGCTTCACTCGTCGCGGTGCCGATCACCGTCGCGCCGCGACGCGCGAGTTCGAGGGCGATCGCACGGCCGATCCCGCGCGAAGCGCCGGTCACGAGTGCGGTCTGTTTGTCGAGAATCTTTTCCATCGTTGAAATCCGGTGGTATGCGGCCGCGTCGATGCGGCGGCCGTCGTTGCGGCTGGGGTCAGGCGACGAGCTTCAGCGCTTCGTCGAGCGACGCCGGATCGGCGACCGACACGCCCGTCAGGCTGCCGTCGATCCGCTTCGTGAGACCCGCGAGCACCTTGCCCGGCCCGCATTCGAGCACGTGCGTGACGCCCTGGGCGGCGATCGCCTGCACGCATTCGACCCAGCGCACCGGGCCGGCGGCCTGGCGCACGAGCGCATCGCGGATCGCGGCCGGATCGCTGACGATCGCGACGTCGATGTTGTTCACGACCGGAATCGCGGGCGCATTGAGCGTCACGCCAGCGAGATGGTCGCGCAGCTGATCGGACGCCGGCTTCAGCAGCGACGAATGGAACGGCGCGGACACCGGCAGCGGCAGCGCGCGCTTCGCGCCCTTCGCCTTCGCGACTTCGCACGCTTTCTCGACCGCCGCCTTGTGACCGGCGATCACCACCTGCGACGGTGCGTTGAAGTTCACCGCCTCGACCACGCCGCCCGCAGCGGCCGCTTCGGCGCACACCGCGCGCACGGTGTCGTCGTCGAGACCGAGGATCGCGGCCATGCCGCCCTCGCCGACCGGCACCGCGCTCTGCATCGCCTGCGCGCGAAAACGCACGAGCGGCACGGCGTCGCGGAACGCGAGCACGCCGGCCGCGACGAGCGCCGTGTATTCACCCAGGCTGTGACCGGCGACGATCGCCGGCGCCGGACCGCCCGCCTGCTGCCATGCGCGATACACCGCGTAGGCGGCGGTCAGCATCACCGGCTGCGTGTTGGTGGTCAGGTTCAGCTCGTCGGCCGGCCCTTCGGCGATCAGCTTGCCGAGATCCTGGCCGAGCGCGTCGGAGGCTTCCTCAAGCGTCTCGCGCACGACTGCGTTGTCG
This sequence comes from Paraburkholderia caballeronis, assembly GCF_900104845.1. NCBI lineage: Bacteria > Pseudomonadati > Pseudomonadota > Betaproteobacteria > Burkholderiales > Burkholderiaceae > Paraburkholderia > Paraburkholderia caballeronis. Next base: position 1,386,547 of record NZ_FNSR01000001.1, on the reverse strand, counting down.
GCGAATGCATTGAGCATGCCGACCGACTGCGAGCCCTGCCCGGGAAAAACGAACGCGAATTTCATGACTTCCCCACTTCGATCAATTCAGAGGCTGATGCATGAGCGCGACACGCGCCGCGCCGATCCGCAGGCGCAGTGGCTGCATCGGACGGCGCGCCGCGACGCCCCATCAATAGCGGATGACGGACGCGCCCCACGTGAAGCCGCCGCCGACGCCTTCGATCAGCACGTTCTGGCCGCGCTTGATGCGGCCGTCGCGAATCGCGACGTCGAGCGCGAGCGGAATCGACGCGGCCGACGTGTTGCCGTGCTCGCCGACAGTCACGACCATCCGTTCCTGCGGCAGCCCGAGCTTGCGGCAGGTGCCCTGCATGATGCGGATGTTCGCCTGGTGCGGAATGAGCCAGTCGATCTGGTCGGGCGTCAGTTGCGCCTTTTCGATCGCTTCGAGCGCGACCTTTTCCAGCACGTTGACCGCGAGCTTGAACACGGCCTGGCCGTCCATGTGCAGGAACGCGCTGCCAGCGACCACGCCGCCGCTCACGTTGCCCGGCGTGCACAGGATGTGCGCGTAGCTGCCGTCCGCGTGGAGTGCGCTCGACAATACGCCCGGCGTGTCGGATGCCGACAGGATCATTGCGCCGGCGCCGTCACCGAACAGCACGCACGTCGTGCGGTCCTTGAAATCGAGAATGCGCGAGAACGTCTCCGCGCCGACGATCAGCGCGGTGCGATGCTGGCCGCTGCGGATCAGGGTGTCCGCGATCGACACCGCGTACGCGAAGCCGGAGCAGACCGCCTGCACGTCGAACGCGGCGCCGTGATTGCGGATGCCGAGCTTGTTCTGCAGCAGGCACGCGGTGCTCGGGAACACGAAGTCCGGCGTGGACGTCGCGACGATGATCAGGTCGATCGACTGCGGATCGATGTCCGCCGCTTCGATCGCGCGTTGCGACGCATTCAGCGCGAGGTCGCTCGTCGTCACGTCCGGCGCGGCGAAGTAGCGCGAATGGATGCCCGTGCGGGCGACGATCCATTCGTCGCTCGTCTCCACGCCCGTGGCGGCGAGACGATCTGCGAGGTCCTGATTGGTGACGCGCTCGGGCGGAAGATAACTGCCTGTGCCGAGCACGCGGGAATAGAGAGTCGATTGAGCCATTATGCCTTCGAGGATAATGTGGCGCCTGGCGCCGCCAGCGGGCCGGGGAGCGGACCTGAAAGCGGGCCGGACTGACCGCCGCCGGTCTCGCGCGCCGCCTGTTCGAGCGAACCGGCGTTCTCGTCCATCGCTCGTGCGAGGCGCTCCAGCACGCCGTTTTTGACGGCATCATACCCGCGTTTGATCGCCCACTCAAACGCGTACGCGTCGGCGGAACCGTGGCTCTTGATCACGAGACTGCGCAGCCCGAGCAGCGCCGCGCCGTTGTATTGACGATGATCGACGCGCTTCTTGAAGCGCAGCAGCACCGGCATCGCGGCGAGCGCCATCAGCCGGGTCAGCCACGAGCGGCCGAACTCTTCCTTGATCATGTCGTTGAGCATCTGCGCGAGGCCCTCCGACGTCTTCAGCGCGACATTACCAACGAAGCCGTCACAGACGATCACGTCGACGGCGCCCTTGTAAATGTCGTTGCCTTCCACGTTGCCGCGGAAATTCAGCGTGCTCGCGCGCAGCAGTTCGCCCGCGCGCTTGATGGTCTCGTTGCCCTTGATCACCTCTTCGCCGATGTTCAGGAGCCCTATTGTCGGGCGCTCCTTCCCTTCGAGCGCGGCGACGAGCGCATGCCCCATCTCCGCGAACTGCAGCAGATGCTGCGGCTCGCAGTCGACGTTCGCGCCGAGGTCGAGCATCGTGGTGTAGCCGGTCGGATTCGGCAGCGCGAACGCGATCGCCGGACGCTCGATGCCCGGCAGCGTTTTCAGCACGTAGCGCGACACGGCCATCAGCGCGCCGGTGTTGCCCGCGGACACGCAGGCCTTCGCCTCGCCTTCCTTCACGCGATTGAGCGCGACTCGCATCGACGAGTCTTTTTTCTTGCGCAGCGCGATCTCGACCGGATCGTCCATCGCGACGATCTCGGACGCGGGAACGACGGAAAGCGCGGGATTATCCAGCGCCTTCAGCTTTTTCAGCTGGGCGCGAATCGCCGACTCGATGCCGACCAGCAGCAGGTGCGCATCGGGGTGAGAGCGAACGAAATGGACTGCGGCAGGCACCGTCACGGACGGACCGTGGTCGCCTCCCATGCAATCTATCGTGAGCGTAACAGTCATGGAATGCGACGGATTTCAGGCATAAAAAAGCGGCAGTTGAATGCCGCCTTTTGTGCCGAGCCGGGAGAGGGTCAAGCGAACGGATCGCCGGGCGCAGCGCCATTGAGGCGCGGCGCGACGGAACGATTTAGTCGTTCTTGGTCTTGACGACTTTCTTGCCGCGGTAGTAGCCGTTCGGGCTGATGTGGTGACGCAGATGCACTTCACCCGTAGCCGGTTCGACGGCGAGCGGCGCGCCGGTGAGGAAATCGTGCGAACGGTGCATGCCGCGCTTCGACGGCGACTTCTTGTTTTGTTGAACAGCCATGACTAACTCCTGAAAATTTTCCGAATTCTAACACAGCCCGATCCGGCCTCCGCCACCTGTACGATGGGCAAAACCGGGGCCGAGCCCACCAGGCGCAACCCGACGAGCGCGAATCAGTGCGAGCTGCCGGGATCGTCCTTCTTGAGCGACCCGAGCGCCGCGAACGGATTCGGGCGATCCGGCTCGACTTCCTGCTCCGGCACGTCGTCGACGGAATCCACGCCGTCCGCGCCATCGGCACCCGATGCGAGGCTTTCGTGAATTTCCGGACAAACGTCGTGCTTCGGCACGAGCGGCAGCGACAGCAACAACTCCTCTTCGATCAAGTCGACGAGATCGAAATGGCGCGAGCCCACGATCACCTCGACTTCATCGTCGTCAAGCGGAAACTCGTCCGCCTCTTCTTCCGTGGCCACGACCCGGTAGGCCGCGTCGGCATCGAACGCCTGCTCGTACGGAGCGAGACAACGCTGACATTCGAGCCACGCGCTACCGTGAACCGCCAGCCGCAGATACGGCTGACGGCCTTCGGTGCCATCGTCCTGCAATTCCGGCTGCGTCGCCCCTTCCGCCTGCCAGGTGAACGCGGTATCGCGGTCTGGCGCGTCGGCCGGGACTTCGGCTAACATGCGCGGCAGTTGCGACACGCGCACGGCACCCGCTGCGTCGCGGCCGCTGCGCGCGAATTCGAACAGGTCGAGATCGCGCGGATCGACGGCGCCAGCAGGTTTGCCAGGATGTTCAGTCATGTGCGCTCCTGCGTGGGGCAAAGGGTCTGGCCGGATCGGCCCGCTCCGGGGCGGAAGCCGGCAAAAGCCGGCTACGCTTTCGGGCGGTGGAGGCTGGCAGTGAGACAGTGAAACTGCCAGCTCCGGGGTTCGCGCGGAAAAACAGCGAGTACCGCACCGGTGCAGTGGTTCGTGCAAGTAGCAAGTAGCTTGTACCGCATTACGGCACCCAGGCACCCATCGCGCTGGCTCACAGGCCCGACTTCAGTCCCGCCGCAAACCAGCCCGCCCACCGCAACCACCGCACGCCAACCCACGCGCGCGAAAGAACGTGCCGATGAAAAGCCCGAGATGATATCGCCTTTGTCTTTACGAGTCAAACACTTAACCCTGTGCGCGCAACAGCCCGCACAGCCCCGGATTCCGCCGTTTTCCGCCCGCTTTTAGCCTCATTCCAGACGACCATGCAGGATTCCATTACCGCCGACCGCCCGAACGACGGCCGCCCCGCGCTGATTCTCGCTTCCAGCTCGCGCTACCGCCGCGAACTGCTGGAGCGGCTGCGCATTCCGTTCGACATCGCGGTGCCGGCCATCGATGAAACGCCGCACGCCGGCGAAACGCCCGAAGCAACCGCGCAGCGCCTCGCCGAAGCGAAAGCGCGCGCCGTCGCGGCCGCGCGGCCGCCGCAGGCCGGCCGCGCGCTCGTGATCGGCTCCGATCAGGTCGCGACGTTCGACGGCCAGCAGATCGGCAAGCCCGGCACGCACGAACGCGCGCTGGCGCAACTGCAGGCGATGCGCGGCCGCGAAGTGCTGTTCCATAGTGCGCTGTCACTGCTCGACACCGCTACTGGCCGAACGGATACCGTCGATGTCGTCACGAAGGTCCGCTTCCGCTCGCTGTCCGACGCCGCGCTCGACGCCTACCTGCGCGCCGAAGAACCGTACGACGTCGCCGGCAGCGCGAAGTCGGAAGGCTTGGGGATCGCCCTTCTCGACGCAATCGAATCCGACGACCCGACCGCGCTGGTCGGCCTGCCGCTGATCGCGCTGACGCACATGCTGATCGCCGCCGGTTATCCGCTGCTGGAGGCGCAATGAAAGGCACGCTCTACCTGATCCCGAACACGCTCGGCGACGGCGACGAAGCGGCGCTCGCAGCCGTGCTGCCCGTGCCGGTCCGCGAGCGCGCGGGCACGCTCGCGAGCTACATCGGCGAAAACGCGAAGACCACGCGCGCGTTCCTGAAGCGCATCGGCACGACGCGGCCGATCCAGGAAATCGAGATTCACGAACTGAACGTGAACACGCCGCCGGCCGCGATCGACCGGCTGCTCGCGCCGCTGCACGCGGGCATCGATACCGGCCTCGTGTCCGAGGCGGGCGTGCCGGCCGTCGCCGATCCGGGCGCGCTGCTCGTGCGGCGCGCGCACGAGCGCGGCATCCGCGTCGTGCCGCTCGTCGGGCCGAGTTCGATCCTGCTCGCGCTGATGGCGTCCGGGCTGAACGGCCAGAGTTTCGCGTTCCACGGTTATCTGCCGGTCGATGCGGCCGAGCGCGCGAAGCGCCTGCGAGACCTCGAACAGCAGTCGCGCAAGGCGAAGCAGACGCAGATCTTCATCGAAACGCCGTACCGCAACCGCGCGCTGCTCGACACGCTGCTCGCGACCTGCGCGCCGTCGACGCTGATTTGCGTCGCCGCGGACCTGACGCTGCCGACCGAGACCATCGTGAGCCGCGCGGCATCGGACTGGAAAAAGGGGCCGGTGCCAGACCTGCACAAGCGTCCGGCGATTTTCCTGCTGCTCGCAATCTGAAAAAGCGTCGAGCCTCAAACGAAACGGCGGCCGCCCGGCATCGGGCGGCCGCCGTTTTGACGAAGCGGGAAAACCAGGCTCAGTGCAGCGCGACCCGCCCGCTGCTGATCAGCGTATGCACCGCCGCCGTGCCGACCGCCGTGCCGAAACGCCGCGCGACCCGGTCGCTCAGGCTCGGCTTCACCGTGTAATCGACGATGTCGGGCGCCTTGATGACCTCGCGCGCGACGTAGTCGGTATCGCCGAAACCGTCGGCGAGTCCCAGGTCGACGCTCTTCTGGCCAGTCCAGAACAGCCCCGAGAACAGGTCCGGCGTCTCGTGCAGCCGCTTGCCGCGCCCGGCGCGGACCGCGTCGATGAACTGCTGGTGGATCTCGTCGAGCATCTGCTGCGCATGCGCGTCCATCTTCGGCGTGTCCGGCGAGAACGGGTCATAGAAGCCCTTGTTCTCGCCCGACGTGCGCAGCCGCCGCTCGACGCCGAGCTTGTCCATCAGCCCGGTGAAGCCGAAGCTGTCCATCAGCACGCCGATCGAGCCGACGATGCTCGCCTTGTTCACGTAGATCCGGTCGGCCGCCGCCGCGACGTAATACCCGCCGGACGCGCACATGTCGCCGACGACCACGTACAGCGGAATCGCCGGATGGTTCGCGCGCAGCCGCCGGATGTCGTCGTTGATGATGCCCGCCTGCACCGGACTGCCGCCGGGGCTGTCGATGTGCAGCACGACGCCGACCGTGCCGTCGTCCTCGAACGCGTTCTGCAGGGCGGTGCCGATGTCATCGGCGTTCGCACCCGTGCCGGACGAAATCTCGCCGTCGAGCGACACGAGCGCCGTATGGCGTCCGCTGCTCTCGACCCGCGTGCCGAGCACGCTGAACACGCCCCACACCAAGATCAGCAGCACGACGAGAAACGCGAAGCGGAAGAAGATTTTCCAGCGGCGGGCGGCGCGCTGCTCGCGGATCGCGGCGAGCGCGATGCGTTCGAGCGCGTCGCGCTCCCAGCCCGGCGCGGCCGCGGCGTTGCCGGCGGCGCGTGGCGTCTGGGAAGGCTCGTTCGATTCAGGGGGCAGATTGTCGGACATGCGGAAGGGGGACGGAAATCAGGGTTCGAGCGGACGCAGGTCGGCGTCCGGCAGCCAGAATACCGCACGGCCGTCGGGCGTGTCCCGCTCCTCGACACGCACCGCGCGCAGCCGTCCGCCGCGGCACGGGCCGCCGACGCACTTGCCGGTTTCCGGCGCGTAGATCGCGCCGTGCGTCGCGCACATCAGATAAAGCCCGGACGACTCGAAGAACTGGCCCTCGACCCAGTCCAGCTCCATCGGCACGTGCGCGCAGCGGTTCAGGTAGCCGTATGCGTCGCCGCCGAAGCGCACGAAAAACACGACCGCGTCGCCGCCCGCATACGACGCGGCCACCCGCCGCCCCGCGCCGCCATCGACCAGTTCGTCGGACGCGCACACGCGAACCGGCGCGGGCGCCGTGCCGGTCATGCGTGCTCCCGCAGCCAGCCGGCGAGCGACGCGACGTCCGGCGCGACGAAGCGCGGCGTCAGCGCCTGCAACGAATCCGACGGATGCGCGCCGTACGCGACGCCGACCCCGGCCGCACCCGCGTTCAGCGCCATTTGCAGGTCGTGCGTCGTGTCACCGATCATCACCGTGCGCGACAGATCCTGCCCCAGTTCGCGCGTCAACTCGTGGAGCATCGCCGGGTGCGGCTTCGAGAACGTCTCGTCCGCGCAGCGGGTGCCGTCGAACACACTGGTCAGATGCACCTGGTCGAGCGCGCGGTTCAGCCCGACGCGGCTCTTGCCGGTCGCGACGCCGAGCAGGTAACCGGCGTCGCGCAACTCGGCGAGCATCTCGCGCACGCCGGCGAACAGCTCGATCTCCGGGTCCTTGACCAGATAGTGGAACCGGTACCGCTCGACGAGCCGGGGATACCCGGCCGGATCGAGCGACGGCGCGGCGATCTGCAACGCCTCGCGCAGCCCGAGGCCGATCACGTAGCTCGCGGCCTCGTCCGCCGGCACCGGCAGGCCGAGGTCGCGGCAGGCGGCCTGGATGCTGCGCGTGATGTGCGCGGTCGAGTCCATCAACGTGCCGTCCCAGTCGAACACGATCAGGTCAAATTGCTGTCGGGCCATGCGGTCCTTCTCCAAACGTAGGTTCGATTCTGTCGGGTCAATCCAGGCCGGCAACGGCCTCGCCCACCGCGCCGCCCGCGTCGCGCAGCGCGTTCAGCTCGTTGACGAAGCGGCGGCACTCGGGGGGCAGCGGCGCGTCGAACTGCAGCGTGTCGCCGGTCAGCGGGTGCACGAGCTTCAGCCGGTGCGCGTGCAGGAACATCCGCTTGATGCCGGGGTTCGCGTTCGCGCGCGCGAGTGCCTTGTTCAGCGCGAAGTCGCCGTATTTCGCGTCGCCGACGATCGGCAGGCCCAGATGCGCGAGATGCACGCGGATCTGGTGCGTGCGGCCGGTCTTCAGTTCGGCTTCGAGCAGCGCGTAGCCGGGCCAGCGGTCGACGAGATTGAAGACCGTATGCGACGGCATGCCGTCCGGCTGCACGCGCACGCGCCGTTCGCCGTCCGGTGTGAAGAACTTGTGCAGCGGCTCCTTGACCGCGCGGCGGCGGCCCCAGTCGCTCGCCCATTCGCCGTGCACGGCCGCGTAATAACGCTTGTCGATCCGGTTTTCGCGGATCTGCTCGTGCAGGCCGACCAGCGCCGCACGCTTCTTCGCGAGCATCAGCACGCCGGACGTCTCGCGGTCGAGCCGGTGCACGAGTTCGAGGAAACGGCCCTGCGGGCGCATTCCGCGCATCTGCTCGATCACGCCGAACGCGACGCCGCTGCCGCCGTGGACCGCGACGCCCGCCGGTTTGTTGATCACGAGCAGCGCATCGTCCTCGAACAGGATGTCGAAGTGCGCGGCCGGCACCGGCGCGGCGGCCTGATCCGGCCCCGTCTGGGCGATGCGGACCGGCGGCACCCGCACGATATCGCCGAAGGCCAACCGGTATTGCGCGTCCACGCGTCCCTTGTTGACCCGCACTTCCCCGCTGCGCAGGATCCGGTAGATATGGCTCTTCGGCACGCCCTTGCAGACGCGCAGCAGGAAATTGTCGATCCGCTGACCCGCGGCTCCGTCGTCGATTTCGACATACGAAACCTCGTCGCTTGCGACCTGATTCTGGGATATTTTGCCTAACCCTTTCATTCTGAATATAATTTGCCGAGCGCACCGCGGCGGTTGACCGAACTGCCGACCAGCCGAACGGCTGGCCGGCCCCGGAGGACCGGGAACCGCGTGGCTTGCGCAGGCTGCAAGCGATAAACGGTTATTTTACTTGCGCCCGGGGCTGGTTGCTCACCCCGCATCACGAGAAGCAACGAGTTGCACGCACGGAGCCCTTATCCGGCAGGGACGGCGCCCACAGGCACGTTCGGTCGGCACAGGCTTCGACGGTAACGGAAGGTTGGTATAAAGAATTTAATCTGGCGAGTTCCGCCGGGCGGTCGAGGCGACCGTTCCGGAACGCGCCGGTGGCGAAAATACGGCGAGCGCCCGAAACGTCCCGCAGCATCGTGCGGGTATGGGGCGACGTCAAAGTGTGGCGAGACACCCGAGGGGGAAGACGGGCGTACTGACAGCTTCCCGTGCGCGGCCAGGCCGCGAGTCTCGATTCCGCCGGCAGCGCGCATAAAGGCGCTGCCGTCTGCGATCTGCCCGTGGCCCCGGCCGCGCGGCCCGCAGGCGGATCGAAGATGCAGGAAGGCCAGGCCCCGCGTTCCCGCGGCATGTCGCGCCGCTCGCTGAAGCCGTATTTCGCATGTGCCCTGCGACCCGTCCATGGTCGGATTACCTGGACCGGGCGCCCTGAAGGCAATTCTCCCCGCCATCGTTCCTGCTCCAGCGTGCTTGTGACAACACAACAAGGCGCGGTACGCCGCTGCCCGACTTGCCCGCGGTCCGTCCGCGCGGCGCGGGCAGCACGCGAAGCCGCTCTGGAGCCGTTCAATGAAACGCATGCTGTTCAATGCGACGCAGCAGGAAGAATTGCGCGTCGCCATCGTCGACGGTCAGAAGCTGATCGACATCGACATCGAAACCGCCGGGCGCGAGCAGCGCAAAGGCAATATTTACAAGGGCATCGTCACCCGCATCGAGCCGTCGCTCGAAGCGTGTTTCGTCAACTACGGCGAGGACCGCCACGGCTTCCTGCCGTTCAAGGAAGTCGCCCGCCAGTATTTCCGTGACGGCGTCGACATGCGCTCCGCGCGCATTCAGGACGCGCTGAAGGAAGGCCAGGAACTGATCGTTCAGGTCGAGAAGGAAGAGCGCGGCAACAAGGGCGCGGCGCTGACCACGTTCATCTCGCTCGCCGGCCGCTACCTCGTGCTGATGCCGAACAATCCGCGCGGCGGCGGCGTGTCGCGCCGGATCGAGGGCGACGACCGCCAGGAACTGCGCGAGACGATGGCGCAGCTGCAACTGCCCGACGGCATGAGCATCATCGCCCGCACGGCCGGCATCGGCCGCAGCGCCGAGGAACTGCAGTGGGACCTGAACTACCTGCTGCAACTGTGGCGCGCGATCGAAGCCGCGTCGCAGAGCGGGCAGAACGGCCTGCCGATGCTGATCTATCTGGAATCGAGCCTCGTGATCCGCGCGATCCGCGACTATTTCCAGCCGGACATCGGCGAAATCCTGATCGACACGACCGAAATCCATGACCAGGCGCGCGCCTTCATGGACATCGTGATGCCGGACAACGTCAGCAAGGTGAAGCGCTACCACGACGACGTCCCGCTCTTCTCGCGCTTCCAGATCGAGCACCAGATCGAGACCGCGTACTCGCGCACGGTGCCGCTGCCGTCGGGCGGCGCAATCGTGATCGACCACACGGAAGCGCTGGTCGCGATCGACGTGAACTCCGCGCGCGCGACCAAGGGCGCCGACATCGAGGAAACCGCCGCGCGCACGAATCTCGAAGCCGCCGACGAAGTCGCGCGCCAGCTGCGCCTGCGCGACCTCGGCGGCCTGATCGTGATCGACTTCATCGACATGGAGTCGGCCAAGAGCCAGCGCGAAGTCGAGCAGCGCCTGAAGGACGCGCTGCGCCACGACCGCGCGCGCGTGCAGATGGGCAAGATCTCGCGCTTCGGGCTGATGGAGCTGTCGCGCCAGCGGCTGCGTCCGGCGCTGTCCGAGGGCAGCCACGTCACGTGCCCGCGCTGCAACGGCACCGGCCACATCCGCGACACCGAATCGTCCGCGCTGCAGGTGCTGCGGATCATTCAGGAAGAGGCGATGAAGGAGAACACCGCGGCGATCCACTGCCAGGTGCCGGTCGAGGTGACCGCCTTCCTACTGAACGAAAAGCGCTCGGAGATCAACAAGATCGAGTCGCGCTTCAAGGTCGGCGTGGTGCTGATCCCGAACAAGCACCTCGAAACGCCGCACTACAAGCTCGAACGCCTGCGTCACGACGATGCGCGCCTCGACGATCCGCGCGCGTCGTGGAAGATGGCCGAGGAAGCCGCGCGCGAACTGGAGTCGGAAACCGGCTACAGCAAGCGCACGGCCGCCGACGCGAAGCCGAAGCAGGAAGCGGCGGTCAAGGGCATCACGCCCGAGCGTCCGGCGCCGAGCGCACCGGTCAAGCCCGTCGAGGTCGCCGCGACCGCCGCGCCGGCTCCGGCCGTGGCCGCTCCGGCGGCCGCGAGCGGCGGCCTCTTCGGCTGGCTGAAGAACCTGTTCGGCGGCAGCCCGGCGCCGCAACCCGCACCGGCGCCGGCCGCGCAGCCCGAGAAGGCCGCGACCCGCCCGGCGCGCGAAGCGCGCGGCGAGCGAGCCGAACGCGGAGAGCGCACCGGCGGCGGCAATGGCGATCGCAACAACCGCAACCGCCGCGGCAACGGCCGCGACGCGGCCGCGCGCAGCGAAACGGCACCGGGCGCACGCCAGGGCCAGCCGTCGCAGCGCCGCGACGAACGCGAGCCGCGTGAAGCCCGTGAACCGCGCGAGGCTCGCGAAACCCGCGAAGGTCGTGAGCCGCGTGAACCGCGCGGCAACCGCGAACCGCGCGAGGCCCGCGAAGGCCGCGACAATCGTGAAGCCCGCGAGCCGCGCGAACAGCGGATCGAGCGGGTCGAACGCGGCCAGGAGCGCGTCGAGTCGGCGGAAGCCGCCGCATCGCGCGCCGAGCGCCAGGAACGCGGCGAGCGTCGCGAACGCCGTCGCCAGCAGCCGGAAACGGCCGACGCGCTCGACGTCCGCAACGACGCCGTGACGCCGGAAAACGCCGAGGCTCTGGCCACCGACGTCGCGGAAGGCTTGCCGCCGACCGGCGACGACGCAGCCGCCGCGCGTGACGGCGAGGAACGCCGCCGTCGCCGTCGCGGCCGCCGTGGCGGCCGTCGCGAGCGCGATGGTGAAGGCGCCGTGACGTCGGCTGCCGACGTGCTCGAAGGCGGCACCGGCACCGAAGAGCCGGCCTCCGCCGAAGCGCCGGTCGAAACGCCGGCTGAAGCCACCGCCGCGCCCATCGAAACCCGGCCCGCGCAGCAGCCGGTCGAAGCAGCCGAGGCAGTCGTCGCCCAGGTGGTCAGCGAAACGGTCGTCGTGACCGCGTTGCCGGTCGCCGCGGCAACGTTCGAAGCGCCCGCCGCCGTGATCGCAACGCCGGTCGAAACCATCGCTCCGGCCCCGGTCGAGGTCGAGCCGAAGGCTGAAGCGCCGGCGGCTCCGGTCGACACCGCGCCGCTCGCCGTCGAAGCGCCGGTGGCAGTCGAAACGGCTGCGCCGTCCGTAACGGAAGCGGCTCCGGTGGTCGTCGCCGACGAACATCCGGCCGAACTGCCGGTCGCCCGCGAGGATCGCGTCGATGCGCCGTCCACGCCGGAACCGGCAGCAGCAGTAGCCGCCGCCGCGCCGCAAGCGGAACCGCAGCCGGTCAGCGAACCGGTCGCACAGCCTGCGCCGGAGCCGGTCGCTCAAGCCGCCGCGTATCAACCGGTCGAAACGGCGGCCGCAGAACCGGCGGCACAACCGGCCGCCACGACTGCGCCGGCGGCTGACACGCTGCGCCCGATGCTGGAGTCGGCGGGTCTCGTGTGGGTCAACACGGACGAGAGCAAGCTGCGCGACGCGCAGGAAGCCGCCGCCCGCGTCGTGAAACCCGCGCATGCGCCGCGCGAACGCAAGGCGCCGCCGCCGGCGGATTCGACGCCGATGCAGCAGGTCGAAACGGTCCGTCAGCCGCAGCAGTAACGGCCCGGTCCGAACGTCGCCGGGTGAAAAGCCCGGCGACGCTGCCCGAAAGCCCGCCCGCAAGGCGGGCTTTTTTCGTTGCGCAGATATATCAGCGTTCTCCCTTGTCCGTGCCCGATCGGGGGTTCGGATAGAATAGGGCCAACGATTGATCAGAATCATCATGTCCCGACGCATCATCCCCTTGACCGACGCCCGCTCGCTGCCGCCCCTCCCGACGACGGCTCGCGTGCGCAAGCCGCAGCGCCTGGTTCTCGACGCGCTGGAGCGGCCGTTGCGCGATCTGCGCATCTCGGTCACGGACCGCTGCAACTTTCGCTGCGTGTACTGCATGCCGCGCGCGGTGTTCGACAAGGACTATCCGTTCCTGCCGCACGCCGCGCTGCTGACGCTCGAAGAAATCGAGCGCCTGGCGCGACTCTTCGTCGCACAGGGCGTCGGCAAGATCCGCCTGACCGGCGGCGAGCCGCTGCTGCGCAAGAACATCGAATTCCTGATCGAGCGTCTCGCCGCGTTGCGCACGCCGGACGGCGAACCGCTCGACCTCACGCTGACCACCAACGGCTCGCTGCTGACGCGCAAGGCGCGCGCACTGAAGGACGCCGGCCTCACGCGCGTGACGGTGAGCCTCGACGCGCTCGACGACGCGCTGTTCCGCCGGATGAACGACGCCGACTTCGCGGTCTCGGACGTGCTCGACGGCATCGAGGCCGCGCAGGCCGTCGGCCTCGCGCCGCTGAAGGTCAACATGGTCGTCAAGCGCGGCACGAACGACCAGGAAATCGTGCCGATGGCGCGTCACTTCCGGAACTCGGGCGTCACGCTGCGCTTCATCGAGTACATGGACGTCGGCACGTCGAACGGCTGGAACATGACCGAGGTGCTGCCGTCGGCCGACGTCGTCGCGCGGATCGACGCGCACTACCCGCTCGCGCCGCTCGAAGCGCACACCGCGGCCGAAACCGCGCAGCGTTGGGGGTACGTGGACGGCGCCGGCGAGATCGGCGTGATCTCCAGCGTGACGCGCGCGTTCTGCGGCAACTGCACGCGCGCGCGGCTGTCGACCGAAGGCAAGCTGTACCTGTGCCTGTTCGCGTCGATGGGCTACGACCTGCGCGCGCTGGTGCGCAACGGCGCGACCGACGAAGGGATTTCCGCCGCGATCGCGCAAATCTGGGAAGGACGCGCGGACCGCTACTCGCAGTTGCGCGGCAGCGCGGCCACGACGCCGTCGGCGGCCGAGCGCCGCGTCGAGATGTCGTACATCGGCGGCTAGGTCCCACTGCATCAATGACGATCCCCATCCAGTCGATCACCGGCCTCGTGCTCGCGGGCGGCCGCGGGCTGCGCATGGGCGGCGTCGACAAGGGCCTGCAGAAGCTGCACGGACAACCGCTCGCCGCGCACGTGCTCGCGCGGCTCGCACCGCAGACCGGCGCGCTCGCGATCAGCGCGAACCGCAACCGCGACGCCTACGCGGCGCTCGGCGCGCGATGGCATGCGACGGTGCTCGCCGACTCGCTGCCGGACTTTCCGGGACCGCTCGCCGGCCTGCTCGCGGGCCTTCAGGCGGCGAACACCGAATGGCTGCTCGCCGCGCCGTGCGACTCCCCGTACCTGCGCACCGACCTCGCCGCGAAACTCGGCGCGGAAGCCGTCGCACAGCATGCCGACATCGCGACTGTGCTCGCGCCGGACGCGTCCGGCGAGGTGTCGCTGCATCCGGTGTTCGTGCTGCTGCGCACGTCGCTCGCCGCCGATCTCGCGGCCTTTCTCGGCGCGGGCGAACGCAAGGTCCGCGCGTGGTACGCGCGCCACAGGACCGCCGAAGTCGCCTTTGCCGATGGACGTGCGTTTTACAATATCAATTCCTTACAGGAACTCGCCGACCTCGACCGTGCCTGACAGCGCGTCCGGCCCGCCAGCCGTCGCTCGCATTGCACCCCCATCAGGACGACCGCCTTCCGTGCGGATGCGACGCTTCTCCAATCAATGACCACGCTTAACAACCTCAACGGCTGCGTCGCCCAGTTCGACCCTCAGGCTTTACCCGTCAGCGCCGCCCAGGCCATCGTGCTTCAGTGGGTGACGCCGCTCGCCGCGAGCGAACGGGTGCCGCTGCGCGACGCGCTCGACCGCGTGCTCGCGGACGACGTCGTATCGCCGATCGACGTGCCCGCGCACGACAACGCCGCGATGGACGGTTACGCGTTCGACGGCGCGCGGCTTGCGTCGGCCGGCGCCGGCGGCGCGCTGCGGCTGACCGTGTCGGGCAAGGCGTTCGCCGGTCATCCGTTCGACGGCGGCGTCGCGCCGGATGCGTGCGTGCGCATCATGACCGGCGCGCCGATGCCGGCCGGCTGCGACACGGTAGTCCCGCAGGAGCGCGTCGAGCGCGCCGGCGACGCGGTGTCGTTCGCGGCCGACGCGGTCGCGCGCGGCGCGAACCGCCGCCACAAGGGCGAGGATCTCGCGGCCGGCCGCCCGGCGCTCGCCGCTGGCCGCATGCTGCGCGCGGCCGACATCGGCCTGCTCGCGTCGCTCGGCATCGTCGAGGTCGCGGTGCGGCGACGCCTGCGCGTCGCGTACTTCTCGACCGGCGACGAGCTGCGCTCGCCCGGCGAGCCGCTCGCGCCCGGCGCGATCTACGACAGCAACCGCTACACGCTCGGCGCGATGCTGCGCCGGCTGAACGTCGACGCCATCGACCTCGGCATCGTGCGCGACGAGCCGGTTGCGCTCGAAGCGGCACTGCGCGGCGCGGCCGAAACCGCCGACGTCGTGCTGACGTCCGGCGGCGTGTCGGTCGGCGAAGCGGACTTCACGCGCGCACAGTTGCAGTCGCTCGGCGACGTCGCGTTCTGGAGCCTCGCGATGCGCCCCGGCCGGCCGCTCGCGTTCGGGCGCGTGTGGTCCGGCGGCCGTCCGGGCGCAGGCCGCGCGGCGCTGCTGTTCGGACTCCCCGGCAACCCGGTCGCGACGATGGTCACGTTCTACCAGATCGTGCGCCCCGCCCTGCTCGCGATGGCCGGCGCGAAGGCGCAGCCGGTGCCGCTGATCCCGGCCGTCTGCGACGCGCCGGTGCGCAAGCGCGCGGGCCGCACCGAATTCCAGCGCGGCCTCGCGGCGCGCGGCGACAACGGCCAGTGGCGCGTCGCGCCGACCGGCTCGCAAAGCTCCGGCGCACTCAGTACCATGAGCGCCGCGAACTGCTTCCTCGTGCTCGCGCACGACGCCACCGATCTCGATGCCGGCGACCCCGTCGACATCATGCTGTTCGACGGACTGGTCTGACGCCGGCCCGCTCTCGACGACCAACGCTACGTGCAAACATCACGTCCTACGGATCCGACTCACATGAAAAAACAGATCTCGTTCATCGCCCCGGGGCAGACCGCGAAAGCGCTGATCCTCGTGTACCTGACATTCAGCGTGCCGATCGTGCTGCTCGGCGTGCTGGTCGCGTTCTTCCGCTACGGCTCGGTCGAATTCAGCACCGTGTTCAGCGCGCTGCTGCTGAACGCGATCCTCGGTTTCATCCTGCTGTGGATTGCATGCCACGCGTACAACTGGGTCGCATCGCGCTTCGGCGGCATCGAGATCCATCTGTCCGACGTGCCGGAGGAGGCCTGATGGCCGCGACGATCCGCAACGCGACGCCCGCCGACATCGGCGGCATGTTCGCGCTGATGTACGAACTCGCGGAATTCGAGAAGCTCACGCATCTGTTCGTCGCGACCGAAGACGGGCTGCGCGACGCGCTGTTCGGCGCGCGCCCGTCAGCCGAGGCGCTGGTCGCGGAGGACGGCGGGAAGCTCGTCGGTTATGCGCTGTTCTTCCATAACTTTTCGACGTTCCTCGGCCGGCGCGGGTTGTATCTCGAAGACCTGTACGTGCAGCCTTCGCAACGCGGCAGCGGTCTCGGCACCGCGCTGCTGCGCAGGCTCGCGGCGCTCGCGGTCGAGCGCGGCTGCGGCCGCTTCGAATGGACGGTGCTCGACTGGAACCAGCCGGCGATCGGCTTCTACGAGAAGATGGGCGCAACGGTGCTGCCGGACTGGCGCGTCGTGCGGATGACCGGCGATGCGCTGGCGCAACTCGCCGCGCCGGCGGAAGATCACGCCGGCTGATTCGCCGGCTGATGGGCCAATAAAAAACGGGGGCGTTCCTCATCGAACGCCCCCGTTTTTATTGCCCGCGGATCGTGCCGCCGCGCTATTCGTCGCCCCCGCCGTTGGGCAGCGCATCGCCCAGCAGGCCGCTCGCCTCCTCGCCCGGCAACGCCTCGACGTCGCGCAGCTTGCGGCTCATCGCGCGCGTGCGCACCTCGGCCGCCTCGATCGAGCGCGTGACCGTCTCCAGTTGCGACTTCGTCTTCGCGAGCACGTCGCCGAACTTGCCGAACTCGGTCTTCACCGCGCCGAGCACCTGCCACACCTCGCTCGACCGCCGCTCGATCGCGAGCGTGCGGAAACCCATCTGCAAACTGTTGAGCAAAGCGGTCAGCGTCGTCGGGCCGGCGATCGTCACGCGGTAGTCGCGCTGCAGCAGGTCGGTCAGCCCCGGACGCCGCAGGATCTCCGCATACAGCCCCTCGGTCGGCAGGAACAGCAGCGCGAAGTCGGTCGTGTGCGGCGGCGCGACATACTTCTCCGCGATCGTGCGCGCCTCGGCCCGCACCCGCGCCTCCAGCGCGCGGCCCGCTTCGTCGATCGCCGGCAGGTCCGCGCGCTCCTGCGCGTCGATCAGCCGTTCGTAGTCCTCGCGCGGAAACTTCGCGTCGATCGGCAGCCATACCGGCGCGGCGGTGCTGTCGTTATCCGTGCGTCCCGGCAGCCGGATCGCGAACTCGACGCGCTCATTGCTCTTCGGCACGGTCGCGACATTCTTCGCGTACTGGTCCGGCGTCAGTATCTGTTCGAGCAGCGCCTCCAGCTGCACTTCGCCCCACGTGCCGCGCGTCTTCACGTTCGTCAGCACCTTCTTCAGGTCGCCGACGCCGGCCGCGAGCGTCTGCATCTCGCCGAGTCCGCGATGCACTTGTTCGAGCCGGTCCGACACGAGCTTGAACGACTCGCCGAGCCGCTGTTCGAGCGTCGCGTGCAGCTTCTCGTCGACGGTGCGGCGCATCTCTTCGAGCTTCGCCGCGTTGTTCGCCTCGATGTCCTTCAGCCGCTGTTCGAGCGTCGCGCGCACTTCGCCGAAGCGGCGGTCGTTCGCCTCGATCAGTTGCGACAACTGCTGCGCGAGCGTGTCGCCGAAGCGCTTGAGCGTCGCGCCCTGCTCGTCGCGCTGCTGCAATGCCTGTTGCTGAAGGCTGTGGCGCACCGCTTCGAGCTGCTGCGCGTTGGTCTCGGTCAGCTTCACGAGCTGCTGCGCGAAGCCGTCGATCTGGTTGTTCTGCACGGTCGCGATGCTGGTCAGCTGCGCGGCGAGCGCCTGCTGGACCTGCGAAAAGCCGGTGCCGAACTCGCTGCGCGACGACTGCGCGGTGCGCGCGATCTCGTTGCGCAGCTCGCGTTCGACGCGCTCGGTGCCGCGCGCCTGGGTGTCGGCCGCGGTGGCGACGCGGTCCGCGAGCGCGTCGAGCGCATCGGCGGCCGCGTGATCCTCTTCCGCGCCGCGCACGCGCATCAGCACGACCAGCGCGACGACGAGGGCGATCGCGACGACGAACGTCGCCGCGGACATCAACAGCAACGGACTCATGAACGGGCTTTCCCGATGACGTCAGGGTTGATCGGATTCGGCGGCCGCCCGGCGCGCGGCCCGACGCCGAGGCCGGCGATCAGGTTGTCGGCCGCGAGGTTCGCCATCGCGCGGCGGGTCGCGTCGGACGCGCTCGCGATGTGCGGCGTCAGCACGACGTTCGGCACGGTCAGCAGGTCCGGATGGACCTTCGGCTCGCCTTCGAACACGTCGAGGCCGGCCGCCGCGATGCGGCGCTCGCGCAGCGCGGCGGCAAGCGCCGCGTCGTCAACGATGCCGCCGCGCGCGATGTTCGTCAGCGTCGCGGTCGGTTTCATCAGCGCGAGTTCGGCCGCGCCGATCGTGTGGTGGTTTTCCGCGGTGTACGGCAGCACCAGCACCACGTGGTCCGCGCGCCGCAGCAGGTCCTCCTTCGACAGATACTGTGCGTTCAGTTCGGCCTCGATCGCCGGCGCGACGCGCGACCGGTTGTGATAGACAACCTGCATGTTGAAGCCGCGCGCGCGGCGCGCGAGCGCCTGGCCGATGCGTCCCATGCCGATCACGCCGAGCGTCGAGCCGTGCACGTCCGCGCCGAGGAAGCTGTCGAACGACCACTTCTCCCAGCGGCCCGCGCGCAGCCATTGCCCGGATTCGGCGATGCGCCGCGCGGCGGCCATCATCAGCGCCCAGCCGAAGTCGGCGGTGGTTTCGTTCAGCACGTCCGGCGTGTTGGTGCCGAGCACGTTTGCCGCGTTGAACGCGGCCATGTCGAAGTTGTTGTAGCCGACCGCCATGTTCGACACCACGCGCAGACGCGGCGCGGCCGCGAGCGTCGCCGCGCCGATCGGGTCGCCGGCCGTCAGCGCGCCGTCCTTGTCCGCGAGCCGGCGCGCGAGTTCGTCGGCGGGCAGCGCGTCGCCGTTGTTCCAGTCCACGTCGAAATGCTGCTTCAGACGCTCGATCACGTCCGGGAAGATCGGGCGCGCCACCAGAATCTTTTGCATCGTTACTCTCCAGAGCGGTTGCGAACGCGGGCCGCGCGTTCGCGAATGAATGTGCCGGGCGCGGCTTATACGAAGAACAGCCAGCTCGCGACGACGAACACCGGAATCAGCAGCGCGCCCGACCAGCCAAGATAGCCGAAGAAACCCGGCATGCGAACCCCGCGCGACTCCGCGATCGCCTTCACCATGAAGTTCGGCGCATTGCCGATGTAGGTGTTCGCGCCCATCAGCACCGCGCCCGCCGAAATCGCCGCGAGCGTTTTCGCGCCGTCGGTCATCAGCGTTTGCGCGTCGCCGCCCGCGAGGTTGAAAAAGACGAGGTACGTCGGCGCGTTGTCGAGGAACGACGACAGCAGGCCCGTCGCCCAGAAGTACATCGCATCGTTCGGCCGGCCCGGCGCGTCGTTCACCAGCTGCACGAGGCCCGCGAACGCGCCGGCCTCGCCCGCGCGCAGCATCACGATGACCGGCGTGATCGTCGTGAAGATGCCGGCGAACAGCTTCGCGACCTCGACGATCGGCGCCCACGAGAAGTCGTTGCCCTTGCGCGCGGAACGCGGCGTGAACACGAGCGAGATCACCGCAAGCGCGACGAGCCCCGCGTCGCGCACCGCGTTCTGCAACGCGACGTGCGCGCCGAACACCGGAAATTCGATGCCCGGTTTCCACAGCCCGCTCATCAGCACGAGGCCGATCACGCCGGCGAGCAGCACGACGTTCAGCTTGCCCGACACGCCGAGCTGCCCGCTGTCCGGCGTCGGATCGAGGAACGGACGACGCGCTTCGTTCGCACGCCGATAATAATGCGCGTCGAGCGCGTAGAACATCGCGAGCAGCACGCCGCAGACGAACAGCATCGGCAGCGCGAGATGCTGCGCGGTCCAGAAGAAACCGACGCCGTTCAGGAAGCCGAGGAACAACGGCGGATCGCCGAGCGGCGTCAGCAGGCCGCCCGCATTCGCGACGAGGAAGATGAAAAACACGACGACGTGCACGTTGTGGCGGCGGTTGTCGTTCGCGCGCAGCAGCGGCCGGATCAGCAGCATCGACGCGCCGGTCGTGCCCATCACGCTCGCGAGCAGCGTGCCGAGCGCGAGGATCGCGGTGTTCGTGCGCGGCGAGCCGTGCAGGTTGCCGTACACGTGGATGCCGCCTGCGACCGTATAGAGCGTGCCGAGCAGCACGATGAACGGCACGTATTCGTCGACGAGCGCGTGCACGAACATCGCGAACGCGACGCCCAGGCCGTGCAGTTCCGCGAACGGCAGCAGGAATGCGAGCGCCCAGCCGGCGGAAACCGCGCCGAAATGCCGATGCCAGAACGCCGGCGCAAGCATCGGAAAAAATGCGATCGACAGCAGCATGCCGGCGAACGGCAATCCCCACCACGCGGATAACGCGGCGCCGTCGAACGCCCCTGCCGACGCGAGCGAAGGCCACAACGCAAAGACGACGGCAAGCGGCAAGCCGAAGCGTGCGATGCCGGCGCTCTTCGCCGGCCGTCCGGAAACAACGAAGGAAACGCGGCGGCGAACCGGGTTCAGACGAGGCTCACGCGCCATGCACGACGATCGCATGCACGCGATACGGACCGTGCGCGCCGAGGATGATGGTCTGTTCGATGTCGCCGGTGCGCGATGGCCCGGACACGAAATTGATCGCGCGGGGCAACTCGCCGCGTTCGGCGCGAATCAACGCGAACGCGTCCTCGTGGCCGGCGACGATGCGCGACGCAGGCACGATCGCGATGTGCGTCTCGGGCAGCAGGCCCGCGGACGCCCACGTGTCGGGGCCGGACAGCAGCGCGAGCGAACCGGTCTCGGCGGTCGCGCAAAAACAACCGGTAATGCCGACGAGGTCGTCGTTCTCGGGCTTGCGGAATTCGACTGCGAGGTTTTCCGCGGACCAGTCGAGCGACGCGAGCGTCTGCCACGCGATCGCGCGCAGCGGCAGGCCATGCGACGCGAGATAACGCTGCACCGCGGCCGGCGCCGCCGCGAGGCCTTCGACCTGATCGACGGTCGTCGACATCTTCTGCGCCTGCTCGACGAAACGCGCGACGAGGTCGTCGGGCAACGTGGGACGCGGCCCCTGCGGATGACGCGCGAGATACTCCGCCACGGCTTCCCGCTCGTGCGCGGCGGGCGTCGCATCGCGGCCCTGCGCGGCGCGGATGCGCGCGAGTATGCTGCGGCGGGCGGCCGTCGTGTCCATGGCGATCCTCGTGTCGTATCGGTTGCGGGTCGAAGAAGAAAAGCAGGTCGCGCCGATTATACCGGCGCGCCTTTCGCGGTCCGCGGGTGGGGCGTGCCGCCGCTACTTGCCGGCGAACTCCTCTTCCACCGGCTGCTCGATGCCGAACACCTGGCGCAGATACGCGAGATACGCCCTGTCGTCGCACATGTTCTTGCCCGGCGAGTCGGACAGCTTCGCGACCGGCTGGCCGTTGCAGCGGACCATCTTGATGACGATCTGCAACGGCTGGTAGCCGAGGTCGTTCGTGAGGTTCGTGCCGACGCCGAACGCGAGTTTGCAGCGGCCGCGAAAACGCTCGTACAGGCGCAGCACCTTCGGGATGTCGAGCGCGTCCGAGAAGATCATCGTCTTCGTGCGCGGGTCGCAGCGGTTCTCCTCGTAGTGCTTCAAGAGACGCTCGCCCCAGTCGAACGGATCGCCGGAATCGTGGCGCGCGCCGTCGAACAGCTTGCAGAAGTACATGTCGAAGTCGCGCAGGAACGCCTGCATTCCGTACACGTCGGACAGCGCGATGCCGAGGTCGCCGCGATATTCCTTCGCCCACATCTCGAAGCCGTAGATCTGCGAGTCGCGCAGCCTGGGTCCCAGCGCCTGACACGCCTGCAGATACTCGTGCGCCATCGTGCCGAGCGGCGTCAGACCGTGCTTCATCGCGTAATAGACGTTGCTCGTGCCGGCGAACTGCTCGCCGAGATCGTCCTTCAGCGTGAGGATCACCTCTTCGTGCCAGCGCTTCGAGAAGCGCCGGCGCGTGCCGTAGTCGGCGATCTTGCAGTCCGCGAACTCGGGTTTCGCGCCGAGCAGCTCGATCTTCGTGCGCAGCCGCTCGCGGCCTTCCGCGTAGTGCGGATGCTGCTGGGTGTTGCGGAAGTACACCTCGTTGACGATCGCGAGCACCGGGATCTCGAACAGGATCGTGTGCAGCCACGGCCCGACGATCTCGATGTCGATCTCGCCGTTGCCCTTCGGCGACGGCGTGACGGAGATGTACTTTTCGTTGAGCTGGAAGAGCGCGAGGAAGTCGATGAAGTCGCTCTTCATGAAGCGCAGCAGGCGCAGGTAGTCGAGTTCGTCTTCGGTGAAACGCAGCTTGCACAGCTTGCGGATCTCGTCGCGGATCTCGTCCACGTACGGCACGAGATCGACGTTCGGCGTGCGGCAGCGGAACCGGTACTCGACGCTGGCGGCGGGGAAATGATGCAGTACCACCTGCATCATCGTGAATTTGTACAGATCGGTATCGAGCAGCGAAGTAATGATCATGATGAGCCAGCCGGACTGCGGACGGACAGCGCGCGCATCGTTCCCGTCGATGGACCGCGTGCGCGTCGGGTGCGCCCATGTTACCCGAATGCGTGCGCGCCCACCGCGCTACGCACCCGACCCCGCAAGCGGCAGGGACAAGCACGCCGCCGATAAACCAGGCCCATAAACTAATCACGAAACGATCTAAGCGCGCCCGCGGGCCGCTCGATGGGAGTTTTCGCGTTACGTTACAATACCGGTTTCGGCGGATCGCCAACCCACGATAATCGCCATCCCACGATACCGCATGCAGGAGTTGCCTGAATGACTCACGTTGTGACCGAAAGCTGCATCAAGTGCCGCTATACCGACTGTGTCGATGTGTGCCCGGTGGACTGCTTTCGCGAAGGTCCCAACTTCCTCGCGATCGATCCGGACGAATGCATCGACTGCGCCGTGTGCGTCGCCGAATGTCCGGTGAACGCGATTTATGCCGAAGAGGACGTGCCGGGCGACCAGCAGCAGTTCATCGAACTGAACGCCGACCTCGCGAAGAACTGGCCCAGCATCACGAAGACGAAGTCGCCGCTGCCCGAGGCCGACGAGTTCAAGGACGTGAAGGACAAGCTGTCGCTGCTCGAACGCTGAGCGCCGGCCCGTCCCGCGAACGGCAGTGCGCGAGCTATTGACAGACTGCCGCGCACCTCATAGAATCTCGCTTCTCTGCTTTTGTTGATCCCCGATAGCTCAGTCGGTAGAGCGCCGGACTGTTAATCCGTAGGTCCCTGGTTCGAGCCCAGGTCGGGGAGCCAAAATACTGGCAACGATATGCAAAAGCCCGTTAACCACAACGGGCTTTTTTATGTAGTGAAAGGTTGTACTGCTGTTCCCCGATAGCTCAGTCGGTAGAGCGCCGGACTGTTAATCCGTAGGTCCCTGGTTCGAGCCCAGGTCGGGGAGCCAAGATATCGAAGGGATTGCGCATAGGCGCAATCCCTTTTTTCTTTGCGTCATTCCTTTTGTGCCATGGCCTGCGCGTCGTTCTTTTTGACGCGCGTTTCGCGAGCCGCGTCACGGCTTCGCCCGATACCTCCTCGCCTGTCCGCGGCAAAGCAGCCGCGCTGCCGGATAATGGCGCTTCGTCATTTACGGGAATCCGCATGAACACCGTCCGCCGCCTTTCGCCGTCCCGCGCATGCGCGTCCGCATTCGCCGCGTGCCTGGTTCCGTTCGCCGCCGCGCACGCGGAGGAAATCGGCAGCGTCAACACGAACTTCCGCTTCACCGGCTCCGATCGCGTGGTCGTCGAGGCATACGACGATCCGCAGGTCCAGGGCGTCACCTGCTATGTGTCGCGCGCGCGGACGGGCGGCGTCAAGGGCACGCTCGGGCTCGCGGAAGACCCGACCGAGGCGTCGATCGCGTGCCGGCAGGTCGGCGACATCCGCTTCTCCGGCCCGCTGAAGCAGCAGTCGGACGTGTTCACCGAACGCATGTCGTTCGTCTTCAAGACGCTGCACGTGGTGCGCGTCGTCGATGCGAAGCGCAACGCGCTCGTCTATCTGACGTACAGCGACCGGATCGCAAGCGGCAGCGCGAAGAACAGCGTGACCGCCGTGGCGATGCCGTCCGGCACGACGATTCCGCTCAAGTAAGCCCCCCCGTTGTGGCCGCGCGAGCGCGCTACACTGACGCCCTGCACCGCGCTCCGATCATGACCGCCACCCGATTCCGCGATTCCGCCCGCTACTGGCGCACGCCGTTGCTGCCCGGCGCGGACCTGCTCACCGCCGAGTATCACGACCACGCGTTCACGCCGCACTGGCACGACGCGTACACGATTCCGGTGATCGAGGACGGCGCGGAGAGCTTTCGTTATCTCGGCAGCGAATACGTCGCGGAGGCCGGCAGCGTGCCGGTCATCAACCCCGGCGAATTGCACACCGGGTCGCGCGCGGTCGACGAAGGCTGGCGTTATCGCGTGATGTACGCGCCGATCGAGTTCATGCACGGCCTCGCGGCGGATGTCGCCGGCCGCGCGCAACCGCTGCCGTGGTTCGGCGCGGACGTGATCCGCGACCTCGATCTCGCGCACCGGCTGTCGCGCGCGCATCGGCTGCTGGAAGCGGATGCGGATCAGCGCGGCGGTTTTCGCGGGATCGCGGCCGACGAAGCCGGCATGGATTCGCTGGCCGTCGAAGGGGCGCTGCTCGATGCGTTGTCGACCCTGCTGGTCCGTTACGCGCGCACGCGCCCCGAACCGCTGCGGCCGATTGCGAACGATCCGCGCGTCGAGACGATGAAAGAGCGGCTCGCGACCGACATGACCGCGCCGATGCGCGTCGCCGATCTCGCGGATGCGGTCGGACTGTCGCCGTTCCACGCGACGCGGCTGTTCACGCAGGCGACCGGCCTGCCGCCGCACGCATGGCGCACGCAGGTCCGGCTGCAACGCGCGCTCGGACCGCTGCGCGCGGGGGCATTGGTCGCGGACGTCGCGGCCGCGACCGGTTTCACGGATCAGAGCCATTTCACGCGGCACTTCAGGCGGGTGTTCGGCGTGCCGCCGGGGCGCTGGCAGTCGTCGTGATGCGCGGGAAGCGTTGCAGTGTCGGGCGTTGATATGGCCCGGCAACGCGTTCGCCGTTCGCCGTTCGCCGTTCGCCGTTCGCCGTTCGCCGCAGCGTAAGTCCGCGATCACCGCCTTCGGCCATCGCGTCACAACCGCATGCCGGCCGCCACGCCAACCTGCCCCCTCCCGTCAGGCACCCGCCCACCCGCAAGAACGTACAAGCCACCCGCCGCGCAACCCGCTAAGCTGCGATCCCGCATCAGGAGGACAGCTTGACCCCGCATCCCGCCCGTTTCCAGGAATTCGTCGCCGGCGCCCGCGACACGATCCCGATGATGGTCGGCGCCGCCCCGTTCGGCGTGATCTTCGGCACGCTCGTCGCGTCCGGCCCGCTGTCGCCGTGGCACGGCCAGATGATGTCGCTCGCCGTGTTCGCCGGCTCCGCGCAATTCATCGCGCTCGGGCTGATCGCATCGAATGCGAGCTTCGCGGTCGTCTGGGCGACGACGCTGATCGTGAACCTGCGCCACGTGCTGTACAGCGCGACGCTCGCGCCGTACGTGTCGCACCTGCCGCTGCGCTGGCGGCTCGTGCTCGGCGGGCTGCTCACCGACGAGGTGTTCGCGGTCGCGTGGGCGCATTTCCGCCGCCGTCCGCCCGGCGACGACGTCTCGCCATATCACTTCCTCGGCTCCGGCGTCGCGATGTACGTGAACTGGCAGCTCTGGACCGTCGTCGGCCTGCTGTTCGGCGCGGCGTTCCCGGGGCTCCAGTCGCTCGGCCTCGACTTCGCGATGGTCGCGACGTTCATCGCGATCGTCGTGCCGCAGCTCGTCGCGCTGCGCTACCTCGCGGCGGCCGTGACCGCCGGCGCGCTCGCGTTCTTCTGGCAGGACTGGCCGTACAAACTGGGGCTGCTCGGCGCGGTGCTCGCGGGCGTCGCGGTCGGCGTCGCGCTGTCGTTGCCGCGCGGCGCGCGCGTTCCGGCGACGGAGGCACGCCGATGAACTACGTGTTGCTGATCGCCGGGATGGCTGCGATCACGTGGCTGATCCGCACCGCGGTATTCGTACTCGGCGAGCGGCTCGTATTTCCGCCGCTCGTGCGCACCGCGCTCGGTTTCGTGCCGGTCACCGTGCTGACCGCGATCATCGTGCCGATGGCGGTGTCGCCGCACGGTCACGGCGCGGAACTGAGCTGGCGCAACCCGCAACTCGTCGGCGCGCTCGCGGCGATCGCCGTCAGCGCGATCACGAAGCGGCCGCTGCTGACGATCGCGGTCGGGCTGGCGGTGTTCTTCGTCTGGCAGGGCGTCGTGCTGCGGTAGGGCGAGAGCGAGGGCGAGGCCGGGACGGCCGGCGAATTCCACCGCCACCTCGTCACCGCTGCCCAAAAAACATGCCGCCGGAACACCCGAGCAACGCCCCTAACCCCAACGCTCAAGTTTCGCTCCCCCCCGCCGTTAAACCCGTTGAGGCCCGTTCGGCCGCGCCGTCCGTCGCTCGTCGACGGCCGCGCGGTCATGCGGCGCCTGCCGCATCGCCCGGCGTCGCCCGCCGGGCTCGCCGCAGTCTGCAAGCCAGCCGGCGGCAACGACCACACGGGGCAACAACATGGGGAACATCACCCTCAAACTGACGGACGAAACGATCTCGTCGCTGCGCAAGGACTTCGACGCGTTCCTGCGCGTGTCGCTGAAGCTCGATCCGCACTTCGCGACGCCTTCGTTCGAGGACTTCCTGCGCGCGAAGCTGCTCGACAACATGGTGCCGCTCACCGAGAACGCGGTGCAGCGCATGTTGCAGGGCGGCCAGTACGCGTGGGCGAAGCGCACGCTCGACAAGGAATTCCCCGATGTGGTCGCCATCCTGATGCGTCAGGCCGCGCAGTTCGGATTCGGTTTCGCGTCGCGCCCCGAGTGGACGCCGGACGAACTCGCGAAGCAGTGCCGCGACTGGGCAACCGCGATCGTCAACGAGGCGCAGGCCGACGAATCGCTGATCGATCCGCTCGCGTCGCAGATCAAGTCGGCCGCGCAAGACATCCAGGCGCTCGAAGAGCAGATGCAGACGCCCGCGTGGCGGCTGTCGGAGTCGCTGCGCCAGCGGATCTACGAGGCGAAGCTCGCGTGCGAATCGAGCACCGGCAGCGTCGCGCGCGAACGGCTCGGCGAGCTGCGCGGGCTGCTGCGGCTCGCGATCACGCACGGCGCGTTCCAGAAGCAGGAAGCGCAACAGATCATGGAGTACATGCGCCTCCTGAAGCCGGAAATCTTCGTCGAGGAGCCGGACGACATGTTCACGCGGCTCGCGTCGTGGCTGCGCAACTTCTTCTCGCCGCCGGCGCGCAACGTGCCGCAGCGCCAGTCGCGCTGACGCGGGGCCGGCGGCGGCGGCGCGCCGGCAGCGAAAAAACGAAAAAAGAACGTCCCGCAGCCGGCTCCCGCCGGCTCAATCCCACATCTTCCTGAGCTTCGCGCCGATCTCGATCTTCGCCTGCGCGGCCGCCGCGAGTCCCGCCGCGGTCGGCGCGGCGACGACCGGCGCGGGCGGCCACGCGCGCGACTCGAACAGCGGCAGGATCGGCGCCGGAATGAAGCGCGTGCGCGACGCCCACACGTGGCGGTCGCCAGACGCGGTCTGGTTGTACACGTAGAAACGCTGCGGCACGACGATGTGCAGCTCTTCCTTCGCACGCGTCATCGCGACGTACAGCAGACGCCGCTCCTCGTCGATCTCGTCGTCGCTGCCGGTGCCGAGATCCGACGGAATGCAGCCGTCGACGCCGTTCAGCACGAACACGTTGCGCCACTCCTGCCCCTTCGCCGAATGGATCGTCGACAGGATCAGGTAGTCCTCGTCGAGCAGCGGCACGCCGGATTCGTCGCTGGTCGCGTCCGGCGGATCGAGCGTCAGTTCGGTCAGGAACCGCTCGCGCGACGGATACGTGCACGCGATGCTCTCCATCTGCACGAGGTCCGCGTGGCGCGCGGCGGCGTCCTCGTGGTTGCGCTCCAGATGCGGCTCGTACCAGCGGCGCACCCGTTCGAATTCGCCGGGCCACGGCGTGCGGCGGCCGCAGACGGCGTCCATCAGCGCGACGAACGCGGGCCAGTCCTCGGCCGCGCGCGGCGGCGGCGCGAACGCGGCGAGCGCGTCGGCGGTCCGGTACGCGCCGCTGCACGCGGCGACCTGGTCGAGCAGGCGCGCCGCATTGGCGGGGCCGACGCCCGGCAGCAGTTGCGCGACCCGAAAACCCGCGACGCGGTCGAGCGGATTCTCGGCCCAGCGCAGCACCGCGAGCACGTCCTTCACGTGGACGGCGTCCAGAAACCGCAGCCCGCCGAACTTCACGTACGGGATGTTGCGCCGCGCCAGTTCGATTTCGAGCGCCGCGCTGTGGTGCGCGGCGCGAAACAGCACCGCCTGGTTCTTCAGCTTCATTCCGGCCTCGCGCGCTTCGAGCACCTGCTCGACGACGTAGCGCGCCTGCTGCGCCTCGTCCGCGACGGTCACGAGGCGCGGCCGCTGCGCGGACGCGCGGTCGCTCCACAGGTTCTTCGTGAAACGCTCGGTTGCCGCGTCGATCACCGCGTTCGACGCCGCGAGGATCGGCTGCGTCGAGCGGTAGTTGCGTTCCAGCGTGACCTGGCGCGCGGGCGGATCGAACTGCGCGGGAAAGTCGAGGATGTTGCGCACGGTCGCGCCGCGAAACGAGTAGATCGCCTGCGCGTCGTCGCCGACGACCGTCAGGCCGCGCCCGTCCGGCTTCAGCGCGAGCAGGATCGACGCCTGCAGCCGGTTCGTGTCCTGGTATTCGTCGACGAGCACGTGGTCGAAGCGGCCCGACAGATCGGCCGCGAGCGACGGCTCGGCCGCCATGTGCGACCAGTACAGCAGCAGGTCGTCGTAGTCGAGCACGTCCTGCTTCTGCTTCGCGTCCACGTAGGCGGCGAACAGCGCGCGCAGTTGCGGCTCCCATTCGGCGCACCACGAGAACGCGCGCGCGAGCACGTCCGCGAGCGGCTCGCCGGTGTTCACGACGCGCGAATAGATCGCGAGACACGTCGATTTCGACGGAAAGCGTTTTTCCTTCGCGGACAGCCCGAGTTCGTGCCGCACGAGGTTCATCAGGTCGGCCGAATCTTCGCGGTCGTTGATCGTGAAGCCGGGCGCGAGGCCGATCCGGTCCGCGTACTCGCGCAGCAGCCGCGCGCCGACGCCGTGGAACGTACCCGCCCATGTGAGGCCGTGCGCGAGCGCGGCCGCCGCGCGCGGCACGCCGGACGCGATCCGCGCGACGCGGCGCGTCATCTCCTGCGCGGCGCGGCGCGAAAACGTGAGCAGCAGGATCCGGTGCGGGTCGGCGCCGTTCAGCACCAGATGCGCAACGCGGTGCGCGAGCGTGCTGGTCTTGCCCGAGCCCGCGCCGGCGATCACCAGCAGCGGCCCCGGCAGCCCCGCCGCGCCGGCCGCGCGGTCGCTGCCGTGCTCGACCGCCGCGCGCTGCGCGTCGTTCAGCTTCGACAGCCACGCGGCGACGTCGCGCGCGACATCGGGATCGGTGCCGGCAGCAAGGCCGGCGGAGGGGGAATCGACTACGGAGGACACGGCGCAGGGCTACGGATCAGTGGGCGGCGACGCATACTGTATATCCATACAATCGGGGCCGCAAGCGGATCGGACGGGATCGGATCGGCGCCGATCGGGATTCGATCCGGCGCCATTTTCCGGCAGCTTCGCCGAAAACGGCCCCGGTCCGCGCCCGTCATGGCGTCACGGCTGCGGGTTGCCGCCCTGCGACTGCGCGGGCGTCCCCTGCATCTGCTCCTTCATCTCTTCGTTGGCGGCCTGCCGGTCGGCCTTGCGATTGGTTTTCGCGTCCTTCACGTGGTCCTTGTACTGCGACTTCGCGGCCTTCTTCGACTGGTGGTAATCGGCGCTCGCCTGCGCATCGGCATTGCGCTTCTGCACGAGCGGATCGGTCGGCGACGGCGCGGTCAGGTTCTGCGGCACGGGCGTCGCGCCTTGCAGGCCAACCCCGGGCGCCGCCTGCGGCGTGTCCACGCCTGCGGCGGCAGGCGCAGCGGTCTGCGCAAAAGCGGCGGCGGTAAACATCGACAACGCGGTGCCGGTCAGCAGCTTGCGGATCTGGATCATGGCGGAATCCTCTCTGAAGTTATGGTTCCGGACCGGCTGGAACGCATGCCGGCCCCCGGGCGAGCATTACCGAAAAGCAGCACGCTCTTTTCAGGGACACGCCGTTTTTGGGTGAAGTTCGTCGTTTCCCGGCACCGTTACAGAAGGTTTCATTTCCTGACAGATGGGGCGCGCGACGAAAGCCCACCGGGTGGACCCCGCATGCGCCAGGCAAGGCGGCCACGCGTGGCTTATGATGCGAACCCTTCCGATCCAGACCGTACGACGCCCGCCATGCCCAACCTCGATTTCACGCTGACCGGCGATTACGTCGAACTGCACAACCTGCTGAAGATCACCGGCCTCGCGGACAGCGGCGGGACCGCGAAGCAGATCGTCGCGTCCGGCGCGGTGAAGGTGGACGGCGAAGTGGAACTGCGCAAGACGTGCAAGGTGCGCGCAGGCCAGGTCGTGCTGTTCGGCGACACGCGGATCGCGGTGCACGAAGCATCGTGACGGCACGCCGGCCGCTTTCCCGCGGCCAATGCACCATTAGCGTGCCTCATGATCGACAACGGGGCATTCTGGCCATAAGCTGGCGGTTTCCTCCCTTTTCCTTTCGGGCGGCGCGGATTCCCGCGCCACCCGCATTTTGATGACCCGCTCCCCGACCGTCGCGCAGACCGCGACGCCGCCCACGCTGACCCGCCACGCGGCCGACACCGCGCGCCTCGCCGCGCCGCTCGCGATCGCGCAACTGTCGCAGATGGCGATGGGCGTGACCGACACCGTGCTGCTCGGCTCGCTCGGCCCGGACGCGCTCGCGGCCGGCGGCCTCGGCGCGAACCTGTTCTTCGTGGTCGTCACGCTGCTGCAGGGGATGCTCACGTCGGTCAGCATCAGCGTCGCGCACGCGCGCGGCGCGAGCAACGACAGCGACGTGCCGCGCATCTACTGGACCGGCTTCGTGCTGGCGCTGCTGCTGTCGGTGCCGGCGTTCGCGCTGCTGTCGTTCGCCGCGCCGCTGCTCGCCGCGTTCGGCGAGCCGCAGCCGCTCGCGCAGCACGTCGGCGAATACGCGGCGGTGCTGCGCTGGGGCGCGCCCGCGAGCCTCGTCGGCGTCGGGCTGATGCGCTCGTTTTTGCCGGCCATCGGCGCGGCGCGGCGGCTGCTCGGCGTGTCGATCGGCAGCGTGTTCGTGAACGCGTTCCTGAACTACGGGCTGATCCACGGCGCGTACGGGCTGCCGCGGCTCGGTTTCCTCGGCTCGGCGGCGGCGACCGCGATCACGATCTGGCTGACGACGCTCGTGCTGATGCTGCTGCTGCACCTGCGCCCGCGTTTTCGCCACTTCGTCGCCGCGCGCCGGCCGACGATGCCGCTGATGGGCGAACTGTTCGGCCTCGGCTGGCCGGTCGCGATCACGTATGGCGTCGAGGCGATGCTGTTCCTCGTGACCGGCCTGCTGGTGGGCTTGCTCGGCGAGTCGCAGCTCGCCGCGCACCAGATCGCGCTGAACGTCGCGTCGGTGTCGTTCATGGTGCCGCTGTCGATCGGCCAGGCGGCGAACGTGCGGGTCGGCTACTGGGCCGGCGCGGGGCAGCCGCTCGCCGCGCGCCACGCGGGGTTCGTCGCGCTCGCGCTCGGGGTCGGTTTCATGTCGTTGTCCGGACTCGTGATGATCGCCGCGCCGCACTGGATCGTCGGGCTGTACCTGCATCTGGACGACCCGGCGAACGCGCCGACCGTCGCGCTCGCGGCGACGCTGCTCAGCGTCGCCGCGCTCTTCCAGATCGTCGACGGCGTGCAGACGGTCGGCTCCGGCTGCCTGCGCGGACTGAAGGACACGCGCATCCCGATGGTCGCGGCGACGATCGGCTACTGGGGCATCGGCTTTCCGACCGGCTACGTGCTCGCATTCCGGTTCGGGCTCGGCGCGCCCGGGCTGTGGTGGGGACTCGCAGCCGGCCTCGCGAGCGTCGCGCTGCTGATGACGCTGCGCTTTCACCGGCTGAGCGGCCGCCGCCCGGACGGCGCGCGGGCGGCGCAATAGGGCTGCCGGCGCGCCGTCCGGCGGCCGCGCGTGGCCGGGCCGCCTCCCCCGCCGCCCTGTCACGCCGGTTACAATGACCCGCCACCGCGCGACGGGCCGCCCCCCCAAAAGGACACGAGGAGACATCCGGCGGACCGCGCGCCGCCCCCCGCCGCATCACCCGCGCCGGCGGCGTCCGTGGCCGGCCGCGACCCGCGCCGCGCACGCGCCCTGCGTGCAGCCCGACCCATCCGATAAAACGACGAACTCACTTCTCACGGACCTCGTTCATGCTCGCCCCGATCACCCGTCTGTTCCCGCTCTGGGCCGTACTCGTTTCGCTCGGCGCGTATTTTTCGCCGGGCTCCGTCGCCGGCATCGCGCCGCACGTGACGACGCTGCTGATGATCATCATGCTCGCGATGGGCGTCACGCTGTCGTTCGCGGACTTCCAGCGCGTGTTCACGCGGCCCGCCCCGGTGCTCGCCGGCATCGTGCTGCACTACCTCGTGATGCCGCTCGCCGCGTGGGCGATCGCGAAACTGCTGCGGATGCCGCCCGACCTGACCGCCGGCATGGTGCTGGTCGGCAGCGTCGCGAGCGGCACCGCGTCGAACGTGATGATCTATCTCGCGCGCGGCGACGTCGCGCTGTCGGTGACGATCAGCGCGCTGTCGACGCTCGTCGGCGTATTCGCGACCCCGCTCCTGACGCGGCTCTACGTGGACGCGTCGATCGTCGTCGACGTGCGCGGGATGCTGCTGAGCATCCTGCAGATCGTCGCGCTGCCGATCGCGATCGGCCTCGTCGTGAACCGCGTCGCGGGCGGGCTCGTGCGCCGCGTCGAGCCGCTGCTGCCGCTCGTGTCGATGGTGTCGATCCTCGCGATCATCGCGGCGGTGGTCGGCGGCACGCACCAGAGCATCGCGACGGTCGGGCCGCTGGTCGCGCTCGGCGTCGTGCTGCACAACGGGATCGGGCTGCTCGGCGGATACTGGGGCGGACGCCTGCTCGGCTTCGACGAATCGGTGTGCCGCACGCTCGCGATCGAGGTCGGGATGCAAAACTCGGGGCTCGCGGCGACGCTCGGCAAGCTGTACTTCTCGCCGCTCGCCGCACTGCCGGGCGCGCTGTTTTCGGTGTGGCACAACCTGTCGGGGTCGCTGCTCGCCGGGTTCTGGGCCGGCAGGCCGGCGCGCGGCAGCGGGCGCGACGCGGACGAGGCCCGCGCGGCGGGGGTCGCGACACGGCGGGGGTGAGTCCGATTTTCGGGGCGGGCGGCCGACGGCGCTTGCTTGCGGCCGTGTTGAGCAGCGTGGTCCCGTAACGCTCCGCTCCGGATTCTCGCCCGCAAACCCAGCAGGCGCACTTGCCGGTTCGCCGGTTCGCCGGTTCGCCGGTTCGCCGGTTCGCCGGTTCGCCGGTTCGCCGGTTCGCCGGTTCGCCGGTTCGCCGGTTCGCCGGTTCGCCGGTTCGCCGGTTCGCCGGTTCGCCGGTTCGCCGGTTCGCCGGTTCGCCGGTTCGCCGGTTCGCCGGTTCGCCGGTTCGCCGGTTCGCCGCTAGAGTCTCCCTGATTTCGGCGATCCGGCAAGCCTTCTGCCCTTTCCAGAGACTCTCCTTTCGCCAGCCTGGCGCGTCCCGGTCACACGCGATTGGTGGCCGCCTGCCGCACCGTTCCCGCCGTCCGTCGCGACAACGCCCGTCGCAGCCTGACCGCCCAGCCGATCATCCGAGTACCGATCGCCGCAAGCGCCCCGCACTCCGGCTCCACGAGCGGCGTCAGCGCGCAGCACACCGGTTCGTCCCAGCCGCCGATCCACACGCGCTCGCCCGCTGCGAGCGGCAGCGCATCGCCGGGGAACAGCCAGTAGTCCGCGGCGTCGCGCTCGACCGTCACCCAGACCCGCCCCGTCCGCGCCGTCAGCACGGTCCCCCTCATGACCCGCACCCCGCGGCATGCGCCGCGTCCGACCATCAGCACATCGCGGCTCGCCGTTTCGCCGTCCATCCTCGCCCCCATCGTTCCTGATGCGAGCGAGTGTCGCGCGCCGCCTGGCGGGGATGTTTCCGACTCGCATGAAACGACGAATCCGCACCCCGGACTTCAAGGACCAGGCACGCGCCATGCGCATCGCGCGGCGCGGCCACCCCGCGCCGCGCGGACCGACCGGCGGCTTCCCTTAGAATCGTCGCTGACCGGGCAGCCACCCGAATGCGAACGATCACGCCCGCCCCGCCCTGGAGGAACCGCTTGCCCGCGCACCCCGCCCTGCCCGATCCCCGCACCCCAGAGCGCCGCGCGGCAACGACGAGCGCGACGCCGTCACCGGCCGCGAGCGCCCGCGCCCCCGCCAGCACGGGTCGCCACGCGCTCCGTCGCCTCGCCGCCGCGCTCGCCTGCCTGCTGCTCGCGACCGCGTGCGCGACCCGGCCGCCCGCGTCCGCGTACACGCGCTCGGCAACCACCGCATTGCCGACCTCGACGCCGACGCCGCTCGCCGCCGCGCTCGCCGGCCCGGAACGCGCGCATCCGGGCCAGTCCGGCTTCCGCCTGCTGGTGACCGGCACCGACGCGCTGCAGATGCGCGTCGCGCTCGCGCGCGCGGCGACGAAAACGCTCGACATGCAGTACTACATCGCGAACGAGGACACGACCGGCAAGCTGCTGCTCGGCGCGGCGCTCTACGCGGCCGATCGCGGCGTGCGCGTGCGGATGCTGGTCGACGACCTGAACTTCCACGACATCGACCGCCTGATGGCCGCGCTCGACACGCATCCGAACATCGAGATCCGCGTGTTCAACCCGTACGGCAGCGCGCACGAAAGCATGTTCACGCGCACCGCGAACCTGTTCACGAACA
The DNA here is from genome assembly GCF_900104845.1 of Paraburkholderia caballeronis. Taxonomy (NCBI): domain Bacteria; kingdom Pseudomonadati; phylum Pseudomonadota; class Betaproteobacteria; order Burkholderiales; family Burkholderiaceae; genus Paraburkholderia; species Paraburkholderia caballeronis. The sequence continues at coordinate 1,351,336 of NZ_FNSR01000001.1, read as the reverse complement.
TCGACGCGTTCACGCGCCGGATGCACAACAAGGCGATGATCGCGGACAACCAGATCGCGATCGTCGGCGGCCGCAATCTCGGCGACGAATACTTCAGCGCGAGCACGACGCTGCAGTTCAGCGACCTCGACCTGCTGACGGCCGGCCCGATCACCGCGCCGATCTCGCAGAGCTTCGACGAATACTGGGCGAGCGACGACGCGTATCCGCTCGCGGTGCTGAACCGCCGGCGCTTCGACCCGCACGACCTCGACGTCGCGCGCGACGACCTGCGCCGCCACTGGCACGACAACGCCGATCCATACAACGCGAAACCGCTGAACGCGACGCCGCTCGCCGCGCAGATCGCCGGCGACCAGTTGAGCCTCGTGTGGGCGAACGCGCGTTTCGTCGCCGACTCGCCGCAGAAGATCAACGCGCCGTCGGACGGCCAGGTCGGCGACGCGATGCAGGAGCTGATCGACCAGATGAACGGCGCCGAGCACAGCGTGCTCGCGTTCTCGCCGTACTTCGTGCCGCACGACGCGGGCGTGAAAGTGCTCGGCGCGCTGACCGCGCGCGGCGTGCGCGTCGCGATCCTGACGAACTCGCTCGCCGCCACCGACGCGGTCGCGGTGCAGGCCGGCTACAGCCCGTACCGCGTGCCGCTGCTCGAAAACGGCGTCGAGCTTTACGAGTTCAAGCCGCAGCAGAAATCGCCGCGGCTCGGGCTCGTCGGCTCGCGTTCGCGCGCGAGCCTGCACGCAAAGGCGTACGTGATCGACCAGCGCACGCTCGTGATCGGCTCGCTGAACCTCGACCCGCGCTCCGCGCACCTGAACACCGAACTCGCGCTCGTGATCGACAGTCCGCCGCTCGCCGAACAGACCGCGCGGCTCTTCGACACCGCGACGTCGCCGGCCGTCAGCTACCGCGTGACGCTCGCGACGCCGGCCGAACTCGCGCAACTGCGCGGCAGCGCGGCGCCGCAGTCGCGCCTCGTGTGGACCGACAGTGACAACGGCCTGCTGCGCACGTACAACCTCGATCCGCATGCGGGTTTCTACCGGAACGTGTTAACCGGGCTATTCTTGCTGTTGCCGCTCGACAGCCAGCTATGACGCGAAGCCTTTCCGGCCGCTGACACCCCGGTCTTCCGCGACCGCAGCGCCAGCATTCCTGTACAGCCAGCCGCCGCGGTCCCGCTCGCGCGGCGGCCCATCGCGGCCGCCGCATCGGGCAAAGCGGACCGCGTGCGAGTCCGGCACCGCCAGTCAACAGCGCCGGCGCGCACTGGGCGCGCCGGCGCCATCGTGCAATCAACACGGAGTGTCAACATGACAGAAGACGTACGTATGGAGCGCGACACGTTCGGCGAGATCGCCGTGCCCGCCGCGCGCCTGTGGGGCGCGCAGACGCAGCGCTCGTTGCAGAACTTCCGCATCTCGACCGAGAAGCAGTCGCCGGAACTGGTCACCGCGCTCGCGTGGATCAAGCGCGCGGCCGCCGAGGTGAACCTCGGCCTCGGCGTGCTCGACGAAAAGAAGGCGCACGCGATCGTCGAAGCGGCCGACGAGATCGTCGCGGGCAAGCATGCGGGCGAATTCCCGCTCGCGGTCTGGCAGACCGGCTCCGGCACGCAGACCAACATGAACCTGAACGAGGTGATCGCGAACCGCGCGAGCGAACTGCTCGGCGGCGAACGCGGCGAAGCGCGCAAGGTGCATCCGAACGACGACGTGAATCGCGGCCAGTCGTCGAACGACGTGTTCCCGACCGCGATGCACATCGCGGCCGCCTACGGGATCGTCAGGCATCTGCTGCCCGCGCTGAAGACGCTGCGCGACACGCTCGACGCAAAGTCGAAGGCGTTCGCGGACATCGTGAAGATCGGCCGCACGCACCTGCAGGACGCGACGCCGCTGACGCTCGGCCAGGAGTTCTCCGGCTACGTCGCGCAGCTCGATCACGGAATCAGGCACGTCGAATCGGCGCTGCCGCACCTGTACGAACTCGCGCAGGGCGGCACCGCGGTCGGCACCGGCCTGAACGCGCATCCGCAGTTCGCGGACCAGGTCGCCGCGGCGATCGGCAAGTTGACCGGGCTGCCGTTCGTGTCCGCGCCGAACAAGTTCGAGGTGATGGCCGCCGCCGACGCGCTGGTGTTCGCGCACGGCGCGCTGAAGACCGTCGCCGCGAGCCTGATGAAGATCGCGAACGACGTCCGCTGGCTCGCGAGCGGCCCGCGCTGCGGCCTCGGCGAACTATCGATTCCGGAAAACGAGCCGGGCAGCTCGATCATGCCGGGCAAGGTGAACCCGACGCAGTCGGAAGCGGTGACGATGCTGTGCTGCCAGGTGTTCGGCAACGACGCGGCGGTGAACTTCGGCGGCGCGAGCGGCAACTTCGAACTGAACGTGTTCCGGCCGATGATCGCGCACAACGTGCTGCAGTCGATCCGGCTGCTCGCGGACGGCGCACAGAGTTTCAACGATCACTGCGCGGTCGGCATCGAGCCGAACCGCTCGCGCATCGACACGCTGCTGAACGAATCGCTGATGCTGGTGACGGCGCTGAATCCGCACATCGGCTACGACAAGGCCGCGCAGATCGCGAAGAAGGCGCACAAGGAAGGCACGACGCTGAAGGCCGCCGCGCTCGCGCTCGGCCACGTGACCGAACAGCAGTTCGACGACTGGGTGAAGCCGCAGGACATGGTGGGCAACCTCAAGCGCTGACGGCGCGTCCCGCGCGGGTCTTCTACTGCGAAGCGAAGGCGGGCGCGCCGCCTTCGCTTCTTTCAACTACGCGGCGCGGCTCAGACCGCGCCCTTCACGACCTCTTCCGGCTTCAGTTCGACGATCGCGTCGAGCGCCTCCTTCACGTCCATCGCGTACTTCGCGAGGCGGTGCTGCTCGTCGGTCTGCGGGACGAACGGCGGCACGGGGATCGGATTGCCGTTCTCGTCGACCGCGACGAACACCACGAGACAGTCGGTCGTCAGCCGCAGCTGGCCGCTCTTCGGGTCGCCCGCGTGCACGGTCACGTGGATGTGCATGCTGGTGCGGCCGGTCGCGACGACGCGCGCGTGCAGTTCGACCATGTTGCCGACGAGGATCGGCCGGCGAAAACGGATATTGCCGACGCTGACCGTCACGCAGTAGCGGCCGGACCAGACCGCCGCGCACGCATACGCGGTCTCGTCGATCCATTTCATCAGCGCGCCGCCGTGCACCTTGCCGCCGAAGTTCACCGAGGTCGGCTCGGCGAGGAAGCGGAACGTCGTCTCGGAGCGTTCGAGGGGAAAGGCTGGGGTAGGCATGTTGGCTCCGCGCGTGGGGTCGTGAGTATTAGCCCCGCCTGCGTGACGGGATCGTAAGCCGTTGGAAACGGCTGGAAAGGCGTCGATTATACGGGCGCAATAAGGACAATGTGTCGCAGGGACGCCGCAGGGGTGAGTGTTGGCGCGGTGGGCGCGGGCGGTTCGCGGTTCGCGGTTCGCGGTTCGCGGTTCGCGGTTCGCGGTTCGCGGTTCGCGGTTCGCAGTTCGCCGTTCGCCGTTCGCCGTTCGCCGTTCGCCGTTCGCCGTTCGCCGTTCGCCGTTCGCCGTTCGCCGTTCGCCGTTCGCCGTTCGCCGTTCGCCGGAGCCTATGCCGCCGAAAACCGCGCGCGATAGTCGAGCGGCAGCACGCCGAAGCGCCGCTCGAACGCGCGGCGCAGGTTCTGCTCGCTGCCGAAACCGCAGTCCGAGGCGATCCGCTTCAGCGGCAGCCGCGACTGCGCAAGCGCGTGCGCGGCCGCTTCGACGCGCATCGCCGCGACGGTCCGCGCGGGCGTGCGGCCAACCTCGTCGGCGTAGCGGCGCGCGAACGTGCGCGGGCTCATCCGCGCCTGCTCCGCAAGCCGCTCGACGCTCAGGTCGACGTGCAGGTTCGCGGCCATCCAGCCGTGCAGCGCGTCGAACGGGCCGCCCGCCGAGGCCTGCGCGGCCAGCGCCTCGCTGAACTGCGACTGGCCGCCGGGCCGCTTGATGAACACGACGAGCCGGCGCGCGGCCTGCATCGCGACCGCGTGGCCGCAGTCGGCGTCGATCAGCGCGAGCGACAGGTCGATGCCGGCCGTCACGCCCGCCGACGTCCATACCGCGCGGCCGTCGCGCTCGTCACAGATGAAGATCGGCTCCGGATCGACGTGAACCTTCGGGAAGCGGCGCGCAAGCTGCGCCGCGTTGCGCCAGTGCGTGGCCGCGCGGCGGCCGTCGAGCAGCCCGGCGGCGGCCAGATAAAAGGCGCCGGTGCAGACCGATGCGACACGCCGCACGCGCGGCGCGCAATCCGCGATCCATGCGGTCAGCCGCGCGTCGAGCGAGGTCGCGTCGTCGATCGGAATGCCGGGGACGATCAGCGTGTCGATCGACTCGGGATCGAGCGCGTCGAGCCGCTGCGTGACGATCGGCAGGCCGGCGAACGTCGGCAGCACGCCGCCGTCGATCGACGCGATGGTGGTCCGGTACGCGTGCGGCCCCGGACCGGCGTTCGGCCCGGCCGCCGCCGCCATCGTCAGCTCCGCGCGCCAGAACGCCTCGACCGGACCGCACGCGTCGAGCAGCACGAGATCGGGGGCGACGGCGAACACGATATGGCGGACGGGCATGGCGATGGCGCGGAAGAATCGATGCCACCATCATCGCATCGTCCGCGCTGGCAGTCAGCATGAATTGACATCAATTCCTGCCAACCGTCTGACGCGACGGAGATCAGTCGTGGTGGAACGTGATGCCTTCGTCGACGGTGCCGTACATCGAGATGCCGCCGCCGCCCGAAGGCGGCCCGCCCTGTGCGCACGCCGCGCACAGCAGCGCGAGCGCGGCAACGGCAAGAATCCTTTTCATGACTGCATGACCGCTGGGAAAGAGACGTCGATTCTAGCGCAGGCGGGCAGCGTGTCGTGGGTTCATCGGCGCGGATGAGCGGGAGGAAAACCACGAGCGGCGCGGCTGAACAACCGGTGCGGCGAACCTGAGCGGCGAGCGGGCGCGGCCAACCGAGGGACGGCAACCCGTCCCGCAGCAGCAATGCCCGTCAGCCGGAACGAGCGACGCGCGTCCGCACGTTGCCGCGCGCCGCACCGGCGGCGGTGAAATCCGGCATTCCATGTTTCACCACTGCCTGAAACGTCGAATACCCCACTGCGCTACAGTGGCCCCCATCGCCATCCCTCACGAGAGCCGCAATGCCCGCCCCGCTCCCCGACGATTCGAGCCATTTCCCAGGCCTGTCCCGGATCGGCGCGCTGCTCGCCGACCCGGGCCGCGCCGCGATGCTGTGGGCGCTGATGGACGGCAGCGCGCGCCCCGCCGGCGAACTGACGCTGATCGCCGGCCTGTCGCCGTCCGCCGCGAGCGCGCATCTCGCGCGGCTGACCGACGGCGGCCTGCTCGCGCTCGACGTGCGCGGCCGTCACCGCTATTACCGGATCGCGACGGCGGACATCGCCGCGTCGATCGAGGCGCTCGCGAACGTCGCGCAGGCCGCCGCGCCGCAGCGGCCGGTGCCGCGCACGGCGCGCACGGTGCCGCTCGACCTGCGCCACGCGCGCACCTGTTACGACCACATGGCGGGCGAAATCGCGGTGCGCGTGTTCGACCGGCTCGTCGACAGCGGCCTGCTCGTGCGCGACGGCGACCGGCTGGACGCGACCGACGCAGGCACGGCGCGGCTGCGCGACTGGGGCATCGACGTCGCCGCGCAGCGCGCGCGCAAGCGCCGCTTCGCGTGCACGTGCCTCGACTGGAGCGAGCGCCGGCCGCATCTGGGCGGCGCGCTCGGCGCGGCGCTGCTCGACTCGTGGAGCTCGCGCGGCTGGGTCGAACGGACGAGCCGTCCGCGCGTGCTGCGCATCACGCCGGCCGGGCAGCAGCAGTTCGATGCGTTCGTCGCGACGTGACCGCCACGCGCCAGCTCCGGACACCCCACAACGAAAAAGCCCGTGGACCGGCGCGCGGCCCACGGGCTTCGGTAATTTCTACCGCGTACGACGCCTAGACCGCCATCGGCGCGGTCAGCGGCTCGTGATGCCGGTAGCCGACCAGCGAAAAATCGGACGGCTCGACCTTGTCCAGCCACTCCGGCTCGTACACGCCGGTTTTCGCGTATTCCGGAATCCGCGGCGAGATCGCCAGTTGCGGGCTTTCGTACGGCTCGCGGCGCAACTGCTCGCGCAGCATGTCGAGCTGGTTCTCGTAGATGTGCGCGTCGCCGATGAAGTACGTGAACCAGCGCGGCGTATAGCCGGTCAGCCGCCCGACCAGATGCAGCAGCACCGCGCCTTCGGTCAGGTTGAACGGCGTGCCGAGTCCGACGTCGTTGCTGCGGATGTACAGGCACAGCGAGATTTCGCGGCGCTCCGCGTTCGGCAGAAACTGATACAGCAGGTGGCACGCGGGCAGCGCGATTTCTTCGAGCAGCGCCGGATTCCACGCGTGGAACAGAATGCGCCGGTCGGACGGATTCGTCATGATGGTGTCGAGGCACTGGCGCAACTGGTCGATCGCCTTGTACAGCAGCACCTTCGGGCGGCCGTCCTCGATGAACTCCGTCACGCGGTGATAACCGCGCGACAGCGCGTCGTCGATCTGCGCGGCCGCGTCGGTGTCGAGCGCCTTGTACGCGGGCCAGCGACGCCACTGCACGCCGTACACGTCGCCCAGGTCGTCCGTGCCTTCGCGATACGGATTCGCGAGCCACTGCGCGTTGTCGTTCGCGTTCGCGTCCCAGACCTTGCAGCCGAGCGCGCGGAACTCCGCCGCGCTGCGCGACGCGCGCAGAAACCCGACCAGTTCGCCGACCGCCGACTTGAACGCGAGCTTCTTCGTCGTCACGGCCGGGAAACCCTGCTGCAGATCGAAGCGCAGCATCGCGCCCGGCATGCTGATCGTGCGGATGCCGGTGCGGTTTTCCTGCCAGTTGCCGGTGTCGAGGACTGAGCGGACCAGCTCAAGGTACTGTTTCATGCGGGCGGGTTCCTGTTCCCACGGACGGCGCGGATCGCAGCGGATCGCACGCCGGCGCGCGGACGCGTCCATGACGGACGGGTAAAACCCCGATTCTAGCAAGCGGCGGGCAATGCTTCCTGAAACCCCCGGCGGACCCACCCTGCGTCGGCCGCGCAGCCAGCGCACGCCCGCATCGCGCGTAGGGCGGCAACTTCCATCGGCCGCGCCGCGCGGCTCACAGCGCCGCGCCGCCGTTCGACGTGAGCCCGCCCGGATGCGGCGCGAGCGCGTCGCTCTGCATGTGGCGCATCCCGTGCGCGCACAGCAGCCGGTACAGCGTGACGCGCGAGATCCCCAGTTCGTGCGCGGCGTCGCCGAGCCGGCCGCGATGGCGCAGCAGCGCGAGTTCGATCGCCTGCCGCTCGGCCGCCTCGCGCGCCTGCGCGAGCGACACCGGCACGACCTCGACGTACTCGCCCAGTTCGAGGTCGCGCGCGGTGATCGCGCGCCCTTCGGACATCACGATCGCGCGGCGCACGCGGTTGATCAGCTCGCGCACGTTGCCGGGCCAGCTGTAGTTATGCAGCGCGGCGATCGCGTCCGGCGAGAAGCCGCGCAGCCGGCGGCCGCCGTCCTTGCGGAAGCGTTCGAGCATGTGCCGCGCGAGCAGCTCGATGTCCTTGCCGCGCGCGCGCAGCGGCGGCTCGTCGATCTGCAGCACGCACAGCCGGTGATACAGATCCTGCCGGAAGCGCCCATCGGCCATCGCCGCGCGCAGATCGACGTGGGTCGCCGAGATGATCCGCACGTCGACCGGAATCTGCTCGTGGCCGCCGAGCCGCTCGATCTTGCCTTCCTGAAGGAAGCGCAGCAGGCTCGCCTGGCTCTCCAGCGGCAGGTCGCCGATTTCGTCGAGGAACAGCGTGCCGCCGTTGGCGGACTCGACCCGGCCGATCTTGCGCTGGCTCGCGCCGGTGAACGCGCCCCGCTCGTAGCCGAACAGTTCGGACTGCAACAGATGAGGCGGAATCGCGCCGCAGTTGATCGGCACGAACGGCGCCTTGCGGCGCGCGGAACGCTCGTGAATGGCGACCGCGGTCAGTTCCTTGCCGGTGCCGGACTCGCCCGAAATGAACACCGGCGCATCGGTCATCGCGACCTTGCGGATCGAGCGGAACAACGCGAGCATCGCGTCGCACGAACCGACCATCTCGCCTTCGTTGCCGCCCGTCGTGTCGTTCGATGCGGGTTCGCCGAGCGATACCATGCCGTACGCATGGCCGACCGAATCCACGATCCGGTCGCCGCTCCACGGCACTGTTACGTAATCGAAACAGTAATCGCGCACGAGCCGGCGCAGCGACGCGTCGTGCAACTGGCCGGTCGTCGTCGCCGCGACCCAGCCGACGTTGGGCAACGTAAGGCACGGTTCGAACGAACCGATTTCGTTCAACTGAAAGTGGCTCGACAGGTCGAGCAGTCCGCCCGCGGGCTGGCCTGCCCGCAGTGCGCGCCGTGCTTCGCGCGCGTTGGCGACGACTTCCACCGTCCAGCCGCGATCCTGAAACTGATCATGCAATGCCGCGTTAGGGTCACGCGTCACGTACACCAATTGCCGCGTTGCGGGTTCCATTATTCAGATCCTCTTGCCAACACAGATTGAGAATGACGGACGCACCTGAATTCCAGACACGCAGCACGAATCGCCACTCGCCTTCTGAAAGAAAAAGGCGACCGGGTATGCTTTTTTGCTGACAGCGATTCCCCGAGTTGCGGCGTGTGTGTGCGTAATTTTTACGCGGCCCGTGGCGGGCTGGTTCTAACTACTGAGGTTTTGCCAAAGCTTACTATATGTGCAGTCCAACGCGGCAAAAAATATGTGTCGCTCGCCCGCGACAGCCTGTGGAAAGGCTTCCAGCCCGGGTGCGACAGTAATTGCCAACTCAATTAATAAAATAAATGGCGGACGCAATTATGCCCCTTTACCGGCGACATCCGTGTTTCAGATTTATTCCAGATGGTCGTAATTAACATTTACCGTTTCAGGTTTGAAACGTTTTGGCCGGTTTTCGCTTTGCGGATCTGCAACTGGCCGAAGCGTTCGAGACGCATCAACGGGTTTCGGGCGATGGCACACGTTTCGCTATAACGGCTGTCGACCAGGAGACCACGCCATGCGATCCGTTTCCCAACTTGCCCGACGCCTTTTCGCCGTTCGCCGCACCGCGCTTGCCGCGGCGCTGCTGCCCGCTACGCTCGCCGCCGCGCTGCTCGTCGCAGCGCCAGGCGCGCATGCGCAGGCGAACGACGCGCCCCGCGCCGCGCAGACCGACGAAGCGGTTGCCAGGTCGGGCGACGCGCCCACGGACAGCGCCGACGCGATCTCAGACCGCCGCCGGATCGCATCCGATACGCCGCATGGCGACGACACCGTCGCCGGCGTCGGGCAACTCGACGACCAGACGCTGTCGCGCCAGCGCGGCGGCGCGGTCGGCATGGTGATGGTCGCCGCGACGCCGCAGTTGATGCGCGGCAACGGCGTCACGCTATGGGACGAAATCGCACCGCCGATGCCGCTGCCGGTGCCGATCGATGCATCGCAGGCTGCTCAGGGAAACATCGCAAGCTATACGCGGAGATAACCGCTACGCGGAGCGCCGGCGCGACGCCTGAAGCCGCGCCGGCCCGTGGAAGGAGACCAGGATGACTATTTGCCTCACGACGCCGGCCTCGACAGGCCGGTGTCCCAACACGCGCGTCGCCGCGCTGCTCGGGGTGCTGTTCGGCCTCGCCGCCGCCGTCGCCGCCCCCCTCGCGACGGCCCAGCAGGTCGTCAACCCCGGCGACATCATCGTCGAGCGCGACATCACTCCGCGCAGCGCCTTCGCGTCGATCCCGAAGAGCGAGGACCCGGTCAGCGTGCGCGCGACGACGTTCCCGAAAAACTCGTTCGACCCGATGATGGCGTCGCTCGTCTCGGATACCGATCTGACGAACGCGCGCGGTTCGACCGGCGTCGCCCCCGGCGGCATCCTGAACAACAACAGCGCCGGCATGCAGGCGGTCACGCGCATCCTGAGCGGCAACCCGACCGGCTCGAACACCGCGCTCGGCGCGGCCGGCGCTGGCGTCGGCGCGGTCAGCGGGATAGGCGGCACGATCTCGTCGACCGTCACCGGCGCGCTCGCGCCGCTGTCCACCGCGTTGAGCGGCGCGCTCGGAGGCATGAAGTGAGCCCGCGCGCGCATCGCGTCCCGCTCCGCCGCGCGCGGTTCGCACGATTCGCACACGCCGCCGCGCTGCTTGTCGCGGCCGCCCTCTGCGGCTCGGCGCACGCGCAGGCGATCGTCGGCGCGAACGCGAGCGTCGCGCCCGATGCGGCCATCGGCGTGACCGGCGCGCTCGCCGTCAACGAGGCCGCCGGCCTGAACAACGCGCAGGCCAACCAGTTGACGATCACCGACGGCGGCGCCGTCGGCAACCTGAACCTGAATGCGCAGCACGCGAGCGGCAGCGCGGTCGTGACGACCGCGCGCGCGAGCATCGGTGCGAATGCGTTTTCGAATGCGTCCGGCGCGGTGATGGTGAACCAGTCGGCGGGCGCGGGCAATGTCCAGAGCAACAGTGCGCAGCTCGGCACTGCTGCGATTGGGGTCGAGGCCGTTTCGGACGTCGTATTGTCCGCCGCGGCCGCGACCAACGGCGGCCGGGGACGCTCCGCCGAGGCACAGGGCATTCGCGAGGCCAGTATCGGCAATACAGCCTTCGCGAATGCCACCGGTCTCGTGCAGATCAACCAGGCAGCCGGCGCCGGCAACGTCACGGCGAACAGTTTTGTGCTCCGTCCCCCGGCGGGCACTCTTTTTTAACTGACTACATCCGTATCGGAGCGACAACCATGAAGCGCACACTCATTGCAGCGGCAGTCTTCGCAGCGGCGACCGGTTCCGCGTTCGCGGCCCCGGCCAACCCCTTCCTGTTCAATTCGACGGCCGTCGGTCAGCAGGTCGGCATCGAAGGATGGGTGACGCTGTTCGGCTGCGTCCAGGTGTCGAGCACTGCCGGCGCCGTCATCAACAACAGCCAGACCGTCAACGCGAACGCGACGCTGTATCCGCAGGCCCAGAGCTTCCAGATCGGCGCGGTGACGACCACCTACAACGACCGCAACTGGAGCGTGAACGGCACCGGCGCGAACGGCACGTACAACAACAGCAGCTTCAGCACGTCGCAGAACTCGGACGCGTCGAAGTCGTCGTCTGGCTCGCACTCGATCGACACGAACACGAGCAAGAGCGCCAGCAGCAATTCGAGCTTCGGCAACAGCCTGAACGCGAGCGTCGGCAGCCAGTACAGCGTGTCGAGCAACAACGGCAGCACGAGCGACAGCTCGTCGACGAACCACGCGTCGAACACCGGCAGCAGCGGCCATACGCAGTCGCACAGCGACGTCGCGAACAACACGTCGTCGCACTCGCAGGACGGCGGCGGCATGGCAACGGTCGGCATCCAGACGTCGAGCAGCGGCACCTTCGGCAACGGCAGCGCGAGCGTCACCGTCGGCGGCGACGGCAGCACGTATCACAACCGCGACAGCTCGCACGACAACTCGGGCACGAAGCAGGCGTCGAACTCGTGGGGCCGCACGACCGACTCGAACGCGACGTCAAACTCGTCGAACGCGAACAACGCGTATGCGAACGGCAGCGCGAGCGCGTCGCTGAACGCGAGCGTCGACGGCTCGTCGAGCCGCTCGCGCGATTCGGACAGTTCGTACTCGCACGACACGACGAAGTCGAACGACAGCTCGCGCTCGTCGTCGTCGTCGTATGCGAAGGACACGTCGTCGAGCCATTCGTGGGGCTACAACGTCAGCGACTCGCTGACGACGGTCGATGAAACGACGACCGGCAGCTTCACGCAGATCACGAACACGCAGCAGGCGGCGACGCTGAACGCGACGACCGGCACCAACGCGGCGACCGGCGTGTCCGGCAACCTCGGCATCAACATCGCCGAGGGCGTCGACAACGCGCAGGCGAACAACGTCGCGCTCGCGTCGGTGGACGTCGGCAACGTGTTCGGCAATGCGCAGATCTTCAATGCGCAGCAAGGCTCCGGCACCGCGCGGATCAACAACTACAACCTGAACGCATCCGTCGGCGACAACTCGCTGTCGAGCGTCACCGGCAACGTCGGGGTGAACGTCGCGTCGGGCGTCGGCAACATCCAGAACAACAGCCTTGCCGGCGCGGTGACGACGACGAGCCCGGGTTACGCGCTGACGACCGCGATGGTCGCGACCGACAACAACACGCAAAGCGCGAACATGGTCGTGACGGGTGCGTTCCAGGGCACCGCGAGCCTCGGCGCGAACACGCTCAACGGCGCGAGCGGCAACATCGGCGTGAACATCGCGGGCGGCGCCGGCAACCTGCAGCACAACGGCCTCGCGATCGCTGCGCTGAACAGCGGCCATTAAGCCGCGTCGCAGCACGGGGAGCTGCGCACCGGTCGCCGTCACGGCGGCCGGTGCGGCAGATCAACGGCGAGCATCGTGCAGGGGATCGAAGCAGGCGCTACAGCACTGACCCCGATCGACGGCTTTGCAGGGGATCGGAGTAGGCGTTGAAGCGTCAATTCTGGTCGACCGCTTTGCATGGGACCAGAGTAGGCGCTAAAGCGCCAACTCCGATCGACAGCTTTGCATGGGACCGGAGTAGGCGCTAAAGCGCCAACTCTGGTCGACCGCTTTGCATGGGACCAGAGTAGGCGCTAAAGCGCCAACTCCGATCGACAGCTTTGCATGGGACCAGAGTAGGCGCTAAAGCGCCAACTCTGGTCGACACAGGAGACCATCATGTCCGGGCTCGTTCCGCTCCCGGCGGCAAAGGCTTTCGTCGTCGCACTGGCAAGTTGCCTGTTGTGTGCGCCGGCCCACGCACAATCGACCCTCGATACGACTAACCTCGTCGGCGTGCCGCTGAAGAAGCCCATTCGTTCGATGAGAGACATCCGCTACACCAGCATCGTCAACCAGCAATTCGACTATAGCTGCGGCGCCGCCGCGCTCGCGACGCTGCTCAAATACGGCTACGGAATCGATATTCCGGAAACCGAACTGATCCGCCGGATGATGGCGTTCTCGACGCCGGAGGTGGTCATCAAGAACGGCTTCTCGATGCTCGACATGAAAAAGTTCGTCGAGACGATCGGAATGCGCGGCCGGGGCTTCAGGGTCAACACCGATGCGCTCTACCACCTGCAGATTCCAGTAATGGTGCTGATGAACATCGACGGCTACGAGCACTTCGTGATCGTCAAGCACGCCGAAAACGGCCGCATCTTCATCGCCGACCCCGCGCTCGGCAACCGCATCGTCAACGAAAGCGACTTCGCCAAAACGTGGAACGGCCTCGTGTTCGCCGTTCTCGGCAAACCGTTCAGGGAGGACTCCCCGCTGTTGCAGAACAACGAGTCGCTCGCGCTGAAGCTGCGCTCCACCGCGCTCGCCAACGGCACGGCTGCGACCCCCTTCGTTGAATTCGGCCTCGACAAGGCCGTCCTGTTCTGAAACCAAACCGTCATGAAACGCTACCTCTCCACGTATGGCGTCACGGCCGCGCTCTGCGCGCTCGCGTGCGGCCACGCGAGCGGAGCGTCTACCGCCGACAGCCCCGGCGCAGAAACACTGCCGGCCTTTCTTTCGGCCGGCGGCGCCGGGCAGCAGACCCTTCGATGGCAGTCCGTCGACGACGACGTACTCGCCTCCCAGACCGGCAAATACGCCGGCAGCCAGATGATCTCCGGGTTCGTGCTGAACCTGCTCTCGCAATGGCATCTGCCGAACGGCGCGACCGCCGTCGCGCAAGGCTCGCTGGTGGTCGCGCAGAACGCCGCGAACCAGGTCAGCGCGCAGGTGCAGACCGCCGCGCACGTGCTCGACGCCGGCCACGGCACGAACGCCGCGAACAGCGGCGCGAATCCGGACGCGAGCGCGAACGGCGGCCAGAACGTGTCGGTGAACGGCGTATCGCAGGTCACCCAGGTCGCCGGCAACAATAACGTCGGCACCAACGCCACGCAGATCGACTACAGCAACAACGCGGCGCAGTTCGCGAACGTGGCGGGCGGCAGCGCATCGCCGTCCGCGAGCGCGGCCAATGCAACCGGCACGGTGAAGGCCGGCATCGCGTTCGCGAACGGCGGCGTCACGGTTTCATTGCAGACGCCGGCCGGCATCGCCACGCAGAGCATCGCGCCGGGCAACGCGCAGCAGGCCGGCTCGATCGCGCAGTTGCTGCAGGTGGCGGGCAACAGCCAGCAGGTCGCGAACCAGTTGCAGCTCGTATTGCAGACGCAGCAGATCAGCGGCGCGATGCTGCGGCAGACCGGCGTATTGCAGGCGCTGCGCAACGTCCGCTAGCGGGAAATGGAAGGATGACGAGGAGACCTTGAGCGGGCCGCGACCCGCACGATGTAGCCGCAGCAAGACAGGAGCATCGCAATGCGCGGGGGTCGCGCCGGACGGTTCGGCGCCCGCGGCAATCCGGGGGAACAACAATGAACACGATGTCGAGGACCGTCGCGGGGCGGCCGGCGCTCGCCGCCATACCCGCAGCAGCCGTACTGCTGTTTTTTGTGTTTTCGCGGGACGCCGGCGCGCAGGCGCTGACGAACCAGTCACTCGAAGATCGTCTGAACACTCTGATGCGCGTGGTCGATGAGCAGCAACGACAGATCCAGTCGCTGGAGCGCCAGGTGACGAACCTGGAGATGGCGCAGCGCGGACGCGGATTGTCCGGCGGGACCGCGCCGGACGGCGACAGCGTCGCGGAACAACCCGGCGCGGACGGCCTGCCGGTGCCGCTGCCGCCTCTGCCGCAACTCGCGCAGGCGACGCCCGGCGTGAACGCGCCCGGCGCGCAGACCGGCACCGCGACCGGCGTGCCGGTCAACCCGCCAGCGCCGGACAGCGGCGTCACCGCGGGCGCGACCGGCAGCGCCGCCGCGAGCGGCCCGCAGCAGCCCGGCGAGACGACCGCGGTCGGGCAGACGCAGAAGGCCGCCGAGCCGACCCGCACGCAGGCCGAGCAGGCGGTCGTGCAGCGCGAGCACGCGCCGCTCTTCGACCGCCGGCTGACGCTCGACTGGGGCATCAGCGATACCTATTACGACCGTCGCCAGTTGCAGTTGTCCGGCTTCCTCGCGCTCGACGCGATCTTCCTCGGCAACATCAACCTCGGCCAGACGAAGTCGCACCAGGTGATGGCCGACCTCGACACGCGCTACGGCCTCACCGACCGGATCAGCGTCGACGTCGACGTGCCGTACATGTACCGCAACAGCAGCTTCATCGTCGGGGGCGCGGGCGGCGCGGCCGGCACGCTGTCCGATGCGTCGGTCAGCTCGCACGCCATCGGCGACGTGAACTTCGGGATCTACTACCAGTTCCTGAAGGAGACCAACAACCTGCCCGACGTCGTCGGCAGCCTGCGCGTGAAAGCGCCGACCGGCACGTCGCCGTTCGGCATCAAGGTGCAGCAACTCACGCAGGACAACACGAACCTCGTCGCGCCGGGCGAACTGCCGACCGGCACCGGCTTCTGGAACGTGACGGCCGGCATGTCGGTGCTGAAGACGTACGACCCGGTCGTGCTGTTCGGCAGCCTGTCCTACACGTACAACGTCGCGCGCTCGTTCGCGGACATCTCGTCCGTGGTCGGGCAGACGCAGCCCGCGAACGTGAAGCTCGGCGACATCATCCAGTTCGGCGGCGGCGTCGCGCTCGCGTTCTCGGACAAGGACTCCGCGAGCATCTCGTACACGATGGCGCTGCAGCCGAAGTCGAAGACGAAAGCGCCGGGCGGCGCGTGGAGCGACGTGCCGGGCAGCCAGACGACCGCGGCCGTGCTGAATTTCGGCCTGAACCACGTAATCAACAAGCACCTGACGATCAACGGCGCGCTGTCGGTCGGGCTGACGCCCGACGCGCCGAACTTCGTCGTCGGGGTCCGCTTCCCTTACACCTTCTGACGAACGAGAGGCCATCGTGCGCGAACCCTCCCCTCTGAGCGCCAACGTGACGCCCTTCGCGAGCGTCGCGCGGCGGCTCGCGGTCACGAGGCCGCCGCAATCCGCCGTCGCGCCGCAGGACCACGACGACACGCTGCGCGCTCCGCAGTCCGAACCCGCCACCGAGCGCCCGCTGCTGTACGTCGCGCGCGCGCCGGACATGGCGCTCGTCGCGTACCTGAAGAGCCGCGGCTGGGATCTGGTGACGGCGCGCACGCCATACGAGGCGACGAAGCAGTTGAAACCCGACCTCGCGTGCGCGGGCGTCGTCGACCTGACCGGCTTCGGGCAGCGCGAACTGGGGAGCCTCGAAACGAGCCTGCGGCTTCAGCAGGTCGGCTGGATCGTGCTGACCGACGAAAACCGCCTCGCCGATCCGGGCGTGCGCCGGCTGATCCGCCATTACTGCTTCGACTACGTGCAGCTGCCGGTCGCGCACGCGACGCTCGACTACCTCGTGAACCACGCGCTCGGGATGGTCGCGCTGTGCGACCTGGACGCGCCGCCGGCCGCCACTGCTACGCCGGACGACGACGAGATGGTCGGCACCTGCGACGCGATGCAGCAACTGTTCCGCACGATCCGCAAGGTCGCGAACACCGACGCGACCGTGTTCATCTCCGGCGAGTCGGGCACCGGCAAGGAGCTGACCGCGCTCGCGATCCACGAGCGCTCCGCGCGCCGCAAGGCGCCGTTCGTGCCGATCAACTGCGGCGCGATCCCGCATCATCTGCTGCAATCCGAACTGTTCGGCTACGAGCGCGGCGCGTTCACCGGCGCGAACCAGCGCAAGGTCGGCCGCGTCGAGTCGGCCGACGGCGGCACGCTGTTCCTCGACGAAATCGGCGACCTGCCGCTGGAGAGCCAGGCGAGCCTGCTGCGCTTCCTTCAGGAAGGCAAGATCGAGCGGCTCGGCGGCCACGAGCAGATTCAGGTGGACGTGCGGATCATCTCCGCGACCCACGTCGATCTCGAAACCGCGATGCGCGAAGGGCGCTTCCGGCAGGACCTGTATCACCGGCTGTGCGTGCTGCGCGTGGACGAGCCGCCGCTGCGCGCGCGCGGCAAGGACATCGAGATCCTCGCGCACCACATCCTGCGCAAGTTCAAGATGGACAGCGCGCGCCGGATCCGCGGCTTCACGCCGTGCGCGATCGAGGCGATGTACAACTACAACTGGCCCGGCAACGTGCGCGAGTTGATCAACCGCGTGCGCCGCGCGATCGTGATGGCCGAAAGCAAGCTGATCTCGGCGGAAGACCTCGACCTCGCGCAGTTCGCCGGCAGCGAGACGCTGACGCTCGCGCAGGCGCGCGAGGCGGCCGAGCGGCGCGCGATCGAAGCGGCGCTGCTGCGGCACCGGCACCGGCTCGCAGAGGCGGCGGCCGAACTCGGCATCTCGCGCGTGACGCTGTACCGGCTGATGGGCTCGCACGGGCTGCGCGACGAAAAGACGACGTTCGATGCCGATGCGGAAGCTCACGAGTGAGCGGCGCGGAGGATCGTCAGGACGTCGGCGCGGGTTAGCGCGGACGGCCGTGGCCGCCCGCGTCGGGTAGAATCGGTGCGCTCCAGACTCCACCCGACCTGTTCGATGACGACGCTCACGCTGATCGTCGCCCGCGCGCGCAATGGCGTGATCGGCCGCGACAACCAACTGCCCTGGCGGCTGCCCGAAGACCTCGCGTTCTTCAAGCGCACGACGATGGGCGCGCCGATCGTGATGGGCCGCAAGACGCACGAATCGATCGGCCGCGTGCTGCCGGGCCGGCGCAACATCGTCGTCACGCGCGACGCGTCGAAACGCTTTCCGGGCTGCGACACGGCGACGAGCCTCGACGAGGCGCTCGCGCTCGCCGCGCAGGACCACGCGCCGGAGGCATTCCTGATCGGCGGCGCGCAACTGTACGTCGAAGGCATCGAGAAGGCGCACAAGCTGATCGTCACCGAGATCGCCGCCGACTTCGACGGCGACGCGACGTTCCCCGCCCCCGATCCCGCGCACTGGCGCGAGACGGCGCGCGACACGCTGCACGCGAATCCGCCGAACGACTTCGATTTCGCGTTCGTCACCTACGAGCGGCGCGACTGACGGTCCGCGTCATCCGCGGCTGAAGCTTCGCATCGCCTGGCAAAAAAAAACGGTACGCGCAGCGCGTACCGTTTTCGTTTCAAGGCGCGGGCGCGGCATCGATCGACGCCGCGCCGCAACCGCCCGGCTTACTGCCCGGCGACCGTCATCCGCTCGATCAGCACCGAGCCGGTCTGCCGCGTGCCGCGCGCCAGCGTATCCGCGCCGACCGCGACGATGTGGCGGAACATCTCCTGCAACGTCGACGCGACGGTGATCTCCTCGACCGGATACTGGATCACGCCGTTCTCGACCCAGAAGCCCGACGCGCCGCGCGAATAGTCGCCGGTCACGAAGTTCACGCCCTGCCCCATCAGTTCGGTCAGCAACAGGCCGGTGCCGAGTTTCTTCAGCATCGCCTCGAAGTCGTCGTCCGGCTGCGTCAGCGAGCTTTGCAGCGCGAGGTTGTGCGAGCCGCCGGCGTTGCCGGTCGTCTGCATGCCGAGCTTGCGCGCCGAATAACTCGACAGGAAATAACCCTGCACGACGCCGTCCTTCACGACGTCGCGATGGCGCGTGCGCACGCCCTCCTCGTCGAACGGCGCGCTGCCGGCCGCGCGCGGCACGTGCGGGTCCTCGACGATCTGGATGTGCGGCGCGAACACCGGCTTGCCGAGGCTGTCGACGAGGAACGAGGTCTTGCGGTACAGCGCGCCGCCGCTCGTCGCCTGCACGAACGCGCCGAGCAGGCCCGCCGCGATCGGCGCCTCGAACAGCACCGGCACCTTGCGCGTGTCGAGCCCGCGCGCGCCGAGCCGCGCGAGCGCGCGTTCCGCCGCGTAACGGCCGACCGCCTCAGGCGCGGCCAGTTCGCTCGCGCTGCGGCGCGACGTGTACCAGTCGTCGCGCTGCATGTTGCGGCCCTCGCCGGCGATCGGCGCGCACGAGATGTAGTGGCGCGAATACGGGTAGCCGTGCAGGAAGCCGCTCGTCGTGCCGAGCACGAACTGCGAATGCTGCGCGGATACGCTCGCGCCTTCCGAATTGCGCACGCGCGGGTCGGTCGCGAACGCGGCGTCTTCCGCGCGGCGCGCGATCTCGACGGCCTCGTCGGCGGACAGCGACCACGGGTGATACAGGTCGAGGTCGCGCGGCGCGGTTTCCAGCAGGTCGCGGTCCGCGAGGCCCGCGCAGTCGTCGTCCGCGGTGAAGCGCGCGATGTTGTACGCGGCCGCGACCGTGTCCTTCAGCGCCTGCGGCGAGAAGTCCGACGTGCTCGCGTTGCCGCGCTTGTTGCCGAGGTAGACGGTCACGCCGACCATCTTGTCGCGGTTATGCTCGATCGTCTCGACTTCGCCGCGGCGCACCGACACCGACAGGCCGTCGCCTTCGGAGATTTCGGTCGCCGCATCGGTCGCGCCGAGCGTCTTCGCGTGACGGAGGATGTCCGACGCGATCTCCTTCAGTTCGTCCTGCGTATGCGGAAAAAATCGCTGCCGGGCTTCGAGGTCTGCTGCCATTGTCGTTACGGTCCGGGTTCGGGGCCGATGCGGCCCGCTGGTGGTCGATGCTCGATGCGCGTCGTCCGCGCATCCCGCGATCATAGCAAGGACTGCGCACACGCACCGCCACGCGTTTCCCCGATGCGCGGCGCGCGCGTTTTCGCGTCGGCGACGACGCCCGCGCTGCGGCGGTACGCCGCCGCACGCGCGATACAATACGCGCCATGACACGCAAAACCCGCATTCAACCCATGCACGACGCGGCCGCCGAGCCCGACGACAACGGCTACGACCGCCCGAGCAAATCGCAGCTGAAGCGCGAAATGCACGCGCTCCAGGAACTCGGCGTGGCCCTCGTCGAACTGCCGAAGGACGCGCTCAAGCGCATGCCGATGCCCGAACACCTCGCGGACGCGGTCCACGAGGCGCGCCGGATCACCGACCACGAAGGCAAGCGCCGCCAGTTGCAATACGTCGGCCGCGTGATGCGCTCGCTGCGCGACGACGAAACCGCCCTGCTGCGCACCGCACTCGAAGCGTATCGCGGCGTGAACCGCGCGGCGACCGCCCGGCTGCACTGGATCGAGCGCACGCGCGAACAGCTGCTCGCCGACGACGCGGCGCTGACCGAGTTCATCCGCGTGCATCCGGCCGCGGACCCGCAGGAAGGCCGCACGCTGATCCGCAACGCGCGCCGCGAGGCGCAGCAGGGCAAGCCGCCGCGCTACTTCCGCGAACTGTTCCAGTGGATCAAGACCACGAGCGGTTCCGACGACGAAGACGACGGCGACGGACAACCCGGCCATCAGGACAACGACGATGACGAAGCCTGAACGCAGCCATCCGGACGAACTGGTGATCGGCCTCGTGTCGGTCAGCGACCGCGCGACGGCCGGCGTCTACGAGGACAAGGGAATTCCGGCGCTGACCGAATGGCTCGGCGCGGCGCTGAAGTCGCCGTGGCGCGCACAGACGCGGCTGATCCACGACGACGCGGCGACGATCTCCGCGACGCTGACCGCGCTGGTGGACGGCCTCGGCTGCGACCTCGTGCTGACGACCGGCGGCACCGGCCCCGCGCGGCGCGACGTGACGCCGGAGGCGACGCTCGCGGTCGCGACGAAGGAAATGCCGGGTTTCGGCGAGCAGATGCGGCAGATCAGCCTGAATTTCGTGCCGACCGCGATCCTGTCGCGGCAGGTCGCGGTGATCCGCGAAACGGACGATCACGCGGCGCTGATCATCAACCTGCCCGGCCAGCCGAAGTCGATCCGCGAGACGCTCGAAGGGCTGCGCGACGACAGCGGCGTGGTGAAGGTGCCGGGGATTTTCGCGGCGGTGCCGTATTGCATCGACCTGATCGGCGGGCCGTATATCGAGACCGATCCGGCCGTCGTCGCGGCATTCAGGCCGAAGAGCGCGCAACGCGCGCCGCGCGGATAACGGGCGTTACCGGTTCGCGGCGGCGCGGGTCGGGTGCTGCTTCGGACTGTTGCGGCGCCCAGGGGGCGTGGTGAGCGCGGCGGCACCGGCGGGCTTTGCGCGGCGCAAGCCGACCGATGCGCACGCAGGCCGTGAATCAGGCGACGGGAGCCGCATCCGGCGACGCCGGAATCAGGAAGTGTTCGCGGTAATACTTCAGCTCGTCGATCGATTCGTGGATGTCCGCAAGCGCGGTATGCATCGCGCGCTTCTGGAACCCCTTGTAGATCGCCGGCTGCCAGCGGCGGCACAGTTCCTTCAGCGTGCTGACGTCCAGGTTGCGGTAATGGAAGAAGCGTTCGAGCGTCGGCATCCAGCGCGCCATGAAGCGGCGGTCCTGGCAGATCGAGTTGCCGCACATCGGCGACTTGCCCGGCGGCACGTACTGGCCGAGGAATTCGACGATCAGCCGGGTCGCCTCCGCCTCGTCCACCGTCGACGCGCGCACCCGCCCGGTCAGCCCCGAACGGCCGTGCGTGTTGCGGTTCCACTCGTCCATCCGGTCGAGTTCCGCTTCGCTCTGATGAATCGCGAGCACCGGGCCTTCGACCATCTTGTCGAGCGTCGAATTCGTGACGACGACCGCGATTTCGATGATACGGTCGTGGTCCGGGTCGAGCCCCGTCATTTCCATGTCGAGCCAGATCAGGTTCATGTCGCTGCGCGCGAGCGGCGGCAGCGGGTCGACGGGTTCGATCGCGTTGGTGTCAGTCATGAGGGAAGCCCCGGAGTCGGTACGAATCGGCTCGCGGACCGCGCGACGACGCGCAGCAGCCCCGGCCGGCAAGAACATATAATTGTCGCATAGATACCACGGACTCCCCGGATGCCTACCCTTTACTTCAGCGCCCTCTTCGTGATCGCGGTGGTCGCGATGGTCGCGACCAGGCTGTGGCTCGCGTCACGCCAGATCCGCTTCGTCGCCGCGCATCGCGACGCGGTGCCGCCACAGTTCTCCTCGACGATCCCGCTGACCGCGCATCAGCGCGCGGCCGACTACACGGTCGCGCGCACGCGGCTCACGATGATCGAAGTCGTGCTCGGCGCGGTCGTGCTGATCGCGCTGACACTGCTCGGCGGCGTGCAGGCGCTCGACCTCGGCATTTCCGACGCGCTCGGGCGCGGCTACGTCGGCCAGATCGCGCTGATCGGCGCGGTGATCGCGATCACCGGCGCGATCGAACTGCCGCTCGACTACTACCGGCAGTTCGTCGTCGAGGCACGCTTCGGCTTCAACCGGATGACGAAGGGCATCTTCTTCGCGGACCGCATCAAGGGCGTCGTGATCGGCGCGGCGTTCGGCGTGCCGCTGCTGTTCGTCGTGCTGTGGCTGATGAAGCAGGCCGGCAGCCTGTGGTGGCTGTGGACGTGGGCCGTCTGGGTCGTGTTCCAGATGCTCGTGCTGGTGCTGTATCCGAGCTTCATCGCGCCGCTCTTCAACAAGTTCGAGCCGCTGAAGGACGACGCGCTGCGCGCGCGCATCGAGGCGCTGATGAAGCGCTGCGGCTTCGCGGCGAAGGGCCTGTTCGTGATGGACGGCAGCCGCCGCTCCGCGCACGGCAACGCGTACTTCACCGGCTTCGGCGCGGCAAAGCGGATCGTGTTCTTCGACACGCTGCTCGCGCGGCTGTCCGGCAGCGAGATCGAAGCGGTGCTCGCGCACGAACTCGGCCACTTCAAGCGCCGTCACGTGCTCAAGCGGATGGCCGTGTCGTTCGCGATCAGCCTCGCGCTGCTTGCGGTGCTCGGCTGGCTGTCGCAGCGCGTGTGGTTCTACGAAGGGCTCGGCGTGCGGCCGTCGCTGCTCGGCGGCAACGAAGGGCTCGCGCTGGTGCTGTTCTTCCTCGCGGCGCCCGTCTTCCTGTTCTTCGTGACGCCGCTCGGCAGCCTCAGCTCGCGCAAGCACGAGTTCGAGGCCGACGCGTTCGCCGCGACGCAGACCGACGCGCAGAACCTCATCAACGCGCTCGTGAAGCTGTACGAGGACAACGCGTCAACGCTGACGCCCGACCCGCTCTACACCGCGTTCTACTACTCGCATCCGCCCGCGTCGCAGCGGATCGACCGCCTGCTGCAACACGCATGAGCCGGCGCGCACCGAAAGCCGCCGCTCCCGCCGCAGAGGGTACGCCGACGCGCGGCACCGTGATCGCCGCGCACGGCCGCCACTATGTCGTCGCGCCGGACGGCGGCGGCGCGCCGCTGCAATGCTTCCCGCGCGGCAAGAAGAGCGAGGTCGCGGTCGGCGACCACGTGACGTACGAGCCGACGTCCGCCGACCAGGGCGTGATCGTCGAGATAAGCGAGCGGCGCAACCTGCTGTACCGCTCGGACCAGTACAAGTCGAAGCTCTTCGCGGCGAACCTCGATCAACTGCTGATCGTGCTCGCGACCGAGCCGCACTTCAGCGAAGACCTGCTCGGCCGCGCGCTCGTCGCAGCCGACGCGAACGACCTGAAACCGCTGATCCTGCTGAACAAAACCGACGTCGCGGCGGCGCTGCCGCTTGCGCGCGAGCGGCTCGCGCGTTATCGCGAACTCGGTTATCCGGTCGTCGAGGTGTCAATCCGCACGCAGCCGGAAGCCGCGCGCGACGCGCTCGCCGGCCACCTGCACGGTCATTCGACGCTGCTGCTCGGCCAGTCCGGGATGGGCAAATCGACGCTCGTGAACCTGCTGATTCCGGATGCGGAAGTGGCGACGCGCGAGATTTCGACCGCGCTGAACAGCGGCCGCCACACGACGACGTTCACGCGCCTCTACGCGCTGCCGGGCGGCGGCTCGCTGATCGACTCGCCCGGTTTCCAGGAATTCGGGCTGTACCACCTGACCGAAGGCACGCTCGAACGCGCGTTTCCGGAGTTCCGGCCGCTGCTCGCGCACTGCCGGTTCTACAACTGCCACCATCTGCACGAACCGGGCTGCGCGATTCTCGAAGCGGTCGAGGACGGGCGCATCGCGCGCGAGCGGCACGCGCTGTATGCGCAGCTCGTGCACGAGATCAGCCAGGTCGTGCGCTGACCGCTCGCCGCCATGCTCAGGCTCACACGCGCACCGAACGTGATCGTCGCGCAGCACTGGCTGAACATTCTCGCGACGGCCGGCGTGCCGTGCGAGTTGCACAACCGCTATCTGAGCGGCGCGCTCGGCGAGATTCCGGCGGAGCAATGCGCGCCGGAACTGTGGCTCGTCGACGAACGCGACGAGAAGCTCGCGCGGCGGCTGCTCGCGGATGCGTCGAACGGGCCGCCGCCCGGCGCGCAGCCATGGCATTGCCAGCATTGCGGCGAGACGCTCGAAGCGCAGTTCACCGTCTGCTGGCAGTGCGGCAACGCGCGGGACGACCGCGACGTGTGATGCCGGCCGATGCTTTTCGGCTTGCGCGCGGCCCGCGTCGCCGGTCCGGGGCGCCGGGGGGCACAACGGAACCGTTCTGGCAAACGGCCCTCGCCGCTGAATTCCGATAACGGCCGGCTCCGGCGCCGATCGCCCTGCCCAAAACGAAACGGCCCGCGCGGGATGCGCGGGCCGTTTTTACGTCGCAGGCGGATCGGGAATCAGACCCAGAGCGCGATCGTCAGCATCAGCAGCAGGATCATCCACAGGATCACCGCGCGCCACACGAGGCCGACCGCCGATTGCAGCGTGCGCGGCGTGCAATCGTCGCCGACCGTCACCGGGCCGCCCTCGCCCGGCGTCAGCACGTCGAGGCTCGACGGCTCCGCGAGCGGCCCCGACAGCCGCGCGCCGAGCGCCCCGCTGCCGGCCGCGAGCAGCACGCCTTCGTTCGTGTCCGGCCACTGGTTCGCGTGGTTGCGCCATGCATAGATCGCGTCCTCGAAGTTGCCGACGATCGCGAAGCCGAGCGACGTGAGGCGCGCCGGAATCCAGTCGATCACGAAGAACACGTACTGCGCGAAGTCAGAGAAAACCTCGGTGCGCTCGTCGGCCGGGCGCGACCATTCGCGCGCGAGGAACTCCGCGATCCGGTACAGCACGGCGCCCGCCGGCCCGATCGGCACGAGGAACCAGAAGAACACGCCGAACACGTGCCGGTGCGACGCGACCACCGCGTGAATCAGCGTATGGCGGACGATCTCGCTGACCGGCATGTCGACCGCCTCGATGCCGGTCCACTCCTGCAGGATTTCACGCGCGCGCGGCACGTCGTCGTTGTTCAGTGCGAGGTGGATGTCGGTGAAATAGTGGCTGAACTGCCGGAAGCCGAGCGTGAAATAGACGATCACCACGTTCCACAGGAACGCGAGCACGAAGCTGATGTGGTACAGCACGTAATAGACGAGCGCGACCGCCGCGGTCCACGGCAGCACGACGACGAGCCACGCGAGCACGCCGTGCTTCTGCTTGCCCGCATCGAAGCCATGCGCGGCCCATTCCGCATGCAGGCGCAGCAGCGCCATCACCGGATTGTTCGGCGACAGCGCACGCACCTGTTCGATCACGAGAGCCAGCAATACGGAGAAGAAGGTCATGCGACGCGCCGTGCAATTCAGGTTTGGAAATTCAGGTTGAGAAAATTGTTTCGCAACGATATCACAGGGTCAGATGTGCCTGAACGCACGGACGCAAACGCACAACAGTGCGCGCGCCCGCCGCGCGACCCTCCATCGCCCGCGCCGCTCATGCGCGCAGGAAACGGTAGAAGTTGCGCAGCATCCCGGCCGTCGCGCCCCAGATGAAATGATGGACGCCGACGCCGCCGTCACCGGTCGGAGGATACGGCATCGCGAAGAAACGGCGCTCGCCGCCTTCCCATCTCAACAGGCGCACCTCGTGGTGCGCGGGGTTCATCAGGAAATTCAGCGGCACTTCGAAGATTTCCGCGACTTCCAGCGAATCGGCAACGACCGAAAACGGCTCGTGCACGAGGCCGACAACCGGCGTCACGCGAAAACCGGTGCCGGTCAGATAGTCGGGCAACGCGCCGAGCACCTCGACGCGCGACGGGTCCAGATTTACCTCTTCGTGCGCCTCGCGCAGCGCGGCCGCGACCGGACTCGCGTCCTCGGGCTCGCGGCTGCCGCCGGGGAAGCTGATCTGCCCCGCATGATTGCTGAGATTGTCGGCGCGCTGCGTGAGCAGTACGTTCAGGCCGGACGGACGAATCGCGAGCGGTATCAGCACCGCCGCCTCGCGCGGGTCGCGGATGCTCGTCACGCGCGCTTCCTGCGGCTCGGGGTCCCACGGCAAGCGCAGTTCGAAGCGCGCACGCAGACCGTCGGGAGTCAGCCGCTCGGGTACGACCGGCGGCAGATCGGCGCCCGTGGATTCGACGGGCAGGCTTTCGGGTTCGAAGACGGGACGGATCAACGGATCTCTCAAATGACGCGCACGTCGATGCGTGCGAAGCAGACCTCACGCGCGGTTGCCGGCGTCTTGCGGCCGGTCGGCTCGATGGTCCCCTGTTTCGTCGTTATTGTGAGTGCAAAAAGAAAAAAGCACCCCGGAGGGTGCTTTTTTCTTACAGCTTTTACGCCTGCTCGACCGGAGCCGCTGCGCGGTCTTTCGACACCAGCTTTTCCTTGATACGAGCCTTCTTGCCCGACAGGTTGCGCAGGTAGTACAGCTTCGCGCGACGCACGTCGCCGCGACGCTTCACCACGATGCTGGCCAGCAGCGGCGAGTACGTCTGGAACGTACGCTCGACGCCTTCGCCCGACGAGATCTTGCGAACGATGAACGACGAGTTCAGACCGCGGTTGCGCTTCGCGATCACGACGCCTTCGTACGCCTGAACGCGCTTGCGGGTGCCTTCAACCACGTTCACGTTGACGATCACCGTATCGCCCGGGGCGAATTCGGGGATGGTCTTTTCGCCGAGCACGCGCTGGATTTCTTCCTGCTCGAGTTTTGCAATCAGATTCATGACTGACTCCTTGAGCCATCTTGTCGGCGTTCGTACCTGTGCCGGACTCCGGCAGGAATCCTGGCAACTACGGCCCCGATAGAGGATGGGTTCACATCTGGCGCCGTTCACGCATGAAGCGGCGCCGCCCTTGCGTCCCGTTCACGGCCCGGCGAAGCATTACGCTCCGTCGGCTCCTTTCGCGAGACTCGCGAGCCATGCCTCGTCGGCACGACTCAACTTTCCGTTCTTTCTGGCCTGTCCGATCAGGTCGGGCCGTTTGTGAAACGTGTTGCGCAGCGCCTCGCGGCGGCGCCACAACTCGATTTCCGCATGATGGCCGCCGATCAGCACGTCCGGCACGCGCGTCCCTTCGTATTCCTCAGGGCGCGTGTAGTGCGGACAGTCGAGCAGGCCGTCGACGAAACTGTCCTGCACCGCCGACTGCGCGTCGTTCAGCACGCCGGGCAACTGGCGCACCACCGCGTCCATCAGCGCCATCGCCGGCAACTCGCCGCCGGACAGCACGAAGTCGCCGAGGCTGACTTCCTCGTCCACGCAACGGTCGACGAGACGCTGGTCGATCGCCTCGTAGCGACCGCACAGCAGCACGAGGCCCGGTTCCTGCGCGAACTGCATCACCCGTTCGTGCGTGAGGCGCGCGCCCTGCGGCGACATCAGCAGCACGCGCGGGCGCTCGACGCCCAGTTGCGCCTGCGCGGCCTTCGCCGCGCCGATCGCGTCTTCGAGCGGCCGCGCCAGCATCACCATGCCGGGGCCGCCGCCGTACGGCCGATCGTCGATCGTCCGGTAGTTGTCGGTCGTGAAATCGCGCGGATTCCACGTGCGCAACTCATAACGCTGCTGCTTCGCCGCCCGGCTCGTGATGCCCCAGTCGGTCAGCGCGCGGAACATCTCGGGAAAGAGCGTGACGACATCGAACTGCATCGCTCTCTCCGTTCAGCGAATCAGGTTCAGTAATCGGCGTCCCAATCGACGACGATGCGCTTCGCCGCCTGATCCACCGTCTTAACGTATGCGCCGACGAACGGAATCAGCCGCTCGCCGGTGACCGGCTTGCCGTCCTTGCCCGTCGACGGATACTCGATGCGCAGCACCGAATGCGCGCCGTTGTCGAGCAGGTCGGCGACCTTGCCGAGTTCGACGCCCGCTTCGTTCACGACATCAAGGCCGAGCAGATCGACCCAGTAAAATTCGTCGGCTTCGAGCGCGGGGAATTCGTCGCGGCTTACGTACACGCGCCAGCCGCGCAGCAGCAGCGCCGCATCGCGGTCGGCGACGCCGCCGAGCTGGCCGACGATCGTATCGCCGTGGACCTTCGCGGCAACGCGCGGCGCGGACTGCCGCTCGCGGTCTTTCGCGAGCCACCAGCGTTTCGCGGACAGCAGCGCGTTGTCGCCGAGCGAGCCCTGAGCGTGCGCCGCGACCTTCACCCAGCCCTTCAGGCCGTAGGCATCGATCACCGCGCCGACTTCGATCGCGTCGGTGGGCCAGCTTGCATCGGACTCGCCGCGCAGGCCTTCGACCGGTTCGACCGCGCCTTTCGGCGTCTGGCCGCGGCCGGGCTTCTGCGCGAACGCGCCGAACGTCGGCCGCGCCCGCTGCGGGCGGCGCTCCGCGTCGCCGCCGGACGCCGGGCGGGCGGACGATCCGTCACCCGTCTTGTCGGTATCACTTGCGGACATCGCCGAACCTCACAACCCGCTCAAAACATCGGCACCGTCGATACAGGCGCACGATGGGAAAACCACAGACAAACCCAGATGACTTGTTCAGCAGCCTTACGCAGCCGGCTGGGCGACGGTTGCCTTTTGCGCTTCCTTCACGAGGCGCTCGACAGCCGGCGACAGTTGCGCGCCAACGCCTTGCCAATAGGTGACGCGATCCTGCGCGATGCGCAGCGTTTCACCCTTGGTGGCGACCGGGTTGTAGAAGCCGACGCGTTCGATGAAACGGCCGTCGCGACGGTTACGCGAATCGGTTGCGACGATGTTGTAGAACGGGCGCTTCTTCGAGCCGCCGCGTGCCAGACGGATGATGACCATACTAGAATCCTTGAAAACCGGGGTTCGGAAACACTGAAACGTGCGATTATAGCCCGAAACCAAAGCCATAACAAACACTTAACGGGAAAACTACAGTACCGGGCGATCGCGGTTCCCGGGCCGCCTTTCAGGACGGCGCTCGGCGCGTGCTGCGCGGAATGGCCGGGCGCGCCTCGCTCGGCGCAGGTCGCGGCAAAGAACTTCCTCGCGGCGACCACCATCGCCAGCAGCTAGAACAGATCCATCTGCGGATTCTGCGGCGGCGCCTTCGCCGGCTTGCCCCGGCTGAACTGCGACATGTCCAGGATGCCGTGACGCCGCTCGTTCAGCCCGAGCCGCCGCACCGCGTTGTGGAAACGCTGCTTCAGCAGGTCGGCCCACAGGCCGGTTCCCTTCATCCGCTGCGCGAACGACGAATCGTAGTCCTTGCCGCCGCGCATGTCGCGCACGCGGCTCATCACCCGCTCTGCGCGATCCGGGAAATGCGCGGTCAGCCAGTCGCGGAACAGCGGCGCGACCTCCCACGGCAGCCGCAACACGATATAACTCGCGCTCGTCGCGCCAGCCTGCGCGCACGCTTCCAGCACCCGCTCGATGTCCGGTTCGGTGACGAACGGAATCACCGGCGCGATGCTGACGCCGACCGGCACGCCCGCGTCGGCCAGCGTGCGGATCGTCCGGAGCCGGCGCGACGGCGTCGCCGCGCGCGGCTCCAGCGTGCGCGCGATGTCCGCGTCGAGCGTCGTGATCGTGATCGCCGCAACGAACTGCTGACGCCCGGCCATCGGCGCCAGCAGGTCCAGTTCGCGCTCGATCAGCGACGACTTCGTGATCGCCGCAAACGGATGGTTGCGCTCGTGCAGCACCTCGATCACGCGCCGCGTGATCCGCAGGTCGCGCTCGGCCGGCTGCCACGCGTCGGTGTTCACGCCGAGCGCAATCGGCTCCGGTTCGTAGGACGGCTTCGACAGTTCGCGCGCGAGCAGTTCCGGCGCGTTGATCTTCGCGTAGATCCGGCTCTCGAAATCGAGCCCCGGAGACAGGCCCAGGTAGCTGTGCGTCGGCCGCGCGAAGCAATAGATGCAGCCGTGCTCGCAGCCGCGGTACGGATTCAGCGACACGCTGAACGGAATGTCCGGCGACTGGTTGCGCGTCAGGATGCTCTTCGCGTGTTCGGTGAACACCTGCGTGCGCAAGGCGGGAGCGTCGTCGTCCTGCTCCCCATGCCGCCAGCCGTCGTCGAACGCCTCGCGCTGATCGACTTCGTAGCGGCCCTGCAAATTGGTCACCGCGCCGCGGCCCTTGCGCGGCGCGGGTGGCGCGACGGGAAACCAGGCATCGGAATCGTGGTCCGGATCGTTCACGGCAAGCGGCTTAAAAAACGTTGAGCCGCGTCACAGCGACGCGGCCTGATACTGTACAAATATACAGTATCAGGCCGCGTTGTCGAGCGCGAAAAACGGCGCCGGAACGCGCGTCCGGCCGATGGCCATCGCGGCGGTCAGGGCGCTCAGTCGCCGACCGCGATGGTCAGCGTCTCCTTGATCTCCTCCATCACCACGTAGCTCTTCGACTGCACCGCGCCCGGCAGTTGCAGCAGGATGTCGCCGAGCAGCTTCCGGTAGTCGGCCATCTCGCCGATGCGCGCCTTGATCAGATAGTCGAAGTCGCCGGACACCAGATGGCATTCGAGCACCTCGGGAATCTTCTGCACCTCGCGGCGGAACTGGTCGAACATGTTGCCGCTCTTGTGATCGAGCGTGATCTCGACGAACACCAGCAGCGCGGCGCCCAGCACCGCCGGGTTCACCCGCGCGTAATAGCCGGTGATCACGCCGTCGCGCTCCATCCGCTTCACCCGCTCGATGCACGGCGTGACCGACAGCCCGACCTGTTCCGCGAGGTCCTTCATCGCCATCCGGCCGTCCTGTTGCAGCAACTTCAGGATGCGGTGATCGAGACGGTCGAGCGAGCGGACCGGTTGCCGTTGTGTTCGCATGATTTTTTGCTGAATTTCGGAGAAAAACAATAACAAAACCTGAACCGACACCAATAGCATAGCGCTAATTACTGGTCCGCCGCGCTATGACGCGGTTTTCGCCTGGACACCATGCGCCCCGGCGACGCAACGCCGGACGACCGTTTAATTTCAGGGAGCAGCTATGCGTATCGTCGTGTTGGGCAGTGGCGTCGTCGGCGTGACCAGCGCCTATTATCTGGCGCGCGCGGGCCACGAAGTCACGGTGGTGGATCGCGAAACCGGACCGGCGCTCGAAACCAGCTTCGCGAACGCGGGCCAGATCTCGCCGGGTTACGCGGCGCCGTGGGCCGCGCCGGGCGTGCCGCTGAAGGCGGTCAAGTGGATGTTCCAGAAGCACGCGCCGCTCGCGATCCGGCTCGACGGCACCACGTTCCAGCTGCAATGGATGTGGCAGATGCTGCGCAACTGCACGACCGAACGCTATGCGGAGAACAAAGGCCGCATGGTCCGGCTCGCCGAATACAGCCGCGACTGCCTGCAGGCGCTGCGCGCGGACACCGGCATCCAGTACGAAGGCCGCACCGGCGGCACGCTGCAGGTGTTCCGCACGCAGCAGCAGTTCGACGGCGCGGCGAAGGACATCGCGGTGCTGAAGGACGCGAACGTGCCGTACGAACTGCTGACCGCGAACGAACTGTCGCGCGCGGAACCGGCGCTCGGCGCGGTGTCGCACAAGCTGACCGGCGGCCTGCGCCTGCCCGGCGACGAAACCGGCGACTGCCAGCTGTTCACGACGCGCCTCGCGGCGCTCGCCGCCGAACTCGGCGTGCAGTTCCGCTACGGCATGTCGATCGACGGCCTCGCGGTCGCCGGCGACCGCGTCGCGGGCGTGCAGTGCGGCGGCGAACTGGTGCGCGCGGACGCGTTCGTCGTCGCGCTCGGCTCGTATTCGACGCAGATGCTGTCCGGCATCGTGAAGATTCCGGTCTATCCGCTGAAGGGTTATTCGATCACCGCGCCGATCGTCGATGCGAACGCCGCGCCGGTGTCGACGGTGCTCGACGAGACGTACAAGATCGCGATCACGCGTTTCGATTCGCGCATCCGCGTCGGCGGGATGGCGGAGATCGTCGGCTTCGACAAGACGCTGCGCGACGCGCGCCGCGAAACGCTCGAAATGTGCGTGCACGACCTGTTCCCCGGCGGCGGCGACACGACCCAGGCGACGTTCTGGACCGGCCTGCGCCCGATGACGCCGGACGGCACGCCGGTCGTCGGCCGCACGCCGCTCGCGAACCTGTTCCTGAACACCGGCCACGGCACGCTCGGCTGGACGATGTCGTGCGGCTCGGGCCAGCTGCTCGCGGATCTGATGTCGGGCAAGAAGCCCGCGATCAAGGCGGACGACTTGTCCGTGTACCGCTACCTCGGCGAAACGGGCGGCGCGCATCAGCCGGCTTACGCGTAAGCGGCCGCGGCGCAGCAGTCAAAGAAAACGGCACCCGCGGGTGCCGTTTTTCATTGCAGCGTATCGCGCAACCGCGTCAGAACTGATCCTCGCTCAACGCCAGCACGCCTTCGCTGCCGTTCGCGCTGACGATCGCCGCTTCGAACGCGACGGCCTGCGGCAGCAGGTGCTCCGCGAAGAACTGCGCGGTCGCGATCTTCGCGCCGTAGAACTTCGGATCGTCGGCCTTCAACCGCTGCGCGGCGAGCAGCGCGCGCGCCATCTGCCAGCCGCCGAGCACGATGCCGGCGAGCTTCAGATACGGCACGCTGCCCGCGAACACCGCGTTCGGATCGCGCTTCGCATTCGCGAGCACGTAATCGACGGCCGAAGCAAACGCGTCGCGACCGCGCGCCAGATGCGTGCGCATCGACGCGAATGCCGCGCCGTCATGCGCGTCGAGCGCGTCGATCGTGTCGCCGATCTCGCCGATCAGCGCCTTCGCGACCGCGCCGCCGTCGCGCAGCGTCTTGCGGCCGATCAGGTCGTTCGCCTGGATCGCGGTCGTGCCTTCGTAGATCGGCAGGATGCGCGCGTCGCGATAGAACTGCGCGGCGCCGGTCTCCTCGATGAAACCCATCCCGCCATGCACCTGCACGCCGAGGCTCGCGACGTCGATCGACAGTTCGGTGCTCCACCCCTTCACGACCGGCACGAAAAACTCGTAACGCGCCTGATGCCGCGCGCGCGTCGCTTCGTCCGGATGCCGGTGCGCGATGTCGCTCTGCGCGGCCGCGACATACGCGAGCGCGCGCGACGCTTCGGTCAGCGCGCGCATCGTCGCCAGCATCCGGCGCACGTCCGGATGATGGATGATCGTCGCCGCTTCCTTCGTGGACCCGTCGACCGGGCGGCTCTGCACGCGCTCCTTCGCATACGCGACCGCCTTCTGATAAGCGCGGTCCGACACCGCGACGCCCTGCATGCCGACCGCGAAACGCGCCGCGTTCATCATGATGAACATGTATTCGAGGCCGCGATTCTCGTCGCCGATCAGGTGGCCGATCGCGCCGCCGTGGTCGCCGAACTGCAGCACCGCGGTCGGGCTCGCCTTGATGCCGAGCTTGTGCTCGATCGACACGCAATGCACGTCGTTGCGTTCGCCGAGCGAGCCGTCGTCGTTCACGACGAACTTCGGCACGACGAAGAGCGAAATGCCCTTCACGCCTTCGGGCGCGCTCGGCGTGCGCGCGAGCACGAGGTGGACGATGTTCTTCGCCATGTCGTGCTCGCCCCACGTGATGAAGATCTTCGTGCCGAACAGCCGGTACGTGCCGTCGCCCTGCGGCTCCGCGCGCGTGCGCACCATCGCGAGATCGGAGCCGGCCTGCGGCTCGGTCAGGTTCATCGTGCCGGTCCACTCGCCCGAGATCAGCTTCGGCACGTAACGCTGCTTCTGCTCTTCGCTGCCGGCGGTCAGCAGCGCCTCGATCGCGCCGTCCGTCAACAGCGGGCACAGCGCGAACGACAGATTCGCCGCATTCAGCATTTCGACACACGGCGTCGCGACGAGCTTCGGCAGACCCTGCCCCTCGTATTCGGGCGGATGCTGAACGCCCTGCCAGCCGCCCTCCGAGAACTGGCGGAACGCATCCGCGAAACCCGGCGTCGCGAACACGCTGCCGTTCTCCCAACGGCTCGGATTGCGATCGCCTTCGACGTTCAGCGGCGCGAGCACCTCGCCGCACAGTTTCGATGCCTCCTCCAGCACCGCCTGCGCGGTTTCCGGCGTCGCGTCCTCGTAGCCGGGCAATGCCGCAACCTCGTCGAGCCCCGCCAGCTCTTTCATCACGAACAGCATGTCGCTGATCGGCGCGTGATACATGTCAGTCTCCTCTACCGCGTGCAATGAATAAAAAAGGGGCGCTCGTGCGCCCCTTGATGTGCCGCCAGACGCTGTCGAATCAGCGTTGCGTCAGTTTATGCCGACGTTCAGCCGAGTTCGTTGACCAGTTCGGGAACGACGGTGAACAGATCGCCAACGAGGCCGTAATCGGCGACGCTGAAGATCGGCGCTTCCGGGTCCTTGTTGATCGCGACGATCACCTTCGAGTCCTTCATCCCCGCGAGATGCTGGATCGCGCCGGAGATCCCGACCGCGACATACAGTTGCGGCGCGACGATCTTGCCGGTCTGGCCGACCTGGTAGTCGTTCGGCACGAAGCCCGCGTCCACCGCCGCGCGCGATGCGCCCAGCGCCGCGCCGAGCTTGTCCGCGAGCGGCTCCAGCACCTTCGTGTAGTTCTCGCCGCTGCCGAGGCCGCGGCCACCCGACACGATGATCTGCGCGCTCGTCAGTTCCGGACGGTCCAGCTTCGTCACCTCGCGGCTCACGAACTGCGACAGGCCGCTGTCCGCCGCGGCGTCGATCTTCTCGACCGCCGCGCTGCCGCCTTCGGCCGCCGCCGGATCGAAGCCGGTCGTGCGCACCGTGATGACCTTGACCGGATCGCTCGACTGAACCGTCGCGATCGCGTTGCCCGCGTAGATCGGACGCTCGAACGTATCGGCGCTGTCCACGGCGGTGATGTCGCTGATCTGCGCGACGTCGAGCTTCGCGGCGATGCGCGGCGCAACGTTCTTGCCCGACGCGGTCGCCGGCGCAAGGATGTGCGTGTAATTCTTCGCGATGGAAAGAACCGTCGCCTCGACGTTTTCCGCCAGGCCCGCTTCGAGTTGCGGCGCGTCCGCGAGCAGCACCTTCGCGACGCCCGCGATCTTCGCGGCCGCGTCCGCCGCGCCCTGCGCGTTGTGGCCCGCGATCAGCACGTGCACGTCGCCGCCGATCTTTTGCGCCGCCGCCACCGTGTTCAGCGTCGCAGCCTTCACCGAAGCATTGTCGTGTTCGGCAATTACCAGAATCGTCATTTCCAATCGCTCCTTACAGCACCTTGGCTTCGGTCTTCAGCTTTTCCACCAGCGTCTTCACGTCCGGCACCTTCACGCCGGCGCTGCGCTTCGGCGGCTCCGCGACCTTCAGCGTCTTCAGGCGCGGGCTCACGTCCACGCCGAGGTCTTCCGGCTTCACGGTTTCGAGCGGCTTCTTCTTCGCCTTCATGATGTTCGGCAGCGTCACGTAGCGCGGCTCGTTCAGGCGCAGGTCGGTCGTGATCACGGCGGGCAGCGTCAGCGACAGCGTTTCCGCGCCGCCGTCCACTTCGCGCGCGACCGTCACCTTGCCGTCCGCCACCGTCACCTTCGACGCGAACGTCGCCTGCGGCAGATTCGCGAGCGCGGCGAGCATCTGGCCGGTCTGGTTCGAGTCGTCGTCGATCGCCTGCTTGCCGAGGATCACGAGCTGCGGCTGCTCCTTGTCGACCAGCGCCTTCAGCAGCTTCGCGACCGCGAGCGGCTGCAGGTCTTCGTTCGACTCGATCAGGATCGCGCGGTCCGCGCCGATCGCGAGCGCGGTGCGCAGCGTTTCCTGCGCCTGCGTCACGCCGGCCGACACGGCGATCACTTCGGTGGCCACGCCCGCTTCCTTCAGGCGGACCGCTTCTTCGACGGCGATCTCGTCGAACGGGTTCATCGACATCTTCACGTTCGCGATGTCGACGCCCGTGCCGTCCGACTTCACCCGGACCTTCACGTTGTAATCGACCACGCGTTTCACTGGCACAAGGATTTTCATGCACATGCTCCGAAGTTACGAATACGTCAACCTGGCGGACATTATAACGACAGCCCCGCGGGACGCATCCCGCACCGGGCAATTTCACCGGCGCCTATCCGCGCAGGCCCTGCACGACGGCAGCGAACGATCGTGCGATTTTATGTCGGAAAAAACCCGGGATTCAACCCCGGGTTCCGACCAATGGTTCTAATCCGACGCTTGCCGGCGACGCTGCGGCCATGCGTCGTCACCAGCCGGCGATCACCGCGCCGCCGTACTTGCCGTCGATGTACTGCTTCACTTCCGGCGAGTGATACGCCGCGACGAGCTTCGCGACCCACGGCTTGTTCCGGTCGGCTTCGCGAATCGCGATGACGTTCACGTACGGCCCGTTCGGGTCTTCGATCGCGATCGCATCCTGCTTCGGCTTCAGCCCGGCTTCCATCGCGAAGTTCGTGTTGATCGCCGCCGCGTCGACGTCGCCGAGCGAGCGCGGAATCTGCGCGGCGTCCAGTTCGACGATCTTCAGCTTGCGCGGATTCTCGACGATGTCGATCGGCGTCGCCTTCAGGCCCGCGTCCGCGCGCAGCTTCAGCAGCCCCTGCTTCTGCAGCAGCAGCAATGCGCGGCCGCCGTTCGTCGGATCGTTCGGCACCGCGATCTTCGCGCCAACCGGCAGTTCGGCCAGCGACTTCACCTTCTTCGAATAGATGCCCATCGGGAACGTGACCGTGTTCGCGATCTTCACCAGCTTGTAGCCGCGGTCCTTCACCTGCGCGTCCAGATACGGCTCGTGCTGGTAGCTGTTCGCGTCGAGGTCGCCGGCCGCAAGTGCCGCGTTCGGCTGCACGTAGTCGGAGAACTCGATGACGCGGATCGTCAGGCCGTTCTTCGCGGCGACGGTCTTCACGACGTCCATCACCTCCGCGTGCGGACCGGACGTCACGCCGACCTTGATGGCGTCGTCCGCGTGCGCGCCCGACGAAGCAAACAAGGCGGCCGCGCCGAACGCGGCGGCCAGCCGGAACATGAAACGACGTTGCATACCCAAACCCCTGTGTGATCTTTTATCGGAGAAACGGCGAAACAGCTAAACGGCAAATCAGCGGTGGCCCAGCCGCCGCACGAGCCAGTCGCCGAACGACTGCACGAGCTGCACGAACACGATCAGGATCACGACGACGGTCAGCATCACTTCCGGCAGGAAGCGCTGATAGCCGTAGCGGATGCCGAGATCGCCGAGGCCGCCGCCGCCGATCGCGCCGGCCATCGCCGAATAGCCGACCAGCGACACGAACGTGATCGTCAGCCCCGCGACGATGCCCGGCAGCGACTCGGGCAGCAGCACCTTGAACACGATCTGCCGCGTGGTCGCGCCCATCGCCTGCGCGGCCTCGATCAGCCCGCGATCGACTTCGCGCAGCGCGGTCTCGACGAGCCGCGCGATGAACGGCGCGGCCGAGATTGTCAGCGGCACGATCGCCGCGGCGGTGCCGATCGACGAGCCGACGACGAGCCGCGTGAACGGAATCACCGCGACGAGCAGGATGATGAACGGCGTCGAGCGCACCGCGTTCACGATCACGCCCATCACGCGGTTCACCGCGAGGTTCTGCAGCACGCCGTTGCGGTCGGTCAGATACAGCAGCACGCCGAGCGGCAGTCCGACCACCGCGCCGACGAGCCCGGAGATGCCGACCATCACGAGCGTCTCCCAGAACGACTGCACGAACATCGAAAACATTTCACTCAACATACGACAGCTCCTCCACCACGACACCCTGCTCGCGCAGCCACGTGATCGCCTGCGCGACCTTCACCGGATCGCCGCCCGCGAGCACCGCGAGCGAGCCGAACGCCTGCCCCTGGATCTCGTCGATCCGGCCGTGCAGGATGTTGAAGTCGAGTTCGAAGCGGCGGATCGTTTCGGACAGCACCGGCTGGTCGACGCCGGTGCCGGAGAACGCGAGCCGCAGCAGATGGCCGCTGCCGGTCTTCAGCCGCTCGGCGACGCGCGCCTTCAGCGCGGGCGGCAGTTCCTGCGCGATCACGTCGCCGAGCAGCGCGCGCGTCACCTCGTGGCGCGGCTGCAGGAACACGTCGATCACGCGCCCCTCTTCGACCACGCGTCCCGCGTCGAGCACCGCGACGCGGTCGCAGACCTGCTTGATGACTTCCATCTGGTGCGTGATGAGCACGACCGTCAGCCCGAGTTCGCGATTGATCTTGCGCAGCAGGTCGAGAATCGCGCGGGTCGTTTCGGGGTCGAGCGCGGAGGTCGCCTCGTCGGACAGCAGCACCTTCGGCTTGCTCGCGAGCGCGCGCGCGATGCCGACGCGCTGCTTCTGGCCGCCGCTGATCTGCGCCGGATAACGGTCCTTCTGCGCGGTGAGGCCGACGAGTTCGAGCAGCGGCAGCACCGTTTCGTCGATCTGCGCGCGCTTCATGCCGGCGAGTTCGAGCGGCAGCGCGACGTTCTCGAATACGGTCCGCGACGACAGCAGGTTGAAGTGCTGAAAGATCATGCCGATCTCGCGGCGCGCCTCGCGCAGTTCGCGCGGCGCGAGCGCGGTGAGCGCGCGGCCGTTGACGACGATGTCGCCTTCGGTCGGCCGCGTCAGCAGGTTCACCGTGCGCACCAGCGTGCTTTTGCCCGCGCCGCTGCGCCCGATGATGCCGAACACCTCGCCCGGCGGGATCGTCAGATTGACGTTGTGCAGCGCCTCGATCCAGCCTCGTGGGCCGGCGAAGCGTTGCGACACATTGCGTAGTTCGATCATGGAAAAAACGAAACGGCGGGTGTGCCGCGCCGGACGCCGCTGCGAACCGGACGCCGGCAGACGGCCGCCGTTGCTGACTGGAAATGACCGCGCATTCTACCGCAGCAGCATAAATTTCCTTTAAGAATCAATTCGGATATTTTCATAACGGCTGCGTATTAGCGGCCGTCGCGCGACGCGGTTTCGTATCAGGATCGCAGCGCGCGAGCGAACCGCGCCTACTTCGCGCCGCGTCGCTCGATGAACGCCTGCACGCCGTCGAGCGCGCAATCCGCGATCATGTTGGACGCCATCGTCTGGCCGGCCAGTTGATACGCGGCCTCGATGCCCATTTCGAGTTGCCGGTAAAAAAGCCCCTTGCCCGCGCGCACCGCGTCGCGCGGCTTCGCGCAGATCGTCGCGGCGAGCGCGGCGACCGCCGCATCGAGTTCGCCTTCCGCGACCACGCGATTCACGAGCCCCTCGCGCAACGCGGTCTGCGCGTCGATGAACTCGCCGGTCATCAGCATCTCGAACGCGGCCTTGCGCGACAGGCTGCGCGTCAGCGGCACCGCGGGCGTCGAGCAGAACAGCCCGAGGTTGATGCCCGACACCGCGAAACGCGCGGCCTCCGACGCGACCGCGAGATCGCACATCGCGACCAGCTGGCAGCCGGCGGCGGTCGCGACGCCGTGCACGCGCGCGATCACCGGCTGCGGCATCCGCTGGATCGTCAGCATCGTCTTCGAGCAGCGCGCGAACAGTTGTGCGTAATAATCGCGCGACGGGTTCGCGCGCATCTCCTTCAGGTCGTGGCCTGCGCAGAACGCGCGGCCCGCCGCGGCGATCACGACCACCCGCGCATCCGCAACGGCGAGCGCGTCGAGCGCCGCCTGAAGCTCGCCGAGCAGCGCGTCGGACAATGCGTTGAACGCGTCGGGCCGGTTCAGCGTGACGCGCGCGGCACCGGCCACGCCATACGCATCGTGATCGACGGTGACGAGTTCGCCCGCATGACCGGCGGGCAGCGAGGACGGAGCGGCGCTCATCGCGAATCTCCTTCGTGGCGCGCCGCGCGGGCGGCGCAACGATGCGTCAGATGCCGGCGAGCGCGCGCAGATGCGCGACGACGCTGCGGCCGAGCGCCGACAGGTTATAACCGCCTTCGAGACAGCTGACGATGCGGCCTTTCGCGTGACGGTCCGCGATCTCGCGAACCTGCGCGGTGATCCACGCGAAGTCGTCCTCGACGAGCCCCATGTTGCCAAGGTCGTCCTCGCGATGGGCGTCGAAGCCCGCCGAGATGAACACCATCTCCGGCTTGAATTCGTGCAGCCGCGGCAGCCAGATCATGTCGATCGCCTCGCGCACTTCCATGCCCTTCGTGCGCGCGGCCATCGGCAGGTTGACCATGTTCGCGGCCTGATGATCGGCGCCGGAGAACGGATAAAACGGATGCTGGAAGAAGCTGCACATCAGCACGCGCGAGTCGCCGGCGAACGCGGCCTCGGTGCCGTTGCCGTGGTGCACGTCGAAGTCGATGATCGCGACGCGCGACAGGCCATGCACTTCGAGCGCATGGCGCGCGGCGATCGCGACGTTGTTGAAGAAGCAGAAGCCCATCGCGCGCGCCGGCTCCGCGTGGTGGCCGGGCGGCCGGACGCTGCAGAACGCGTTCTCGTAGCGGCCCGCGATCACCGCGTCGGTCG
Organism: Paraburkholderia caballeronis; assembly: GCF_900104845.1. Taxonomy (NCBI): domain Bacteria; kingdom Pseudomonadati; phylum Pseudomonadota; class Betaproteobacteria; order Burkholderiales; family Burkholderiaceae; genus Paraburkholderia; species Paraburkholderia caballeronis. The sequence goes on along the minus strand of NZ_FNSR01000001.1, from coordinate 1,310,732 downwards.
CCGCGATCGCCGCGCCGGCCGCGCGCAGCGCCGCCCGCCACGTATGCGGATTCATCGACGTATCGGGATCGATCTCCGCATGGCCTTCGAGCGGCGCGTGCGAGCGGATGAAATCGACGTAGGCCCGCGTATGCACGCGCAGCAGATCGGCTTCGTCGGCGAGCGGCGCGGAGTCGTCGCGCTCGATCAGCGCGTCGATGCGGCTCGCGATCAGTTGATCCTCGATCGCCTGCAGACGCGCCGGGCACTCCGGGTGCCACTCGCCCATTTCATGCAGCAGACAGTCGGGATGGGAATAAAAGCCTGTCGTCATGAGTCGTCTATGCTGCGGCGCCGGGTCGGCCGCAGGTCTCCATCCATCAATGCGCGTCGGATCGCGCGCAACAGTCGTCACGTTACCACAGCGCGGCGGCCCCGATCCTGCGCGATCGACGCCGGTTCGCGCAGGATGCTCGGGTATACTGGCCCGAATCGTTATACACCGCGCTCCATACCGCACTTCCGGACCATCGCCCTGCCCATGACGTTCACGACCGCCTTGTCCGCATCCGGCCGCCTGCGCACCACGACCCTCGCCTTTGCCCTTTGCGCCGCGCTGCCGGGATGGACCGGCGCCGCCTTCGCGCAGCAGCAGACCCGTCCCGCCCAGCGGCCGCTCGTCGTCGCGCAGGCGCAGCCGCAACCGTCGACGTCGCAAGGACAGACGTTCGAAGAGGAAATCGTCCCGCAGCGCTACGCGAACAACGCGAACGTCGATGCGTTCATCGACGGCATGGTCGCGCGCTACGACTTCGATCCGGCCGCGCTGCATGCGCTGTTCGCCGGCGTCAGCTATTCGGCGACCGCGGTGAAGCTCGTCACGCCGTCGCCGCTGCCGACCGCGAAGAACTGGCGCACGTATCAGGCGCGTTTCCTCGACCCGGTGCGCATCAACGCGGGCGTGCGCTTCTGGCGCGCGAACCAGGCGACGCTGCAACGCGCATACGACCAGTACGGCGTGCCGCCCGAGGTGATCGTCGGGATCATCGGCGTCGAGACGATCTACGGGCGCTACATGGGCAACTTCCGCGTGCTCGACGCGCTGACGACGCTCGCGTTCGACTATCCGGACACGCCGAACCGCGCGGACCGGATGGCGACGTTCCGCAAGAATCTCGAAGACTACCTGGTGTGGACGCGCGACGCGCGAATCGATCCTTCGACGGTGCTCGGCTCGTACACCGGCGCGATCGGCATTCCGCAGTTCCTGCCGAGCAGCATCGTCAAGTACGCGGTCGATTACGAAGGCAACAACCAGATCGATCTGCGCACGAGCCAGGCGGATGCGATCGGCAGCGTCGCGAACTATCTGAAGGAGAACGGCTGGGAGAACGGGCGGCCGGTCGTGTGGCGGATCGCGAGCGACGCGGGCAGCATCGGCATCGCGCAGGCCGCGGCCGATGGTCAGCCGGAGCCGCACTGGCCGCTCGAACAGTTGCTGCGCTCGGGGCTCGTGCTCGACGAGCCGGACATCGACATCGCGTCGGAAGCGGGCACGCCGGTCACCGTGATCGACCTGCCGTCGCCGGGGCGGCCGACCGAATACAAGCTGGGGCTGAAGAACTTCTACGTGCTGACGCGCTACAACCGCAGCTTCTTCTACGCGCTCGCCGTCTATCAGCTCGGGCAGCGCGTGAAGGCGCAGATGCTCGCGACCGGCGGCCCCACCCCCGCTGCGGGCGGGCCGGCGATGACGACGCCTGGTGGGGCGAACGGCATTGACGGTGCGAATGGCGTGAACGGTACGGGCAACCCGAACAGCGCGCCGCAGTAAACGCAAAAGCGCCGTTTCGACAACGATGCCGGAACGGCGCGATATGCTTCGTTGAAGCGTCGTTGAAACGACAGGCGGCGCGAACCTCGGCGCCGCGCCCGGTCAGGCCGGAAACACGCCCGTCGACAGATAACGGTCGCCGCGGTCGCAGACGACGAACACGATCGTCGCGTTCTCGACCTGGCGCGCGATGCGCAGCGCGACTTCACATGCGCCGCCCGACGAAATCCCCGCGAAGATCCCTTCGACCGACGCCAGCCGGCGCGCCATCGCTTCCGCGGCGGCCTGGCTCACGTTCTCGACGCGATCGACGCGGCTGCGATCGAAAATTTTCGGCAGATACGCTTCCGGCCACTTGCGGATGCCCGGAATGCGCGAGCCCTCTTCCGGTTGCGCGCCGACGATCTCGATCGCCGGACTCTTCTCCTTCAGATACTGCGACACGCCCATGATCGTGCCGGTCGTGCCCATCGACGACACGAAGTGCGTGATGCGTCCGTCGGTGTCGCGCCAGATTTCGGGGCCGGTCGTTTCGTAGTGCGCGAGCGGATTGTCCGGGTTCGCGAACTGGTCGAGGATGATGCCCTTGCCGTCGCGCTGCATCTGCTCGGCGAGGTCGCGCGCGTATTCCATGCCGCCCTTCACCGGCGTCAGCAGGATCTGCGCGCCGTAGGCGGCCATGCTCTGGCGACGCTCGATGGACAGGTCCTCCGGCATGATGAGCACCATCTTGTAGCCGCGGATCGCGGCGGCCATCGCGAGCGCGATGCCGGTGTTGCCGCTCGTCGCCTCGATCAGCGTATCGCCCGGCTTGATGCGGCCGCGTTCCTCGGCCTTGCGGATCATCGACAACGCCGGACGGTCCTTCACGGAGCCCGCCGGGTTGTTGCCTTCGAGCTTGCCGAGGATCACGTTGTTGCGGCTGCGGATTTCGTCGTCCGGCAGACGGACGAGTTGGACGAGCGGCGTATTGCCGATCGTGTCTTCAATGGTCTGGTATCGCATGGCAGGAGTGCGGTCATGCGCGCTGCGACAGGCGGCGCGCGAATTCATGATGTCCCGATTCTAAACCACGCGGCACGCAACCGCCGTTCGGCCCTGGTCGCGATGGGGACGCGCGGCGCGCGGTCGCGAATACGGCGCGCCGCGGATCATGCGCGGCCAACCACGACCAACGCCACGCAAAAAGCCCGCGGCATAAACAGCCGCGGGTGGACCCGTCGCCGAAGCGACGGCTGAAGGAGACGTTACGCTACGTAAGACGCTGGACGCGTTATTTCTTCACGGTGACGGCCGGCGCGCGCGCCGGCGTCTGCGCGGCGGCCTGCTTCGTCGCCGCGCCGGAGGCCGGGCCGACGCTCAGCCCCTCGGTCTGCAGGCGTTCGATCGTATGGCCGCCGAGGCCCTTCACGCGATGGCCGAGATCGGCCGCGTCCTTGAACGGGCCATGCGCGCCGCGCTCGTCGAGAATCGCCTTCGCGCGCGCCGGCCCGATGCCCTTGATGCCGCGCAGCGCATCCTCGTTCGCGGTGTTCACGTCGACCGCCGCGAACGCGTGGCCGATGGCGGCAACAAGGGCTGCCGCCGCAAGCAGTTTTCTGATCATCCGGAATCTCCCATCGATACCTCCGGCCGGCGACCGTCGCCAGCCAGGAGACCTCAGTGTAGGGAGACGGCAGTGCGAATCACACCTGGCCGGACAGCCAACGAACGTAGCGGTCGACGCCTTCCTGCACCGACAGGAACGGCGCGTCGTAACCCGCCGCGCGCAGCCGCGTCTGGTCGGCCTGCGTGAAGCACTGGTACTTGCCGCGCAACGCGTCCGGGAACGGCACGTATTCGAGCAGCCCGCGCTGCACCTGTTCGTCGAGCGACAGCGGCGCTTCTCCGTCGAGCGCGCGCAGCGTGTTCACGACGGTCGTCGCGATGTCGTTGAATGGTTGCGCGCGTCCGCTGCCGAGATTGAAGATGCCGCTCTTCTCCGGATGGTCGAAGAAGAACAGGTTCACCTTCACGACGTCCTCGACCGACACGAAGTCGCGCGTCTGCTCGCCCGGACCGTAGCCGTTGTATTCGCCGAACAGCTTCACGCGCCCTTCCGCGCGGAACTGGTTGAAGTTGTGGAACGCGACCGACGCCATGCGCCCCTTGTGCGTCTCGCGCGGGCCGTACACGTTGAAGTAGCGAAAGCCCGCGATCTGGCTCGTCGCCGACGGCAGCCGGCGGCGGATCACCTGGTCGAACAGGAACTTCGAATAGCCGTACACGTTCAGCGGCGCTTCCACTTCGCGCTCCTCGACGAAGCGCGTCGAGCCGCCGTAGATCGCCGCCGACGACGCATACAGGAACTGCACGCGCTGCGCGAGACACGCGTCGAGCACCGCCTGGCTATAGCGGAAGTTGTTGTCCATCATGTAGCGGCCGTCGGTCTCCATCGTGTCCGAGCATGCGCCTTCATGAAAGATCGCCCGTACCTTGCCGAAGTCGCCGCGCGCGAACCGCTCGACGAACTCGGTCTTGTCGAGGTAATCGTCGATCTCGCAGTCCACGATATTGCGGAACTTGTCCGCGCGCGTCAGGTTGTCGACCGCGATGATGCGGTTCTCGCCGCGCTCGTTGAGCGCCTTCACGATGTTGCTGCCGATGAAGCCGGCTGCGCCGGTCACGATGAGAGTCATGGTCGTCCTGCGATGTGTGTGGTTCGCTCCGCGGGCGCCGCCGGACCTGCGCACCGCGGTCCCGTTCGACCGACGGCGCGCGGCAGCGGCGCGCGGACGTCAATGAAAGAGTTCGTCGTAATCGACGGTGGCGGTGCCGAGCTTGCCGACCACGATGCCGGCCGCGCAATTCGCGAGCGCGACGCCGTGCGCGAGCGGCAGGCCTGCGCCGAGCGCGACCGCGAGCGTCGCGATCACCGTGTCGCCGGCGCCCGACACATCATACACTTCGCGTGCGACGGCCGGCTCGTGCCGCACGCCGTCGTCGGTGAAGAGCGTCATCCCCTCTTCGGAGCGCGTCAGCAGCAGCGCGTCGAAGCGCAGTTCGTCGCGCAGTTTCGTCACGCGCGCGAGCAGATCGTCGTCCGACTTCCACGTGCCGACCACCTCGCGCAGTTCCGCACGGTTCGGCGTGATGACGGTCGCGCCGCGATAGCGCGCCCAGTCGTCGCCCTTCGGATCGACGAGCACCGCACGGCCAGCCGCGCGCGCCTTCGAGATCATCTGCGTGACGTGCGTGAGGCCGCCCTTCGCGTAGTCGGACATCAGCACGACGCCATACGACGGCAGCAGCGCGTCGAAGCGCGCGAGGCCCGCAAGCAGCACCTCGTGCGCGGGCGTGTTCTCGAAGTCCACGCGCAGCAGTTGCTGCTGCCGCGACAGCACGCGCAGCTTGATCGTCGTCGCGAGCGCCGGGTCGCGCTCCAGATACGCATGCACGCCGCTGTCGCCGAGCAGTTCGACGATGCGCTCGCCCGGCTCGTCGCTGCCGACGACGCACAGCAGGCCCGCATGCGCGCCGAGCGCGGCCGCGTTGCGCGCGACGTTCGCCGCGCCGCCGAGCCGGTCCTCCTGACGCTGCACGTGCACGACCGGCACCGGCGCTTCCGGCGAGATGCGGTTCACGTCGCCGAACCAGTAGCGGTCGAGCATCACGTCGCCGACCACCAGCACGCGCGACGCGGCGAAGCGTTCGCGCGGCACCAGGATCGTGTCGGGCGCGCCCGATCCGTTATCAGACTGTGGGTTTGGCGTCGGCCGGGAACGAGACATGGGGGCGCCCAATCGAGTGATAGTCAATGCCGAGTTCCGCCATCGCGTCCGGCTCGTACAGGTTGCGTCCGTCGAAGATGCGCGGCGCGCGCAGCACGGTCTTCAGATAGGTGAAGTCCGGCGCCTTGAACGCCTTCCATTCGGTGACGATCACGAGCGCGTCCGCGTCCGCGAGCGTTTCCTCCTGGGTCGCGGCGAAATGCACGCGCGCGAGCTGCTCCGGCGCATCCGCGAGATCGAGCGCGAACACGCGGCGCGCCTCCTCGGTCGCGACCGGATCGTACGCGCTGACGGTCGCGCCGCGCCCGATCAGGTCCGCGATCACGCGACGGCTCGGCGCTTCGCGCATGTCGTCGGTGTTCGGCTTGAACGCGAGACCCCACACCGCGAAACGGCGGCCGGTCAGATCGTCGCCGAGCACGTCGACGATCTTCTTCACGAGCACTTCCTTCTGGCCGTGGTTCACGTCCTCGACGGCTTCGAGAATGCGCAGATTCTGCCCGGATTCGGTGGCCGTGCGGATCAGCGCCTGCACGTCCTTCGGGAAACACGAGCCGCCGTAGCCGCAGCCCGCATACAGGAAGTGATAACCGATGCGCGGGTCGGAGCCGATCCCGCGGCGCACCGCCTCGATGTCCGCGCCGACGCGGTCCGCGAGGTTCGCCATCTCGTTCATGAACGAGATCCGCGTCGCGAGCATCGCATTCGCCGCGTACTTCGTGAATTCGGCGGAGCGCACGTCCATGTAGATCGTGCGTTCGTGGTTGCGGTTGAACGGCGCGTACAGGCGCTTCATCTTCTCGCGCGCGAGCGTGCCGTCCGCGTCCTCGTCGAGGCCGATCACGATGCGGTCCGGCCGCATGAAGTCATCGACCGCCGCGCCTTCCTTCAGGAACTCGGGATTCGACACGACCGAGAACCGGTGGCCGGCGTTGCCGCCGAGGCCGCGTTTCGCGAGTTCCTCGTCGACGACCGCGCGCACGCGCTGCGCGGTGCCGACCGGCACCGTCGACTTGTCGACGATCACCTTGAAGCCGTCCATGTGGCGGCCGATGCTGCGCGCCGCTTCGAGCACGTATTGCAGGTCGGCGGAGCCGTCCTCGTCCGGCGGCGTGCCGACCGCGATGAACTGCACTTCGCCGTGCGCGACGCTCGCCGCGACGTCGGTCGAGAACGTGATGCGCCCGGCCGAGCGGTTGCGCGAGATCATTTCGAGCAGACCGGGCTCGTGGATCGGCACGCCGCCGCCGTTCAGGATGTCGATCTTGCGCGGATCGACGTCGAGGCAGAACACGTCGTGGCCGATTTCGGCGAGGCACGCTCCGGTCACGAGTCCGACATAGCCCGTACCGACGATGGTGATTTTCATACGCGCTCCGGTGACAGTTTCTGATGAAAGGACTGCGCGCCGACGCCAGCCGCGAGAGCCGCGGCGTCCGTCGGCGGCGCTGACGCCGCGCGCTCAGCTCGACGCGGGGATCGGCTCGACGCGTCGGGGCGCATAGGTTTCCCAGCCGCTGCATCCCGGGCATTGCCAGTAGAAGAGGCGCGCCCGGAAACCGCAATTCTGGCACGTATAGCGTGGCAAATTTTTTGTCCGCTGCTGCAACAGCGTGCGCATCAGCTGCAGTTCGCTGCGGCGCGGCTCCTCGGCGGTCGCCTGCTGCGCTTCGAGCAGCCGCGTCATGCCGGCGAGGTTCGGCGACTTCTGCATCTGCGTGCGCGCGAGCGTATGCGCGGCCTCGGGGCCATGCAGTTCGGATACGTACTTGTACGCGACGTCGAGCAGGTCGTTCAACGGATACTGGTCGACCCACTGCGTGAGCAGTTGCGCCCCCTCCTCGACGCGGCCGAGCGCCTCGTACGCCTTCATCACCTTCTCGGCGACGAGCGGCAGGTACGACGCGTTCTGCTCCTCGACGCGCCGCCACTGGCCGAGCGCCGCCTGCGGCGCGCCGGCGGCCGCGTCGACGTCGCCGCCGAGGATCGTCGCGCGCACGTTATGCGGATTGGCCTTCAGCGCGAGGTCCAGTTGACGGCGCGCTTCGTCGGGCTTCTTCTGCTGCAACGCTTCCTGCGCGAGTTCGCAATGGAACTGCGCGATCTCCAGGCCGAGCGGCTCCGCGCCCATCGTTTCGAGCTGGCGTGCGGTGTCGATCGAACGGTTCCAGTCCTTCTCGATCCCGTATATCGTCAGCAGCGCGCGCTGTGCGCCGAGCGCGTGGTCGCCGGACTTCAGCGAGCGGAACGTCTCTTCCGCGCGGTCCAGCAGGCCGGCCTTCAAAAAGTCCTGCCCTAGTTCGTACAGCGCGTGATCGCGCTCGTTGACCGGCAGGTCCGGGCGCGACAGCAGATTCTGATGCACGCGGATCGCGCGGTCGGTTTCGCCGCGGCGGCGGAACAGGTTGCCGAGCGCGAAGTGCAGTTCGACCGTTTCGGGGTCGAGTTTCGCGACCTCGATGAACGCGTCGATCGCCTTGTCCGGCTGCTCGTTGAGCAGGAAATTGAGGCCGCGGAAATACGAGCGCGGCAGATTGGCGCTTTCGGACAGCAGCGCTTTCAGGTCGTAGCGCGACGCCACCCAGCCGAGCGCGAACGCAACCGGAATGACGAGCAGCCACCAGAAATCGAGATCCATGCGGGCGACGGTGAAGGCTAACTAAAACGGAAACCGCGCACCGGAGGGCGCGCGGCAGGACGGTCAGGTCAGATGACGGGCGGCAGCGGCGGCTCGACGACCGGCGCCGGCGCTTCGCGCGCGGTGCGCAGTTCGCGCTTCAGGCGGCCGTTTTCCATCCGCATCCGGAACACCGCGGGCAGCGCCGACAGCAGCCCGGCCAGCAACCCGACGATGAAGAACGCGAGGCCGATCAGGATCAGCGGAGCCTGCCACGCATAACCGGCGAGGAAGTTCAGCGTCGCGGTTTGCGTGTTGGCGAGCGCGAGCACGAGCAGCAGCACGAACACCAGCACACGGATCACCCAGGCGATCAATCTCATGAAAGGGTCTCTTGGCAGTTGTGTCTTGGCAGTTGCGGGACGGCGCCGGCAAACGGGTTGGCGGGTTGGTTGCGGTTTGCCGCAGCTTGCTGCGCCGCAGCGTCGGCCGCGCCGAAGTGACCCGTATTGTAAAGGAACGCCTCGCGGCGGGGCAGTTGCCGGCACCGCAGTTCGATCGAGGCGAAAAAAAAGCGCCCGAAGGCGCTTTTTCTTTTTGCTGGGGTTCACGCATCTGGCGTTGGCCGCTCACAAATCGTCGTCCGGCTCTTCCGGCTTCAGCGGCTCGCCGGAGCGGCGGTCCACGCGTTCGCGCAGCTCCTTGCCCGGCTTGAAGTGCGGCACGTACTTCTCAGGCACCAGCACCTTTTCACCCGACTTCGGATTGCGCCCGACGCGAGACGGCCGCCGGTTCAGACCGAAGCTGCCGAAACCGCGAATTTCGATGCGGTGACCCTTCGCAAGCGCGTCGGACATCGCATCGAGCATCGTCTTGACCGCGAAATCCGCATCCTTGAGCACAAGTTGCGGAAATCGCGTAGCCAGCTGCGCGACCAATTCAGATTTGGTCATACTTCAGCGAGCCCCCGTGAGGCTTACTGGTTCTGGCCGTCAAGCTTGGCCTTCAGCAGCGCGCCGAGGTTGGTCGTGCCGGTCGCCGCCGAGCTGGAGTCGGCGGAGGAGATGGTGCGCAGCGCTTCCTGCTGCTCGGCCGAATCCTTCGCCTTGATCGACAGGTTGATGCCGCGCGACTTGCGATCGATGTTGATGATCATCGCGTTGACCTTGTCGCCTTCCTTCAGCACGTTGCGGGCATCTTCCACGCGGTCTTGCGCGATTTCCGAAGCACGCAGGTAGCCTTCGACGTCGGCGTTCAGCGTGATCACCGCACCCTTCGCGTCGACCGACTTGACCGTACCGTCGACGGTCGAGCCCTTGTCGTTCACCGCAACGAAGTTGCTGAACGGGTCGCCTTCGAGCTGCTTGATGCCGAGCGAGATGCGTTCCTTCTCGACGTCGATGCCCAGAACCACGGCCTCGACTTCGTCGCCCTTCTTGTACTTGCGAACGGCTTCTTCGCCCGACTCGCTCCACGACAGGTCCGACAGGTGGACGAGACCGTCGATGCCGCCCGGCAGGCCGATGAACACGCCGAAGTCGGTGATCGACTTGATCGCGCCGCTGATCTTGTCGCCCTTCTTGAAGTTGCGGCTGAAGTCGTCCCACGGGTTCGGCTTGCACTGCTTCATGCCGAGGCTGATACGGCGGCGGTCTTCGTCGATTTCGAGAACCATGACTTCGACTTCGTCACCGAGCTGCACGACCTTCGACGGCGCAACGTTCTTGTTGGTCCAGTCCATTTCCGACACGTGGACGAGGCCTTCGATGCCCGATTCCACTTCGACGAACGCGCCGTAGTCGGTGATGTTCGTGACCTTGCCGAACAGGCGCGTGCCCGACGGATAGCGGCGGGAGATGCCTTCCCACGGATCGTCGCCCAGTTGCTTGATGCCGAGCGAGACGCGGTTCTTTTCCTGGTCGAACTTGAGGATCTTCGCGGTGACTTCCTGGCCAACCGACAGAACTTCGCTCGGGTGACGCACGCGACGCCATGCGATGTCGGTGATGTGCAGCAGGCCGTCGATGCCGCCGAGGTCCACGAACGCGCCGTAGTCGGTGATGTTCTTCACCACGCCTTCGACAATCGCGCCTTCCTTCAGCGTTTCGAGCAGCTTCGCGCGCTCTTCGCCCTGCGTCGCTTCGATCACGGCGCGACGCGACAACACGACGTTGTTACGCTTGCGGTCGAGCTTGATGACGCGGAATTCGAGGGTCTTGCCTTCGTACGGCGTCGTGTCCTTGACCGGACGCGTGTCGACGAGCGAACCCGGCAGGAACGCGCGGATGCCGTTGACCATCACGGTCATGCCGCCCTTGACCTTGCCCGTGATCGTGCCGGTCACGAGTTCGTTGTTGTCGAGCGCCTTTTCGAGCGACAGCCACGAAGCGAGACGCTTCGCCTTGTCGCGCGACAGGATCGTGTCGCCATAGCCGTTTTCCAGCGCGTCGATCGCGACGGAAACGAAATCGCCCGCCTGCACTTCTACCTCGCCCGCGTCGTTCAGGAACTCTTCGAGCGGGATGTAGGCCTCGGACTTCAGGCCAGCGTTGACGACCACGAAGTTGTGGTCGACGCGCACGACTTCAGCGGATATGACTTCGCCGGCGCGCATGTCCTGGCGGGTCAGCGACTCTTCGAACAGAGCCGCAAAAGATTCGGTATTCGGGGTGGAAGTTTGCAGGTCGGACATAAAAATCTGGATTTGCATGGTTTTCGCCGGCTGCCAGCCTGATCTGGCTGTCTCGGGCCGCTGCGCCGGAACGCGAGGTTCACGGCAGGATGCGAAAGCCACACGGGGTTAAGGGGTTTAACGAACGCCCCGCTCCCGCGGGGCACCTACTGCACTGCATACGACAACAACTCGGTCGGCTTGCCGCCGGCCGCACCCCTCAGTTCAGTGAAATCAGTGAACCTTGGGGGCCGGCAGCGCCCGGTACCACTGCGCCACCTGATCGACCGCCTGGTCGATCGACAATGCCGAGGTATCGAGAAGCCTTGCATCCGCTGCGGGCTTGAGCGGCGCGGCCGCGCGGTTACTGTCGCGCGCGTCGCGTTCACGCAAATCCCGGAGCAAGTCATCCATATTAGCAGAAAAACCTTTTTGTATCAATTGCTTATGCCGGCGGGTCGCACGGGCCTCGACACTGGCGGTCAGAAACACCTTCAGAACGGCGTCCGGGAAGATCACGGTGCCCATGTCGCGGCCGTCCGCGACGAGGCCCGGCGGCTTGCGGAACGCCCGCTGGCGCGCAACCAGCGCGGCGCGCACCGACGGATGCGCGGCGATCACCGACGCGCGGTTGCCCACTTCCTCGGCCCGGATTTCGGCCGACACGTCAGCGCCGTCCAGTTGCGCGAGGCCCTCGCGGAACGTGATGTGCAGATCGTCGATCAGTTTCGCGAGCGCGTCGGCGTCGTCCTGCGCGATCGCGTAGCGGATGCTCGCGAGCGCCGCGAGCCGGTACAGCGCGCCGCTGTCCAGCAGGTGGAAACCGAGATGCGCGGCGACCAGCGTCGCAACGGTGCCCTTGCCGGACGCGGTCGGCCCGTCGATCGTGATCACCGGGGTCGGAATAAAAGGTCGTGTCGTTTTCATGCTTGACGGAAAAGCGCGGCGCTCAGGGTTGCGCGAGCGCGAGGAAGCGCTCGAAGTAATCGGGGAACGTCTTGCCGACGCATTTCGGGTCGTTGATGCGGACCGGCACGCCGCCGAGGCTCACCAGCGAGAAGCACATCGCCATCCGGTGGTCGTCGTACGTGTCGATCGCCGCATTCGGCGTGAGCTTCGCGGGCGGCTTCACGATCAGATAGTCGTCGCCTTCGGTCACCGTTGCGCCGACCTTGCGCAGTTCGGTCGCCATCGCGGCGATCCGGTCGGTCTCCTTCACGCGCCAGCTGCCGATGTTGCGCAGCGTCGTCGCGCCGTCCGCGAACAGCGCGGCGACCGCGATCGTCATCGCCGCGTCCGGAATCAGGTTGAAGTCCATGTCGATTGGGTCGAGCCTGCCGTTGTCGTTGCCAATCCCGCGCACCTCGATCCAGTCGTCAGCCGTCGTCACGTTCGCGCCCATCCGCCCGAGCGCGTCGGCGAAGCCGATGTCGCCCTGGATGCTCGCGCGCCCGACGCCCTCGACGCGCACCGGCCCGCCGCCGAGCGCTCCCGCCGCGAGGAAGTACGACGCCGACGACGCATCGCCTTCGACCATGATTTCCCCCGGCGACTGGTAGCGCACGCCCGCCGGCACCTCGAAGCGATGCCAGCCGTTGCGCTCGACCTTCACGCCGAAGCGCGCCATCAGCCGGATCGTGATGTCGATGTACGGCTTCGAGATCAGTTCTCCGTCCACCTCGACGACCGATACGCCGCCTGCCGCGCGCACGAGCGGCAGCGTCATCAGCAGCGCGGTCAGGAACTGGCTCGACACGTCGCCGCGCACGCGGATCGGCGCATCGACCGCGATGTTCGCCGGCCGGATGCGCAGCGGCGGAAAACCGTCGTTCTCCTCGTAGTCGATCACGGCGCCGATCTGCCGCAGCCCGTCGACGAGGTCGCCGATCGGCCGCTCGTGCATCCGCGGCACGCCGTGTATCCGGTACTCGCCGCCGTTCACCGCGAGCGCGGCGGTCAGCGGCCGCACCGCGGTGCCCGCATTGCCGAGGAACAGGCTCGCGCGCAACGCGGTGAACGCGCCGCGCGTGCCGTTCACGACGCAGGTGTCGCCGTCGCGCTGCAGCTTGACGCCGAGCGTTTGCAGCGCGTCGAGCATCACGCGCGTGTCGTCGGAGTCGAGCAGGTTCGTGATCGTGGTCTTGCCTTCGGCGAGCGCCGCGAGCAGCAGCACGCGGTTCGAGATGCTCTTCGAGCCGGGCAGCCGGATCGTGCCGGTCGCCCGCGAGAACGGGCCGAGATCGAGGTATTCCATGAGCGTGTCCTGGGTTTCGGGTCGGGCGCGAGGGTTATTCGGGAGTGTCAGCCGCGGCGGACGGCTTGCCGCCGCGTTCCTGCCACGCGGTGCGGGCCGCGCGCGAGCGCGCGAACACCGCTTCGAGCGCCGCGCCGTCGCCTGCGTCGATCGCCGCGCGCAGCCGCGCGAGCACGTCGGTGTACGCGTCGAGTTCCGCGAGCAGCGCCGCGCGGTTCGCGACACAGATGTCGCGCCACATCTCCGGACTCGACGCGGCGATCCGCGTGAAGTCGCGAAAGCCGCCGGCCGCGAACGAGAACTTCAGTTCGGCGTCCGGCGACGCGAGAATCTGTTCGACGAGCGCATACGACAGCACATGCGGCAGATGGCTGACCGACGCGAACACGCGGTCGTGCTGTCCGGCCGGCATCTGGCCGACGCGCGCGCCGGTCGCGCGCCACATCGCGGCGATCCGCTCGACCGACTGCGGCGCGTTTTCCGGCAACGGGCACAGCACGACGTTGCGGTCGACGTACAGGCCGGGCAGCGCCGCGTCGACGCCGCTCGACTCGCGGCCCGCGATCGGATGACCCGGCACGAACTGCGCGATCCGCGCGCCGAGCGCCGCGCGCGCCGCGTCGATTACGTCGCCCTTCGTACTGCCCGCGTCGGTGACGATCGTCGCCGCGTCGAGGAACGGAACGATCCGCTCCAGCAGCGCGCGCGTCTGCGCGACCGGCGCGGCGAGCAGCACGACGTCCGCGCGGTCGAGCGCGCCGGCGAGCGCCGCGTCGTCGTCGAGCGTCGCGGCCGCGTCGATCACGCGCAGTTCGAGCGCCCGCTCGACCGAGCCCGCCTGACGCCCGACGCCGACCACCGTCCCGCCGGCACCCCGTTCGCGCAACGCGAGCGCGAGCGATCCGCCGATCAGGCCGACGCCGAAAATCACCAGTTTATTGAACGAAAACGCGCTCACGACTTCACCGCAAAAATCGAAAAGCGCGCCGGACCGCGACTACGGATTCCGGCGCGCGAGATGCCTGTTTCAGCCCTGCCGCCGTCAGGCGGGCGCCAGCGTGCGTTCGAGCGCCGCGACGAACGCCGCGTTCTCTTCCGGCAGGCCGATCGTCACGCGCAGCCACTGCGGCAGGCCGTAGTTGCCGACCGGCCGCACGATCACGCCCTGCTTCAGCAGTTCGAGGTTCACGCGATTGCCCGCATCGTCGTCGCTGCCGACGCGCACCAGCACGAAATTGCCGTCCGACGGCACATATTCGAGGCCGAGCCGGTCGAACGCGCCGGTCAGTACACGATAGCCTTCGGCGTTCAGCGCCGCGCTCTTTTCGAGGAACGCGCTGTCGCCGAGCGCCGCGATCGCCGCCGCCTGCGCGAGCGAGTTCACGTTGAACGGCTGACGCAGCCGGTTCATCAGATCGGTCAACGCCGGCTGCGCGATCGCGAAACCGACGCGCAGGCCGGCGAGGCCATACGCCTTCGAGAACGTGCGCGACACCAGCAGGTTCGGATAACGGCGCGCCCATGCGATCGAGTCGTAGCGCTTGTCCGCCGCGAGGTACTCGGTGTACGCCTCGTCGAGCACGACGACCACGTCGCGCGGCACCTTCGCGATGAACGCTTCGAGCGTCGCGCCGTCGATGAACGTGCCGGTCGGATTGTTCGGATTCGCGACGAACACGAGCCGCGTGTCGTCAGCGATCGCCGCGAGCATCGCGTCGAGATCGTGGCCGTGCTTCACGGCCGGCGTCACGATCGCGCGGCCGCCGAGGCCCTGCGTCGCGAGCGCGTAGACCGCGAACGAATACTGCGAATAGACAATCGACTGCCCCTTCTCGACGAACGCGTGCGCGGCGATTTCGAGGATGTCGTTGCTGCCGTTGCCGAGCGTGATCCACTCCGGCGGCACGTCGTAGCGGGCGGCCAGCGCGGCCTTCAGCTCGAAGCCGTTCGAGTCCGGATACCGGCCGAGGTCGCTCGCGGCCTGCGCGATCGCGCGCTGCGCCGACTCGGGCATCCCGAGCGGATTTTCGTTCGACGCGAGCTTCACGATGCGCGCCTCGTCGAGACCGAACTGGCGCGCCACCTCGGAAATCGGTTTGCCGGCGATGTAAGGCGCGATCGCGCGCACATACGTTGGGCCGAATTGCGTTGTCATCTATGTCTCCAGGGCTGCGAGGCCGGATAGGCTAATCGGGTTCGGTGACCGCACTGCGGACACCGCATCAGCGGGCGCGCGGATACGAGCCGAGAATCTTCAGGAACGCGGCTTTCCGGTCGAGTTCGTCGAGCGCCGCGGCCACGCGTTCGTCGTCGCGATGGCCTTCGAAGTCGATGTAGAAGTAATACTCCCACGTGCCGACCCGCGCGGGCCGCGACTCGAAACGCGTCATCGACACGCCGTGGCGCGCGAGCGGTTCGAGCAGCTTGTACATCGCGCCCGGCTCGTTTTTCACCGACACGATCGTCGAGGTCTGGTCGTAGCCGCTCGGGCCGGCCGGCACCTTGCCGATCATCACGAAACGCGTGCGGTTGTGCGGATCGTCCTGGATCAGCGCGTGCGCGATCTGCAACCCGTAGTGCGCGGCCGCGCGATCGCCGGCAATGGCGGCGACGGCCGGATCGGCGGCCGCGATGCGCGCCGCCTCCGCGTTGCTCGACACCGCATGGCGCTCCAGTTGCGGCGCGTTCGCGTTCAGCCAGTGCTGGCACTGCGCGAGCGCCTGCGGATGCGCGCACACGCGCGTGACGCCCGCGAGGCTGCCGCCCTGCGTCAGCAGGTTGTGATGGATCGGCAGCGCGAGTTCGCCGCCGATCTGCAACTGCGTCTGCAGGAACAGGTCGAGCGTGCGCGACACCGCGCCCTCGCTCGAATTCTCGACCGGCACGACGCCGAACTCGGCCGCGCCCGCCTCGACCGAGCGGAACACTTCGTCGATCGACGGACACGGCAGCCCGTCGATCGATTGTCCGAAGTATTCGAACATCGCCTGCTCGCTGTACGTGCCGACCGGACCGAGGAACGCGACGGTCTGCGTCTTTTCGAGCGAGCGGCTCGCGGCCATGATCTCGCGCCAGATCGCGCCGATATGCGCGTTTTCAAGCGGACCTTCGCTCATCTGCTGCAGGCGCGCGATCACCTGCATTTCGCGCTCGGGGCGAAACACCGGCGCGTTGTAGTGCTTCTTGACCTCGCCGACTTCCAGCGCCACCGCCGCGCGCTGGTTCAGCAGCGCGATCAGTTGCGCGTCGATCGCATCGATGCGATCGCGCAGCGGCTTGAGTTTTGAATTGAGTTCGTCGTCCATGCGTGAAACCGGCAGTCTGAAAGGGTGCGCACGCGACGCGGCTCGCACCGGCGTCACGCGTGCGTGGCTTCGAATTCCTTCATGTACTCGACCAGCGCCTTGACGCCTTCGAGCGGCACCGCGTTGTAAATCGACGCCCGCATGCCGCCGACGGACTTGTGGCCCTTCAGCTGCAACAGCCCGCGCGCCTTCGCGCCGGCAAGGAAGTCTTCATTGCGTGATTCGTCGGCGAGGAAGAACGGCACGTTCATCCGCGAACGCACCGGACGCTCCACCTTGTTGATGTAGAAACTGCTCGCGTCGATCGTGTCGTACAGCAGCTTCGCTTTTTCGATGTTGCGCGCCTCGATCGCGGCGAGGCCGCCCTGGCGCTTCAGCCACTTGAACACGAGGCCCGCGATGTAGATCGCGTAGGTCGGTGGCGTGTTGTACATCGAGTTGTTCGCGGCGACGGTCTTCCATTCGAACGCGGACGGGCAGATCGACATCGCGCGGTCGAGCAGGTCCTCGCGCACGATCACGACGGTGACGCCGGCCATTCCGATGTTCTTCTGCGCGCCGCCGTACAGCACGCCGTACTTCGCGATGTCCATCGGGCGCGACAGGATGTGCGACGACGCATCCGCGACGAGCGGGATGTCGCCGAGATCCGGAATCTCGAACGTCTCGACGCCGTTGATCGTCTCGTTCGTGCACAGATGCACGTAGGCCGGGTCGTCCGACAGCTGCCATTCGGCGCGCGACGGCGAACGCGTAAAGCCATGCTCCGTCTGGCCGCTCGCGGCGATGTGCGCGGCGCCGTACTTGAGCGCTTCCTTCTGCGATTTCTGCGACCACGAACCGGTGATCACGAAATCCGCGCGCGGCTTCGCGCCGAACAGGTTCAACGGGACGATCGCGTTTTCGCCAATTCCACCGCCCTGCAGGAACAGGATCTGGTGGCTCGCGGGCACCGCGAGCAACTCACGCAGATCGAGCAGCGCGTCCGAATGGATCGACATGAACTCCGGGCCGCGGTGGCTCATTTCCATCACGCTCATTCCGCTGCCATGCCAGTCGAGCATTTCGTCGGCAGCCTGGCGAAGCACTTCCTCGGGCAACGCCGCTGGTCCGGCTGAGAAATTGAACACGCGCATCGTAAGAAATCCCCGGAGCAGGCGCCGCGGCAAAAAAGGCCGGAAACCGCGCCCAAAAAGAAATGGCCGTCTGCGCTTTCGCGCAAACGGCCATTATCGCACTGTCACAGGGAACCCGCCAAACGCGGCTCCCCGCATCGCCGCGCGCCGCAAGCCTTGCCGGCGGCGCGCCCGCGGGCGCCTTACTTGGCCGCCGGCTTGACCGAGGCGACTTCCTTGTCCGCCTGATCGCGCGTCGCGCGGATCGATTGCGGCATGTACTTCTGCATCAGGCCGTTGACCACGTCGCGGCCAACCTGATCCTGCACCTGGATGAACTTGCGGCCGGTCGGGCTGCGGTAGAACGTCGTCAGGTCCTTGATTTCCTGCGTGCTGTAGTACTTCGCGTACGCGTCGTACTGCGCCTGCATCGCGTCCTGGCGGAACGCGTCGGTCGCGAAGACCTGGCCTGCGGAGTCGACCAGCTTCGGCACCGAGTTCTTCTGCAGCGCCGGCACGGACGCCTGCTTCTGCTTGTCCGTCAGCGTCTTGTTTTCCGACAGCGCGTCCGACAGGATCGCCGGCACGAGTTGCTTCGCCTGCATCTGCGCGCTGTTGCCGATTGCGCCGACGAGCTTCTGCGCGTCGATCGCGTCGAGCAGGTCCTTGATCGCGGCCTGCTTGGCCGGATCGACGGGTGCTGCAGCCGCTGCCGGAGCCGGGGCCTGCTGGCTGTCCAGCGCCTGGGCCATTGCGAAAGTCGGCACGAGAGCGGCCAGCAACATCACCTGCTTGAATCGTTTTTGCATCATCTATTCCCTTAGAGATTTAAGTCGAATCGCCCGCCGCGCGAACCGCGGGGCGCTTCACTGCGCCCGCCGCATGATTCCGCGACACTGTCCGGCACTACGCGGCCCGCTTTTGCGGACCTCCGCTTCGCATTACTGTTGCCCGTCACCTTCGCTCGTTTCGCCGTCGGCTGCGCCTTCGACATCGCCGTCCGCATCCGCTTCCGCGATCTGCTGCAGGCCGGAAAGCTTCGTGCCTTCATCAAGGCTGATGAGTGTAACACCTTGCGTCGCACGCCCCATTTCACGGATCTCCGACACCCGGGTGCGAATCAATACGCCGGTTGTCGTAATCAGCATGATCTCGGCTTCCGGATCGACGAGCGTCGCGGCGACCACCCTGCCGTTACGCTCCGACGTCTGGATCGCGATCATGCCCTTCGTGCCGCGCCCATGACGCGTGTACTCGGTGATCGGCGTGCGCTTGCCGTAGCCGTTCTCCGTCGCGGTGAGCACCGACTGCTGCTCGTCGCCCGCCACGAGAAGCGCTATGACCTGCTGGCCATCTTCAAGTTGCATCCCGCGCACGCCGCGCGCTTCGCGCCCCATCGGACGCACATCGTTTTCGTCGAAGCGCACCGCCTTGCCCGAATCCGAGAACAGCATCACGTCGTGCTGGCCGTCGGTGATCGCCGCGCCAATCAGGTAGTCGCCGTCGTCGAGGCCGACCGCAATGATACCCTTGCGCAGCGGGCGGCTGAACGCTTCCAGCGGAGTCTTCTTCACGGTGCCGAGCGCGGTCGCCATGAACACGTACTTGTCGGCCGAGAACTCCTTGACCGGCAGCACGACGGTGATCTTTTCGCCGTCCTGCAGCGGGAACATGTTGACGATCGGCCGGCCGCGCGAGTTGCGCGAGCCCTGCGGCACCTCGTAGACCTTCACCCAGTACACGCGGCCGCGATTCGAGAAACACAGGATGTGATCGTGCGTGTTCGCAATGAACAGCGTGTCGATCCAGTCGTCTTCCTTCATCGACGTCGCCTGCTTGCCGCGACCTCCGCGCTTCTGCGCGCGATATTCGGACAACGGCTGCGATTTCACGTATCCGGTGTGGGACATCGTGACGACCATGTCCTGCGGCGTGATCAGGTCCTCGGTGTTCAGTTCGGTCGCGTTCAGCTCGATCTTCGAGCGGCGCTCGTCGCCGAATTCGCTCTTGATCGCGACGAGTTCGTCGGAGATCATCGACGTTACGCGCTCCGGGCGCGCGAGGATGTCGAGCAGGTCGGCGATCTGCGCCATCACTTCACGATACTCGCCGGTGATCTTGTCCTGTTCAAGCCCCGTCAGACGTTGCAGACGCATTTGCAGGATTTCCTGCGCCTGCGTGTCGGACAGGCGATAGTGCCCGTCGCCCTGCATCCCGTAGATCGGGCTCAGGCCTTCCGGCCGGTAGGCGCCGCTGCCGCCGGCCGCCGCGTTTTCGGTCTCCGCGCGGCTCAGCATCTCGCGCACCAGCGACGAATCCCACGAGCGCGCCATCAACTCCTGCTTCGCGATCGGCGGCGTCGGCGCGGCCTTGATGATCTCGATGAATTCGTCGATGTTCGCGAGCGCGACCGCGAGGCCTTCCAGCACGTGACCGCGTTCGCGGGCCTTGCGCAGTTCGTATACAGTGCGCCGCGTCAGCACCTCGCGCCGGTGCGACAGGAAATGCTCAAGCATTTCCTTCAGGTTCAGCAGCTTCGGCTGGTTGTCCACCAGCGCGACCATGTTCATCCCGAACGTGTCCTGAAGCTGGGTCGCCTTGTACAGGTTGTTCAGGATGACCTCGGGCACCTCGCCGCGCTTCAGTTCGATCACGACGCGCATGCCGCTCTTGTCCGACTCGTCGCGGATGTCCGAGATGCCTTCGAGCTTCTTCTCGTTGACCAGCTCGGCGATGCGCTCCAGCAGCGAACGCTTGTTCACCTGGTACGGCAGTTCGTCGACGATGATCGCCATCCGCTGGCCGCGGTCGATTTCCTCGAAATGGGTCGCCGCGCGCATCACGACGCGGCCGCGGCCGGTGCGATAACCGTCGCGGACGCCGGCTACCCCGTAGATGATGCCGGCGGTCGGGAAATCCGGCGCCGGAATGATCTCGATCAGTTCATCGATCGACGCCTCCGGGTTCTTCAGCAGATGCTGGCACGCGTCGACGACTTCGTTCAGGTTGTGCGGCGGGATGTTGGTCGCCATCCCGACCGCGATGCCGGACGAGCCGTTGATCAGCAGGTTCGGGATCCGCGCGGGCAGGATCTGCGGCTCGCTTTCGCTGCCGTCGTAGTTCGGCCCGAAATCGACGGTTTCCTTGTCGATGTCGGCCAGCAGTTCATGGCCGATCTTCGCCATGCGGATTTCGGTGTA
The DNA here is from genome assembly GCF_900104845.1 of Paraburkholderia caballeronis. Taxonomy (NCBI): domain Bacteria; kingdom Pseudomonadati; phylum Pseudomonadota; class Betaproteobacteria; order Burkholderiales; family Burkholderiaceae; genus Paraburkholderia; species Paraburkholderia caballeronis. The sequence goes on along the minus strand of NZ_FNSR01000001.1, from coordinate 1,289,987 downwards.
ACGCATCGCGGCGGCGTTGTCGCCGTCGATCGAACCGAAGTTGCCCTGGCCGTCCACCAGCATGTAGCGCAGCGAAAAGTTCTGCGCCATCCGGACGATCGTGTCGTAGACCGCGGTGTCGCCGTGCGGGTGATATTTACCGATCACGTCGCCGACGATACGCGCCGACTTCTTGTATGCGCGGTTCCAGTCGTTGTTCAGCTCGTGCATCGCGTACAGCACACGCCGGTGAACCGGCTTGAGACCGTCGCGAACATCCGGCAGTGCGCGCCCGACGATCACGCTCATCGCGTAATCGAGATACGAGCGGCGCATTTCCTCTTCGAGGGAGATTGGCAGGGTCTCTTTGGCGAATTGATCCATTATCGATGTCTGATGGAGACGCGGAACGGCTACGAAACCGCCGCGCGCCCCGATGTCGCATGGACGCCGCGGACGCAGCGTATATCAAGCGATTCTACCATGCTGGACACCCCCGCCCGCGAACTGCGTATACCTATTAGTGGGCCACGCGTGAGGCGCCTCAAACGCCGCCGGTTGATCAGGGACAGAACGGGGTCTGCACAGGTTTCGCGCACGCATCCGGCAATCGGGTGACACTGCGGAAACGGCGGCCCGGATCTGTGCCAATCGCCCGCAAACCCGCGCCAGACGGCGCTTTTCTGTTGCGGTAGCACCACAATCGCGGGACCCCGTAGAAAGGGGCAGATTTTTTTTATCGTTGGAAGGGAACGATATGGCAAAATGCCAACGCACAAAGTTAGACGCTGCTCGAAGTCTACACAAAGCGTTCCCCACAACGCGCCAATGTTATACTTCGAGCAATGTATGACTTGTCTTCGTCATCAGGCTCGCAGTAAACCTGCGGTAATCTCAATTTCGAGAGGAGAAATATGAATAAACTTTCAAAGCTCGCGTTCATTGCAGCTACCGCAGTAATGGCTGCATCCGCCTCGGCACAGTCGGTGCCGGCGTCGCGACAAGCCGTGAATGACAACTGGGTGAATGGTACGGGCGAGTGGGTGTGGATGAACGGCACGAACGAGCTTTGCTGGCGCGATGCGTTCTGGACGCCTGCAACGGCCAACGCGAAGTGCGACGGCGCCCTCGTCGCTCAGGCTCCGCAACCGCCGGTCGCAGCGCCTGCTGCTCCGGCAATCCGCAGCGAAAAGGTCACGTATCAGGCTGAAACGCTGTTCGACTTCGACAAGGCCGTCCTGAAGCCGGCTGGCAAGGCCAAGCTGGACGAACTGGCAGCGCGCATCGAAGCGCTGAACCTCGAAGTCGTCGTGGCAACCGGCCACACCGACCGTATCGGTACCGTTGCGTACAACGACCGTCTGTCGATGCGCCGTGCACAAGCCGTGAAGGCCTATCTGGTCAGCAAGGGCGTCCCGGCCGACCGTATCTACACGGAAGGCAAGGGCAAGCGCAACCCGGTCACGACGGGCTGCAACCAGAAGAACCGCAAGGCTCTCATCGCCTGCCTCGCACCGGACCGCCGCGTGGAAGTCGAAGTCGTCGGCACGCCGCGCCAGTAAGCCGCGAGCCTCGGCTGAAAGCCTCAAAGCCCCGCTTCGGCGGGGCTTTTTTTATCTGCCGCGGCCATTCGACGGCCGCCGGCACGGCCGGGGCCAGCGGCTCGTGGCATTTTGCCGCCCCGCTCCCCCGCCTATATACTCAGGCCTTATCCTCTTTCACCCGCCAAGCGCGCCCCACCGCACCGACATGACGAACGCCGATCCCCACGAACTCCAGAAATTCAGCGATCTCGCGCATCGCTGGTGGGACCCGAATGCCGAGTTCAAGCCGCTGCACGAACTGAATCCGATCCGGCTCGGCTGGATCGACAACCACGCGCACCTCACCGGCAAGCGCGTGCTCGACATCGGCTGCGGCGGCGGCATCCTGTCCGAATCGATGGCGGGGCTCGGCGCGAGCGTGAAGGGCATCGATCTGTCGCATGAGGCGCTCGGCGTCGCGGACCTGCATAGCCTCGAAAGCGGCATCAGCGTCGAATACGAGGAAATCGCGGCCGAGGCGCTGGCCGCGCGCGAGCCGGCGTCGTATGACGTCGTCACCTGCATGGAAATGCTCGAACACGTGCCGCAACCGGCTGCCGTCGTCGCCGCGTGCGCGACGCTGGTAAAGCCCGGCGGCTGGGTGTTCTTCTCGACGCTGAACCGCAACGTGAAGTCGTACCTGCTCGCGGTGATCGGCGCCGAATACATCGCGCAGATGCTGCCGAAAGGCACGCACGACTACGCGCGCTTCATCCGCCCGTCGGAACTGGCCTCGTTCGTGCGCGATGCCGGCCTGCACACCGCCGACATCAAGGGCATCACGTATGGCCCGCTGACCCGGCGCTTCGCGCTGTCCAACGACACGAGCGTCAACTATCTGCTCGCGTGCCGGCGCGAAGCTTGATCCGCCGCAGCCTCGCCCTCTTCCGCTCATGAATGCTCCATCCGCCGTTTCTCCCGCGCCGGACGACGGCGCGGCGCTCGCCGCGTGCGACGCAGTGCTGTTCGACCTCGACGGCACGCTCGCCGACACCGCGCCCGATCTCGCCGCCGCGGTCAACCTGATGCGCCACACGCGCGGCCTCGCGCCCGCGCCGCTCGAACGCCTGCGGCCGCTGGCTTCGGCCGGCGCGCGCGGACTGATCGGCGCCGCGTTCGGCGTCGGCCCGGACGACCCCGAATTCGCGGCGATGCGCGAAGAGTTTCTCGCGAACTACGAAGCGAACCTGCGCGTCGACACGGTGCTGTTCCCCGGCATCGACGCGCTGCTCGACGACCTCGACGCGCGCGGCGTGCGCTGGGGCATCGTGACGAACAAGGTCGCGCGCCTCACCGCGCCGCTCGTCGCGCTGCTCGGCCTCGACCGGCGCGCGGCGTGCGTGGTCAGCGGCGACACGACGCCGTATTCGAAGCCGCACCCGGCGCCGCTGCTGCACGCGGCCGACGCGCTCGGCGTCGACGCGCCGCGCATCGTCTATGTCGGCGACGACCTGCGCGACATCCAGGCCGGCCACGCGGCCGGGATGGCGACGGTCGCGGCCGGCTACGGCTACTGCGGCAACGACCTGCCGCCGCTGCACTGGAACGCGCACCACGTCGCCGACACGACCGATGCGCTGCTCGCGCTATTGCGACGCGTCGGGGCGACGTCGCGCGGCTAAAGCCACCTGCGGTTAGCCCGATCCCGGGATCTATGGGATAATTGCCGTTCCTGTTGGGGCCGACCTGGTTTCGACGTGGGTAATGAAGCAGCTCAGGGCATACCGAGGACCCGTCACCTCGTTAATCAATGGGACTTAAGTAACTGCGAACGACGAAACGTACGCATTGGCGGCTTAACCCCGCCAACCTCGCACTGACTCGCTGACGGGTCAGGGTCGCAAGACCAGCGAGGTCATTTACGTCAGATAATCCCCTGTTGCGTCACGGTGCCGGGGCCGAAAATCAAGTGACTCGCCGTAACGAAGCGTGTTCGTCCGCGTCGGTGCGGTTAAATCAAATGACAGGACTAAGTATGTAGAACTGGTTGTGGACTGCTTGCGGACGCGGGTTCGATTCCCGCCGGCTCCACCAACACATTCCCTTCGACGCATGTCCGAGAACCCGCAGCGGCGCAAAACGCCTCTGCGGTTTTTTTTCGTACGCACTTCCCTGCGCCACCTGACGTCCTGCTTTCCCCCTTCCGCCGAAGTCCCGATTTGAGCCGCATACAGGGTTCAAATGAACGCATCGCCCACGGGGCCTGCGCGCTAGCATTAGCGTCGACATGGGCTGCCTGCGATCCGTCCGGCACCTCAAACAGGACTCCGGCAGCCACGTCATCCGCAATCCCACACACACCGTCCTGCGCACTGCCTCGCCGCGCAAGCCGGACCCGTATCCACACCGACATCCATCCGCGTTTGTCCAGCCAATCCCCGGAGTTCTGCTTGAGCAACCCGCGCGTCCACCCGTCCGATCCTGGCCAGCTGGCCGCCGCGCTCTGCCAGGCAGGCCGGTTCTCCGAGGCGCTCGCCGTCGCCACGCAGGTGCTCGACGCGGACGACGCCAACGTTCCTCCCGGCGCAAGGCTGCACGCGCTGCACCTCGCCGCGACCAGTTCGCTCGGCCTCCAGCAGATGGCCGACGCCGAAGCATACTGGCGCCGCGCGCTCGAACTCGACCCGACGCTCGCCGCCGCCTACGGCGGCCTCGGTCTGCTGACGAAGATGCAGAAGCGCACGGCGGAAACCGAAGCGCTGTATCGCGCGTGGGCCACGCACTGGCCGGACAACGCGGAGGCGCACAACAACCACGGCGTCGCGCTCCAGGAACTGGGACGCCTCGCGGACGCGGAAGCCGCGTACCGCCGCGCGCTGGAGATCCGCGCGGACTACCTCGAAGCGCGCTACAACCTCGGCCTCGTGCTGCAAGCCGCGCAGCGTCCGCAGGAGGCCGAGCAAGCGTATCAGGCATTGATCGCGAGCCACCTCGCGCATTCGCAGTCGCAACGCGAACTCGGCGACGCGCTGAAAGAACAGGGCAAGCTGGCCGAAGCCGAAGCGGCATACCAGCGTTCGCGCGTGAGTCACGCATCGTATCCGCTCGCGTTCAACAACCTGGCCGCACTGCTGAAAGCGCGCGGCAGCCTGCCCGAAGCCGAATTGGCGATCCGTTGCGCGATCGCGCTGCGCCCTGACCTCGCGGACGCGCACAACACGCTCGGCGTGATCCTCGACAAGCTCGAACGCTGGTCCGACGCGGAGGCCGCGTTCGGCGAGGCGCTGTCGCTCAACCCGAACTTCGCCGAATGCCATTACAACCTCGGCATTGTGCAGCACGCGCAAAAGCGGCTGCCCGAGGCCGAAGCAAGCTATCGCCGTTCGCTCGAACTGAAGCCGAACGCCGTCGAGACGCTGAGCAACCTCGGCGCGGTACTGCACGAAAGCGGCCGCGCGCGCGAAGCGGCCGTGGCCTATCAACAGGCGCTGGCGCTGCGCCCGGATCTGGCGGCCACGCACTACAGCCTCGGGATCGTGCACAAAGGGCTCGGCCAACTGGATGAAGCGGAAGCGGCGCTGCGACAGGCGCTGGTCCTGCAACCCGGTTACGGCGACGCGAAGTTCGCGCTGTCGACGCTGCTGTTGAGCATGGAACGCTTCGACGACGCGTGGCCCCTCTACGAATCGCGCTACGACCTGCCCCGCTTCGTCCATCACCACACGCTGTCGATCGTGCAATGCCCGCGCTGGCAGGGCGAGTCGCTGGAAGGCCGGTCGCTGCTCGTGTGGCAGGAGGACGGCCTCGGCGACATGATCCAGTTCGGGCGTTATTTCGCGGCGCTGAAGGCGCGCGGCGTCGCGCGCATCGCGGTCGCGTGCATGCCCGCGCTGCATCGGCTCGTCGCGTCGATCGACGGCGTGGACGAGGTGTTCGACAACACGGCCGGCAAAACGCGTTCCGCGGAATTCGACTGCTGGACCAGCCTGTTGAGCGTGCCGCTGCATGTCGGCACGCATGGCAACGTGCCGGTGGCTTATCTGAAGCCCGACCCCGCGCGCGTCGAGCACTGGCGCGCGCAACTCGACGCGTTGCCGGCGGGGCCGCGCATCGGTCTCGTGTGGAAGGGCAACCCGCGCCATCACAACGACGCGCATCGCTCGATACCGTCGCTGGCGCAACTCGCGCCGCTATGGAACGTGCCCGGCGCGCGGTTCGTGAGCCTGCAAAAAGGCCAGGGAGAAGACGACGCGCAGCAGCCGCCCGCGGACCAGCCGCTGCTGCATCTCGGCACTGCGCTGACGGATCTGGCGGATAGCGCGGCGATCGTCGCGCAGCTCGATCTGGTGATCTGCGTGGACACCGCGATCGCGCACGTCGCCGGCTCGGTCGGCACGCCGTGCTGGGTGATGCTGCCCGCTCACGACCTCGACTGGCGCTGGGGGCACGCAGGAAACGATACGCGCTGGTATCCGGGGATGCGGCTCTTCAGGCAGCCGCCGGGCGCGCAGTGGCCCGACTTGATAGAACAGGTCGCGCACGCGTGCGCGACGGCGTTCGCATGAAGACGGATTCGAGCAAGGGTTAACACGGAGTTCGCGCAGGCAACCTCGGCCGGGCGGCCCACCCTGCTCGCATCACAGCGCCGGCCACCGTCGCGGCAGCCGGCCTTTCATCAACGTTTACCGCTCACTGGTCCTGCGGACATTGCAGATTGCAACCGTTCGGATCGCCCAGATCCCCGCGCTTGCGACGCGCGGTCGGCGCGCCGTGCTGATACTTGGCCGAAGGCGCGGATGCGGCGAACTGAAGTTGCGGATGCTCCTGCAGACGGAACTCGTCGTTCAGGATGCCGCCCGGCACGCCGGGCGAATTCTGCGCGAACGCAACGGAGACGGTCGCGAACAGCACACCGGCCGTTGCCGCGGCCGCACAGACATTGAGCAGATATTTCATGATCGAATCAGGCGCGGCAGCCGCGCTTTCAAGGCAGGAAAAGCAAACGTAGCCGGAAGTATCGCAAAAAGCGCCGCGCGGTGCAGCGCGATCTCATTGCATCGCGTTACCGTGGTGACAGAACCCGCGGCCCGGACCAGCCTTCGTCGAGCGCAACGACGGTGCCGCATTCGGCCGGATCGTAGCCGTCGAGTTGCGCGACGCGCTGCCTGAACGCCGCGCCGCGCAGCAGTTCCAGCACGGCGGCGAGCGGCTCGCGATCGAGTTGCGTGCGGTCGCACGCGAAGTAATAGTCCTCGTCGACGACCGGAATGAAGTCGAGCCCGAAGTGATGCGCGGCCGGTTCGACGCCGAAGCCGACGTCCGCCATCCCGCTCGCGACGAACGCGGCGATCGCGGAGTGCGTCAGTTCCGACAGCGCATAACCGTTCACGCGTTGAGGATCGACGCCGATGCGCGTGAGCAGCAGATCGATCAGCATCCGCGTGCCCGATCCCGGCTGACGGTTCACGAAGCGAATGTCGGGCCGCGCGAGATCGACGAGTCCCTCGATCCGCTTCGGATTGCCCCGGCCGACGAACAGCCCCTGCTTGCGCCGCGTCAGATGCACGAGCACGTGGCGCTGCGGATCGAGCCAGCTTCGATAGGCATTCGCGCAGGCCGCGCGAAATTCGCCGCGCGGCAGATGGAAACCGGCGAGATCGCATTCGCCGCGCGCGAGCGCGGTGATCGCATCGGCGCTGTCGCGGTACTTGATCTCGACCGGCACCTCGTCGGCCACCAGCGCGGTCACGAGTTCGGCGACTGCATAGCCGTGCGAAGCATGAATGCGCACGTCCTCGCGATCGGGCGCGAGCCAGCGATTCAGGTCGCTCGCGACTTCGCTCGCGAGCGACTGCATGTTGCCGTGCAGGCGCTCCACACATAACCGCTGCGAACGCAGCACCGCTTCGCCGAGTTCGGAAAGCACCGAGCCGCGGCCGCGCGCCTTCGCGATCAACGCGCCGCCGAGCCGCTCTTCGACGTCGCGCAACAGGCCCCATGCATGACGGTAGGACAAACCCCTACGCTGCGCGGCCTGCGCGATGCTGCCCTCCTCCGCGACGAGCGCCAGTAACGGCACAACGTCCGTCAGGCTTGCCTCCCGGCCCTCCATGTCGCGCACGACGAGCTGCGCTTCGCATTCGACCCGTATCATTTATGAAGTCCGTGTTCCTATTGCGCAAGCCGTTCCAGCGGCCTATTGTTCGGTCTAACAAGAAACAAATGCAGCATAGACGCACGCTTTATGAATAACAAGTGCATATATGCCCCTGGAGGAGCCCCACTTGGACGAGACCATCGCTACCGCGCCGGATGAACTGGTGCGGCGCCATCTGCAACCGGGCCGCACGCTGCTCGCGGTCCTGCATGCGATCCAGGACGAAGTCGGCTTCGTGCCGTCCGGCACCGTCGTGCCGCTCGCGAAAGCGATGAACCTGTCGCGCGCCGAGGTCCATGGCGTCATCACCTATTACCACCACTTCCGCAGCGAGCCGCCCGCGGCCGTCACGGTTCAGTTGTGCCGCGCCGAAGCGTGCCGCAGCATGGGCAGCGAGGCGCTCGCGCAGCACATCGAGACGCGCACCGGCTGCCGCTTCGCGCAGCACCGTCACGACGATCCCCATGCCCATGCGCACGGCGGCGGTCCGCTCGCGCTCGAATCGGTGTATTGCCTCGGCCAGTGCGCGCTGTCGCCCGCGCTGACGATCAACGGCACGCTGCACGCGAAGGTCACGCCGCAGAAGTTCGACGCGCTGCTCGCCGCGGCCACGACCGTCGCGCACACCGAGGAGGCCGCATGACGCGCATCTATGTCCCCCGCGATTCGTCGGCGCTCGCACTCGGCGCGGACGCGATCGCCACCGCGATCGAACGCGAAGCCGCGCAGCGCGGCATCGCCATCGAACTCGTGCGCAACGGCTCGCGCGGCCTGCTGTATCTCGAACCGCTGGTCGAGGTCGAAACGGCCGGCGGGCGCATCGGTTACGCGAACGTCGAGCCGCATGAAGTCGCCGCGCTGTTCGAGGCGGGGTTCGCCGAAGGCAAGCCGCATCCGCGCTGCGTCGGCGTCGTCGACCAGATTCCGTATCTCGCGAAACAGCAGCGCCTGACGTTCGCGCGCATCGGCATCACCGATCCGCTGTCCACCGACGACTACGTCGCGCACGGCGGCCTCGAAGGATTGCGCAACGCGCTTGCGATGACGCCGTCCGCCGCATGCGACGCGCTGCTCGAATCGGGCCTGCGCGGGCGCGGCGGCGCTGCGTTTCCGGCGGGCATCAAGTGGCGCACCGTCGCGCAGGCGCACGCGGACCAGAAGTACGTGGTCTGCAACGCGGACGAAGGCGACTCCGGCACGTTCTCCGATCGTCTCGTGATGGAAAGCGATCCGTACGTGCTGATCGAAGGGATGACGATCGCCGGCCTGTCGACCGGCGCGACGGTCGGCCATGTCTATGTGCGCAGCGAGTATCCGCATTCGATCGGCACGCTGGAAGAAGCGATCCGCCGCGCGCGCGCCGCCGGCTGGCTCGGCGACGACGTGCTCGGCAGCGGCCGCCGCTTCGACCTGTTCGTCGCGAAGGGCGCAGGCGCGTACGTATGCGGCGAGGAAACCGCGCTGCTCGAATCGCTCGAAGGCAAGCGCGGGATCGTCCGCGCGAAGCCGCCGCTGCCCGCGCTCGCGGGCCTGCACGGCAAGCCGACCGTCATCAACAACGTCATCACGCTCGCGACGGTGCCGATCATCTTCGCGAAGGGCGCGGCGTTCTACAAGGACTTCGGGATGGGCCGCTCGCGCGGCACGCTGCCGTTCCAGCTCGCCGGCAACATCAAGCAGGGCGGCCTCGTCGAACTCGCGTTCGGCGTCACGCTGCGCGAACTGCTGGTCGGCTACGGCGGCGGCACCGCATCCGGCCGCCCGGCGCGCGCGGTGCAGGTCGGCGGCCCGCTCGGCACCTATCTGCCGGAAAGCCAGTGGGACATTCCGATGGACTACGAAGCCTATGCGGCGGTCGGCGCGGTGGTCGGCCACGGCGGGCTCGTCGTGCACGACGACACGTCGAATCTCGCGGAACTCGCGCAGTACGCGATGGAGTTCTGCACGCTCGAATCGTGCGGCAAGTGCACGCCATGCCGGATCGGCTCGACGCGCGGCGTCGAGGTAATCGCGAAGATCCGCAACGGCGACACGTCCGAAAGGCAGGTCACGCTGCTGCGCGATCTGTGCGACACGATGGTGTCCGGCTCGCTGTGCGCGATGGGCGGCATGACGCCCTATCCGGTGCTGTCCGCGCTCAACCACTTCCCCGAAGACTTCGGTCTCGAAACCGTGCAGCCGGCGACGGCCGCGGCCTGACGAGGAGCCCATCATGTCCGATGCGATCATTTCCAAAGCCGGCGGCTGCGGCTCCGGCAACTGTAGCTGCATGTCGAAGGCGCGCTCGCCGTTCGACGACACCGATTACGGCACCCCGTTCCGTCATTCCGATACCGACGTGACGCTCGAAATCGACGGCCAGTCGGTCACGGTGCCGGCCGGCACGTCGGTGATGCGCGCGTCGGCCGAGGCCGGCGTGCACGTGCCGAAGCTGTGCGCGACCGACTCGCTCGAACCGTTCGGCTCGTGCCGGTTGTGCCTCGTCGAGATCGAGGGCCGGCGCGGTTATCCGGCGTCGTGCACGACGCCGGTCGAAGCGGGCATGAAGGTGCGCACGCAGACCGACCGTCTGCAGAAGCTGCGCCGCAACGTGATGGAGCTGTACATCTCCGATCACCCGCTCGACTGCCTGACCTGCCCGGCGAACGGCGACTGCGAACTGCAGGACATGGCGGGCGTCACCGGGCTGCGCGAAGTGCGCTACGGCTTCGACGGCGCGAACCACCTGAAGAACCAAAAGGACGAGTCGAACCCGTACTTCACGTACGACCCGTCGAAGTGCATCGTCTGCAACCGCTGCGTGCGCGCATGCGAGGAAACCCAGGGCACGTTCGCGCTGACCATCGCCGGACGCGGCTTCGAATCGCGCGTCGCGGCCGGCGCGGGCGAGGCGTTCATGGATTCCGAATGCGTGTCGTGCGGCGCGTGCGTCGCCGCATGCCCGACCGCGACGCTGCAGGAAAAGAGCGTCGTGATGCTCGGCCAGTCCGAGCATTCGGTCGTGACGACCTGCGCGTACTGCGGCGTCGGCTGCTCGTTCAAGGCCGAGATGAAGGGCAACCAGGTGGTGCGCATGGTGCCGTTCAAGAACGGCCAGGCGAACGAAGGCCACGCATGCGTGAAGGGCCGCTTCGCGTGGGGTTACGCGACGCACAAGGACCGCATCACGAAGCCGATGATCCGCGCGAAGATCACCGATCCGTGGCGCGAGGTCAGTTGGGAAGAAGCGATCGAATACGCCGCGTCCGAATTCCGCCGCATCCAGGCGAAACACGGCCGCGACTCGATCGGCGGCATCACGTCGTCGCGCTGCACGAACGAGGAAACCTATCTCGTGCAGAAGCTGGTGCGCGCCGCGTTCGGCAACAACAACGTCGACACCTGCGCGCGCGTGTGCCACTCGCCGACCGGCTACGGCCTGAAGACGACGCTCGGCGAGTCGGCCGGCACGCAGACCTTCGCGTCGATCGATCACTCGGACGTCATCATGGTGATCGGCGCGAACCCGACCGACGGCCACCCGGTGTTCGGCTCGCGGCTGAAGCGCCGCGTGCGCCACGGCGCGAAGCTGATCGTGATCGACCCGCGCCGCATCGACATCGTCGACACGCCGCACGTGAAGGCGTCGCATCACCTGCAACTGCGTCCGGGCACGAACGTCGCGATCGTCACGTCGCTCGCGCACGTGATCGTCACCGAAGGGCTGCTCGCCGAAGCGTTCATCGCCGAACGCTGCGAAACGCGCGCGTTCGAGCAGTGGCGCGAGTTCGTCGCGCTGCCGGAGAACTCGCCGGAAGCGATGGCCGGGATCACCGGCGTGCCGGCCGACGAAGTGCGCGCGGCGGCGCGGCTCTATGCGACCGGCGGCAACGCGGCGATCTACTACGGCCTCGGCGTGACCGAACACGCGCAGGGCTCGACGACCGTGATGGGCATCGCGAACCTCGCGATGGCGACCGGCAACATCGGCCGCGAAGGCGTCGGCGTGAACCCGCTGCGCGGCCAGAACAACGTGCAGGGCTCGTGCGACATGGGCTCGTTCCCGCACGAGTTGCCCGGTTATCGCCACGTCGGCGACTCGACGGTGCGCGCGCTGTTCGAGGACGCATGGAACGTCACGCTGCAACCCGAGCCGGGGCTGCGGATTCCGAACATGTTCGAAGCGGCGCTCGACGGCACGTTCATGGGCCTCTACTGCCAGGGCGAGGACATCGTGCAGTCGGACCCGAACACGCAGCACGTCGCGGCCGCGCTGTCGTCGATGGAATGCATCGTCGTGCAGGACATCTTCCTGAACGAAACCGCGAAGTACGCGCACGTGTTCCTGCCGGGCTCGTCGTTCCTCGAAAAGGACGGCACGTTCACCAACGCGGAGCGCCGCATCTCGCGCGTGCGCAAGGTGATGCCGCCGCTCGCCGGGTACGCGGACTGGGAAGCGACGATCCTGCTCGCGCGCGCGCTCGGCTACGAGATGGACTACGCGCATCCGTCCGGGATCATGGACGAGATCGCCGCGCTGACGCCGACGTTCCATGGCGTGTCGTACAAGCGGCTCGACGAACTCGGCAGCATCCAGTGGCCGTGCAACGAGCACGCGCCGGACGGCACGCCGATCATGCACATCGACGCGTTCGTGCGCGGCAAGGGCAAGTTCGTCATCACGAAGTTCATCGCGTCGCCGGAAAAGGTGACGCGGCGCTTCCCGCTGCTGCTGACGACCGGGCGCATCCTGTCGCAGTACAACGTCGGCGCGCAGACGCGGCGCACCGAGAACTCGCGCTGGCACGAAGAGGACCGGCTGGAGATCCATCCGGTCGATGCCGACGATCGCGGCATCCGCGACGGCGACTGGGTCGGCATCGAGTCGCGCGCCGGGCATACGGTGCTGCGCGCGAAGGTCAGCACGCGGATGCAGCCGGGCGTCGTGTACACGACGTTCCACTTCCCGGAGTCCGGCGCGAACGTCATCACGACCGAGTCGTCGGACTGGGCGACCAACTGTCCGGAGTACAAGGTGACGGCAGTCGAGGTCAACCACGTGCAGCAGCCGTCCGAATGGCAGCAGGAATACTCGCGCTTCAACGCGCAGCAGCTCGAACTGCTGCGCCAGCGCGCGACGGCGGACACGACTTCGGGGAAATGACGCGATGAATCCGCACAACCTGATCGAGATGGCGAACCGGATCGGCACGTTCTTCGAATCGCTGCCGGATCGCGAAGAGGCGTTGAACGGCATCGCCGATCACATCCACCGCTTCTGGGAGCCGCGGATGCGGCGCGCGCTGCTCGCGGCGCTCGACAGCGGCGCGGCGCACGACGCCGGTATCAGCGAGATCGTCGAGACATCGCTGAAACGGCATCGCGACGCGCTGACGCCGGCCGAGACCGCCTGACGCATCGCGGTCCCGCGCTCTCCGCCCGCTGCTACGAGCCGCCGTTTCGCCGTCACAGGCGAGCGGCGGCTTTGTTTTTCATGCGTATCGACCGCGTGCTGTCCGCCGCCGTTCAGCGCGGCGCCGGCTGCGCGGACGCGCTCGCCGCGAACCACGTCTCGCAGTGGCGCAGCAGCGCGTTCAGGTCCGACGCGGGCCGCCCGCGCGCGCAGAGGTAGCCGTCGGGCCGCACCAGATAAAACGCCGGCCGCGCGCGCCCATACGCTTCGCTGAGCGACTGCGGCGCGCCGCCGCCCGGAGGCGGCGCATCGCCGTCCGGCAAGTCGCTGATCCGCCAGACCCGCAGTGCCTGCGGCAGCCGCTGCTCGACCGCCTGCGCAAAGCGCGCGAGATCGTCGTCCACGGGCGCGGCTTGCGGTTCCGTTTCGTCGGCGTCGCGCGCGGCTTCGGGATCGACCAGCAGAAACAGCGAGAAGCTCGCCGGATCGTGCAGGTCGAATACCCTGCCCTTGCCCGGCGCCTTGCCGAGCGGACCGTCGACCACGTGCACCAGCGCATCCGGCGCGCGCTCCCCCGCGCGCGGCCCGCCGTCCAGCACGCGCTCCAGCGTGAGCGGGCTGCGCCGGTACTGGATCGACAGTTCGCTCACCGCCTGGCGCGCCGCGTCGCGCAGCGGCCCGAGCGCGACGAGGACCGGCATCACGCGTTCGCGCAGCAGCTTCATCGGCCCATGATCGGCCTCGACCAGTTGCGTCATGAAGCTGGTCTGCCGCAGCACGATCCGCTCGATCGGATAACGCTCCGCGTGATACGTGTCGAGCAGCCGGTCCGGCGCGCCTCCGGTCATCACGCGCGCGAGCTTCCAGCCGAGATTGAACGCCTCCTGGATGCCCGTGTTCATCCCCTGCGCGCCGGCCGGGCTATGCACGTGCGCGGCGTCGCCCGCGAAGAACACCCGCTCCGCGCGAAGCTGCCGCACCATCCGGCTGTTGATCCGGAAATACGACGACCACGTCATGTCCGACAGCAACACCGGATGATGCACGCGCCGCTGCACGATCTCGCGGCATTCGTCGAGCGTCGGCAGCGGCGTCGCGCCTTCGGGCGCCTGCGGCACCATTGCCTTGTGATCCGCGATCAGCCGGAAGCGCCCCTTGCCGAACGGAAACAGCGCGGCGAGACCGTCGCCGGATGCGAACACGTGGAACTCGTCGTCGGGCCACGGCGTCGTCGCGTCGATGTCCGCGAGCAGGAACGACTGTTCGAGCGTGTCGCCGTCGAACTTCATGTCGAGCTGGTGGCGCACCGTGCTGTGCGCGCCGTCCGCCGCGATCAGGTATGGCGTGCGCAACGTCTCGATGCGTCCGTCCGCGAGCCGCAACTGCGCGGTGACGCCCGCCGAACCCTGCGCGAATTCGAGCAGTTCGACGCTGCGTTCGATCTGCACGCCGAGCGTTTCGAGATGGCCGGCGAGCAGCCGTTCGGTCACCGTCTGGTCGATGAACAGCAGATACGGATAACGCGTGAGCAGCGGATCGAAGTCCAGCCTGACGCGGCGCTGTCCGTTCGAATAAAGATTGGCCGCGTGCGCGCGATGCCCCAGTTCGAGAAACGGCTCGACGATCCGATGCTGTTCGAGCAGTTCGAGCGTGCGCGCCTGGATGCCGATCGCGCGCGAATGACGCGCGGGCTGCGGCGAGCGATCGATGAGCCGCACCGGGATGCGCGCTCGGGCAAGGCTCATCGCGGCGGCGAGTCCGGTGGGGCCGGCGCCGACGATCAGCACGGGCGACGGGAAACCTGCCTCGGTCATGCAGACCTCCATGCGGCCAACTTGATCGGTAGTGTACGCCCGCCGGTGACGCCGCCAAACAGGCGGCACGCCGTTCGCGTGTCAGTGCCGCGACGGCTGCGGCGCGTCCAGCGAACAGCGATGCTCGCTCGTGCCGAGATCGACCTGCAGCGTCACGTGCTGCATGCTGAAGCGCATCCGCAGCGCGCTCACGATGCGGTCGAGCGCCGCGTCGCCCGGATGGCCGGCCGGCATCACGAGATGCACGCTCAACGCGTTGCCGGTCGTGGACAGCGCCCACACGTGCAGGTCGTGCACGTCGGTCACGCCGTGCTGCGCCGCGAGGAACGCGCGGATGCCGCCCATGTCGACGTTCGACGGCACCGCCGCGAGCGCGAGCCGCGTCGACTCGCGCAGCAGCCCCCACGTGCCGTACAGGATCACCAGCACGACCGCGATGCTCATCAGCGGATCGACCCACGTCCAGCCGGTGCCGAGGATCACGAGCCCGCTGATCGCGACGGCGGCCGACACGCCCGCGTCCGCGGCCATGTGCAGGAACGCGCCGCGGATGTTCAGGTCGTGCTCCTGGCCGCGCATGAAGAGCCATGCGGAGAACGCGTTGACGACCATGCCGATCGTCGCGACGACGAACACGTCGAAACCGGCGACCGGCTGCGGATGGATCAGCCGGTTCACCGCCTCCGCGATGATCGCGCCGCACGCGACGAGCAGCAGCGCCGCGTTCGCGAGCGCCGCGAGGATCGAGGTGCTGCCGAAGCCGAACGTGTAGCGGCCGGACGGACGGCGCGTCACGAGCCGCGCGGCGCCCCACGCGAGCAGGAGGCCGAGCACGTCGGACAGGTTGTGGCCGGCGTCCGCGAGCAGCGCGGTCGATTGCGCGATCACGCCGTAGATGCCCTGCGTGACGACGATCACGACGTTCAGCGCGACGGCGATCGCGAACGCGCGGCCGTGGCCGTCGGCGGGCGCGTGATGATGATGATGATGGTGGCCGGCGTGGCCGTGGCCGTTGGGAGCGTGAGCGGTGTGGTCGTGCTCGTCATGGGCGTGACCGCTGTGGTCATGTTCGCCGTGGGCGTGACCGCTGTGGTCATGTTCGCCGTGGGCGTGACCGCTGTGATCGTGCTCGCCGTCTTCATCGCGATGATCGTGCGCGCGGCCCGCGTCGCACGGCGCATGATCGTGGCCGTGCGCCGGATGCGCCGCATGCGGCTCGCCGCCATGAGCCGGCTCGCGCCGCGATGCGCCCGCGTCGTCGCGCGGCAGCGTTTCGTCGTCGTGGCTGTCGCGCGTCATCATGCCCCCAGCGGCGGTTCGGCGACCGGCTCGGCCACGTGTTCGAGCATCCCCGCGAGCATCGCGCTGATGTGCTGGTCGGCGGCGACATAGAACACCTGTTTGCCCGCGCGCTCCGCGCGCACGATGCGCGCCGCGCGCAGGAGCCGCAGATGATGGCTGACGAGCGACGGCGACAGCCCGAGCGCATCCGCGATCGCGCCGACCGGATGGCGCGCGGACACGCACGCGAGCACGATCCGCAACCGCGTCGGATCGCCCAGCAGGCGGAACAGATCGGCGAGCGGCACGACGCGCTCGTCTTCGGGCAGGGGAGTCATTGTCACGAATTCGCAATCAACATATGAACAGGTGTTCATATGTTAAAGAGCAACAGCCGCCCGGTCAAGGCGGAGTGGCGCAGTCCGAGTGTGGGAAAATGCCGCCTTCGCATTTCCGCACGTTTTGCCCGTCATTCATGGAACAGGTTTTTGTCCGCGCGTACGCAGCCCATCGCGACGGCCGGCTGGACGACGCCGAGCGCGGCTACCGCGCGACGCTCGCCGCCGATCCGGTGCACGTCGATGCACTGCACATGCTCGGCGTGCTGCGCCATCAGCAGGGGCAGCACGCGGAGGCCGCGGACCTCGTGCGGCGCGCGGTCGATCTGCGCCCCGACGACGCCGCGCTGCAACTCAATCTCGGCAACACGCTGAAGGCGCTCGGCCAGCTCGACGGCGCGATCGAGCGGTTCCGCAACGCGCTGACGCTGTCGCCGACGTTCGCGCTCGCGCACTACAACCTCGGCAACGCGTACACGACGCTCGGCCGGCACGAGGACGCGGCGCTGTCGTTCAGCCATGCGGTGCGGCTGCAACCGGGCGATGCGTCGTCGCACAACAACCTCGGCAACGCGCTGCACGCGCTCGGCCGCTACGACGAAGCGGTCGCCGCGTTCCGCTACACGCTGCATCTGCGTCCCAGCCACGCGGGCGCGCGCAACAACCTCGGGATGTCGTTGAACGCGCTCGGCGACAGCACGGGCGCGATCGCCGAATTCCGCGCGGCGCTCGACGCGCAGCCGCGTTTCGTCGCCGCGCACTTCAATCTCGCGAACACGCTCGACGCGACCGGCGATCACGCGGCGGCCGTCGCCGCGTTCGAAGCCGCGCTCGCGTTGCAGCCGCAGTTCGCGCCCGCGCTGTATGGGCTCGGCAGCGCACTCGCCGCGCTCGGCCGTCACGACGAGGCGGTCGGCCAGTTCGAGCGCGCGGTCGGCTTCGATCCGAAGTTCGCGCTTGCATGGCTCGGCCTCGGCACCGCGCATCACGCGCTCGGCCGTCACCAGGCCGCGGTGCGCGCGTTCGACGAGGCGCTGCGCGTGCGGCCCGAACTCGCGGCCGCGCATCTGAACCGCGCGCTCGTGTGGCTCACGCTCGGCGACTTCCGGCGCGGGCTGCCCGAATACGAATGGCGGCTCGATCCGGCCGTGCGCGAAACGCTGCGTCACGGGATGTATGCGGATGCGCATCGCGCGCCGGCCGTTTCGATCGAGCCGCAGCCGTCCGCCGCGTCTCAACCGCCGCGCTGGAACGGCGAACCGCTTGCCGGCCGCACGCTGCTGGTCCGTGCGGAACAGGGTTTCGGCGACACGTTGCAGTTCGTGCGCTTCGTGCCGCTCGTCGCGCGACAGCACAACACGCGCATCGTGCTCGAAGTGCAGCCGTCGCTGCTGCCGCTGATCGCGCCCGCCGCTGCCGACTGGCGCGTGACGACGATCGCGCAGGGCGCGCCGCTGCCCGCCGTCGATCTGCAATGCCCGCTGCTGAGCCTGCCGCTCGCGCTCGGCACGACGCTCGACACGCTGCCCGCGCGCACGCCGTATCTGGCCGCGCCGCCCGCGTACCGGCGCAAGTGGCGCGGCTCGCTCGGCGGCCACGCGAAGCGCAAGATCGGGCTCGCGTGGTCCGGGCGCATCCAGCAACAGGAGAACCGCACGCTGCCGCTCGCCGCGCTCGAACCGCTGTTCGCGCTCGACGGGATCGACTGGATCGTGCTGCAACCGCAACTCGATCCGGCGGAACAGGCGGCGCTCGACGCGCATCCGCGCGCGCAGTCGATCCACCGGCTCGGCGGCCGCGTCGCGGACTTCGCGGACACCGCCGCCGTGATCGAGCGGCTCGAAGCGGTCGTGTCGATCGATACGTCGATCGCCCACCTCGCGGGCGCGCTCGACGTGCCGTTATGGGTGATGCTGCCGTTCGCGGCCGACTGGCGCTGGTTCGCCGGCATCGGCGACAGCCCGTGGTATCCGCGCGCGCGGCTCGTGCGCCAGCCGCGCCCCGGCGCATGGGACGACGTCGTCGAGACGGTCGCGCGCGCGCTGCGCGACGCGTGACAACGCCCCCTCTTCTTTTCGTCGCCCAACCTCAGGCACCAGACAAAACGGCCTCGCATTGCGAGGCCGTTGCTTCTTCCGCGGCGGGATTCGCCGCGTTTCGTCACCGACGCGCGACCCGCGTCACACCGCCTTGTACTGGTTGCGCGCTTCGGCCGTGCGATACAGCACGAGCGTCGCGATCAGACCGCAGATCGCCGCGATGCCCATCCACACGCCCGGCGCCGCCTTGTTGCCGCTCACGTGGATCAGCAGCGTCGAGATCGCCGGCGTGAAGCCGCCGATCGTCGTCGCGAGGCTGTACGCAAGCGAGAAACCGGCGGTGCGCACGTCGCGCGGCATCACTTCGGTCAGCGCGACGACCATCGCGCCGTTGTAGCTGCCGTAGATGAACGACAGCCACATGCCGACGGCGAGCAGACGGCCGAACGACGGATCCGATACGAGCCACTGCATCGACGGATACGCGGTCAGGATCGCGAGCACCGTGAACGCGATCAGCACCGGACGGCGGCCGATGCGGTCGGAAATCGCGCCCCACAGCGGCAGCCACACGAGGTTCGACAGGCCGATGCACAGCGTGACGACCAGCGTGTCGACCGAGTCGAGCTTCAGCACTTCGCGGCCGAACGTCGGCGTGTACGCGGTGATCAGGTAGAACGACACCGTCGTCATCAGCACCATGCCCATGCCCGCGAGCACGACGCCCCAGTTCTGCACCATCGACTTCGCGATCTCGCCCATCGACGGACGATGCTTGCGGCTCGCGAACTCCTCGGTTTCCTGCAGCGAACGGCGGATCAGAAACAGGAACGGCACGATCAGGCAGCCGATGATGAACGGCACGCGCCAGCCCCACGACGTCATCTGCTCGACCGGCAGCAGCCGGTTCAGCACGACGCCCAGCAATGCGGCGAACACGACCGCGACCTGCTGGCTGCCCGACTGCCACGACACGTAGAAGCCCTTGTTGCCCTTCGTCGCGATCTCGGACAGGTACACCGACACGCCGCCGAGTTCGACGCCCGCGGAAAAGCCCTGCAACAGCCGCCCGCACAGCACGAGCAGCGGCGCGAGCATGCCGATCGTCGCGTAACCCGGGACGACCGCGACCGCGAGCGTGCCGAGCGCCATCAGGCCGAGTGTCAGGATCAGCCCCTTGCGGCGGCCGTGGTGGTCGATGTACGCGCCGAGCACGATCGCCCCGATCGGCCGCACGAGGAAGCCCGCGCCGAACACGGACAACGACAGCATCAGCGACGCGAATGCGCTATCACTGGGGAAATAGGTCTTGGCAATCGCGGATGCGTAATAGCCATAAACCATGAAGTCGTACATTTCCAGAAAGTTGCCGCTGACGACGCGGAATACAGTCCGGACTTTCGATTCACTGGAAGCAGGTGCGTGGGACGCAGTTGACATGACTTTCTCTGGAGAGCCTGCGGCCCGGCCATCGCGCGAAACGCACGGTGAGACCGCAATGGGCCGCTGTGGAACCGCTGTGGAACAATACCCGCCGGCGAACAGCCGCGCCGCGCGCCGCGACGCCGGACGCGCCCGGACGGGCGCTCATTATGATCGGCGATGCGACAGTCCGATAACCGGGTAATACCCTGGCCTTATCCTGCTTATTGCGCGTATTCGATGCGTCCACCCCGCCGGATTCTTTCGAATATCTTTCTTTTTAATTACGATTAAATTAATTTTTACCCGGTCTGTTTATCGGGCGGATTGCAGACCGACTGCACACCGAGTGCACACCAATTGCGGTCGCAATCCGGCGCGCTTAATGCACAATCATGGGACGCGCCCTTTACGATTTCGCGACCGCCATCACGACCGACCGTCCAGTGCGCACCGTCACGCTACACCATCCGGTCGCACCACGCATCCGCATGATCACTGCCTGCACGCTGTCCCTTCGCCCCGCCACCGCCGCCGACGCGCCGCTGATCGCCGCGATGCACGCGGCCAGTTGGCAAGCCACCTATCGCCATCTGTTGCCCGCGGCGTTTCTCGACCGCGACGTCGTCGACGAACGGGCCGCGTACTGGCGCGCGCGGATGGAAGCGCCCGGCGGCGAACGGCGGCTCGTGCTGATCGCGCAGCGCGACGACACGCGCGAGCCGGTCGGGTTCGTCTGCGTCGAAAAGCAGCCGGATTCGCCATGGGGCGTGCTGCTCGACAACCTGCACGCACTGCCCGCGCATCAGGGCATCGGCGTCGGCAAGCGACTGATGCGCGCCGCGCAGGACTGGGCGCGCGCGCAAGGCGACACGCAACTGTATCTGTACGTGCTCGAAGGGAATGCGCCGGCGATCGCGTTCTACGAGCGCCAGGGCTGGGAATATTCGGGCGCCGAGCCGGACCACATGGGCGGCGCGGACATCACCGCGCTGCGCTACGTGTTCCGGCTCGACGCGTCGCCGCGCTGAACGGACGTCGGCGGTCGATCAGAAGCGCGTCTCGCGCGCCGCGCGCAGGAACGTGTCGAGCAGCGGCGTGCAGTCGAGCAGTTCGGGACCGCCCGCGCGGTGGAACTCCGGGTGCCACTGCACGCCGACGACGAACGGCGAGCGCCGGTGGCGCACCGCCTCGATCAGCCCGTCGCCGGCCGACACCGCCTCGATGTTCAGGTCGCGGCCGAGCGTCTTCACCGCCTGGTGGTGGATCGAATTGACGATCGCCTCGCGCCGGCCAGGGAACATGCTCGCGAACGTCGAGCCGTCCGGGAAGTGGATCGCGTGGCGGTGCTGGTCGTAATGCTCGCTCACGTGGACACTCGCGGTCGGCACGTCGGTTGCGATGTCCTGGTACAGCGTGCCGCCGAACGCGACGTTGATCAGTTGACAACCACGGCACACGCCGAGCACCGGCTTGCCGGATTCGACGAACTCGTGCAGCAGTTCCAGTTCGTACATGTCGCGCACGCGGTCGCCCGGCCATTCGGGACGCGCGGCCACTTCCTCATACGTCTGCGGCGACACGTCCGCGCCGCCCTGCAACAGCAGCCCGTCGAGATGCTTCGCGTAGTCGCGCAGGCGGATGTTGCTCGGGTGCAGCATCCCTTGATGGCCGACGGTCGGAATCATGAACACGACCACGTCGCGCGACATCACCCAGTGCGCGATCGACTCTTCCAGATATTGCAGCGTCTTGCCGCGCAGCCCGACCGCGCCCGGCTCCGGATGGAAGATCCGCGCGGACACGCCGATCCGCAGCGTGCGCTGCGTGATCCGCTGACCCGCGCGATCGAACAGTTGCCGCATCCGCGCGGCGATGATCCGGCCGAGCACCGACCATGCGGAGTCGCTCGCGTGCAGATAACGCGGCGGATTCGGCGGCAGCGCGCCGGGCGGCGGCGGATTCTGCGCGGTGAAATCGGGCGCCTGGCCGAAGCCGGCCGGCGCGGCGCCGGCACGGGGCGCGGCACCTGGGTCGGCTGTTGCGGCGTCGGCAGCGGCGGCGGCGGCCGTATCGGCGGCATCGCTCGCGCCCGCGGGTTCGACAGCCGCCGCGCCGGCGGCGGCGGAAACCGGCGCGGCATCCGTGGCGGCAAGAGTCGCGGCGGCAGCCGCTCCGGTCGCGGTGCCCTGCTCGACCGCCTGTTGCACGACGGCCTGCGCCGCCTGCACGCGCGCCTGCGCGGCCTGGGATTCAGGCGCTTCACCTGTCTCGCGTGCGTCCGTGCGCTCGGGCGTCACCGTCGATGCGCTCGTCGGCGCATCGGTGGACGCGCGTTGCGACGGCGCGGCTCCCGGTGCGGCGGCTTTCGCGGCCGCACTGGCGGAACCTGAAGCGGAGGAAGAGGGACCGGCCGAAGCGCCGGCCGGAGGATCGGACGAGACGCGGGAAGAACCGGCGTCAGCGGGAGTCGCGGAGCTATCGGGTTTGTTTTCGCTCATGACGGAGGGTGTCAGGCGCGCGGCGCGCGCGAACGAATGAACAGGGTTCGATTATCCGCCCGCATCCGTTCGTGCGCCAAGCACGCACACAAATCCTCACACTCGGTCACAGGTCGGACGGACGAGGACGCCCGCCGCCCTCACTGATCGGGCCGCTCGTCGAACGTCTCGCGCAGCGCGATCTGCATCGTCGCGTGAATCCGCACGCACCAGCGCCACAGCAGCATCGTGAGCACGGCCGCGCAGACCAGCACCGCGACCAGCAGCCCGGTCGCCGGCAGGATCGCGCCGGACAACGCCGCGACCAGCAGGAACACGCCGACCATCGACACGATCGGCACCAGTTCCGCGATCGCATGGCGGATCGCGCTCGTGAGCCGCCCCGACTTCGCCGGCTGCACGCTGACCTCCGCGAGCAGCAGCGCGAGCGACTGGGTCTTGCGCCAGACCGCGACGAGGAACGGCATCGCGAGCAGCAGCGCGGCGCTCCACAGCACGACGCGGCGCATCTGCTCGTCGGTGATCCAGCCCGCGAGGAACGGGCTCGCATACCGCGCGCCGTACGACACGCCGAGGAAAATCGCGGACACCAAGGCGAGGTTCACGCCGATCTGCACGACGATCCGCTGCGTGAGACCGAACAGCGTCGGCCCGCCGGATTGCGGCAGCAGGCTGCGAAGCCACTGGCCGTAGAGCCCGAACACGTTCGCGACCGCCGGCGGCATCGCGGCCGCGAGCCGCTGTGACAGCGGGTCCGCGATGCGGATCAGGTAGGGCGTCGTCAGCGTCGTGATCGCGGACACGGTGACCGCGATCGGATACAGGAAGCCGCTCGTCACCTTCAGCGTGAGTCCGAGCGACGCGATGATGAACGAGAACTCGCCGATCTGCGACACGGTCATGCCGACCCGCATCGCGGTGCGTCCGTCACGCCCCGCGAGGAACGTGCCGAGTCCGCACGACACCAGCTTGCCGACGATCACCGCGATCGAGATTACTGCGATCGGCCATGCGTAGTCGACCAGCACGAGCGGGTTCAGCATCAGCCCGATCGTCACGAAGAAGATCGCGGAAAACGCGTCGCGCAGCGGCGCGACCAGATGCTCGATCCGGTGCAGGTGGCGCGACTCGGCCATGATCGCGCCGATCAGGAACGCGCCGAGCGCGATCGAGTAATCGAGCTTCACGACCAGCAGGCAGAAGCCGAAGCAGAAGCCGAGCACCGACACGAGCAGCATCTCGTCGCTGCCGACCCGCGCGATGTAGCCGATCACGCGCGGCACGATCAGGATGCCCGCGAGCAGCGACACCAGCATGAACAGCAGCAGCTTGCACAACGTGACGATCGCGATGCCGGCCGACAGCTCGCCCGTCTGCGCGATGCCGGACAGCAGCACGAGCATCGCGATCGCGAGGATGTCCTCGACGATCAGAATGCCGAACACCAGCTGCGCGAACGGCTCGCGCTTGTGGCCGAGGTCGGACAGCGCCTTCACGATGATGGTCGTCGACGAGATCGCGAGGATCGCGCCGAGGAACAGCGAATCCATCGTGCTCCAGTTGAACGCGCGGCCGATCTCGAAGCCGATCCACAGCATCAGCACGATCTCGGACAGCGCGGCGACGATCGCGGTCGCGCCGACGCGGAACAGCTTGCGCAGGCTGAATTCGAGGCCGAGCGAGAACATCAGGAACACGACGCCGAGTTCGCCGAGGGTCTGGATCGTCTGCTCGTCGTGGATCAGCTGGAACGGCGGCGTGTACGGCCCGATGATCACGCCGGCCGCGATGTAGCCGAGCACGACCGGCTGCTTCAGGCGATGAAACAGCACCGTCACGACGCCCGCGAACGCCATCACGACTGCCAGGTCCTGAATGAAGCCGATACCGTGATGCATGAACGCCCGCTCCCTTACAAAAAGTAATATGCAAGGTCGCATGTTACCCGATGGATGCGTCGGTTCGCGGTGTTTTCGCGAATCGCCAGCGCTCTCTACAATGCGCGGATACGCATGGCCGGCGGCACGCGGCATTTGACGCCGCCGCCGGCCGCCCTTTTTTCGCATCGCCCGCTCAACGCACCGATCGCCCATGACCGCCGAATTCGCTCCGTTCCCTCCCCTCGCCCAGCTCGCCGCCGATCTCGCCGCGGGCCGCACCACGAGCCGCGCGCTCGTCGAAACCGCGCTCGAACGGATCGCGGACCCGGCCGGCCAAGGCTCGACCGTGTTCGTCGACGTCGACGCGGCGAACGCGCGCGCGAGCGCCGACGCGCACGACCGGCTGCGCGCGGCCGGCACCGTGCTGTCGCCGCTCGCCGGCATTCCGGTGTCGGTGAAGGATCTGTTCGACATCGCGGGCCAGGTCACGCGGGCCGGCTCGGTCGTGCTGAAGGACGCCGCGCCGGCCACGGCCGATGCAACCGCGGTCGCGAGGCTGAGGCGTGCCGGCGCGGTGCTGGTCGGCCGCACCAACATGAGCGAATTCGCGTTCTCCGGGCTCGGGCTGAACCCGCATTACGGCACGCCGCTGTCGCCGTACCGGCGCGGCGTCGCGGGCGACGAGCGGGTCGCGGGCGGGTCGTCGTCCGGCGCGGCGGCGTCGGTCGCGGACGGCATGGCCGCCGTCGCGCTCGGCACCGACACCGGCGGCTCGATCCGGATTCCGGCCGCGCTGTGCGGGCTGACCGGCTTCAAGCCGACCGCCGCGCGCGTGCCGAAGGAAGGCGGCGTGCCGCTGTCGCCGACGCTCGACTCGTTCGGGCCGATCGGCGTGTCGGTCGCGTGCTGCGCGCTGGTGGACCGCCTGCTCGCCGGGCTCGCGCCGCAGGCGCCGGCCGCGCGCCACCTCGAAGGCGTGCGGATCGGCGTGCTGACGAACTACGTGACCGACGGCGTCGAGGACGCGGTCGCGAACGCGCTCGACGCCGCGTTGAGCCATCTGGACGCGGCCGGCGCGCTGGTCAACGAGGTGCGCTTCGCGCCGTTCGAGCGGCTGGCGGAGATCAACCGCTTCGGCTTCTCGCCGATCGAGGCGTATGCGTGGCACCGCCCGCTGCTCGCGCAGCACCGCGACGCGTACGATCCGCGCGTGCTCGTGCGGATCCTGAAGGGCGAGCCGGCGACCGCCGCCGATTACCTCGACCTGCTCGCAGCGCGCGCCGCGATGCTCGACGAAGCGCGCGCGACGCTGTGGCAACGCTTCGACGTGGTCGTCGCGCCGACGGTGCCGGTCGCGCCGCCGCGCGTCGCGCCGCTGGTCGCGGACGACGACGCGTTCGCGCGCACCAACGCGCTGGTGCTGCGCAATCCTGGCGCGTTCAACTTCCTCGACGCGTGCGCGCTGTCGCTGCCGTGCCATCCGCGCGACGCCGCGCCGGTCGGCCTGATGCTCGCGGCCGCGCCGCACGCGGACGACGCGCTGCTGTCGATCGGCCGCGCGGTCGAGGCGGTGCTCGCGCCGCTGCGGTAAGCGGCGGGACGGCGGCATCGGCATGACGCTTCGGGCTTCGCGGGCCGTGCTTCGATGCGACCGCCCGGTCGAGCGCGGGGTCGCCGGGCCGAAGCAGCGCCGCAGCGGGCGCGCATCGCCGCCCTGTTTCGCCGCCGCCTCCACAGCCGCCCGCGCCCAAACCGGGCGCAAGCGCAACGCGCGAAGGCGCGCCCCGCGCCCCGGCCGGCCTTCGCGCTAGAATCGCGGACACCGATGCGGCCGGCGATGTCCGGCGGCCGCGTCCCCCGGACCCGATTGACGGAACCACATGAACGACGATAACGCGCTGTTGCGCCGCGAACGCGGCCTGCTGGTCCTGCTTGCCCTGATCTGTGTCGCGCTGCTCGCCGGCGCCCTCTACATGCAGTACATCGAACGTCAGGATCCCTGCCCGCTGTGCATCATCCAGCGCTACTTCATCCTGCTGATCGCGGTCTTCGCGTTCCTCGGCGCGCGGCTGAACAGCTGGCGCGGCGTGCGCGTGCTGGAGACGCTCGCGGCATTGTCCGCGTTCGGCGGGATCATCGCCGCTGCGCGGCTTGTGTACGTGCAGGCGAACCCGGGCTTCAGCTGCGGCTTCGACGCGTTGCAGCCGGTCGTGGACGGGCTGCCGCCCGCGCGCTGGCTGCCTGGCGTGTTCAAGGTGCAGGGGCTGTGCGAGACGACCTACCCGCCGGTCTTCGGACTGTCGCTGCCGACGTGGACGCTGATCGCGTTCGTCTGCATCTTCGTGCCGCTCGTGCTGAGCCTGTGGCGCAACCGCCGCCGCCAGGTGTCGTGGCCCGGCATCCGCCACTGACACGCCGCTCCCATCGCGCCGGACGGCGCCTTCCGCTGCCCTGCTGCCCGCGCGCGGCCCACGCCGCGCACGGGTCATCGCTTTCCGCTGATAACCCGCATCATCCGCGCCGAATACTTTCCGGCCGCGACCAGTGCTATCTTCGCAACTGCAACAGGATGGCGATCTACGTGCGCGAGGCCCGAGGCTCCCCCTCGTGACCCGATGCGTAACGCGCGCCCGATCCGCAATGTCTGCCGGGCTCATCATGACAACGCACCCCATCCGCTTTTCCGTCCGCTTTACCGTCCGTTTCTCCGTCCGCTTTACCGCCTTCTTCCGGCGCGCCGTCGTTCGCGGCGCGGCTGCCATGCATCGCGCGCCGATGCGCCATGCGGACCGCCGCACGCGGATGCGATCGCGAACGGCCCAGGCGGGTCGAACCTCGCTGAGCGCCGGCAACGGCGACCGGCCGGCAACGCCGGACCGACATCCGGACCGCCGTTCGACCGATCGCGCCGCCCGGCAGACCCGCTGACCCGAACCCGGATCGCCCCCGCGCCGCGCGCGGATGCACAGCAGCGACGGCGCAAGCTCTCGACCGTCATCGACACGCTGCCGCCGCCCCGCCGACCCGGCTATCCTGTTGGAACGGCATCGCGTTTCGCGCGACAGACGAACCGCCGCCCCGGCCGCGAGGCCGGCCGATCAACCGGCGACACGCAACGCGTGCCGCCTTCGCATGGAGAACGCCGGATGCACGCCTGGCTGCCCGACCTGCAACAACTGCTCGCGCACGGCGACGCCGCGGTGCTCGTGACGGTCGCGCGCGCCGAAGGCTCGGCGCCGCGCGAGGCCGGCACGAAGATGATCGTCACGCGCGACAGCGCCCGCCATACCATCGGCGGCGGACACCTCGAATGGAAGGCGATCGAGATCGCGCGCCAGGTGCTGCGCGACGGAATGCGCGTGCCGCACGCGCGCCGGCTCGAACGCCTCGCGCTCGGCCCGAGCCTCGGCCAGTGCTGCGGCGGCGCGGTGGTGCTCGCGTTCGAGCGGCTCGACGTCGGCGACCTCGGCTGGATCGCGTCGCTCGCGAAGCGGCTTGC
This sequence comes from Paraburkholderia caballeronis, assembly GCF_900104845.1. NCBI lineage: Bacteria > Pseudomonadati > Pseudomonadota > Betaproteobacteria > Burkholderiales > Burkholderiaceae > Paraburkholderia > Paraburkholderia caballeronis. The sequence continues at coordinate 1,262,162 of NZ_FNSR01000001.1, read as the reverse complement.
GGCCGGCAGGGCGACGGTGCGTAGCGTATCATTCGGGTCCCCGCGCGGCGGCGCGGCGGACGCGGTGATGCTCACCGAGCCGGAGCCGGGCGTCGATGCGCCCGACTGCCTGCTGTGGGAAGCCCCGCAGGAACTACCCTCGGGGTTCGCCGCGAACCAAGCGCCTTCCGGACAACCCGGCGGCGCATGGCTGACCGAAACGATCGCGCCGAACGACTTCCCGGTCGTGCTGTTCGGCGCGGGCCACGTCGGCGCGGCGCTCGTGCGGGTGCTCGGCACCTTGCCGTGCCGCGTGCGCTGGGTCGACGAGCGCGACGCCGCGTTCCCCGCGCCGGACGCGTTCGCGGCGCTCAATGCGCCGAACGTCGAGATCGACGCGAACGACGCGCCGGACGAAGCGATCGACGCCGCGTCGCCCGGCACGAGCTTCATCGTGATGACGCACGACCACGCCCGCGACCTCGACCTCGCCGAACGCATCCTGCGCCGCGGCGACTACGTGTTCTTCGGGATGATCGGCTCGCACACGAAGCGCAGGCAGTTCGAGCACCGGCTTGCCGCGCGCGGCATCGATCCGTCGCAGGTCGCGCGGATGAAGTGCCCGCTCGGCGTCGAAGGCATCGTCGACAAGACGCCCGAAGTGATCGCGATCTCGGCCGCCGCGCAGCTATTGCAGGCGATCGAGGCGCACGCCGCGCACCGCCATGCGGCCGTCCATTCCGCGTGACCCTTTCTTGATAACCCCAGCACTCCGTATTCGAAGTCTTTCTGCCATGACGCCCACGACGCCCCCCTCCCAGACGCTCGCGCAAAAAGCCGCGGGCGCGCCGAAGTCGGAACTGCACATCCACATCGAAGGCTCGCTCGAACCCGAGCTGATCTTCCGGCTCGCGCAGCGCAACGGCGTGAAGCTCGCCTACGACTCGGTCGATGCGCTGCGCGCCGCGTATGCGTTCACCGACCTGCAGTCGTTCCTCGACATCTACTATGCGGGCGCGAGCGTGCTGCTCGCCGAACAGGATTTCTACGACATGACGGCCGCGTACTGCGAACGCGCGCTCGCGGACAACGTCGTGCACGCCGAAATCTTCTTCGACCCGCAGACGCACACCGAACGCGGCGTGTCGATCGAAACGGCGGTGGCGGGCATCGACCGCGCGCTGGCCGACGCCCAGCAGCGCGGCCTCACCAGCAAGCTGATCCTGTGCTTCCTGCGCCATCTGCCCGAAGCGGACGCGCTCGCGACGTTCGACGCCGCGCTGCCGCTCTTCGACCGCTATCCGCGGATGATCGGCATCGGCCTCGACTCGTCCGAGCGCGGCCATCCGCCGTCGAAGTTCGAACGCGTGTTCGAAAAGGCGCGCGCGAAAGGGCTGAAGCTCGTCGCGCACGCGGGCGAGGAAGGGCCGCCGTCGTATATCTACGAGGCGCTCGATCTGCTGAAGGTCGATCGCGTCGATCACGGCGTGCGCAGCATCGAGGACCCGGCGCTCGTCGCGCGGCTCGCGGACGCGCGGGTCGCGCTGACGGTCTGCCCGCTGTCGAACCTGAAGCTGTGCGTGTTCGACGACCTGACGAAGCACACGCTGAAGGCGCTGCTCGACGAAGGCGTCGCGGTGACGGTGAACTCGGACGACCCCGCCTACTTCGGCGGCTACGTGAACGCCAACTACGTCGCGACGATCGACGCGCTGAAGCTCGCCGACGACGAGGTCTACACGATCGTGCGCAACGGCTTCGAGGCGTCGTTCGTGACGCCCGGCGAGCGCGCCGCGATGATCGCGAAACTCGACGCGTACTGGCACGCGGGCTGACGCGCTGCCGCTTCGCGTGAAGGTCCGCAGCCGCGCGCGCCGCGCCGGCGCCGGACACGGCGCGCGCGGAGATCCAGCAACAGCACCCACAACAACGATCTGTTTTTCGGAAACGACGCGCTCATGACTCAATCGGCCTATCGCGCAAGCCTGCTGACGTTCGCCGGCGATCCCGGACTCGCGCCGCAGGCGGCCGTCCATCACGAGGACGGCGTCGTGATCGTCGAGGACGGCCGCGTGAGCGCGGCCGGCGCGTGGTCCGCGCTCGCCGCGCAACTGCGCGCCGACGCGACGGTTCACGACCGGCGCGGCAAGCTGATCGTGCCGGGTTTCATCGACACGCACATCCACTTCCCGCAGACCGACATGATCGCGTCGCCGGCGCCGGGGCTGCTGCCATGGCTCGAAACGTACACGTTCCCGACCGAGCGCCGCTTCGAGGACCGCGCGCATGCGGAGGACGTCGCGCGCTTCTTCGTCGACGAACTGCTCGCGTGCGGGACGACGACCGCGCTCGTGTACTGCACCGTGCATCCGCAGTCGGCGGACGCGCTGTTCGCGGCGAGCCACGCGCGCAACGTGCGGATGGTCGCGGGCAAGGTGCTGATGGACCGCCACTGCCCCGAGTTCCTGCGCGACACCGCGCAGTCCGCCTACGACGACAGCGCCGCCTTGATCGGACGCTGGCACAACCGCGGCCGCCAGTTGTACGCGCTGACGCCGCGCTTCGCGCCGACCTCGACCGAAGCGCAGCTCGAAGCCTGCGGCGCGCTCGCGCGCAAACATCCGGACGTGTTCATCCAGAGCCACGTCGCGGAGAACGCGGACGAGGTGAAGTGGGTCGCGGACCTGTTCCCCGGCCATCGCAGTTATCTCGACGTGTACGACCACTACGGGCTGTTGCGCCGGCGCGCGGTGTACGGCCACTGCATCTGGCTCGACGACCACGACCGCCGGCGGATGGCGCAGACCGGCGCGCTCGCCGCGCACTGCCCGACGTCGAACCTGTTCCTCGGCAGCGGCCTGTTCGATTTCGACAAGGCGACCGCGTCCGGCATGCCGGTGTCGCTCGCGACCGACGTCGGCGGCGGCACGTCGTTCTCGATGCTGCAAACGATGAACGAAGCGCACAAGGTCGCGCGGATGGGCGGCCATCATCTGAGCGCGACGCGGATGTTCTGGCTCGCGACCGCGGGCGCGGCCGCCGCGCTCGATCTCGCGGACCGGATCGGCACGCTCGCGCCCGCGAGCGAGGCGGACTTCGTCGTGCTCGACCCGGCCGCGACGCCGCTGCTCGCGCGCCGCACCGCGCACGTCGAATCGCTCGAAGACCTGCTGTTCGCGTTCGCACTGCTCGGCGACGACCGCGCGGTGTACGAAACCTACGCGGCCGGCGAGCGCGTGCACGGCCGCGACGATCGCGATTCCCTCGATTCCCGCGTGCCGCGCGGATGATCCGCGCCGCGTCGCGCGCGAAATAGCGCGTGTTATAATCCGCCCCTCATTGGGGAGTAGCCGCCCCGCATCGTGCCGCGCAACGGTTCCTCGAACCTTGCGGCCGCGCACCGGTAGCGGGGGCACCTGTCAACAGACTTGGCCGTCGCGGCCATGGCAGGTGCAGCCTCTGGGCCTGGCGAGACCGATGATCCACGAACCGCCGTAACAGGGCCCGGCGGAACGTGGGTCGTCGCTCGCACTCATCTCGGCCCGAGGAAACATCAAAACGTGGAACACGCCTTTCTGGTCTCCGCCGGCGCGGTCGCGCTCGCCGAAATGGGCGACAAGACCCAGCTGCTTTCGCTCGTCCTCGCCGCCCGTTATCGCAAGCCGTTGCCGATCATTCTCGGCGTGCTCGCCGCGACGCTGATCAATCACGCGGGCGCCGGCGCGCTCGGCGCATGGCTCGGTTCGCTGATCACGCCGTCGATCATGCGCTGGGCGCTCGCTGCGTCGTTCGTCGCGATGGGCCTGTGGATCCTCGTGCCCGACAAGCTCGACGAAGGCGAAGCGGACGTGAACCGCTCGCGGCTCGGCGTGTTCGGCGCGACGGTCGTCACGTTCTTCATCGCGGAGATGGGCGACAAGACGCAGATCGCGACCGTCGCGCTCGCCGCGCGTTTCCATGACTTCTTCGGGGTAGTCGCCGGCACGACGCTCGGGATGATGATCGCGAACGTGCCCGCGATCCTGCTCGGCGACCGCTTCGCGCACAAGCTGCCGACGAAACTCGTGCACGGGATCGCCGCGGTGCTGTTCGTCGTGCTCGGCGCGTTCGCGCTGTTCGGCAACGGCTTCTGACGACGATGCGGTCCGCTGCGCGGCCGCTTTCTCCGGCGGCCGCGCAGCGCGATGTCATTTCGCGGGGGCGGGTGGCGGGACCGGCGCGGGCATCGGCGTCGCGTTGGTCGGCGCGCCCTGCCCGACCGCGACTTCGTTCGGCACGCCGCCGCCGCTGCCCGACGGCAGCCGCACCGTGCGCACGACGCCGTTCGCGAGCGGGAAATCCGCGAGCGCGCTGCGCACCAGATACGGCATCGCGCGCACGAGCGACGGCTCGTCGCCCGACGTGCGCGCGGTCACGTTGTAGACCTCGTGGCCGCTCGCGCGCTCGGTGATCCGGATGCCGAGCACGTGCGAATACAGCGGCACCGTCTGGTTCACGAAGGTCGGCGGAAACGGACCCCACGGCCCCCATGGATTAAACGGCCCCCAGTACGGCCCCGCCCACGCGTTGTAGAAAACCGGCTGCGGCACGTTCACCTGATCCATCCGCGAGCCGTACGCGAGCGCAATCAGATAACGCGCCTGCGGCTCGGCGACGAGCCGGAACGCATGCGTCGCGAGACCGTCGGCGACGAGCTGCTCGTAGGTCGCCTGCTCGATGCTGTTCTGCTGCGCGGGGCTGCGCGCGAACGCATAGGTGCGCGTCGCGTCGCTGCCGCCGGTCCAGTTCGAAAACGCGGTCACCTGGCTTGTCACGTAGGTCGTGCAGCCTGACAGGATCGCGGCGCATGCCGTCAGCATCGTCACGGCGAAACGGGTCCATCGTTCGGGCATCATGATGCGGGTCGTCGTCCTTCGGGCTTGTTCTCTGGGCTTGTTCCCCGTTCACCCGCTGCGCCGCAGCGGGCCGGCTCGCGCGGCGCATGAACCTTGATGAACCTCGGCTGCGCGCCGCCGTCCGATGATACGCCGAACGTGCGCGCGACGGCTCGCGCGCGGCTGCCTCCCACCTGCGCAGCGCCATCCGGCGACGCTTCGCACAGCCACCGAAAGCCTTTGTACAATGGTCCTCTCCTCCGCATCCGCGCGGCATTTCTACCCGGGTGCGGTTCCCTGCATCGTTGCGTTTCCGGGTTTCCCTTCCACATCATGTCCGACCTCGCCACGCCCAACGTGATCCGCCGCGCCGACTACGCGCCCCCCGCCTTCCTGATCGACACCGTCGCGCTCGAATTCGACCTCGCCCCCGAACGCACGATCGTGAAGAGCACGCTGCGCGTGCGCCGCAATCCGGCCGCCGCGCATGCATCGCATCTCGAACTGATGGGCGAGCAGCTCGAATTCGTCGGCGCGTCGCTCGACGGCCAGCCGCTCGCGAACGTGCGCGCGCACGAACATGGCCTCACCGTCGAGAACGTGCCCGACGCGTTCGAGCTGACCTTGACCGGCGCGTGCAATCCGGCCGCGAACACGACGCTGTCGGGGCTGTACGTGTCGAGCGGCAACTTCTTCACGCAATGCGAGGCGGAAGGCTTTCGCCGCATCACGTGGTTCCTCGACCGCCCGGACGTGATGGCGACCTACACCGTCACGCTGCGCGCGGACAAGGCCGCGTATCCGGTGCTGCTGTCGAACGGCAACCTCGTCGACACAGGCGACCTGCCGGACGGCCGTCACTTCGCTCGCTGGGAAGACCCGTTCCGCAAGCCGAGTTATCTGTTCGCGCTCGTCGCGGGCAAGCTCGTCGCGCTCGAAGAGCGGATCACGACCGGCTCGGGCCGCGAAAAACTGTTGCAGGTGTGGGTCGAGCCGCACGATCTCGACAAGACGCGCCACGCGATGGACTCGCTGATCCACGCGATCCATTGGGACGAAAAACGCTTCGGCCTCGAACTCGATCTCGACCGCTTCATGATCGTCGCGGTCAGCGACTTCAACATGGGCGCGATGGAGAACAAGGGGCTCAACATCTTCAACACGAAGTACGTGCTCGCGAATCCCGAGACCGCGACCGACACCGACTTCGCGAACATCGAGGCGGTGGTCGGCCACGAGTACTTCCACAACTGGACCGGCAACCGCGTGACCTGCCGCGACTGGTTCCAGTTGAGCCTGAAGGAAGGGCTCACGGTGTTCCGCGACCAGGAGTTTTCCGCCGACATGTCCGGCGGCGACCAGGACGAAGCCGCGCGCGCGACGAAACGCATCGAGGACGTGCGCGTGCTGCGCCAGATGCAGTTCGCCGAGGACGCCGGCCCGATGGCGCATCCGGTGCGCCCGGAGAGCTACGTCGAGATCAACAACTTCTACACGATGACCGTCTACGAAAAAGGTTCGGAAGTCGTGAGGATGTATCAGACGCTGTTCGGCCGCGACGGTTTCCGCAAGGGGATGGACCTGTATTTTGCGCGGCACGACGGCCAGGCGGTGACCTGCGACGACTTCCGCCACGCGCTCGCGGACGCGAACGGCCGCGACCTCGCGCAGTTCGAACGCTGGTACAGCCAGGCGGGCACGCCGCGCGTGTCGGTGACGACGAGCTACGACGAAGCGCAGCGCCGCTACGTGGTGACCGTCGCGCAGGGTTACGGCGACGCGTCGCCGGCCGCGCGCGAAACGCAGAAAGGACCGCTGCTGATTCCGTTTGCGATCGGGCTGATCGGCCCGGACGGCGCGGACCTGCCGCTGCGGCTCGAAGGCGAGGCCGACGCGCACGGCACGACGCGCGTGCTCGAAGTGACCGGCGCATTGCAGACGTTCACGTTCGTCGACGTGCCGGTGAAGCCGCTGCCGTCGCTGCTGCGCAACTTCTCCGCGCCGGTGATCGTCGAGTACGACTACAGCAACGACGAACTCGCGTTCCTGCTCGCGCACGACAGCGATCCGTTCAACCGCTGGGAAGCGGGCCAGCGCCTCGCGACGCGCGAACTGCTCACGCTCGCGACGCGCGCCGCCGAAGGCCGGCCGCTCGAACTCGACGACGCGGTCGTCGATGCGTTCCGCCGCGTGCTGACCGACGAGACGCTGTCGCCGTCGTTCCGCGAACTCGCGCTGATGCTGCCGTCGGAAACCTACCTCGCCGAGCAGATGGCCGAGTCGGACCCGGCCGCCGTGCACGCGGCGCGCCAGTTCGTGCGCCGCCGTCTCGCGCACGCGCTGAAGGCGGACTGGCTCGCGGTGTACGAGCGCCACGTGACGCCGGGCGAATACGAAGCGACGCCGGTCGCGGCCGGCCATCGCGCGCTGAAGAACCTCGCGCTGTCGTACCTCGCGGAACTCGACGATCCCGCCGACGCGGTGCGGCTCGCGACCGCGCAATACGACGCGGCGAACAACATGACCGACCGTTCGGCCGCGCTGTCCGCGCTGCTCGGCGCGGCCGCGTCCACCGGCGGCGACTTCGTGCAGCGTCCGTTGCAGGACTTCTACGAACGCTTCGAAAAGGAGCCGCTCGTGATCGACAAGTGGTTCGCATTGCAGGCGACGCAGCGCGGCGGCGCGGGCCGGCCGGTGATCGACACCGTGCGCGCGCTGATGGCCCATCCCGCGTTCAACCTGAAGAACCCGAACCGCGCGCGCTCGCTGGTGTTCAGCTTCTGCGGCGCGAATCCCGCCCAGTTCCATGCGGCGGACGGGTCCGGTTATGCGTTCTGGGCCGAGCAGGTGCTGGCGCTCGACGCGCTGAACCCGCAGGTCGCCGCGCGCCTCGCGCGGATGCTCGAACTGTGGCGGCGTTTCACGCCGAAGCTGCGCGAGCAGATGCATGCGGCGCTGAAGCAGGTCGCTGCGGGCGTGAAGTCGCGCGACGTGCGGGAGATCGTCGAAAAGGCGCTCGCCTGACGGCGCGGTTGACGCGCGGGCCACGTCCGCGCGCCGTCGCGAAACGAAGCCGGCACGCGCGTGCCGGTTTTTTTCCGGCCGCCGGCGCGGCGGGCCGCGTGGGCCGCCATCAAAAATACCCGGACCGAGCAGGTAGAATTGCGCTATTCCCCTGCGTATCCGGAGTCCCGCAATGGCATTGCAACGTCGCACCACCCTCACGAAGTATCTGATCGAGCAGCAGCGCGAACATCAGAACCTGCCGGCCGATCTGCGCCTGTTGATCGAAGTCGTCGCGCGCGCGTGCAAGGCGATCAGCTACAACGTCAGCAAGGGCGCGCTCGGCGACGCGCTCGGCACCGCCGGCAGCGAGAACGTGCAGGGCGAGGTCCAGAAGAACCTCGACATCCTGTCGAACGAAATCCTGCTCGACGCGAACGAATGGGGCGGCAACCTGGCCGCGATGGCATCCGAGGAAATGGAGACGTTTTTCCCGATCCCCGCGAACTACCCGCGCGGCGAGTACCTGCTCGTGTTCGATCCGCTCGACGGCTCGTCGAACATCGACGTGAACGTGTCGATCGGCACGATCTTCTCGGTGCTGCGCTGCCCGGACGGCCAGCAGGCGACCGAACAGTCGTTCCTGCAACCGGGCGTGAAGCAGGTCGCCGCCGGTTATGCGGTGTACGGCCCGCAGACCGTGTTCGTGCTGACGACCGGCAACGGCGTGAACTGCTTCACGCTCGACCGCGAACTGGGCTCGTGGGTGCTCACGCAGACCAACATGCGCATTCCCGAGGACACGCGCGAATACGCGATCAACGCGTCGAATGCGCGGCACTGGTACGAGCCGGTGCAACGCTACGTCGGCGAGCTGAACGCCGGCAAGGACGGTCCGCGCGGCGACAACTTCAACATGCGCTGGATCGCGTCGATGGTCGCCGACGTGCACCGGATCCTGAACCGCGGCGGCATCTTCATGTACCCGGCCGACCGCCGCACGCCGGACAAGCCGGGCAAGCTGCGCCTGATGTACGAGGCGAACCCGATGGCGTTCATCGTCGAACAGGCGGGCGGCGCAGCGACGAACGGCGCGCAGCGGATCATGGAAATCCAGCCGACGAACCTGCACGAGCGGGTCGCGGTGTTCCTCGGCTCGAAAAACGAGGTCGAACGCGTGACCGGCTACCACCGCGACGCGAAGCAGTAAAAAGTTTGTGGCGGGGGCTTGCCAAGCTGGCGGGTTGGTCCTTATAATCTCGTTTCTCTGATGCCGGAATAGCTCAGACGGTAGAGCAGCGCATTCGTAATGCGAAGGTCGGGGGTTCGATTCCTCTTTCCGGCACCAAAAGAATCAGACGAAAAGCCCAGTCCTCGTGACTGGGCTTTTTGTTTTTCGCGGGGTTCTTTTGGTGTTGGCGCGCACTCGCGCATGGAGCCTGCGCCGATGGCATCGCACGGGAAACAGCCGGCGCGTTCGTGCGCGTTGTGCCGGTTTCGTCGTTGCTGCCTTTGCTGAAACTGCGCGGTCAACTGGAAGCCAACGGAGTCCGCCGAGCCGGAAGGAAAACTCGACGTCGCATGGATCATGCGCACCGCGAGCGCGGTCGTGACTGTACGTGGCAGTTAGTTCTGCCTGAGCCCGGTGGGTCGATGCTCACTCGAACAAACCGTCAGGCACCACCCCCCCTCGCCCCACAATCCGACGATTCAACGGCACCCGAAACCTGCATCGCGCCATCGACCAGATTGCGCAACGTCAGCGACGCGCCGCCCGGTTGCGCGGCGAGCCATTCCCAGTGACGCGGAAGCAGCGTGATCTCGCGCGACACCACGCCCAGCTTCGGACGCCCCCGGCCGCGCGATTTGCCGGCGGGCTCGCGCACCGCCAGCCGCTCCGGCTCGACACTCGCACCGGCAACCGGCGTTCCCTCTTCGGCCGGCTGGACGAAAGCGTCATCGACCTCCCCGCCCGGCATCCAGATCGCCGTGTCGATCAGCCACCCGGTCTTGTCGTCGAAGACCAGGATCGTATCGTCGGAAGCCCCGCGCTCGATGGCCCGCCTCACCGCGCGGACGACGATCACGAGCGTCCCCGACGCAAGCCATCTGTCGCCGTCGAACGCGGTGAACGGACCGGGACGCGCCTTCATCATCGCTTTGGCCCGCCCATCGACTCGCAGGATCCGCCGCTCCCGCAATCGATACCACGCATGCGACCCATCGCCTATTGCCCCGCGACAGTCATCTGCTCGATCAGCACCGACCCGGATTCCATCGCACCACGCACGAACGAATCCGCGCCGACCGCGACGATCCGCGCGAACATGTCCTGCAACGAACCGGCGATCGTGATCTCCTGAACCGGATACTGGATCACGCCGCGCTCGACCCAGTACCCCGCCGCGCCGCGCGAATAACTGCCGGTCACGGTGTTGACGCCCTGCCCGATCAGCGCCGTCACGAAGAGGCCGGTATCGAGCCGCCTCAGCATCATGTCGAGATCGTCGGCGGGGTGCGTATGCGTGCTGCGCAGCGTCAGGTGATGCGCGCCGCCCGCGTTGCCCGTCGTGTACAGGCCGAGCTTGCGCGCCGAATAGGTGGACAGGAAATACCCGGACAGCACGCCGTCGCGCACCACGTCGCGCCGCCGCGTGCGCACGCCTTCGTCGTCGAACGGCGCGCTGCCGAACCCGCGCAGGATGTGCGGGTCCTCGACGATCTGCACGTGCGGCGCGAACACGCGCTTGCCGAGGCCGCCGACGAGAAACGACGCGTTGCGGTACAGCGCGCCGCCGCTCGCGGCCTGCGCGAACGAGCCGAGCAATCCCGTCGCGAGCGGCGCGTCGAACAGCACCGGCACCTTGCAGGTGTCGAGCCGTCTCGCGCCGATGCGCGCGACCGCGCGCTGCGCCGCGTACCGGCCCACCGCTTCCGGCGTCGCGAGATCGGCCGGGCAGCGCGCCGAGACGTACCACGGCTCCTTCTGCATCAGTCCGTCACTACCCGCGATCGGCACGCACGCGAGCATGTGCTGCGACGATGCGTAACCGCCGATGAAGCCGTTCGACGTGGCCAGCACGAACTGCTGGCCGCGGCTCGACACGCTCGCGCCTTCCGAATTGCAGATCAGCGGACTGACGGCAAACGCGGCGCTTTCGGCGCGCCGCGCGAGTGCGGTCGCATCGGAAGCCGGCAGCGGCCACGCGTGGTACAGATCGAGATCGGGCGGCGCGCGTTCGAACCACTCTTCTTCGGTCAACCCGCCTGCCGGATCGTCGGCGGCGAAACGCGCAATGTGATACGCGGCCGCGACGGTATCCTTCAGCGCGGCGCGCGAGAAGTCGGACGTGCCGGCCTTGCCGCTGCGGTTGCCGATCAGCACGGTCACGTCGATGCGCTTGTCGCGACTGAACTCGATCGTCTCCGTTTCACCGAGCCGGACCGAAACGGAACGGCCCTCGCCTTCCGTCACGTGCGCCACGGCGCCGGTCGCGCCGATCCGTTTCGCGTAACCGAGCACGTCGGTCGCGAGCTGCTTCAGTTCGTCCTGTCCGCGAGCCAGCGCGCTCGCCGCTTCTGGCGTAGCCGCCTTCATGTCGTTGTCCTGTTTCCGATGCGTTCGAATCGCTTCGCCGCCGAAGCGCGAAGTTGAATTGCCCATGTAGCCGCCGTCCATCACAGCAGATCCTCGTCTTTCAGCCGGTCCGCTTCCTCCTGCGCCTCGCGCGCGCTCATCACGCGCCACACGCCTTCCGTATGCAGTTCGAGCACCTGCGCGTGGTACGCGAGCAGCGAGATCCGGTGGCCGATGCTGACGAACGTCGCGCCGCTCGCTTCGAGTTCGCGGTACAGCAGCGCCTCGGTCGCGACGTCGACGGCGCTGGTCGCTTCGTCGAGGAACACGTAGCGCGGCCGCGCGGCCAGCGCGCGCGCGAAGCCGATGCGCTGCTGCTCGCCGAGCGACAGCACGCGCGACCAGTCGATCACCGCGTCGAATCCGCCGTGCCGCGCGGCGAGATCCGGCAGCCGCACGCGTTCGAGCAGCGCCTGCAACTGCGCATCGCTCAGCGAACTCTGCGTCGCCGGATACAGGATCTGCTCGCGCAGGCTGCCGAGCAGCATGTACGGCCGTTGCGGCAGGAACAGCACCTGGTCGGCGTCGGGCATCGTGATCGTCCCTTCGCCGGTGCGCCACAGGCCGGCCATCGCGCGCAGCAGCGAACTCTTGCCGACGCCGGTCTGCCCCATCACCAGCAGATGCTCGCCCGCGTCGATCCGCACGCTCAGGCCGCGCAGCAGCGTGCGCTCGCGGCCCGGCGTATGCAGCGTGAGCCGCTCGGCCTGCACCGCCGGGCCGCGGCGAAACTGGATCGCGGCCGTCTGGTCGCCCGCGCGCCGCAGCACCGCCTGCGACTTCTCGGCGATCTGCGCGAGCCGCACGACGTGCGGCACGGTCGTCGCGAACATCGGCACGAACTGCGTGAGCCGCTGGATGCCGCCAAGCAGCATCGCGGCCGACACCGTGCCCTGGGTAATCACGCCGAAGCTGATCGAGCCGGCGAAATACAGCGGCACCAGCACGACGACCGGCATCACCGTCCACACGACGCCGAGCCCGGTCTGCGCGACGTTCATCAGCAGCCGGTAGCGCAGCGTCGCGAGCGCGATGCGAACCACCCGCACGAGGCGGTTGTCCACGCTCGCGGCCTCGGCCAGCTCGCCGCGATACAGCGCGACCGTCTCCGCGTGATTGCGCACGTGCAGGATGCCGAAGCGCAGGTCGGCCTCCGCGACGGTCGAATCGAAGTTCAGGCGGATATACGGGCGATACAGCCATGCGGTGATCAGCGCGGTCAGGAAGCCGTACGCGACCACGCCGTAGAAGAGCGTCGGCGAGATCGACCGCAGGATCCATCCCTGCGCGCCGAAACTCGTCAGCGTGTACAGCAGCACGTTCGGCATCAGCGTCAGCGTCTCGCAGAACGGCCCGGTTTCCTGCTGGATGCGCTGGTCGACGTTGTCGGTGTCGCCGTCCTCCTCGATCCGGTAATAGGTGCGCGCCCGCAGATAGTTCTGCAGCAGATGGCGCGTGAGCCACGCGCGCCAGTGCAGCGTCATCCAGTCGTAGACGAAGCTGAAGCACTGCCCGAGCACGCCGCCGTTGATCACGATGCCGATCAGCGTGACGAGCACGAACAGATGCCAGTACGGCACCTGCTGGCGGGCGACCAGCGCGTCGGTCATCCGTTGCGTCAGCAGCGACACCTGCGCGCCGAGCGCGACCTCCGTCAGCGTGTATGAAATGCAGATGCCGAACACGAGCCACGAGCGCCATGCGCCCGGGCGGGTCCAGTAGGGGCGGATCAGTCCGATCAGGCGTTTGACGAAACGCCAGTTCAGGCTGTAATCCTTAGGGTTCTTGATCGTTCCAGTCGGCAGCATGTGCGAGATTCCCGTCCGTTGTTCAGGCCGTGCCGCCGACCGTCATGCGGTCGATGCGCAGCGTCGGCTGGCCGACGCCGACCGGCACGCCCTGGCCTTCCTTGCTGCATACGCCAACGCCGGGGTCCAGCCGCATGTCGTTGCCGATCATGCTCACGTACTTGAGCGACTCCGGCCCGCTGCCGATCAGCGTCGCGCCCTTCACCGGGTACGTGATCTTGCCGTCCTCGATCATGTAAGCCTCCGACGCCGAGAACACGAACTTGCCGTTCGTGATGTCCACCTGCCCGCCGCCGAAGTTCACCGCATAGAGGCCGTTTTTCACCGACGCGAGGATTTCCGCCGGGTCCCTGTCGCCGTTCAGCATGTAGGTGTTCGTCATCCGCGGCATCGGCAGCGCCGCGTACGACTCGCGCCGCGCGTTGCCCGTCACCGGCATCTTCATCAGCCGCGCGTTCAGCGAGTCCTGGATGTAGCCCTTCAGGATGCCGTCCTCGATCAGCGTCGTGCACTGCGTCGGGTTGCCCTCGTCGTCGATGTTCAGCGAGCCGCGGCGGTTCGGCAGCGTGCCGTCGTCGACCACCGTCACGCCTTTCGCCGCGACCCGCTCGCCGATCTGTCCGGCGAACGCCGACGAGCCCTTGCGGTTGAAATCGCCTTCGAGCCCGTGGCCGATCGCCTCGTGCAGCAGCACGCCCGGCCAGCCCGGCCCGAGCACGACGGTCATCGCGCCGGCCGGCGCGGGCCGCGCGTCGAGGTTCACCAGCGCCGCGTGCACCGCGTCGTCGACGTATTTCGACAGCACGTCGTCGGTGAAATAACCGTAGTCGAAGCGGCCGCCGCCGCCGCCGTTGCCGACCTCGCGCCGGCCGTTCTGCTCGGCGATCACCGTCACCGACACGCGCACCAGCGGGCGCACGTCGGCGGCGAGCGCGCCGTCGCTGCGCGCGACCAGCACCACGTCGTATTCGCCGGCGAGCGCGGCCATCACCTGCGTGACGCGCGGATCGCGCCCGCGCGCCATCTGCTCGATGCGCTCCAGCAGCTTCACCTTTTCGGTGGCGTCGAGCGACGCGAGCGGGTCGGCGCTCAGGTACAGGTCGCGCCCGGAAACGCCTTTCAGCGACGACGCGACCTTGATCTTCTGTTTGCCGCCGCCGGCCTTGGCGATCGAGCGGGTGGCGATCGCGGCCTGGCGGATCGCGTCGGGCGACAGGTCGTCGGAGTACGCGAACGCGGTGCGCTCGCCGGACACCGCGCGCACGCCGACGCCCTGGTCGATGCTGAAGCTGCCGGACTTCACGATGCCTTCTTCGAGGCTCCACGCCTCGCTGCGGGTGGCCTGGAAGTACAGGTCCGCGTAGTCCACGCGATGCGTGAAGATCTCGCCGAGCGTGCGCGTGAGCACCGCTTCGTCGAGGCCGTAGGGCGTCAGCAGCGCGTCCTTCGCGATCGCAAGGTGATGAATGACGGGTTCGATGAGGTTCATGGGGCGATGCGGCGGAATCGGTTGGAATGGCAAAAGCCGTGGACGGTCATCGGACGGACGGCGCGCTGGCGAGCAGCCGCGCGCGCAGCGACGCGGCGACGTCCGCGCAGATCTGCATCAGCGTGTGTTTTTCGAATCCGAGCCAGCCTTCGTAGCGCGCGTAGAGTTCCGGCTGTTCGGCGCGGCGCTGCCGGTCGAACTGCGCATGAAGCTCCGCCGCTTTCGCCATCCAGGCGCTGCGCGCTTCGTCCCCGTCGCCGTGGAAGTCGCCCAGTTCGGCGCGGATGCGGTCGCGATCGGCCTCCTGGATCGCGTCGATCCGGCTGCGCTCGGGCGCGGTCCATTCCGGGTATCGCGATTCGTCGTGCGTCGCGCGGTCGATGATCGCGGGCAGCATCCGCGCGGTCCATTCGGCGATCGGCGCGGCGAAACTCTCGACTGCCTGGCTCACGTCCGCATCGCAACCGTGATCGACGAGCAGCACCGCGCGGCGTTGCAGCGCCGCCCATTCGGAGACCGCGACGGCCTCGCCGGAATGCGCGAGCCGGTGCGCAGCCGCGATCTGATCGACCAGCGCGCGACTCTGCGGGTTCGCGAAATACTGCGTGATCTCCCAGCGCGACGCGAACCCCAGTTCATACAGCACGTCGTCGGCGACCGGGCCGAGATCCGCGCCGACCGGCATCGCGTCGACGAGTTCGAGCACCTGCTGCTTCGTGCTGTCCGTCGCGAGCGGATCGCGGCCGGACTGAATCCAGTACAGCATGTCGAGCAGTTGCCCCAGCTTCTCCGGCGCGCCGACCGCCGCTTCGAACGCGTGGCCTTCGCCCGCCATCAGCGCCGACGGGTGATAGCCGTTCGGCGCTCCGTCGCGCAGACGCTCAAGGCACGCGGCTTTCGCGGCTGCGTCGCCGCCGAAACTGCGCCATGTCGAGCGACTTGCCTCCGCGGGCTGCGCGTTTGCGCGGGCCGGTTCGCGAACCGCCGCGTCGCCACCGGCCGCGCCCAACGCAACCGGCACGTCCAGCCCCAGATCGCCGAACCACTTCTCGACCATCACGCGCAGCCGCGTCGTCGACGGCCCGGTCAGGCGGCCGTGCTCCTTGCCGTTCGCATAAAACGCGAGCGTCGGCACGCCGCGCACGCCGAAGTGCGCCCAGCCGTCGGGCGCATCGTCGATGTTCAGCTTCAGCACCTTCAGCCGTCCGTCGTAGTCGGCGGCCAGTTGCTCGATATGCGGTGTCAGCGCCTTGCACGGCCCGCACCACGGCGCCCAGAAATCCACCAGCACCGGCACGTCGCTGTCGACGTCGGCCGCGAAAGTCGCCTGGGTCGTGTCTGCAATCGTCATGCGT
The DNA here is from genome assembly GCF_900104845.1 of Paraburkholderia caballeronis. Classification (NCBI taxonomy): domain Bacteria; kingdom Pseudomonadati; phylum Pseudomonadota; class Betaproteobacteria; order Burkholderiales; family Burkholderiaceae; genus Paraburkholderia; species Paraburkholderia caballeronis. The sequence goes on along the minus strand of NZ_FNSR01000001.1, from coordinate 1,246,017 downwards.
TCACTCCTGAATCATTGTGTTTTGGGTTGCGTAACGAAATCGATCTTCGTGAGGCCCGCGCGCTGCGCGGCGGACAGCAGATCGGCAACGGCGTCGTAGCGCACCGCGCGATCGGCATAGAGCTGGATCTCGGGCTGCGGCTGCCGCGCGGCGGCCTCCGAGAGCCGCGCGTCCACGTCGTCGCGCGCCACCGGCTGGTCGTCCCAGCGAAGCGCGCCGGACGCGTCGATGTTCACCGTCACGTGCGCGGGCCGCGTGTCGTTCGGCTGGCTGCTCGCGCCCGGCAGATCGAGCTTCACCGCATGGGTGAGCACCGGCAGCGTCACCATGAAAACGATCAGCAGGACCAGCATCACGTCGATCAGCGGCGTCATGTTGATGTCGCTCATCACGTCGTCGTCGCGGTCGGTCGAGAAGGCCATGTCAGCACTCCCCGGCCGCGACGAGTTCGTGATGCGTGGGCCGGCGCTTCGCGTCGGCCCGGCGCCGCTCGCCGCTGATCAGATACGCGTGCAGTTCGTGACGAAAGCGCGCGAGCCGATGCAGCACGCTGCGGTTGCCGCGCGACACCGCGTTGTAGCCGAGCACGGCCGGAATCGCGACGAACAGGCCGAGCGCGGTCATCACGAGCGCCTCGCCGACCGGCCCCGCGACCTGCGCGAGACTCGACTGCCCCGCCGCGCTGATGCCGAGCAGCGCGTGATAGATGCCCCACACGGTGCCGAACAGGCCGACGAACGGCGCGGTGCTGCCGACCGACGCAAGCACGCCGAGCCCGGTCGCCATCCGGCCCGCCTGCTCCTCGAATGCGACGCCGAGGCATCGCTGGAGCCATTCGTCCGGCGACAGCGCCTCCTGCAGCGACGCATCGTCGTGACGCTTGCGCGCCTCGCGCGCGGCCTCGACGAGCCGCTGGTACGGATTGCCCTCGCTCGGCTTGCCGAGCTGCGCCGCGCCGTCCTCCAGCGATTCCGCCTTCCAGAAGCGCCGCGCGACGAGCGCGCCCTGCGCCTTCATCCGCAGCAGTTGCGCGACCTTGTAGAGCAGCACGGCCCACGACGCGATCGACATCACGATCAGCACCACCGCGATCCCGTGGGAGATCACATCGCCGCGGTCCCACATTTCCCAGATACCGACATTCATGGCATTTCCTCGATCATCAAGAAGAAGCTCAGTCATCCAGACGGAAGTCGAGCTGTTGCAGCGCGTGGACGGCGATTGCGGCGCCGTTGTCCACGTAAGGTTCGCAGCGGCCGGCGACGATCGCGCGCTGCGCGGCGGCGTCGAGTTCGTCGAAGCCGCTGCCGCGGCTCACGTCGGCCTGCGTGATCCGGCCGGCCGGATCGATCGTCACGCGCAGCACGACGCTGCCTTCGTGACCGAGGCGCCTGGCGCGCGGCGGATAAACCGGCCTCGGGATGTCGCACGACACGCGGCCGACGTCCTTGATGCTGTCCGCGCCCGGCAGCGCGAGCGACGGCGGCTGCGGCGCGGCGGCGGCCGGCTGCGCGGGAGCCGACGGCTGCGGCGGCGTAGCCGCGACCGGAACCGGCGACGGCGGCGCGACCTCGGGTTCCGGCGCGGGCGCGGCCACCGTGCGGGGACTCGGGCTGCGCGTCGCGAGCACCGGCGCGCGGCGCGGCGGCGGGGTCCGCTTCACGGGCTGCGGGGCGGGCGGCGTCACGGGCGCGGGCGGTGCGGGCGTCGCCGCCACCAGCGTCACGCGCAGGCCGGAACCCGGCGCGGCGGCGCTGCGCTGGCCGATCCGCGTGTACACGTTCAGGCAGGCCACCAACGCGCCGACGTGAAGCAGCACGGCGGCGGTGACGGCGACCGCTCGGGCCCACCGGTCCGTGCGGAGCGGGCCGGAAGCGCGGGCATGAAGCGCGGGTAACGAGACGTCCATCGGCGATTCCTAGAAGTTGTAGCGGCCGGTCAGGTAGAACACCCGCTCCGTCTGCAATCCGACGTATGCGCCGAACGCCTGGCTCTGGTACAGCACGCGGTCGAACAGGTTCTTCACGCCGAGCGTGGCCGACCATTGCTTCGCCTTGTAGTAAAGCGTCATGTCGGTCTGCATCTGGCCGGGGATCGGGTAACCGAAGCCGCCGATCTGGTAACGGCTGCGCGCCTGGAGGCCGACGCCCGCCCCCCAGCCGTGCCATTGCTCGCCTTGCAGGTCATACGTGGCCCACAGGCTGCCGCTGTGGCGCGGCGTGAGGCTCGTGCCGTCCGACGTCTGCTGCTCCGCGCTATAGGTGTAGTTCACGGCGACGTTCAGCCCCGGCATCACGCGCCCGGTCACGCTCGCCTCGATGCCGCGCGTCACCTGGCCGCCGCCGAGCGTGTAGAACGTCGAGCCGGGGATCGAGATCAACTGGTTCGACACGGCGCTGCGAAACGCGGCGACGGTCATGTTCAGGCGGTCGTCGAGAAAGTTGAACTTGAAGCCGGCTTCGACGGAGCGTCCCATCGTCGGCGGCGGCGTGCCGCCGCCCAGCAGTTGCTGGCCGATCTGCGGCGTGAAGCTGCGCAGCGCGTTCGCATAGATGGACACGTTGTCGGTCAGCTCGTACAGCACGCCGAAGTTCGGCGACCAGGCGGAAACGGACGCGACGTTCGTCCCCCACGCGGTGCCGCGCGCGATGCTGGCGAGCACGTGCAGCCGCCCCCACGTCAGTTGATCCTGCAAATAGGCGTTGGTCGCGTACTGCTTCAGGTAATCGGTGTATTGCCGGCCGTCGACGTCGATCGGCAGGACGGGCGTCGGGAACGGCGCGAACGCGATGCTGCTGAACTGGTTCGAGTCCGTCCAGTATTCGCTGTAGTCGAAACCCGCCAGCAGCGTCTGCTTCACCGGCCCGATCGAGAATTTCGCCTGCATGTGATTGTCGGTGTCGAAACCGAACGAGCGTTGCTCGCCGGCGCTCACCGCATAGAGCAGCGAATCCCCCATGCTGCCGATCGGCGCGAAGAAGTGATCGACCTTCTGGCTCGACGACTGATACTGCGACTTGCTCTCGAACTGGAAGAGCGTCCCCAGCTTCTGCGTGAACCTGACCGACAGCGCATCCGACTGGAGCAGCGTATTCGCGAGCGGCGTGGGCCGCCCCGTCAGCGACGTCGGGCCGTTCATGTCGAGCATCGTGACCGGCACCGCTGGCTGGTCCTGCACCTGATGCCGGTAGCCGACGACGACCTCGGTGCCGCCCGACTTCCAGCCGATCGACGGCGCGACGTACAGGTTCTTGCTGCCGCCGTAGTCGCCGAAGCTGCTGCTGGTCCGCTCGCCGGACAGCACGAAGCGGTACGTGAGGCTGCGGTCCTGCGTCAGCGGTCCGCCGAGATCGATCGCGCCGAGCATCTGGCCATACGAGCCGGTCTGCACGGTCAGTTCGCGCACGGGCTCGGCGGTCGGCTCCTTCAGCGTCACGTTCACGACGCCGCCGGGATTCATCTGCCCGGACAGGATCGAATCGGCGCCCTTCAGCACCTCGATCCGGTCGATGCCGGCCATCGGCGTGTTCAGCGAGTTGCTGGAGCCGGTGTCGCGCGAGCCGTTGACCATCGTCGGCGCGTTGAACCCGCGAACCTGCACGGACGGCGAGCCGCTGCCGGAGTTCTTCGCGGTGACGCCGCTCACCATGTTGAGCGCGTCCGTGACCGACTGCGTCTGCTGGCTGCGCAATTGATCCTGCGTGACCACCTGGATCGACTGCGCGGTCAGCGCGATCGGCGTGTCGGTGCGCGTCGCTGTGGTCGTCGAGCTGGCGACGAACCCGCGCTCCTCCGCGAACGCGCTGCCGCTCACGGTGATCGTCGGCAGCACGGCGTCCGCTTTGGGCGCCGGCTTCTTCGGCGCGGACGATTGCGGCGCGACGATCACATAGGTCTTGTCGTCGCGCTGCTCGACCTGCAGGCCGGTGCCGCGCAGCAGCCGTTCGAGCGCGTCGCGCACCGTCATCCGCCCGGACAGCGCCGACGCATCGCGGCCGGCGACCAGGCTGTCGGGCGCGAGGATGTTGACGCCCGCATTGCGCGCCAGTTGCGACAGCGCATTGGCGAGCGGCTGCGCCGGCAGCTCGATCGCGGACTGCGCGAAAGCCGGCACGCTCGACGTTATTAGGATTACTACCAATGAACAGGCGCGGATCCATTCCGCCGTGGTTCTTTCAGGCTGCCGCATCGCTCCCCTGCCTCTGTCGTTGTGTTTTCGTCACGCCGATGCATTCATTGCACATCGGCTCGCTCGGTAGATAAAGGCGAACGGCGGCGGCAATCGGACCAGGGGCTACGGCGAAAATATTCTTATCGGATAGGCCGACGCCATCGAATCTTTATATCGGCGGGAGAGCGGGGACGGCGGCACCCTGACGGCGGGTTGCCCGGCAGGGTGAGAAAAACGAATCGCCTAGCGGCGGGACGCGATGACGGCCGTGCCGTCCTGCTGGAACCGGACCGTGACGGGGACGACGCCCGGCAGCGTCTTCAGCAGCAGATCGGGATCGACGCTCGAAAAGCCGCCGGTCACGCGATATGCCGCGGCGTTCGCATCCGCGAGCACGATCGTCGTTTTCCGGTAGCGCTGCAGTTCGCGGACGACGTCCGCGAGCGGCGTGCCGTCGAACTGCAGCCGCCGGTCCTTCCAGCTGACGAGCGCCTCGACCGGCTGGCTGCCGGGTATCGCGACGATCTGCGTGCCGTCGGTCCTGGCCGCCTGGTTCGCGTCCAGCGTGACCGGCGCGGCGGCGCCGGCGAGCGCAAGCTCGACGCGTCCTTCGAGCACCGCGACGACCACGCCGGCCGGTACGGTGCGCACCGAGAAACGCGTGCCGATGTCGCGCACGCTCGCGTCGCCGGCCAGCACCGCGAACGGCCGCAGCCGCCCATGCACGACCGAGAACAGCGCCTCGCCGTGTTGCAGCCGCACTTCGCGAGACCGCAACCGGTTCTCGAACACGCCGGCGGTATCGGTGTTCAGCAGCACCCGGCTGCCGTCATCGAGTTCGACGTCGGCCTGCTCGCCGATCGCGGACGAAAAGGATTGCGACGACAGCACCGGATTGACGACCCACGCCGCGGTGACGAGCGCGCCAAGCACGACGGCGGATGCACCCCAGGTCGCCGCGCGCCGTCCGGCCATCGTCCCCGACGGCTGCGCCACGGCCTCGACGTGACGCACGTACTGCCTGCGCAGGTCGGCCGAGTGCGAATCGACCTCGCGATCGACCGCTTCGTGGGTCGCGAGATACTGCAGCCGGGCCGGGTCCTGCCCGGCCCACTGTTCCAGCGCAGAACGGGCCTGCGCCTTTTCGTGACCGCTGCCGAATGCGAGCGATACGAAAAGGTCGTCGGCTTCATCCATTTCTGCCTGGGTCAGCGGCATCTCATGCAACCGGAAAACGAGCGGCGCTCGGACCCCACATGTTACAGCAGCACACTGCGACAATCCTTCAGCGCCTGGACCAGATACTTCTTCACGACCGTCGCGCTGATGCCCATTTCCTCGGCCGCCTCCTCGTACGACAGGCCGTGGAACTTGCACAGCACGAACGCCTCGCGGCAGCGCGGCGCGAGCCCGTCGATCGCCTGGATCAGCCGCTCCAGCCGCTGGCGGCCCGCGTACTCGCGCTCCGGCGTCACGTCCGACGCGCCGATCTGATCGACTTCGATGCCGGCGTCTTCGACCGATAGCTGCGGCAGGCTCCGCCGGCGACGCGCGGCGTCGATCTGCAGGTTCCGCGAGATGCTGAACACGAGGCCGGCCGGCGACTGCACGTCGTGCTGCCGGGTGTAGGTCAGCGCCTGCTCGAACGACGACTGTGCGATGTCGGCGGCATCGTCCGCGTTCAACTCCCGCGCCAGATAGCGCCGCAGATCGGCGTAACCCCGCAATAGTTCTTCTATGAGGCTGCTCATGCGCGTCGCTCCGTCACCCGGGTCAAGACTTGTATCGAAGAGGTAGGTCGATGGTCAGGCCGCAGATCGTGCCTTTGCGTGCGCGTGCGTGCAAGCCTTCCGTCAATATTCCGGCTATGGTAGCGGCGCGCGTTCGCGCAAAAAATCTTTCTTTCGATGCGCGCGCGAAATCCACGGTGGAAAAAATCCTGCCCGACCGGTGCGCACGGGCAGGGTCGTTTTCTTCCGTCCGCAATGCAAACCGGATTACTGCGCAAACTCCATTCAAGCCGAGTCATTTCTTTTGATTTGCGCTGAGGCTTTCTCACGACTCGTCAGAACAACTATCGGTGCCGCGGGTTTCAGGGTTTCCACCGAGCGGCACGGAATGTCATTGGCGTTTTCCATTAGTCGCCGGGCCGCGTCTTTGGCGTTGCGACCAAACTAATCGCGCGTTGGCAACGAACCGGGATGCAGGCGCGAGGCCCACGTATCGGCGACACCGATCGCAATTGATACACGTCAACGAACCCGACACCCCCGATTTCCGCGCAAGCCAATGCCGGCGGACTAATCCGCAAACGCATCCAAGCAATTTCCGATTCGATGGTTGGGCGGGCCCGGCGACGCTGCTCCAATCGAAGCCCAAGCCCAGGCCCAGGCCCGATACCCGGCCGCCCCGGACCGCGCCGACGACACACCCCTCGCGCGATCCGCCCGCCCGGCCCCCGCCTTCCGTTCACGTTTTATGGAGCATTGATGAGCCTCGATATCTTCTGGTTTCTGCCGACGTCGGGCGACACGCGTTATCTCGGCAAGTCCGATTCCGGCCGCGCGCCGACCAACGCCTACATGCGGCAGATCGCGATCACCGCGGAAGAACTCGGCTACGACGGCCTGCTGATTCCCACCGGCAGCAGTTGCCTCGACCCGTGGGTCACCGCCGCGAGCCTCGTGCCGGTGACGAAGCGCATCAAGCTGCTCGTCGCGCTGCGCACGGCGCTGAGCGGCCCGACGGTCAGCGCGCGCCAGGCGGCGACGCTCGACCAGGCGCTGAACGGCCGGCTGCTGCTGAACGTCGTGCCGGGCGGCGACGCGGCGGAACTCGCAGCCGACGGCATCTTTCTCGACCACGACGAACGTTATGCGGCGGCCGGCGAATTCCTCAGCGTGTGGCGCGACCTGCTCGCCGGCAAGACCGTGGACTTCGACGGCGACCACGTCCACGTGCAGCACGCGCGCAACTACTTCGCGCCGGTGCAGCGGCCGCATCCGCCGCTGTACTTCGGCGGCTCGTCGCCGGCCGCGCACGAACTCGCGGCGGAACACGTCGATGCGTATCTGACGTGGGGCGAGCCGCCGGCCGCCGTCGCCGAAAAGTTCGCGGACGTGCAGCGGCGCGCGCAGCAGCGCGGCCGCAAGCTCAAACTCGGCGTGCGGCTGCACGTGATCGTCCGCGAGACGGCCGACGAAGCGTGGGCAGCGGCGGACCGGCTGATCAGCAAACTGGACGACGACGATATCCGCCGCGCACAGGAGCACTACGCGCAAATGGACTCGATCGGTCAGCGGCGGATGGCCGAACTGCATGGCGGCCGGCGCGACAAGCTCGAAATCAGCCCGAACCTGTGGGCCGGGATCGGGCTCGTGCGCGGCGGCGCGGGAACGGCGCTGGTCGGCGATCCGCAGACGGTGGCCGCGCGATTGCAGGAATACGTGGACGCCGGCGCGGACAGCTTCGTGCTGTCTGGTTATCCGCACCTCGAAGAGTCGATCCGCTTCGCCGAACTCGTGTTCCCGCTGCTGCCGGGCAAGCGGCCGGTGACGTCGGGCAATCGCGCGCAGACCGGCGGCGCGTTCGACGGAGGCTCGATCCAGTCGCCGGACGAACGCGCGCGCGAGACGGAGCCGGCGTGAAAGTCATCGACATGCGCTGCCGCCCGGCTTATCTGCATGACTTCTTCGGGGCGACGCCGGGCAGCGTCGAGAACGAAACGGCGCGCTGGCTGAACCGGCGCGTCGGCACGCGCGGCGACGACGAGCATTACGCGGCGTCGCGCACGCCGCAGGGGTTTCTCGACGCGGTCCGCGCGGCGGGCCTGCATCGCGCGGTGGTAGTCGGCCGGCATACGCCGGATCAGCATCTGCCGAACGATCTGATTCACCGGATCGTGATCGGGCACGACGAGCTGATCGGCATCGGCGCGGTGGATCCCGTGCTGCTGGGCGAGCAGCAGGCGCTGGCCGAAGTCGAACGCGCGGTGAATACGCTCGGGCTTGCCGGCATTGATCTCGAACCGGGCTTCGGGAAACCCGCGCGCTTCGCGGACGATCCGGCCTGTTGGCCGATCTATGAACGATGCAATGAGCTTGGCGTGCCGGTCTGTCTGATGACCGGACCGACGACACCCGATCCGCGCTTCAACGATCCCGCGCCGGTGGCTGCGGTGGCGCGCGCGTTTCCGCGGCTTCCGATCATCTGCTATCACGGCTTCTGGCCGAACGTGCAGCAGGCGCTGGGGCTCGCGTTCCGTTATCCGAACGTGTACCTGGTGCCGGACATGTATCTGTTCGTCGCGGGCAGCGCCGCGTATGTCGAGGCGGCCAACGGTTTTCTCGGCGACCAGTTGCTGTTCGGCTCGTCGTATCCGTTCCGGCCGATCACGCAGAGCATCGACGACTTCGCAGCGGCGGGCTTTCGGGACTCGCTGCTCGAACGGCTCTTTTTCGACAACGCGGCGAGACTCTTCGGGTTGTAACCATTACAGCGGATACGCGCAGAAGTGCGTTATCGCCGATGAGGCGACGCAGCCCGAATGTCGAGCCCAGCCTTCGTGGCTGGGCTTTTCTCTTTCGCTATCCCACGCCTCGCAGCGCAACTAATTAACCCGTGAAATAAAAGCGTCGCTGCAATGGCGACGCGCGCATGACATTGCGCCGCATCGCTTCGTCAACGCAGACGCGGGAATGCCCGTTAAGCGGAAATGGAGTGACGGTCGACGCGGTATCGGCATGCACACGATACCCAGCAGGCATTGATCGGGAAAGAATGCGGCGGTGCGGAATGAAATTTGCCTTCACCGCGACGCGCGCCGGCGATTCGCCGGGCATTGCGCGGCCCACTACGCAACCAGCCGATTATATGCGCGACCGGCAACGTCTATATGACGATGTGCGGTCGAAGCAACAGCCGGCGCTGAAAAGCACCGTTACCGTCACGGGCACTGGCGCTACGGGATAACGGAGTCGGATAATCGACTCACTTAGGAGAAAGATCATGGACGCCAAACCACCAAGGATTCCGACCCCGGACCAGGTGTTCAGCCCGGATAAGGAACCGGTGGCCGTCGAGTTTCTCGGCGACGAACTGCCGGCGCACGTCCGCGCGTTTCTGGACGAACAACGCAAGGCGCACGAACAGAAGTAACGGGGTTGTAAATACGGGGACGGCGTGCGGGATGCGCACCGCCGTGTTGTTGCGTGCAGCCCGCCTGAACGCGGTTGTGGCTTGCGGCACGGTACGGTTGCCTCACTGATTGGCTGTCGCGAGCCGATGCGCACGTCTGGCAGTAATTCAAACGAAGAAACGAAGCGACCGACACGCGGTATCCTTCGCCTTTCGTTCTCTCCCTGAATGCCCCTCTCCGCTCCAATGAAAGCTCTTCTTCGCGCCGGCGCGCTGTGCTGTGCCGCGCTTCTGGCCGCACTCCAGACGGCGCCAGCCGAGGCCGACGGCGACGACACCGCACTGACGAACCTGGTCGCACTGGTCTCGCAACGGCTCGCGCTCGCGGAACCGGTTGCGCACTGG